>JBFXKO010000033.1:0-44398 GCA_050173715.1 Sedimentibacter sp.
ATCCGTCAAAACTTATGCATCCTGTTTTATCAACACTTCGTTCCTGAGTGTGTAAAAACGCCTCAGAACATTTTGCAACATCTATATATGTTAATGGTCGCGTATCTGTTTTAAATGCAGTTTCAGGTGAGATATCGCCTAATGAGGTATGTGGTTTCTTATGATAGTACTCATTAATCCATACATCTAGCATATGATTAAGTTCATCAAGGCTCTTTGGTCTTGATAAGGCAGCTTCCTTTAAGAATACATCCAAATGTTTGTTAAAGGATTCAATTTTTCCTTTTCCTTCCGGATGGTACGCCTTCGCATGTAGTAGCCTGATATCAAGCTTTGCACATGCCTTTTTAAGCCAATCTGATGTATATTGTTTTCCATTATCACTATTATGCCGAATTCGGCATAATAGTGACTATACCGAAGAAAAAACTATGCCGAAAAATTTCAATTTTCGTTATTTTTGCTAGCATAAATACCTTTTCTTCGGTATAGTATTTTATAATTGAAGTACCAAATATAAGGAGGTACTTCAAAATGGAAATTAACTTTATCTGCGATACATTATTATCTGCGCTAGATAACGCTGGTTATCACGAACACACTATCTTTAACTACAAAGGCGTGGTTAGACGCTTTAAAGCCTTTTGTAAAAATAAAGGCATCACGGAATACACACCAGACTTTGGGCAAACCTATGCTGAAGATGTAATAAGCATTAAAACTGGAAAGTTCAGCAAAAATCGCTATCATACTCAAGGGCGATTCATACGTTTACTAAATTCGTATTACAGCACTGGAGCTTTTGATTTTGCTACATTAAAACGTGGCAAGATGGAACCATCTAATTATAAGCATATACAGATTTACCACAATTACAGTGCATTTCTACAAACTAAGTATACTAGCGAAAACACAATACATTTTTATGAGTATGAGCTATACTACTTCCTTCAATATCTAAATAAAATCATGGTTTTAGATATTGAGGTACTATCTCCGAGCATCGTTATTGACTACTTGAAATACACAAAACAGTGTCGCCATCGAGCAGTTCTTTGCGGTTTAAGGCTATTTTTAAAATATATCAATAGGAATGATCTTTTTGCTTCCATTGAAGGGATTCATGCCTTCAGGTCAAAAAGAATTATTCCCACCTTAACTGATGAGGAGAAAGAACAGATCAAAGATACCATTGAGTCAGGCAAAGCTACTCACAGAGATGCGGCTATTGTATTGCTAGGTTTATCATCCGGAATCAGAGCTTGTGATCTTATAAACTTAAAACTGTCAGATATCGATTGGATTAATGAAACTATATCCTTTAAGCAGAGCAAAACTGGCAATACAGTTTGCTTACCACTTACTACATCAGTAGGTAACGCTATAGCAAGGTATATCTCCGAAGAAAGACCTAAGACTAATAATGATTTCCTGTTTGTAAGGCAGCTTGCTCCATTTGACCATTTATCAGATCATGCATCATGTTATTACGTGGTAAGTCGGCTTTTTAAACAGTCCAAAATCAGTAAGGATAAACGAATCTTTGGAATGCACATGTTGCGCCATAATGCCGCATCAACAATGGTGAAAAATGAGGTTCCAATAGCTACTATTGCGGCAATACTTGGTCACTCTAATACTGATACTACTGACATATATATAACGACAGATGAATCAAGGCTTAAGGATTGTGTTCTTCCTATGATTGGCATCTCTACGGAGGTGAATCCATGAACATATTTACAAGCAACCTTGCACCTAGTCTTTTAGATTTTCTTTCGTTCAAAAAAGCCTTAGGAATTGAATATAAAACTGGTCAAGTATATCTTCGGCAACTTGATATATTTAATTACGAGCACGGTAACCATAGCAGTCTCACCAAAGAGATCGCAGAAGGATGGGCAAATCAGCATGCTAACAAATCAATAACTCAGGATAGAAGCTGGATTTCTCCTATTAGGGAATATGGTCGCTTCCTAAGAAGTATTGGTAATAACGATGCATATATACTAGATGATCGGTATACGATACAGCGTTATCATGCTGAAGTTTATCTTATGACAGATGACGAAATACAGTCTTTTTTCAAGGAATGTGATTCTTATGTTCTTAAACATAAAGCTTTGGGAAGACCTTATGTTTTTCCTGCCTTATACAGACTTTTATACTGTTGCGGAACACGATGTGCCGAGGCAAGAAATCTAAAATGTGAAAATGTGCATCTGAACGAAGGGTATGTAGATATCTTGCAATCAAAGGCTCATAGAGATAGGCGATTATACCTATCTGATGAGTTGATTTTATACTTAAAGCATTATAATAAGGCAATAGAAACCTGTTTCCCTAATAGAGAATATTTCTTTCCTGGTGGAAATGGTGGCATATGTTCCTCAACCGCTGTATCAGCGAATTTCAGAAACATTTGGATTTCTGCTGGGTTAAAGCGTGATGGAAAAGTTAAGCCAATAGCTTATGGTTTTAGACATCACTTTGCATGTGCAAATATAATGCGCTGGTCGATGGAAGGAAAAAATGTGCACGCAATGCTACCATATTTAATGAGATATATGGGTCATTCTTCTTTAGAAAGCACCTATTATTACATACATCTCAGTCCTGACTACTTTCCGCAGTATTCAGTACTTTCAGCATCTATGGAGGATATTATTCCAGAGGTTGAAGAGTATGAAATATAAACGAAAAAAGGACAGCGACTTTTGGAAACTTGCCCGCATTTATTTACATGACTACATGCCGGTAGTTAAAAATCTATCTGATAAATCTGTAGAAACCTACAAGCAGTCTTTAAAAACATATTTAAGTTTTCTTGAAGCGATAAAATTGTTATCAAATGAAAAAGTTACTTTTGATGTTTTTTCCAGAGATAACGTTAAGGATTATGTTAGTTGGTTAAAGGAGCTGGGATACTCACCAAAAAGCATCAATCTTAAGCTTACTGCAATACGTTCTTTTCTAAAGTATTGTAGTGAAGAAGATTTTGAATTAAGGGGATTATATACTGAGGTTTGTTCCGTTAAAAAACTTAAAGAAGAAAAGAAACCCATACAGTATTTACAGCAAACAGCAACATCAGCAATTCTTTCTGCATATGATTCTAAAACCAGTAAACACAGAAGGAATCGAATGATATTAATCCTTTTATATGACACAGGTGCAAGAGTACAGGAACTATCAGATCTGAACTGCTCTTCGTTGCATCTGGAAGCAAAAAATCAGTATATTACCTTGATAGGTAAGGGACGCAAGAGTAGGAATGTCCCACTAATGGCCAAAACAATTAAACATCTTGAGGAATATTTAAAGGAGTTTCATCCAACAGGGTGTGAAGGTCCATTGTTTTATAGCCTGCTAGATGGAAAACCTCACCGGTTGTCTACCGATAGCATAAGTTTAATTCTAAAAACTGCTTCTAACATAGCAAGAGAAACTTGCGAAGATGTGCCTGAAAATGTTCATTGCCATTTGATTAGAAAAACAAAAGCAATGGATTTATATAGGAATGGCGTGCCACTTCCATTTATCATGCAGTTATTGGGACACGAAAGTATTTCAACAACCTCTGGTTTTTACGCTTTTGCAACACTTGAAATGATGAGTGAAGCAATGAATAAAGCAACTCCAAAGTTCGGAGACAGCGATAAAATATGGAAGCGAGAGGATGTTAGGAAAGCTATTTACTCTCTGGATTAGGTGATATATACTATGCCGAAGAAAATATAATATCATAAACAACAGCAATGGTTACAGCGAAATTTCGGCATAGTTTTTTCTTCGGTATAGTCACTATTATGCCGAATTCGGCATAATAGTGACCGAGGATATCAGTATACTTTTAAAAATTTCAAGAAAAAACTTGATAGCGCAGGTATGATACAGAGTATGTCAAGAGTATCAAGATGCATTGATAATGGTCCAATGGAAGCTTTTTGGGGAATGTTAAAATCAGAAATGTATTACCTTAGAAAATTCATCACTTTTGATGAATTAAAAGAAGAGGTAATTGAATATATAAATTATTACAATAATCAAAGATACCAGAAACGATTAAACTGTATGACTCCATTAGAGTATAGGCAATATCTATTGGGCAAGTCGGCATAAATTAAGGCCAACCACCTAAAAAAATGATTGACCTTTTAAGATTAAATTTTTAATTATTTCCACTGTCCACTTGACAGGGGCATGTTCAAAAATGCATGTGATTTTACTTGTGAAAATTGTTGAGATTTTATGTTTTGCACCTCAAAACTGAACCCGTTGTAATTTCCGTTTTAGGCTTTTTTATTTGTTTCATAAGTCCAAGTTCGATTTTGTTTGTAGAGTTGAAAATTAATCATTCTGGTGCATCTGTCAGATGTTTAAAATCATAATATAACAACAAATTAATAAAATGGAAAAACAGAGCCCCTTTACGGCTCTATTATTTTTTTATTCTTATTTATCCTATCACGATACTGATCAATTGTTTCTAATACTACAGATAATTTTTCTTTGGTCTTAGGTAATTTCTCTATTATATTTTTTTTATATAAACCATTGTATTTGATTTTTCTTTCTATTAAAGCAATTGTAATTCTTTGATTATTTGTATCATTTAATATCTCCTTAACAGCAATCTCTATCTTATTTAAGGTCTTTTCATCTAATTCTTTCCATTCTTCTTGACTATAACCTCTTTTTAATGAATCCTTACTATTACACTTTTCAGGTAAAATTGATTCTAACCATTCATTATCTCTTTTATATGCTAATGAATATTTTTTTGATAAATTTTTTTTTATTTGTGTTCTTGATGCATATGGATTATTTCTAATATATTCTAAAATTTAAATCTTAATAATATTAAACTCTTCATCTGTTATTTTCTTACTATAAGTTTTTGGCTCCACTACTTGCTTTTTATCTAAATAATCTAGTATGCCTAGTATATTTGCTTGCTTTATTACCGTCATAAAAGATGTTTTCATCTCTTTTGATATTTGGTTTATGCTTAACTTACCTTCTAATACATGCTCCCTCAACTTATCTTCCCATAAATGACCATAACTTACTATCTTCCCAATTCTATGTTTATCATTTTCGCATTGATCTGGTCCCTGTCTATTGTAAACAAACCCACAACTACATTCAAATGATGCAACAATTTTATTACTTCTACATGCTGTAATTTTATAATCATTTATTGTTAATTCTTTATAATGTTCGGCTATTTTATTTAAACATGGCCAAGGTCCGTTTCCAAATGCTTTATAATTAGAAGTATATCCATCTAGATACTTTGCCCCACCAAATAAAAACCTAATTAATAATAAATGTCGTATAGGATGAATCAAATGATTATAATTATTAAAAATATCATTAATCCAATTGTCTTGTCTATTTTCATCAACACTTGAGTTAAGTTTTGATAAGAATTCTTCTGGGTAATAGTCCTTGAAATCGAGAATTAATTTTTTTTGATAAATTAGTATATTATTTAGATAACCTTTTTCTTGTAATCTCTCATTATACTTGTTTTTTATGTGATCTATATTGTAATCATCTAAACCACCGTTTAAAACAAATTCAATATCCTCCAATAAATCTGTGAAGTAATTTAATAGTTCTGGTTCAACATCTATTTTTTTATTCATTTCTATAGATTCTACGTCTATGTCATTGATATCAAAAAGAATATTTTTATTAAGATGGCTAGGCACAGTATATTCACTTAGATAAACGTCATGTTCTTTACATATAAGATTCCCTAGAACTTGATGTATTCTGTGAATGTAAGCTTCTTTGTATTTGTCTATTTCTTCTTTAAAACAATGTTTACATATTTTGATAGTGTGCCCTTTATATTCTGTAATGTTTCCAACATTAAATCCAACTTCGTGAAATAAAGAAATTGGTATACCGTTGCAAATTTTACCTATAATTTTCTCTGCCCTCTCAATACTCATAAAAGGCTTAAATAGAGGAAGTATTGAATTGTTGTTTATGATTGATTCTACTGATATTCCTAAATCTGTAGGCAACTGTTTTACAAAATAGTCTAAGTGATTTAGCGAAAATATACTATAACTTGCAGTACGAACACCAAATAGTTCTAATGAAGTGCTTTCAGTACTAATGTTTCCATTAAGTACAGCATACCTTGAAAAAACACTATATACTAGCTCATCTGGATAAACTTTAGGGAAAAACTTTATCATATGTATTTCCTTTCCAAAATATATTATATAGTAATAGTACAAAATATTTTTGAAAAGTATTCCACTATGTTTTTTTGTAAGGTCATAATAAAAAAAGAAATCACTTATAGAATTGCTCCATAAGTAATCTCCTTTAATCTTTTGCTTTAATGTGTACTCATTTGACTTAGTTATCATTGTATATTTATTTCTTTTCTAGTCCACGACTTTATTGTACGACTACAGTATATTTATTCATTATCCAGTTAAAGACTTTATTACACAGTTAAAGACTTTATTACTCAGTTAAAGACTTTATTACACACATACATTTACATCTCTCTTCTGCCTTCCATGGCTCTCATGAGGGTCACTTCGTCAGCATATTCTATGTCGCCGCCTACAGGAATTCCATGGGCTATGCGGGTTGTTTTAATTCCCATTGGTTTTATGAGACGGGATATGTATACTGCTGTAGCTTCTCCTTCAATGGTAGGATTTGTGGCTAAAATAACCTCAATAACATCTGAGTTGAGTCTTGTAATCAGATTTTTGATGTTGATTTCATCAGGACCTATTCCTTCGAGAGGTGATATGGTACCGTGAAGCACATGGTAGACTCCTTTATATTCCTTGGTTCTTTCCATGGCCGAAATGTCTCGTACATCTTCAACAACACATATGGTTGTATGGTCACGCTTGATGTTACCACATATGCTGCAGGTATCTCCCTCTGTCAAGTTGCCGCATGTCTTACAATGCTTTGTCAGTTTTTTTGCATTTACGATTGCCTTTGCTAGCTCCACCACATCATTGCCCTTCATGTCCAAAATATGAAAGGCAAGACGTTGAGCTGACTTTCTTCCTATACCGGGAAGCTTGGCAAGCTCTTCTATTAATTTAGTTATAGGTGGTGTATAATGCTCCATTAAAATAACCCTGGAATGTTTACTCCGCCTGTAACTTTTTTCATTTCAGTTTCCATCATTTCATCAGCTTTTCTAAATGCTTCGTTTATAGCAGCTAATATCATATCTTCCAGCATTTCAACATCATCCTTATCAACTACTTCCGGATCTATTTTAACTGAAAGCAGTGCTTTTTTTCCTGTTACCTTAACTGAAACAGCTCCGCCGCCTGCTGATGCTTCAACCTCTCTTTGTTCAAGTTCATTTTGCATATCTTCCATTTGTTTTTGCATTTTTTGAACCTGTTTCATCATGTTATTCATATTTCCGCCGCCTGGCATTCCCATTGGCATTTTTCTACCCTTCATTTTAGTCCTCCTCTTTTAATTCAACTATTTCTTCGCCAAATTCATTTACAAGATCTGCATACACATCATCTATGGTTTGTTTAGGCTTAATAGATTTATCTTCTTTTTTTATTATAAATTCAACTTCACAATCTTCATTTAAAAAGCCGCTTAAAACTTCCTTGAATTTCTGTTTGTTTTTAGGCTGGTTTGCAGCGTTTATGTGAAAAGTGAACTTAGGATCAAATTCAAATACTGCTTTTTTATTCTTAACTTCATCTAACTTTGATTCTCTAATGATTGCTTGCAGTCCAGCATTTTCGCTTCGAACCTTTTTAAGAATTAATTGCCATCCATTTATAATTGCATTGTAAATTGCTTCATCGCTTTTATTTTCAAAGGATTTTATTTCCTGTCTAGGCTCAGAAGGTTCTATTTTTGCAAGTGCATCACTTTGTATTTTAACTTCATTATAATTGAATGGAGTTTTTTCTTTTTCTGTTTCCAAAACAGTATGTTTTTTTGCTGGCTTTGTTTGTTTTTCCTCAAAACTGTTGTTTTTGATGTTGTTTTCAAGCATCATTATTCTGTTTATCAATTCATCCATGCTTGTATTGTTAACAACATTGAGCATTTTAATCAGCTTTGTTTCCAAAAGAACTCTTGGATTTAAAGCTCTTTTGCATTCTAGCTGGGCAGTTGAAAGATCTTCAATAAACTTAACAATTTCATCAACAGAAATTTTACTGCTTACATTTTTAAGCTCTTCTGCTTCTTCCTCTGATATTCTCATTAAATTATCAGTTGAATTGGTGGTTTTAATAATCAGCATGTTTCTAAAACAAATTATTAATTCATCCAGGAAAATTGTAATTTCTTTTCCCATGTTCAAAATGTCGTCAACTAACACCATGACATTTTTAATGTCTCTGTCAATTATTAAATTTGCTGCTTTTAACACAGATTGATAATTAACCGTTCCAAGAAGATTTATTACAGTATCGTAATCTATTTTCTGTTCATTAAATGATACGCATCTATCCAATATGCTAAGAGCATCTCTCATAGCTCCTTCTGAATTGGCTGCTATGAGCTTCAGTGCCTTTTCATCGTATTCAATGTTGATTTCTTTGCATATTGTTTTCATATTCTCTACAATTACAGAGGATTTAATCCTTTTTAAATCAAATCTTTGACATCTTGATAAAATTGTTGCCGGTATTTTTTGAGGCTCGGTTGTGGCAAGTATGAACAATAAATGCTCCGGAGGCTCTTCAAGAGTTTTTAAAAGTGCATTGAAGGCACCTTTTGAAAGCATGTGAACTTCATCTATTATATAAACCTTGTATTTGCTTTTTACAGGAAGAAACTTTACCTTGTCCCTCAGCTCTCTTATATCTTCAACTCCATTGTTTGAGGCAGCATCCATTTCAATTACATCCATGTTTGTTTCATCCAATGTGCTTTTGCATATTTCGCATTCATTGCATGGATTTCCGTCATGGCTGTTAAGACAATTCACAGCTCTTGAAAATATTTTTGCTGTTGATGTCTTTCCTGTGCCCCTTATGCCACTGAAAAGATAGGCATGAGCAATATTATCCGTTAATATTTGATTTTTCAATGTTCTGGTAACATGCTCCTGTCCTAGAACATCATCAAATATCTTAGGGCGAAATTTTCTATAAATAGCTTGATGTGACAATTTGACCACCTGACCTCATTATGGTAATTTTTTAAATTATATCATAAAAAAATACAATGCACAATAACATTGTATTTTAGAAAATATTTTTGATTTATCTGTCCATATAGTACCTTACAGTGCTGTAAAGCATGTAAAAGGTTGAAGTTAATATTGCAATTAAACTTAAAATTAATAATACCTTATCCATAGCTACTCCTGGTTTCTTGTATTCTAATATATTAGACGAGATATATTCGAAAAAGTTCCTTGAAATTGTATATAAGAATATATATTCTCAAATATATCTTTATAATATTAAAATTTCTTAATATTTGTTTGCTGTGGCAACGGAAAAATATATGTTAAGATTAGTATTATTAATTTTAGGAGAGTGCTATGAATATTAATCAAATAAGAGATTTAACTATAATAGATTTTGATGAAAACAGATATCTTGGAATTTCTTGTGATTCCTGTGGAGGAATCGGTTTAAAGGAATGTGATGTGGTTAAAGCATCACCTCAGCTTACCGCTTATCAAACAGGGAAGGTTGTTCTTGCTGAGCTTATGAGCATGGGCTTTACCCCTATGATATTGGCAGACGGTTTGGCAGTTGAAATGAATGACACCGGCAGGCAGCTCATTGAAGGATTTAATGAAGTATTGTCCAAGCTTAAAACAACCAAAGTTCACCTAACTGGAAGCACTGAAGAAAATATAAAGACAGTGCAAACCTCCATGGGTGTTACGTGCATTGGCATATGTGACAAAAAAAAATTAAAATATAAGAAAACTGAAAAAAATGATGTATGCTTGCTTGTAGGTCTACCATTGGTAGGTAATGATGTTGTAAATAATCCTGACAAGATACTTGATATTGATGATTTTGAAAAATTATATTTATGTAATTACATAAAAGAAATGCTTCCAGTGGGGTCAAGAGGAACAGATGCTGAATTAAAAGATTTATGTGAATATAACAATCTAAACATTAAATATGAAGAGATTATAGCTGTTGACTTGAAGCATTCAGGGGGACCATCTTGCAGCTGCCTCATAACAACAAATGAAAAGCATTTGGAAATAATTAAAAATTTAGTTAACAAACCGATAGAACTTATAGGTAGGTTTTATTGAAAAAAGACTCTGAAAAATGGGGTTAGGGCATACAAAAAAGAGCAAGATTTGCATTATGCAAAACACTTGCTCTAAGTTTGCTCAAAATCATACATAGAAGATTATTCCATGTTGTATTTCTTCTTAAATCTGTCAACTCTTCCGCCTTTATCAACAAACTTTTGTTTGCCTGTAAAGAATGGATGGCATTCTGAACATATTTCAACTTTGATTTCATCTAGCACTGAACCAGTTTCAAAAGTATTTCCACATGCGCACTTAACAGTAACAGTTTTATAATTTGGATGTATTCCTTCCTTCATCCTGTTCACCTCTTTCTCGCTCTATATTAATTAAATAATATTATCAATTTACCTTCAGTATTATATCATAATGAAAAATATATTACAATATTTTTTTTAAGCAGTTTTTTATGGTTTTATGGTACCAGTTTTTATGGTATTCACCGTATTAATAATTTCTGTCTTCAAGATCATCCTTCATTTTATCTATGTTCAGCAATTGAGTTGAAGCCAATTTAATGAACTCTTCGTTTGTCTTGGTTTTAACCAGTCCGTCGATTAACCTTTCAGTGACATCTGCAACTGAAAAGCTACTCATGGCTTTTCTAAGCTGCCAAATTGTTTGAAGTTCTTCGCCATTTAACAAAAGCTCTTCTCTTCTTGTACCTGATTTGTTAATATCTATAGCCGGGAAAATTCTCTTTTCAGAAAGCTTTCTGTCAAGATGGATTTCCATGTTGCCGGTTCCTTTAAATTCTTCAAATATCATATCGTCCATACGGCTTCCTGTTTCAATTAAAGCACTTGCCAAAATTGTCAAACTTCCGCCATATTCAATATTTCTTGCAGCACCGAAAAATCTTTTTGGTCCATACAATGCTCCTGGATCAAGTCCACCTGACAATGTTCTTCCAGTAGGAGTTATAGTTAAATTGTATGCTCTTGAAAGTCTTGTAATGCTATCTAGCAATATAACCACATCCTTGCCATGTTCAACAAGTCTCTTTGCTCTTTCCAATACCATTTCAGCAACTTTAATATGGTTTTTAGGCATTTCATCAAAGGTTGAATATACAACATCGCCTTTGACATTTCTTTTCATGTCGGTAACCTCTTCAGGTCTTTCATCAATTAAAAGCATAATAATTTCAATTTCAGGATAATTTGCTGCTATACTGTTTGCTATATTTTTTAAAATTGTTGTTTTTCCTGCCTTAGGAGGCGCAACAATAATACCTCTTTGTCCTTTACCGATAGGTGCAATTAAATCTATTAACCTCATTGTTTTATCAATGCCAGAGCTTTCAAGCTTAATTCTTTGATTTGGATAAATAGGGGTGAGTGTATCAAAATCTTTTCTGTTTCTTGACAATTCAGGATTTTCATCGTTTATTTGCTTAACATACAGAAGGGCTTTAAATTTCTCACCTTGTTTAGGCGGTCTTGTTATGCCGGTTATCTTGTCTCCGGTCTTCATATGGAATCTTCTTATTTGAGAAGGAGATATGTAGACATCTTCATCGCTGGTTAAATAATTGTTTGTTCTTAAAAACCCGTATCCGTCGGGATGTGTTTCCAAAATACCCATTACCTGTACAGCTTCATCGCCGCTTTGTTCTATTTCATCAACAATCTTCTCAGGCAATCCTGTTAGGTTTATTTCACTGCTTGGTTCATCGGATTCATTTTCAAATTCTTCTAAACTTTTAGCTCGTTCAGTTAACTTGTTATTATTGCTTTCTATAGCTTCATTATTTTGAATGCCGTCTTCATTAGTTGAATTATTGTAATAATTGCTTAATTTAAATAGCAACTCGTCTTTCTTATATTTATAGGCATCGCGCATGCCCAATGACTTCGCCAGTTCTTTCATATCAGAAAGCTTCATACCGGCTAATTGGTCTTTTTCCATAAAAACCTCCGTTCTGTTTAATTTTTATCATTCATGGAATATACAAGATAAGTGCTTGGTAAGTGTTTTAATAATATCACTTAAATTTTTTATAGTCAAGTACATTATTGAAATATTAACATTTTGTTAATTTTTTAACTATTTGGTTGATTTTTAAATCCCATGGGTGAAAATGTGTTTAAAACAAGCATAAGCAAAATAAGAAACAAACCCCTTTCAACCATTATTCCTGACAATGATTTTAAGTCAGTCATAAGCACTGAAGTAAATATGGTAGGAAGGAAAATAACCCTTGAGAATTACAACATGTTAATGTATGAGCTCATTATTTATCTGCCAAAAAATAAAATATTATTTGGAATATTAAATGACATTACTGCTGAAGAATTAAAAAAGGAACAAATTGTAAACTTTAAATTAAATACCTTAGAAACAGCCGACAAGGTAATAGAAAAGCAAATGAGAGTCGCTCAGGAAATAGCTGGTTTATTAGGAGAGACAACAGCTGAAACTAAGTCAGCACTGCTTAAGCTTAAGAAAGTTGTATTAGAGGAAAGTGAAGAATGATGGATAATTTCATCGATATTAATTATAAGAGCTTAAATAAATACACAGAGGAATTATGTGGAGACAAGGTTGAATATATATATGATGATGACGGCTGCATAATTGTTATGTCAGACGGACTTGGGAGTGGAGTTAAAGCAAACATACTAGCCACCATGACAACAAAAATTGCAGTTACCATGCTTAAAAACGGTGCTTCAATTGATGATACAATAGAAACTGTAATAAGCACTCTACCTGAGTGCAAAGTAAGAAAGCTTGCTTACTCTACTTTTACCATAATTAAAATTGATAAAAACAATAATGCATATATTGCTGAATATGACAATCCACCATATTTTTATTATTCTCACAAAAGAATCATTCCTGTTGAAAAAAAAGAAAGAATAATAGGCAACAAGAAAATATATGAATCGAACATTGAGCTTGAGAAAGGCGACACACTTTGCGTCGTGTCAGATGGGGCAATTCATGCGGGAATTGGGCAGATGCTCAATTTAGGCTGGTCATGGGAAGAGGTAAGTGAATATCTTAAAGATTTAAACAATGTCAATAAATCTGCACAGCTCATCAATGGAAACTTTATAGGAGTATGCAACAATTTATACAATAATGAGCCCGGAGATGATACAACAATATTAACAATAAAGGTTAGGCGACCTGAAGTAATAGATTTATTTATTGGACCCCCTGTCAATAAAGCATTGGATAAAAAGCTTGCTGAAATTATGAAGGAAAGCGACAACATGAAAATAATCTGCGGTGGAACAACAGCCCTCATAGCAGAAAGGGAGCTCGGAAAGGAACTGCAAGTAGACATGGATTCCATGAAGGATGACATCCCTCCAATGGCATACATGGAAGGCTTTGACCTGGTGACAGAAGGTGTTCTTACTCTTGGAAAAACCTTGGAAAATATAAAAAATTTAAATAAATCAAACTATGAAAATATGATTGAATACAATGATTATGACGGATGCTCACTGCTCACAAGAATGCTTACGGATATTGGCACACACATAAATTTCTATGTAGGCAGAGCCGTCAATCCAGCTCATCAAAATCCAAACTTCCCAATGGGATACAACATCAAGCAAAATATTATTGACAGCTTGATAGATGAGCTGAAAAAGACCGGAAAAAAAACAAATATAATTTATTTATAGAAACTACACCCTACTTCACATATGCATATTCGGGTTTTTTATCTAAGACGTGAGTTGTATCAATGAATCGGATTGTTCCTGACTTCGAGCGTGTAACAACGGAAGAAGTTCTTGCTCTATTGTTTGCCAGATATCTCACTCCTTTTAAAAGCTCTCCGTCAGATACACCTGTAGCAGCAAATATTATATCATCACCCTTTGCTAAATCTTCCATGGAAAGAATCCTGCCCCAATCTTTTCCTGCCATTTCTCTGCATCTTCTTTCTTCTTCATCATTGTCGGGTCTCAATATTCCTTGAAACTCTCCGCCAAGGCACTTAATGGCAGCTGCAGAAATAACACCTTCTGGTGCTCCACCCTTTCCGATGAACATATCTACACCAGAATCACCAAAGCATGTTGCTATGGCTGCAGCAACGTCACCATCACCAAACAGCTTTATTCTTGCACCCACACTTCTCGCGCTGTCTATTAAATGCTGATGTCTTTCCCTGTCTTGCATTATAACTGTAATTTCTGTAATATCTTTGCACAATGCTTTGGCTACATTGTATAAATTCTTTTCAATAGGTGCAGTTATGTCAATGCATCCCTTTGCCTTTGGCCCTACTGCTATTTTATCCATGTACATGTCAGGAGCATGTAGCAGACACCCCTTTGGAGCAACTGCAACTACAGATAAGGCACCTGGTAATCCCTTAGCAACCAACTTTGTTCCATCAAGAGGATCTACCGCTATATCAATTTCCGGGGATCCATCTTCCCATGTTCCGATTTTTTCGCCTATGTAAAGCATAGGGGCTTCATCTAATTCTCCTTCTCCAATAACAACAGTTCCCGCTATATCAAGCACCTGGAACATGCTTCTCATTCCATCAACAGCAGCCTGGTCAGCTATTTCCTTGTTTCCTCTTCCCATGTACTTGCCGCATCCTAAGGCAGCAGCCTCTGTTACTCTCACTATATTCAAAGCTAATTCTCTATCCATTTTATCTCCTGTTAATTTATTATATATGTTCAATAAGGGCTTTGCCCGTCATTCAACGATTTCAGTGGGAGATTGAACTCCCACTGAAAAAATTAAGTGACACCCGCCTATAGAGGCAGGGGACATTTAATTTAGTTATATTTTATCCATATAAAGTTATACTATAAATCAAATATATTTTCCACCCTATTTGCTAATTTTTTTAAATTATTTCAGATTATTAATATATTAACAAGCAATTGACTATATTATGCAAATACTGTAAAATGATGTTAGGCAAAAAATTATTTTAAGGAGGTAACAATGGAAAAGTTAATTATAACCGCTTGCTTGACAGGAGCGGAAGTAACAAGAGAACAACAACCAAGTCTTCCTCTCTCTCCTGATGAAATAGCAGAGGCAGCATATGAATGCTACAAGGCAGGTGCATCTATGGTGCATGTTCATGCAAGAGACAAGGAAGGAAATCCTACACAGGATTACGAAGTTTACAAGCAAATTAAAGAAAAAATTGAAGCTAAATGCAACATCATATTCCAACCTTCAACTGGAGGAGCAACATGGCATACTCCGGAACAGAGAATGCAACCCATAGAATTAAGCCCTGAAATGGCTACTTTAAGCATGGGAACCTGCAATTTTGCTGATGATGTATTCATGAATACTGAAGCTAACATCAAAATTTTTGCAAAACGCATGAATGAGCTGGGAGTTAAACCAGAATTAGAATGCTTTGAAAAGGGCATGGTTGATACAGCACTCCGCTTTGCTAAAAAAGGAATAATTAACACGCCAATGCATTTTGACTTTGTGCTTGGTGTTCCGGGGGCAATGGGCGGAGAACTTCGAGATTTATTGTACATGGTTGAATCAATTCCTGCAGGCTCAACATGGACTGTGGCAGGTGTAGGAAGATATCAGCTTCCATTAAACATTGCAGCTATAATGCTGGGCGGTCATGCAAGAACAGGGTTTGAAGACAATATTTATTATGCAAAGGGCGAGCTGGCTAAATCTAATGCACAGCTGGTTGAAAGGATTGCACGCTTGTCAAGAGAGATGGGACGTGAGGTTGCAACACCTGACGAAGCAAGAGTAATTTTAGGATTAAAAAAATAATCATATAAAATTGAAGAGATTCTTCAAGCTTCGCTCTTAGAATAATAGAAACGTCATTCTGAACCGCAGGTGAAGAATCTCCTCTTTTATCTATCGCTCATCTATTGCTCCATAGCCAGTTCAACCAGCCTTATAATTAAATCCTTGTAGCCAATTCCTATTTCTTTTAGCATTGATGGATATCTACTCAAATCAGTAAGTCCCGGAATAGTGTTTATTTCATTTAAGAATATTTTATTTTCAGGAGTCACAAACATATCAACTCTTGAGAGTCCCTTGCAGCCAAGAGCTCTGTAGGTTTTCTCTGCAATTTGTTTTGCTTCTTTCTTTAATTCATCGCTTATTCGTGCAGGGCAATGTATTTTGGAGTTGTGCTGGCTGTATTTTTCAACATAATCAAAGAAGTCATTCTTAGTGTCTATTTCATCAACCTCTCCGATTGTCAATTCATCGTTGCCTAAGACAGCACAACCTATTTCAAAGCCTTCAATCATTTTTTCAATTACAACCTTACTATCAAACTGGAATGCTTCCATAATTCCAATTTCAAACTCATCATAATTTCTTATCTTGCTTATTCCAATTGATGAACCGTTGTTGGCAGGTTTGATAAACATTGGCAATGACAGCTTCTCATAAGCCTCATCATAAAGCTTTTTAACATTGAGCTTATTTGAGTTAACGGCAGATATAAACGGCGCTGTTTTGATTCCCGCGTTTTCACATATTATATGTGTAAATTCTTTGTCCATGCATACTGCAGAGGAAGTCATGTCACATCCCACAAACGAAATTCCTGCCATCTGGCAAAGTCCCTGAATAGTTCCGTCTTCACCGTTTCTTCCGTGCAACACGGGGAATATGCATTCTAGTTCAATTTTTTCAAATGTATTATTATTTAAATTAAGCTTAACCAATCCTTTAAAATCATCACCCATGTTTAAAAATACTGGGCTTAAATCTCCTTGGTGCCATGTGTCATCATTAACCTTGTCAGCTGCTCCTTCATATAAAAGCCATTTTCCTTCTTGGGTAATGCCCACTAATGTAACATCAAATAATTCTTCCGGAACATTTTTAATTATTGCAGCAGCAGAATGCAATGAAACGGAATACTCATCGGATTTGCCCCCAAACAATATTGCTAATTTAGTTTTCATTAATTTTCCTCCAAATCCTTTAGTGTATTTGCTATATATTCAAGCTTTAAAAATCTAGATCCCTTAATTAATATTGAACACTCTTCATTTATATATTTTTTTAAATACTCAGTTGCTTCTTCCTTGGTTTCAAATTCAATAATGTTATTAATGTTTGTATTTTCTCTGGCACCCTTGGCCATGTATTTTGCTTCCTGACCTATGGTAACAAGCTCGTCTATGTTATGGGAAGCAAGATTCTTTCCAACGTCATAATGCATATCATGACTCATTTCCCTGTATCCAAGCATATCTCCAAGCACTGCAATTTTCTTATTTGATTCAAATAATTCAAAAATGTCAAGTGCTGCATTTATGCTTACGGGATTTGATTTGTAGCAGTCATTTAATATTGTGCAGCCTTTGATTTTTATTATTTCATTTCTTAAACCTGTTTTTTCAATTTTTAAAAGTCCCAATCTTATTTCCTCAGGAGTCATTCCTAATTCCAAAGCTGCAAGAATAGCTGCCATAGAATTAAGCGACTGATGTTTTCCCAGCATATCGGCATAGAGCTCATCAAAGCTTTCATTGCTTACCTTGAAGGTTATTCCATTTAAGTTTTCATGAAATTCCTTGAGGTACAAAGTGTTAGTTTCATTTAATCCAAATGTTTGTCTTCTAATGCTGTTTTTTATTTCCGTATTTTTAACTGTACTTTCAATTAACGGATCATCTCCGAAATAAATAAACAGCCCATTGTCCTTTATTCCATTTACAATTTCAAGCTTTGCCTTTGCTATTTCCTCAATTGAAGGAAAATTGTCTATATGAACAAGTCCAACACTTGTTATAATTCCCACATCCGGCTGTATAAGGCGAGTAAGAAACTGTATTTCGCCCTTTCTTTCCATGCCCATTTCAATAACTGCAGCTTCACAATCCTCATCAAGACTAAGCAGCGTAAACGGTACTCCTATTTCAGTATTGTAATTTCCCATAGTTTTTTGTGTTTTAAACTTTTGTGATAATATACTTGCAGTTATGTCCTTAGTTGAGGTCTTGCCGTTGCTTCCTGTTACTCCAACGATTTTTATATTTAATTTATTCCTGTAGCTTAATGCTAAATCCTGAAGAGATTTTACTGTGTCGTCTACCAATAATACTGCAATATCTGTGGGAGGATTAGGTTCATCCTTGTTCCACAAGGTTGCGGCAGCACCTTTTTTTACAGCATCCTGGATGTATGAGTGACCGTTAGTTGTCATTCCCTTTATAGGGACGAACAAATTATTTTCGCATACCTTTCTTGAATCAATGCTTATCCCTTTTATATATTTGTCTAAATTGATACAGCCAATTATTTCTGCGTCTAAAATTTCTGCTACTTCTTTTATTTTAATTTTAATCATATAGAGCCTCTTCGTTTGTTATTAATTACATCAATTAATTATATTGTAATTCACCATCATAATCAATAACAAAAAAAATTACCAATATATATTCATTTGATAATTACAGATAGCTTAGTTCAAAAATATTTATTATTCATTATTATAAAGGCAAGCTGAAATTCAGCTTGCCTTTATAATCTTTAATATATTTCAATAAGGGCTTTGCCCGTCATTCAACGTTATAAAAAGTTTGCAAATATGGGTGCCAGGATTACTGTTACCAACCCTGATATGGCAATGGAAAGGCTGCTCATTGCTCCTTGAACTTCTCCTAATTCTAAAGCCTTGGTTGTTCCTATGGCATGTGAAGCCGTTCCTAAGGACAATCCCACTGAAATAGGATTTTTTATTTTAAACAATTTGCACACACCTTCTCCAATTACATTACCTAGTATACCAGTTAAAACAATGGCGGCAACTGTAATTGTGCTTATGCCCCCCAACTCTTCAGCAACTGCAATGCCTATTGCTGTGGTTATGGATTTAGGAAGCAATGTCACATACATTTCGGGTGAAAGATTAAAAATTGCAGATAAAATCAAAATGCTTACAAGACTTGTCAATACTCCTGTCATTATACCAATCATAATAGCTTTAAAATTCTTTTTAAGTATATTAAGCTGCTGATATAAAGGTATTGCAAGACATACTGTAGCAGGAGTCAAAAAGTAACTTAAATATTTGCCTCCTTGATTATAGCTGTCATAATCTATATCAAAAATTACTAAAAATACAATAACTAGGACTATTGAAACTAACAAAGGATTTAAGACGCTCCATTTAAGTTTTTTCTTTAATTGAATTCCGATTATGTAGGCTGCAAGACTTATACCTACACCAAAATATAAGGAATTACTTATTGCTTCTTTCATAATCAGATCTCCTGTCTCTTTCTAATATAAAATCTGTCATTTTGCCTGTTGCTGCCATGACCAACACTGTTGTCAAAACAGTAATAATTATAATAGGAAGCAAAATATCTGTAATATCATACCATACATTTATTAATCCTACAGCAGCAGGTATGAACATTACAGGCATCACTTCCAAAAGGAAATCTCCTGTTGATTTCACTTGTTCCAGCTTTACAATTTTAGTTTGCAAGCAAGCAAGCATTAACAATAAGCCGTATATGCTGGCTGGTATGGGTAGGGGTATGAATGTATGTAAAACCTCTCCCAAAAATGTTATTGAGAATATAATTACCAGTTGTTTTATATATTTCATTTATTGCCTCTTTCTAGTTCTGTTCTGTTAAATATAAATAATCCTTCCCATTATAACATACTGCTAAAAGAATTTAAAATTATTTACATAAAAAAAGCCCGGAAAAATTCGGGATTTCTGTTTAAATTATTTTGATAAGATTGCTTTTGATAATCCTTGGCAAAAAAATAGAGAGACAGTTTCTTTAGAAACTGCCTCTTATAGTTAATTGTTTAGAATTTCATTTCAGTCATTCTTACATAGCCATCATATCTGTCTTTAGCATCTTTTTCTGCTTTAACATATAATTGTTCAGCTATTTCTGGGAATGAGCCTTTCAATGAAGCATATCTTACTTCACCTTCAAGGAATTCTCTGAATGATGCAGTTGGAGCCTTAGAATCTAATGTAAATGGATTCTTGCCTTCTTCCTTAAGAAGTGGGTTATATCTGTATAAATGCCAGTATCCAGCTTCAACAGCTTTCTTTTCTCTGTCTACAGTCTTACCCATTCCAGCTTTAATACCATGGTTGATACATGGTGCGTAAGCAATTATTAATGATGGTCCTTCATAACTTTCAGCTTCTTTTAATGCTTTTAAGAATTGATTCATGTTAGCTCCGATAGCAACCTGTGCTACATATACATAGCCGTAAGTTGAAGCTATCATACCAAGGTCTTTTTTCTTAACTCTCTTGCCTGATGCAGCAAATTTAGCTATTGAAGCAGTTGGAGTAGCCTTTGAAGACTGTCCGCCTGTATTAGAATAAACTTCTGTATCAAGTACAAGAACATTTACATCTTCACCTGATGCCAATACGTGGTCTAATCCGCCGTATCCGATATCATAAGCCCAGCCGTCTCCACCGATTATCCATTGTGACTTCTTAACAAGATAATCTTTTTTGTCTAATATATTCTTAACATCAGCTGCACACTCTGCACATGGAGTCAATTTTTCTAATGCTGTAACAACCTTGTCAGAAGCTGCTCTTGATAATTCGCCGTTTTGCTTTGTAGCAACCCATTCATTGAATGCATCTTTTAATTCCTGAGGTATGTCTTTTTCTATTAAGTTGTCAATTGACATTTGGATAGAATCTCTCATTTGTCTTACAGCAGTTGCCATACCTAAACCATATTCAGCATTGTCTTCAAACAATGAGTTACCCCATGATGGACCTCTTCCGTTAGCATCTGTTGTATATGGTGTTGCAGGTGCTGATGCTCCCCAAATTGATGAACAACCTGTAGCATTTGCAATCATCATTCTATCACCAAACAATTGAGTAACAGTCTTAACATAAGCTGTTTCGCCGCAACCTGCGCAAGCTCCTGAAAACTCAAAGTATGGTTTGCAGAACTGGCTTCCTTTTACAGAAACTTTATCCATTAAGTTGTCTTTAATAGTAACTTTTTCTGTAGCATATTTCCAGTCTGGAACTCCTGCTTCAACTTCTTCAGCAATTGGAGTCATAACAAGAGCTTTGTTATTTTTCTTTCCTGGGCAAATATCTGCGCAGTTTCCGCATCCTGTACAATCTAACGGGCTTATAACTATTCTGTATTCTAATCCTTCCAATCCTTTACCTACTGGTTTAAGAGTTTTAAAAGATTCAGGAGCATTAGCTTTTTCTTGTTCATTTAACAATGTAGGTCTGATTACTGCATGAGGACATACGAATGCACATTGGTTACATTGGATACAATTTTCAGGTAACCATTTTGGAACTTCTACAGCAATACCTCTCTTTTCATATGCAGCTGTTCCTTGTGGGAATGTACCGTCTTCTATGCCTACAAATGTACTTACAGGAAGGCTGTCTCCTTCTTGTCTGTTCATAACATCTGCAACATTCTTAATAAAGTCTGGTTTTTCTGCTTCTGTGAATGGTACCGCTAATCCGCTGTTTGCATTCACATCATCAACAGCATTTTTCCAGCTTTCCGGAATATCTATTTTAACTAATTCAGTAATACCTTTTTGTACAGCTTCTTTGTTCATGTTTACTACTGAATCACCTTTTTTACCGTATGATTTTTCAATAGCCTTATTTAAGTATTGAACAGCATCTTCTATAGGAATAACATTTGCTAATTTGAAGAATGCAGACTGAATAATCATGTTAGTTCTGTTTCCAAGCCCTAATTCCTGAGCAAGCTTTGTTGCATTGATTGTATAGAAGCTAATATTCTTATCAGCTAAATATTTTTTATATTTTGCAGGTAAATTTGTTTCTAATTCTTCTGATGACCAAAGAGTATTTAATAGGAAAGTTCCGCCTTTCTTAAGTCCTGTCAACACATCATATTTAGCTACATATGATTGTTGTGACAATGATACGAAGTCAGCTTCATCTATTAAATAAGTTGATCTTATAGGCTTTTTACCGAATCTTAAGTGAGATACAGTAACTCCGCCTGATTTCTTAGAGTCATATGAGAAATATCCTTGAGCATACATATTTGTATGGTCTCCGATAATTTTGATAGCGTCTTTGTTAGCTCCAACTGTTCCGTCAGAACCAAGACCCCAAAACTTACATCTTACTGTTCCTTCAGCTGATGTATTAACAATTTCTGGAGTTTCTAGTGATGTAAATGTAACATCATCAACTATACCAATTGTAAATGCGTTCTTTGGTTCGTCCTGTTTTAAGTTGTTGTATACTGCAAATATTTGAGCAGGGGTAGTGTCTTTTGAACCTAATCCATATCTTCCGCCAACTATTATTGGTTGCTTTTCTTTATCGTAGAATAATGACTTAACATCTAAGTACAATGGTTCTCCAACTGAACCTGGTTCCTTGCATCTGTCAAGCACTGCGATTTTTTTAACAGTCTTTGGCAATACGTCAAAGAAATATTTTGATGAGAAAGGTCTGTACAAGTGAACTATTACGATACCAACTTTTTCTCCTTTTGCATTTAAATAATCAATAACTTCTTCAGCTGTTTCAGTAACTGAACCCATTGCAACTATTATGTTTTCAGCATCCGGTGCTCCATAATAATTAAATGGTTTGTATTCTCTTCCTGTTATCTTTTCAATATCTTTCATATAGTCAGCTACTACATCTGGAACTGCTTCATAATACTTGTTTGAAGCTTCTCTAGCTTGGAAGAATATATCTGGATTTTGTGCTGTACCTCTTGTTACCGGATGTTCTGGATTAAGTGCTCTCGCTCTAAATTCATTAACAGCATCCATATCAACCAATTTTGCTAAGTCAGCATAATCAATAACTTCGATTTTCTGTACTTCATGAGATGTTCTGAAGCCATCAAAGAAATGTACAAATGGAACTCTTGTTTTAAGAGTAGCTAAATGTGCAACTCCTCCTAAATCCATTGCTTCTTGAACACTGCTTGATGCTAATAATGCAAAACCTGTTTGTCTAGCAGCCATAACGTCTGAATGATCACCGAAAATAGATAACGCATGTCCTGCAATAGCTCTTGCTGATACATGGAATACTGCTGGTAATAATTCTCCTGCAATTTTATACATGTTAGGAATCATTAACAATAATCCCTGTGAAGCTGTATAAGTAGTAGTTAAAGCACCTGCCTGCAATGAACCGTGAACAGCTCCTGCAGCTCCACCTTCTGATTGCATTTCTACAACCTTAACAGTTTGACCAAAAATATTCTTTTGTCCATGTGCTGCCCACTCATCAGCAAGTTCAGCCATTGGAGAAGAAGGTGTTATTGGAAATATTGCAGCTACATCTGTAAAGGCATATGAGACATGCGCAGCAGCCGTATTTCCGTCCATAGTTTTCATAACTTTTGACATTTATATATCCTCCTATATAATTATTAATTAATAAGTGTAACTATCTAATATTGTTTACAACAACAAAAGTAATTATGTGAAAAATTTTTCAGCCAAATGCATACTCTTACTCTGTTATAAAAATCAATACACAACAAATTATATCCCAAAGCAAAAATAAATGCAACCATTAAAATTGCATAATTTGTGATAACGTTAAATCAGAAAATTAAAGGAGCTACCTCTGCTATTTCCACTAATTTAAATAAATTTTGCCCATAAATACATATTTTATACTTATTTAAAAGTTATAAATTATTTTAAAATTTGCAATTTTAATCTCAAAAGTTTCATTTTTATTTCTATTTTTTAAGATTTCTAAATCTCTTATTATAGGTATCTAAAGGATTATATCCAAGCAGCTTTTGTCTGTAATTTTTAGCTGCAATTTCTATTATAGCAGAAATATTTCTCCCGGGTCTTACAGGAATCACCACCGTTGGTACCTTTATTCCTAAAATTTCGGTGTAATCTTCATCCGTGCCTATTCTGTCGTATTCCTTATTTTCATCCCATTCTTCCAATTCAATGACAATTTCCACAAACTGTTCGATTCTTATGGAACCAACCCCAAATAGATGCTTTATATCAAGTATGCCGATTCCCCTTATTTCCATTAAGTGCTGCGTGAGCTCCGGACATGTGGCTTTCAATCCGTTGTCTACCTTTTTAATTATAACGGCATCATCTGCCACAAGGCGGTGCCCCCTGTTTATGAGTTCCAAGGATGTTTCGCTTTTGCCTATTCCGCTCTTGCCCTTAATTAAGACTCCAACACCAAAAACTTCTAGACACACACCGTGAAGAGTAGTTTCTTCAGCTAATTCCTCTTCCAGAAAATTGATTAATACATTAACCAACTTATCGGTTTTTTGCCTTGACATAAACACAGGTCTCTTATATTTTTTTGCATAGTGAATCAAATCTGCATCCACAGCCATATCATTGGCAATTATTAAAGCAGGTATGGGGAAACTGAAATATTTGTCCAGCCTTTGCCTTTTTACTTCTTCATCCAATGTTTTTAAGTAAAAAGTTTCTGCCTTTCCCATTACTTGTACTCTTTCAAATGAAAACCAATCAAAATAACCTGCCATTTGCAGCCCTGGTCTTATTATTTCAGGAGTATAAATCCTAGACTGCACATCCTCTGGATTATAAACAGCCTCTAAATTTATACTGCTTACTAAATCTTCTAGTTTTACATACTGCATGTTTGTTACCATCCCTCTACTCATCGTACTGTTCATTGTTCACTGTTCACTGTTCAATGTTCATTATTCATTATTCATTATTCATTATTCTTTTGCTTGTAAAAGTAATTATAAACCGATTCAGCTGCTCTCATATTCATTCCTTCTACAGCAGCCAATTCCACTATGCTTTTTGTCTTAATGCTTTCAACTGAGCCAAATTCTTTTAATAAATTTATTTTTCTTTTTTCGCCAATATCCCCAATATTATCCAGTTCCGATTTAAATAATGTCTTATCTCTCAAATTGCGATGATATTCTATAGCGAATCTGTGAGCCTCCTCCTGAATCCTGTAAATCAGACGGTAAACCTTGTTGTCTTTGCTAAATTCTATTTCCTTGTCTTTATAAATCAACCCTCTTGTAGTATGCTTGTCATCCTTTATCATTCCACAAACTGGGATATTTAATCCATAATTATATACAACCTGTTCAGCAATGTTTGTCTGACCTTTGCCACCGTCAATCAACATTAAATCTGGCATTTTGTTAAAGCCTTTCATGTCATCCTGTCCAAGACCACGGTTAATACGTCTTTCCAGGACCTCTTCCATGCTTTTATAATCATTAGGTCCTATGACGGTTTTAATTCTAAACCGCCTGTAATTGCTTTTGCTTGGAACTCCCTTTTCAAATACAACCATTGAGCCCACAGATTCCACTCCTTGAATGTTGGAAATATCATATGCCTCTATTCTGAGTGGAGCTTCCTCCAGCTCCAATAAATTCTTTAATTCTTCAACTGCTTGCATGCTTTCATCGAGATTTTTCTTAATTCTTTGGCTTCCTTTTTCTAAAATTTCCAAAGCATTTTTCTTAATCATTTTAATAAGCATACTCTTGTCACCTTTAGCAGGAACCTTAATTGTAACCTTGTTGCCTCTTTTTTCTGATAAAAGCTTTTCAAGTATTTCCATATCTTCAATATTTGTTTCAATATATATTTCTTTAGGCACATACACCGTGCCTGTATAAAATTGAGATAAGAATGAGCTTAATATTTCTTCTCTTGTTTCATTTTCAATATTGGTCAGGAGATAATGCTCCCTGCCAATTATTTTACCATTTCGTATAAAGAAAATTTGAATGCATGCTTCTTCAATCCCTATTGCACTTCCAATTACATCCTGATCAAGGTTAGAATTTGCAGATACTATTTTTTGTTTTTCAGATATCACTTCTAATGCTTTTATTTGATCTCTGTATTTTGCTGCTGCTTCAAAGTCAAGATTTCCAGAAGCTATTTTCATTTTTTCAGTCAATGTCTTAATTAGTTGTTCTTCTCCACCTGATAATAAACTTATTGCTTTATTTACTTCATCTCTATATTCTTTAACATCAACATTACCCATGCATGGTGCTGTGCATCTGTTAATGTGGTAGTTTAAGCATGGTCGTTGATTTTTCTTGGTTCCATCTAATTTTAAAGCACACTTCCTAAGCTTATATAAACTTCCAATAATATCAATAAATTCATTTACAGCATATACACTTGGATATGGGCCAAAATATTTTGCTCCATCTTTTTTAACTTCTCTTACCTTATAAATACGCGGATATTTTTCCTGAACTGAAATTTTTATATATGGATACTGCTTGTCATCTCTTAAAAGAGTATTGTATTTAGGTCTGTACTTTTTTATTAAGTTGGCTTCAAGTATGAGTGCTTCAACTTCATTGTCTACAATTATATATTCAAATTCAGTAATATTTCTTATCATTGCCTCTATTTTAGGCGCATGATTTTTTGATTGAAAATATTGCCTCACTCTTTTTTTTAAGTTTTTCGCCTTGCCCACATATATGATTTCCCCAAACTGATTTTTCATTTGGTAGACACCCGGGTTGTCAGGCACCTTCTTTAATTCTTCCTGTATATCAAACATAGTTGCTCCCTGAAATTTATACAATTAACATGTATATTATACCATGTTTTCCTTAATATTAACATAATATTATAATTTATTTTGATTAAATTATAGCTTTCTAATTAACATTTTTAAGGAAAAATATTGTATGAATACAATTCTGTTGTATAATAGAATTAATAAATAAAGGAGGATACTATGAATAATGAAAGATTGCTGAATACTTTTATGGAATACGTAAAAATAGACAGCGAAACAAAAAATGAAAAAACCATAGGCGAAAGAATAATAAAGGATTTAAAAGAACTAGGATATGAAGTTTACACAGATGAAGCAGGAAAAAAATTAAATTCCAACGGAAACAATATCTATTGCTTTATTCCCGGAACTAATGACAGTGAAACAATGCTTTTTAGTGCTCACATGGATACAGTTACTCCTGGTGTAGGAATCGAACCATACATAGATGGTGAATACATAAAAAGCAAGGGCGATACTATTTTAGGCGGTGATGACAAAGCAGGAATTATTGCAATATTAGAAGCATTAAGAACAATAAAGGAAAATAATCTTCCTCACAGACCTATTGAAATAGTATTTACTATTTGTGAAGAAGGAGGAGTTAACGGTGCCAAAGAGGTAGAATTTCATAGACTGAAGTCTAAAAAAGGGATAATACTGGACAGCGGTGGTGGTCCAAACCACATCATAACCGAGGCACCTGGTCAAACAAGGATATTTGCTTCTGTTATTGGCAAGACAGCCCATGCAGGTGCAAACCCTGAAACAGGTATAAGCGCAATAATGGCTGCTGCTGAAGCTGTTACAAATATGAAGCTTTTAAGAGTTGATTCTGAAACCACTGCTAACATTGGAACATTTAAGGCAGAAGGTCCTACCAACATAGTGTCTCCTTTAGTTGAAATTATCGCTGAGGCAAGAAGTCGTTCAATTGAAAAATTAAATAAACAAACAGAACATATGATTAACTGCTTAAAAGAATCTTGCGAAAAATATGGAGCACAGCTAGAATATAAAATTGAAAATTGCTATTATTCCTATGTGTTAAATCCTGATGATGAGCATATCAAAAGTATTTCAGATATTTGTGAAGATTTAGGCCTTGAAGTTGTAAAGCTACCTTCAGGAGGAGGCAGTGATGCCAATATTTACAATTTAAATGGAATAAAAGCAGTAAACATTGGAGCAGGCATGGAGCTTGCACATACAACAAATGAACAACTAAACATCAAGGATTTTCAAAATACAGCAAAGGTTATATTTAAAATAATGACAATGTAAAAAAGGGAGGTTACTCCCTTTTTTACATTTAAATTGTTATCTTATTGGACAAATTCCTGAATCGCAACCTTCATTTCCTATGTCAAGATCCTCTTCTTGTTTTTCATACTTGCTTAACAAGGATGGAATGAAAGGCTTCATTTCTTTTTTAAGATTGTTGTATTCTTCTTCAGTGATTGATTCATACGGCATCAACTGATAGAAGCTGTCATCTAATGACAAGAATGACAGTGCTACAACATCATCCCAGTTGTCCCAAACCCATTGCTCAACCTGTTCCCATTCATTGTCTCTCACATGAACTGTTATAGAGCAGTTGTGATCAACGTAATTTTCCATAAACAACTTATAATTTTCAAGCTGTTCTATTGCCGTCACATCGTACTTTGTTTTCCCATTTGGAGCTTTAACCGGGAATTCAATTACCTTTGTAGTGCAGGTCTTCATTTCCTGTCCAACCTCAGGATATATTTTATATCCAAGGTCTTCACATACCTTAACCAACGGGTCATGGCTGTTGATTCTTACTCTTCTAACGAAGTATGGCGAATGTGAATAATGAACGCCGCTTGAAACTCCAGGAAGTTGTGACAATGTTCCTTCAGGTTTAATTGTTGTAACAAGAATCGGAGCACTTTCTCCTATTTCACTTGCATAGCGTTCTGATTCATCCTTTGCTACATCTCTTAATTTTCTTAATAATTCAGCCTGATGTTCTATGTCAAGTCCTACAGCATTAACCATGTCCTGCCATCCTGTCAATGAGCAGCCTGTGATTTTGTCTCTTTGCTGAACTCTATCCCAATTTGAAAGCTCCAACTCCACGCATGTCATTCTGTAAGCGGCTCTTGCTGACAAACGTTGAGCCCTTAACAATGCTTTTTCATCTAATTTACCATTTTCATCAACAAAAGCATACACATTCATAGTAGTAAGATTACATAAGCCCTTGTTGTCCAGAAGAATTTCACCACATGGATTTACTCCATTCATGTTTGGTCTTCTTTTGCTTCCTGCAACTTCATTAACCCATCCTGGTTCTCCAGAATAGCGCATTTGCTCAATCTGCCATTTCAATTGCTCTCTTGTAGGTTTTTTTCTATAATAAATTGAGTTGTTGCTCATTGAGCGGTGGATTATATCTTTGTCAACTATCCATTGTCCGTCTATATTTTTATAAAGCTTGCTTTTTGCTTCAATACTGTCCTTATCATCATAATCAATAAGCATAATTTCAGCTGTTCTTCTAACTCCGCCTACAACAACATTTTCTCCTATAATGTTAGCT
Organism: Sedimentibacter sp.; assembly: GCA_050173715.1. GTDB lineage: Bacteria > Bacillota > Clostridia > Tissierellales > Sedimentibacteraceae > Sedimentibacter. Next base: position 29,380 of record JBFXKO010000033.1, read on the forward strand.
ACATCCAAGCAATCTATTGGTTTAAGCTTGAAGCGGTCTTTTCCTTCAACTGTTCCGCGCTTTTTAATCACATTGTCTATTTTTGTAAACATGTTCTTTAAGCTTGAATGACCTGAAGCAGTTCCGCCAAATGTTTTAAGAGTTTCTCCTTTTGGTCTTACATTGTTGTAGTTAATAATAATTGTGTTAATATTTCTGTATTCGCTTGAATTTATAAAGCTGAAGAAATGATCTAGCGCCTGCACCCAGCCTTCTTTGCTGTCTCCAACTACTATTTTAACAGTATTGTTATGATTGAATTCAACACCGGTATTATCTTCTCTTTTAGATTTTTCAACAGGAGTGTAATCCTCATGAATTATTTTAAAGTTTCCTCTTATTTTAGACAGCTGTGCCACGTCATCCTTTAATATTCTAACCCCTACCCCTGAGCCTATCATCAACAAATAAAACAAATCTCTGAATGCATGGTAATCATTTATGATTTCAAATGCACAGTTGAAGTTTGCCATAGGGTAATTGTATGAAACCGGAGTTCCTCCAACCCAGAAGGTTCTTCCTGATAAAAACTGTCTTAAATTAAAAATATTATCATATAATTGCTCAGCTTCTTCCTTTTTTGTAGGAACAAGGCTGCAGTTGTACTCTACTGCTCTTCTGACAGTTTCCCACCAGTATTCTCTTCTTCTTTCCTCAGGAAGCCATCTTGAATAAGTTCTGTAATATACGAAATTGCCCAATTGATCCATGGGAGATCCTATATGTTTGTACTTGCTAATAAACTCTTCGCTTAATAGCTTGTAATCCTTTCTTTTTCGTGAATCTCTGGATTTATCTCTTTCATATCTGTATAATATGTACTTTTTAGCTACATCTTTTCTCTTTGAATCCATTAATTCATTTTCTACCATGTCCTGCACAACTTCTACAGCTACCGGAAAGCTTTTAAGCTCTAATTCTTTTTGTATTTTATGGCTTATATCTTTTGCTAAGCTCTCATCAACGCCTTCTTTTGTTTCCTTCATGGCTTTAATGATTGCATTGGAGATTTTGTCTGAATTAAAGTCTACAAAATTTCCGGTTCTCTTTAAAATTTTTATCATAACCCCTTCTCCCTCATCCTGTTATCTGCGTCTGTTATTTTTTTACCAGTGATACTACATATTGTAGCATCCAGCTTAGAATATGTCAATATGATACTATATATAGTTGTTTAACCGTTACATATATTACAAAATACACGTTTGTATACATATATCGAATTTTGTCATAAAAAGAAAAAAATGTTAATGCTGAAATATCAAGGAGAATTACATTTCTTAACAAATCTTAATATATTTTGGCATAATTTAATTTTTGAAATTAATATTGTTTATATAGGAAAATGTAAAAAATTCATCCTCTGCCAGCTCATAATGAGTTGTATTGCTTGTTATTCTATCACATTTATCCTTCATGTCGTGATGAAGTAAAAACATGGAAATGCCTTTACCTGCTCCATTGCCTATGAATTCAATTTTATCAAGAGCATCTGGGAGCAAGCCTATGAAGACCGCATTATTTACATCTATGTAATTTCCAAAGGCACCTGCAACAATGATTTTGTTTAAACCGTCCAAGCTTTTGCCACAGGCATTTAACAGAGCCATACATCCTGAATATATAGAGCTTTTGGCAAGCTGAATTTGTCTTATATCATTTTGGTTTACATATATTTTTTTATTATTGCTTTCATAAAGAATAAAGCAATTGTTTCCGTTTATCTCATACAATCTGTCACATAATTTTGAATATGGCCTCATCTGTTTGTATTCATCATATGAAAGCAATCTTCCTGTACTGTCGATTATATTATTTCTTAACAGCTCTGCAACTATATCGATTATGCCTGAGCCGCACATGCCTAGAGGCTCTACATTTCCGATTACATTTATCAGCACATTGTTATTTTCAATTTTAACCTTCTCAATTGCACCCTCAGTGCCCCTCATGCCACACTCTATGTTTTCGCCTTCAAGAGCAGGACCACAGGCTGTTGATGCAACATAATATTTATTTATGTTGCCGGCTGCTATCTCCCCGTTTGTTCCTAAATCAATAATGAGATTTTCTTTTTTATCATCATCAAGAGAAAGAAGAACTGCGGTTGTGTCGGCTCCAACAAAACCTCCAAGCAGTGGCAGAAATATAATTTTGCATCTGCCCTTGCAATTTAAATTTGTATCTTTTCCAAAGCATTCCACATAATCCTTTGTAATGCTTAAGTATGGGCTGATTCCCAGGCTGTCTGGTCGAAATCCAAAAAACAAATGCTGCATGGTGCTGTTGCCGCACAATGTTATATTATATAATGTTTCTTTTAAATTTGGTATTTCAATTTCTGCTCTTTGTACCAATTTGTTTAAGGTGTGTATTATTTTTCCGTTTAATTTCTCAAGTTTTTCTTGGCTATCTGCATAATTTATTCGGCTTATAACATCTGCCCCAAAAGAAATCTGGCTGTTCAAATCCGAATAAGTATTAATGAGTTTGCCGTCTGTCATATCATAAACATATAAAACTACAGTAGTGGTACCAATATCAACTGCAGCTCCATGAAGAGAGTTTGAGGTGTCATTCATCTCTACATCTATAATTTCATCTTCAAAAACAACAAATGTTATTCCCTCACAGTTATGGTGATTAATTAATTCGGAAAATTTTCTTAAAACATCTATGTGGCAGTTTCTTAAAAACTCAGCATTCTTTTCATTAGAAATTGTTTTTTTATCCTTGTATATTTTCTTTAATGAAGGGTTGAAGCTATAGACCTCTGCTATAGTTTCCAATATTCTAGCACTCTTTTTATAATCATTTTTGTTCAAATAAACATTTAAATCGGAGCTTAATAAAGTTTCACATGATAAAACATGAGATTTTACATTGTTTGACTCAATTTCAATCTTGCACTTTCCACAGGTTCCTTTTCCGTTGCATACCAAATCCAGCGCAAAACCCGCTTCTTCGCAAATTTTGGCTAATTGAGTTCCTTCCTGTGCTGCAACAGAAATATTTTGATTAATAAAATTAACTGTATATTTTTTCATCCTATTTCCTTGTATTCACAATTTATTTTTGTGCAGCTGCCGCACTCATTGCATATGCTAAAATTATCATCATCATCATCTATAAAAGCTTGCTTTTTCAATCCATAAAAATACAGCAAGGATTTTTGCGGAACAATAACGTGCTCTTCATTCACAAATGCATTTATGGATACATGCTTTTTTAATCTGCTTAAAATGGTGTTTTGTTCCTTTAACTCTATTTCACCATCACCTGCAGATTGCCTTTTGCTCAATGCATATCCTTCAGAAACAGCTTCTTCTCTTATAATTTTATTCATTTCATTTGAAGCATTAAAAAGTGCATAGGTTGACATTTCATTTAATAAATATCCCTTTAAATATTCTCCTCGAGACATTGTTTCGCCTACAACATCATTTATACTGTCCTCAGAAGATATAAAGCATAGAATAAATTTGTCCCATTCACTATTTTTTGCAACATCAAATGGCTCGGTTATCACATACAAAGCATTCAAATGCATATTATTTTTCAATATTTCAACAAGCTCATCATACACTAATTCAGCACTTTTAAAAGTTTCTGTGTTTTCGATAATATGAAGTTTATTATAAAAGCTAACCTTATTTATATTCGGCTTTAAATTTAATTTATTAACTATATTCATATTTCACCCAATAAAATAAATAATTTTTAATATTATATCATTATGATTAATAACTTACATCATTAAATTAATTATTTGTTGCTATAAAACAAAATAGCGCATTTACATGCGCAATTCCGTTTGACATTATTATTTAAAAGTTTTATGTTTTCCTCATAAAATAAAGTTAAACATGAGATTTTTGTGCTTGCAAAGCTCCTTTTTTAGCTGGTATTGCATTAAAATCTATATTTTTAATACTACAATAACGTTGAAAAATTTCATTTGATATTGCTTCGTCAGGAGTACCCTTCTTTATTTCACTTATAGTTTTTAGCACTTGAGCTGACTGAACATCATCAAAATATCTGTATGTGATGCTGCTGTTAACAATTTTTTCCGGATTTTTAGGATTAAAATAATAATCCCAAAACTTTATATTTTTAGATTCTTCCAAAGTTAATTCTATCTTATATTTGTCATCGGCTCCAAGGAATCCTTTTGTATTATAATCAATTGCATATTCTTCCTTCAACAAGTACACGCCAAAAATTATTCTGTCCTTTTCCTTTTCATTAGGCAACACTGTTGATAGCAAAACCAAACTCCCGTTATTTACATTTTTTAAATTTTTAACCCTTGCTCCTTTATTGTCTATAAAGCTTATATCAGGATACGAGCTCCATTGATTTAACAATTTGTTTTCATAACAAAAATTATTATTTTCATTGTACCTAGTTTCCAGCTCTGTTCTAGATATATTTCCTGAAAGGTACTTATGACAATTGCATTCCTGTGCACTGCACACCTTATTTTTTGCAACATTAATATTATACTTAATCATATCATCACTGCATACAGACTTAAATCCTATGCTGTTGTTACTTTTTCCACCATCACAGTAATAACATTTAAATGCTATATTTGAATCAGTTTTTTTAACGCTGCTTTTTCTCGAATTTTCTATTTCAGATTTTAAAACTCTTAGTTTATAAGCTTCTAATTTTTGTTCGTATTCTTTAGCTTTTTTCTCAGCTTCTTTTTGTCTGAATACAATTAATTTTTCATCTACCCTTTTAGATAACTCTTGATTTTTTAACTTTAAATATGAGTCAAAAGCATTAGGAAATACGAAATCCTTTAGTGAATTGTTTTCAAATTTCACTACTATAAACGTATCATTGAATTCAACTATTGTTCCCGAGCCAAAAACCTTATGTTCTACTAATTCTCCAACAAACTCCAAGTTAACGCCTCCTCTTAAATTTAAACCACTAACATCTTAAATTGACCTATAAAATCACATACTTATATTATACACCAAACCCTAAAAATAGTCAAATTTGTTTAAAATAAATAAAAAATCCTAGATATTATATAATAATCTAGAATTTTTTAGTACTTATTTAATTTCTCTTTATTTCATATTAATTAGCAAATATTTTTAGATGAAATAATCTAAGAATTGCTTCGTATTAAAACCTTATCTAAATATGGCTTATTATTGCTTGGGTAAATTCTGTTGTGTTGAGATTCCCGCCAATATCCTTTGTATGAAGGTCTTTGTTTTTTAATACTGCTATTAATGCTCTTTCAATTTTTATGGCAGCTTCCTCTTCATTTATATACTTTAGCATCATAATGCCGGATAAAATTGCTGCTGTTGGATTTGCAATATTTTGACCTGCAATGTCAGGAGCTGAGCCATGAACAGGTTCAAATATAGCAACATCTTCTCCAATATTTGCGCTTGGAGCCATTCCAAGCCCTCCAATCAAGCCTGCAGTCATATCAGACAATATATCACCATAAAGGTTTGGAGCAACTATTATCTCATAATCATGAGGCTTCATAACAAGCTTCATGGACATAGCATCAACTATTACATCTTCAAATTTTATATTTGGATAGCTTTCAGCAACCTTTCTTCCTGATTCTAAAAACAATCCGTCTGTAAGCTTCATGATGTTAGCCTTATGAGTGAGAGTAACCTTGCTTCTGTTTTCCTTAACAGCCAACTGAAAAGCAAAATCAGCTATCCTTTCGCTGGCACCTCTTGTTATGACCTTGATGCTTTCCGCAGCATCCTCAGTCACCATGTGCTCAATGCCCTTGTAAAGATCTTCTGAGTTTTCTCTTACAATAACCAAGTCCAAATTTTTATAAAGAGAATCAATGCCTTCATAAGATTTCACAGGCCTTACATTGCTGTATAAATTAAATATTTGTCTCAGCTGCACATTTATGCTTCTAAATCCCTTGCCCACAGGCGTTGTTATTGGTCCTTTAAAAGCAATTTTATTTTTTTTAATGCTTTCTATTGTATCCTTAGGCAATAATTCTCCGCATTTTTCATATGCAGTATAGCCTGCTATTGCTTCTTTCCATTCTATATTATCGCAAGCAGCATCAATAATTTCTTTTGCTGCATACATTATTTCTAAGCCAATTCCATCTCCGGGAATCAATGTTATTTTTCTTTTCATAGCTACCTCTAAGCTTTCCTCAGACTCATATAGTTTAAAAGTCCGCCAAATTTTAGCATTTCAACTTGTCTTGGAGAAATTGCAAGCTCCATTTCATAGCTTTTGTTTTTTGTTTTATTCTTTACTCTAACAGTTTTATTTTCAACTTGCTCCAGCAAATCATCAATCGTAATTTCATCCATTTCGTCAATATCATCATAATCTTTATCATTTATAAATGTTAATGAAATTATTCCGTTGTTTATTAAATTACTTTTGTGAATGCGAGCAAATGATTTAGCAAGCACCGCCTTTATACCTAAGTATAAAGGAGCCAACGCAGCATGCTCTCTGCTTGAGCCTTGACCGTAATTTTTTCCTGCAACTATTATTCCACCGTTATTTTCCTTTGCCTTTTTAGGAAATTCCTTGTCCAATAAAGAAAAGCAATATTCAGAAAGGTAAGGAATATTTGACCTGTAAGGAAGCAAGCTTGCATTTGAAGGCATGATGGCATCTGTTGTAACATCATCCTCAAGCTTAATAAGAACCTTTCCTCCTGTTTCATTTAACAAAGGTTTATTCTTTGGAAATGGCTTTATGTTAGGTCCCCTTACAATCTGTACATTTGAGCCATCGTCTGCAGGACTTACAATCATGTTATCTTTTACGGTAAATTCTTCAGGCATATCTATATTTATATCAGCATCGTAAAAATCCTCAACATCTGATATATAACCATTTATGGATGAATATGCTGCTACCTCAGGACTAACAAGATACACGTCTGCTGATGAAGTCCCGCATCTTCCTTTAAAGTTTCTGTTGAAGGTTCTTAAAGATACACCGTTAGAGCTTGGTGCCTGACCCATGCCAATGCAAGGACCGCATCCGCTTTCAAGAATTCTTGCTCCAGCACCTATTATTTTAGCCAAGGCACCGTTTGATGCAAGCATGGTCAAGACCTGCTTTGACCCTGGAGAAACAACCAAAGACACATCTTCGTGGATTGTGCGGCCGTCTAAAATATTAGCAACCTTCATCATGTCAGCAAAGGAAGAATTCGTACAGCTTCCTATTGCCACCTGATTGACCTTTTTGCCTCTCACCTTATTAACAGGAACTACCGCATCAGGGGAGTGAGGAAGTGCAACATTTGGTTTAAGTTCACATAAATCAATTGTAATTTTTTCTGAATATACTGCGTCTTCATCAGCCTTCAATTCTATAAAATCATCTTCTCTTTTTTGTGCCTTTAAAAACTCCAAGGTTCTTTCATCAGAAGGAAATATTGATGTTGTAGCCCCCAGCTCTGCGCCCATGTTAGTAATGGTGCCTCTTTCAGGAACTGAAAGAGTTTTAACGCCTTCACCTGTATATTCAAATATTTTGTTTACTCCACCCTTGACGGTAAAATGTTTTAATACTTCTAAAATAACATCCTTGGCTGTTGAATATTTGTTTAATCTTCCCTTAAGCTCAACATTTACAATGCTAGGCATTATTATGTTGTATTCTCCTCCTGCCATGGCAACAGCCACATCCAATCCTCCTGCCCCTATGGCCAGCATACCCATTCCACCGCATGTGGGAGTGTGGCTATCTGAGCCAAGCAAAGTATCTCCTGGAACTGAAAATCTTTCTAAATGAACCTGGTGACATATACCGTTTCCTGGTTTTGAAAAATAAATTCCGTGCTTCTTTGCAACAGTCTGAATATATAAATGATCATCTGCATTTTCCGGACCGGATTGAAGCATGTTGTGGTCTATATATGCAACAGAACGTTTTGTCTTTACCTTATCAATATTCATGGCTTCAAATTGCAGGTATGCCATTGTTCCTGTGGAATCCTGAGTCAGTGTTTGGTCTATTTTAATTCCTATTTCACTTCCTAATTTCATATCGCCTGTCATTAGGTGACATTTTATGATTTTTTCTGCTAATGTAAGTGCCATATGTCCTCCTATATTGCTTTTTCTTTATATTTATTTTCAAATAATATATTGCTGAACATTTTCATTTCCTCAGTTGTAATGTTTGTTGTTCTTCCGCTTTCAAATTCCATATCTATTTTATTTTTTATAGGAATTAAACGCTCGTCATTTTTCTGTATCTTATCGCAGCCCTTTAAATTAAAGTAACTGTTTATCCAATATGCAATGCTTGATATTCCTGAATATGAGTTTATTGCAACCAGAGGAGGCTTGCCAAGAATTTTTCTAGTATCAAAGCTGTTGTATATTTCTTCATCCTTTAAAAGCCCGTCTGCATGAATCCCTGCCTTTGTAACGTTGAATTCCTTGCCCACAAATGGAGTCTTTGCAGGTATTTCATAGTCAAGTTCTTTTTCAAAATAATTTTCTATTTCATTAATTACTTCTAAATTCATATTTTTAATATTGCCCTTAATTTGAGCATATTCAATTATCATTGCCTCAAGAGGTGTGTTTCCAACCCTTTCACCTATGCCGAACATGGTGGTGTTTACTGAGGCACCTCCATAAAGCCATGACGTTGTTGAGTTAGTAACTGTTGCATGATAATCATTGTGTCCATGCCACTCAATTGATTCAGAAGGCACTTCAGCATAATATCTTAAGCCATGAATTATAGCTGGAACTGATCTTGGAAGCTCCACGCCTGCATGAGAAATGCCAAGTCCCAGTGTGTCACATGCTCTTATTTTTACATTTATTTTGCTTTCCTTCATCATGTCCATGAGATTCTTTGCTAACGGCACAACAAATCCATAAAAATCTGCTCTGGTTATGTCTTCAAAATGGCATCTTGGTATTATTCCATTTTCTAATGCAGCGTAGGCAATATCTAAGTACATTGTCATCGCTTCCTGTCTGCTTTTGTTCAGCTTGTTGAAAATATGATAGTCAGAGCAAGACATTAAAATGCCTGTTTCCTTTATTCCCATTGATTTAACCAAATTGAAGTCTTCCTTGTTAGCTCTTATCCATGATGTTATTTCAGGAAATTTGTATCCTTTTTCCATGCAAGCTTCAACTGCTTTTCTGTCTTTTTGTGTATATAAGAAAAACTCAGTTTGTTTTATTATCCCAGATTCATTGTCTAGGTCATGAAGATAATCAAATATTTGTACCATTTGTTCTGTGTGCATATTGGTCATGGATTGCTGTCCGTCTCTAAATGTAGTGTCTGTAATCCAAATATTTTCAGAAACATCCATAGGAACCTGAATATTGTTAAACTTTACTTTCGGAATTTCATCATAAGGAAAAATATCCTTGTATAATTTCGGTTTTAATACTTCTACTGGTTTATACTTCATGCTGCACCTCCGGGATAATTAACGCAACTTTTTTTGAAATTGTTTTATTTTTAGTTGCATTTTTATATTTAATCAGATTTTTTAATTTATATTGCATATTATAGCGCAGCATTGATAATTCGTCAAGTTTAAATTATAATTATTTTATATTATTTTATCACTTTTCAATTTTTGCAAGTTATTTTGCAACACGTTCATTTTAAATTGCAGTTATGAATAAAGCAAAAGCTGAGTTATGTCTCAGCTTTCAATACTATCCCAACCAATTTATTATGCTCATTGTATCCTTAAAGCAATTGTTTCTTAAGAAGTCATCCTCATATTTTTCTGAGCACATCATTGGATGTCTGCTTATATAAAATTTCCCTTGTTTAAGATATTTGCTTTTTTCCTCAGCCTGCTTACCCCATAAAAACCAACTTATATTGCTGTTTTCTTTAGATATATATTGAAGCAGTCTAATGCTGAATGGCTCCCATATGGAAATGTGGCTTCCTGTTATGCCGTGCTCCACAGAAAGGTATGTGTTTAATAACAAAACACCCTGCTTTTCCCAGGACTTAAATATTTTGTCTGGTGGAGAAATATTAAACCTTCCTTCTTTTATTTCCGATTGAATTTCAGAAAATTTTAATATTTTACTATATTCATCTATATTGTTGTAGTTTTTATACAACAACCTTATAATATTTTTTAAAGACACCTGCCTGAACTTATCATTCCACGAATGAAGGTCTCCCACCTCAAATGCTCTCCCGGTTGCTCTTCCTTTTTCAGGATAGGGATCCTGACCAAGAATAACTACCTTAATATCATTTAAATTGCACTTTAAAAATCTCAGTACATTTTCATAAGCAGGATTTATATTTCTTCCTATTTGTACTTCTATTAACTTTAATTCATTACAAACTTCTTCTGTTAACAACCTATCCCATGATGGATGGGCATCTATTGGTATTAAACTCATTTTTACTCCTATTAGTATGGTTTTTTATTTTGATTAGTTAATTAATAACCCATTTCCTTCAATATGCGCGAAAGAGTTCTTAGTCTTTCTCCAATAATTTCACCGTCATTGCTTAATGCTTGATTGAACAGTTTAATATCTTCGTCAATTTTCTCATTGTCTGTGCACACTTCAACAGTCATAGCGTCTCCCTGCAGACCAACTCTGTCGATTTGTGGATTGTTTGGATCATATAATTTTTCATGTCGATATGCTTCCCTAAAATACAGCTGTGTCCTGCAAACCAATATGGCTAAGTCCAGCACTCTATGAAGTGGAAGCTCCTCTGATTGCCTTGACCATTTTTCTCCTGTGTATCTCCAAACCTTGGCAGATATATCTACCTTACCTCTGTCATTCCATTGAGCAAGTCCAAGAGAAAGTCCCTTTGCATCTGAATTATAAGCATTTCTGCCATCAACATTCTCATAATTTTCTGTAACTATAACCGGTTTATGTTTTAATATAGTAGGTATTTTCATAATTGCTCCTATTTGTTGTTTACTAATTTACTAAATTACTAATCTACTAAATTTATAATACTATAGTTTCAATGAATGGTCAATATAAAATAGCTTTTTTAAAATAAACATCAACTATAAACGTTTATTTTAATTTATATTCAAGCTAACAATTATTCAATTGCCTTCAACGATCCTATCATATTATTATCTGAACAAAGCTTTTCGCTTACTGTTATTGTATTCCCCAAAAAGATGGAGTTGTATTTCTTTTGACTATACATAACCAATGCTGTAAAATATAAACATTAGCATAAAGTAAAAAAGACCTAAAAAGTGGGAATTATAAAATCCCTTTTCAGGTCTACGTTTGATTTTACTTGTTTAAAGCTAAAGGCACTCCATCATTTAAGTAATACGTGCTTTTTCATAAAACATATATTTATATATATGCTTCTTCATCAAAGGAGCCAACTGGGTATAGCGGAAAATTTGATATTAAACTTTCTGCTTTTTTCTTACAATTATCCAAGTTTTTTTCATCCTCTGGAGCAGAAGAAACTTGGTTCATAATTTCTGCAATCAATTTTACTTCAGTTTCCTTTAAACCACGTTGTGTTATAGATGTAACCCCAATTCTAACTCCACTGGTTATAAAAGGAGAGGCTGGATCAAAAGGAATTTGGTTCTTATTTACCGTAATGCCAACCTTATCAAGAGAATTCTGGAATAGCTTTCCACTAATACCTTTTGTTCTTAAATCAACCATTACTAAATGATTGTCTGTTGTACCACTTACAATACGGAATCCACAATTAGTCAATTCTTCCGCTAGTGTTTTGCTGTTTATTAATATTTGTTTCATAATATCTTTGAATTCTTCTGATAACGCATATTTAAATGACCATACCTTAGCTGCCATTGTTGTTAAATGCATCGAACCTATTGATCCTGGAAAAACTCCCTTATCTATGTTTTTTGCATGTTCTTTTTTGCAAAGAATAAATCCACTTCTCGGTCCACAAAATGTCTTAGTAGTAGATGATGTTACAAAATCAGCATATGGTACAGGACTAGGAATCACACCTGCAGCTACTAAACCACTTATATGAGCCATATCTACCATGAAATATGCGTCTACAGATTTAGCTATTTCACTTATTCTTTTATAATCTATTAATCTTGGGTATGAGCTACCTCCTGCAATAATCAATTTTGGTTTAAATTTCTTTGCCTTTTCCTCCAAAGCATCCAAATCAATCATTTCGGTCTCAGGACTTACTCCATAAAACTCAAATTCATATACCTTAGAGAGAAAGTTTGCCGTACTCCCATGAGTTAAATGTCCTCCCTGATCAAGCCTCATACTTAAAACCTTATCTCCCGGATTTAAAATAGCAGCATAAACCCCATAATTTGCTGTTGATCCGGAATATACTTGTATATTTACATGCTCAGCACCAAATAATTTTTTAGCTCGTTCAATACCTAATATTTCTAATTTATCAGCTATATGAGAGCCTGCTTGAAAGCGAGCACCTGGGTAACCCTCTAATGTTTTATTAGTGAATATTGAACCAGATAACTCCATAACCTCTAATGGTGCTGTACTTTCAGATGCAATCATTTCTATATTGTGTTCTTGACGATATAATTCATCAACAACAATATCATAAACCTCTGAATCAGATATACGTGTATTCTTTAACATAATTTTACCTTCCTCTTGTCAAGTAATTATAAGTCACATTTCATAACCTATTTATAATCTTTAAAATAGTTTTCTGTAGCAATTAACAACTTTGATTCAAATTCTGCTGATGAATAAGTGTGATCTGCTCCATCAATAAAATATAATTCACTGTCCTGAAATGCAGTATTATAATTAACTGCATTAATGGGAAAAACGTCCTGATCTTTTGTTCCATGTACTATCAAAACATGTTTTTTGTAATCTTTTGAAAATTCTATAGGGTCAATACTTGATAACTCACTAAAAAAGTCTTTACCTACAATATCTCCTAAGAAATCTACATCATTACCCTTAAGCCCTAATCTTAAATTTTCATCGCCAAAAATATGATGAAAATTCCAAAATGGATTAGATACAGGTGACCATAGAACAAGCCCATCGCTTTTAATTGTTGAGGCGATTATGGTAGCAATACAGCCTCCCATACTATAGCCTAATATGTAAATATTATTGACATTATAGCTTTCATAGCAGAATTTTATGACATTTAATCCATCTTGAATCTCTCTATTAATAGTCATATCTTTGTAATCACCATCACTGTCACCTGACCCAACAAAATCAAACCTCAAAACTGTATATCCAAGTTTACATAGCCTATCTGACAATTTTTTATACATTCTATGTGGTTCAACTTTGGTGCCAACAAATCCATGAATTAAGACTACTAAATTTTTGCCTCTATCTTCTAATTTATCAAATTCGAGTAAACCAAGCATTTTTTGACCATTGCTTTCAATCCATACTGTTTCTCTCAAAATAACTTCTCCTTTTATTTATTCCAATATTCTTTATTTTATAGTGCATTATTTTTTAATTTGAAATATTCATTAGTCTTTTCTCTAACAACCTTCAAAAGCAATACGACTGATACTACATTGACTAATACTGCAAATCCGTTTGCAACATCAGTAAGTGCAAAAATGAATGTTGAACCTGCATTTGCTCCAATAAAGCATAGTACTAAATATATTATCCTGTATGGCAGTATGGATTTTGAACCAAAAATATATGTTATACTAGTTTCTCCATACCAGCTTGCACCAAGTAAAGTTGAATATGCAAATAGTGTAATTCCTATAGTAACTATTGACTCTCCGATTATTCCCAAATTTTGGCCAAATGCCTTTGAGCTAAGTACAACCCCGCTATCACCTGCCTGCCATACTCCTGTTACTAATATTACTAAAGCTGTAAATGTGCAGACTATAAAAGTATCTATAAATACTTCCGAAAGACCATACAATCCTTGTTCTACAGGATGTTTAACTTTTGCTGAAGAGTGAGCCATAGGCGCTGTACCACATCCAGCTTCATTTGATAAAAGCCCTCTCGCAACACCAAATCTTGCAGCCATCATAATAGTTGAACCTGCAAATCCGCCTATAGCTGCTTGTCCTGTAAATGCATCTTTAACTATTAAAGCTAGAGCAGAAGGTATTGCAGCAAAATTGAATATAAGTACAAGAATTCCTCCGATACAGTAAATCAAAGCCATAATAGGAACTAGTACTTCAGAAACTCTTGCAAGTCGTTTGATTCCACCAAAAATAACCAAGGCCGTCAATATGGTCAAGATAGCTCCAGTAACCATTGGTTGAACTTTAAATGTTGATTCGACTGCACCAGCCACAGAACTTACCTGCATCATATTCAAGCTAACAAAAGAAACTATTACCATACATAATGCAAATATTGTACCTGCCCACGGAGCATGAAGACCGTTTTTATAAACATACATAGGTCCTCCTCTCCACATTCCTTCATTATCTTTCTCACGATATGTTAAAGATAATACTATTTCAGCATATTTTAAACCCATACCGAAAAATGCAGAAACCCACATCCAAAATATTGCTCCAGGACCTCCAGCAGCAATAGCAGTTCCAACTCCAGCTATATTTCCTACTCCAACAGTTGAAGACAAAGCTGTCATTAGTGCTTGAATTGAAGATATATTACCATCTCCAGCTTCTTCTGCCTCTAATCTACCTTCTTTAGTAAATGCTCTAAAAGTTCTTTTTAATGCTAATCCTAATTTCTTTTGAATACCACCAGTTACGAAAAAAACTATAACACCTGTGCCTAATAAAGCAATCAAAACCCACTTGCTCCATAATTCATTGCTAATAACATTAACTAAATTCATTAATTGTTCCATGATATTATCTCCTTAGTTTATTGGATTTTTATATTATGATTATAACCCATAAACTATGGATTTTAAAAAATTAATTAGTAAAAATAATTATTATTGAACCTTGAAAAGTTAATATTTCTAATAAATGGTTATAAAATAAAGAAGATAAAGCTTCTTT
>JBFXKO010000034.1:0-42331 GCA_050173715.1 Sedimentibacter sp.
CATTAGGATCAGGTTTATTTATTTTAATTGCTTTTTTAATTATCTTATATTTATGTTTTAATGCATCATTCTTTAATCCAGTGCCACTACCTGTAGCTTCTTCAACACTGCATCCTGTTAATACAGTAATTGCTGATGAATTCCCAGCAACTAACAAAAAAAATCCCGCCCATAATAAAATTATTATGGTCGGGACTTTACCGTCATCACCGTTGCTTTCAGTAAAAGAAAGCTTCTCTTCCTAGGCAGGTCTCCTGACTCAGACTCAAACGTCCTATTACTCCTTCCCAGCATACGCCAGTGGTATAGTAAAGGACTCATCTTTACAGTGTTGGGTACGTACCGGACTTTCACCGGTTTCCCTATTCTCCTTAATAGGCACCTATGAATATTATTAACTTAATACTATTCTAATACAAAATTTTCATCAGGTCAAATATTTTTAATTCTTCCTCTGTAATTTATCTTCAGGCTTAATTCCAAAAACATCATAGACAAATTTTCCTGGTTCAAACTCATCTTCAACCTTTACGATAGCCAAACGAAAGCCATCATGATTTGGCTCTGGAGTTAATTCCTTCAGTTGATTAAAAACTCCCGGATATGCCTCAAACGCTTCGTCTTTTATATAAACCAAGGTTCACAAGAGTTTCAAGAACATATACAAAAAATAGAGAAAGATTTGCAGGATAATATTGCAATATATCAACAGCGTAAGGAAACACGAAAGGGATCGCGAAAAGCATTTCTTTTGGAAAAATTACAGGAAAGAAAAGATAAGAAATCTCGCTTGCTTGCTTTACTTAACGAAAAAGCAGATACAGCTATCCAAGAAATTAATACACAGATGCAATCAAATATTTCTCACAGCGAGCAAACAAGACTGTATGCACTTCTTACGGAGCTTAATGAATTTAAGTCAGGACTAAAGCAGGTAGAAATAAACATGGCAGCACGAAAAGACAAGGAATATCAAGTAGCTGCCAATCTCATTCGAAGAAATCCTTCTTCTGTTTCCAGGCGTTTCAAAGAAGCATTTGAGGAAATTAAATTACTTAACGAATCAAGGCATAAACGTCATAATATTAAAGATACTAAATAACAATATCATAAATTTACAGCGTTTAAATATCTTTCTTTTGAAGCATTTCACCTGTCATCAGTTGATATATTTGCCTGGAAATCAAATCCAAATCTGCGTCTTTGCGCTTATGGTTAATTTCCAGCAATATACCCACAATGGCGTAAGAATAAAAATTCATTGCCATTTTTATGTCCGAATGTTTCATATCCATAAACAGTTCCTTCTTGTCAATCATTTCCTGCATGTAAGAACGGATTGTGTTGATAAGAAGCCTCTCTGTCTGCTCCCTCTTTTGAGAGTTCATGAGTTTATTGATAATTTCGGGGTGTTTCTCCACAGAAGAAACAAGTATTCTGACTGCTTTTTGCATGGAAGAAGCCTTAAGGCTTTTATTCAAAATCTCTTCCATTCTTTGTTGCATGGACCATTCAATGACATCCATTATGTCCTGAAAGTGGTAATAAAAAGTCTGACGAGTTATGGTGCACTTTTCAACAATATCCTTAACTGTTATCTTGTCAATGGGCTTTTGATTTGTTAATTCAAGAAAGGCAGATGAAATCATATTTTTAGTTATGAACGACATATTATTCTCCCATCAAAATATCTTTATATTTTATTTTACTGTATTACATCATTCCAATACTGATAACCAAAGTTTTTCTGATTCTATAACCAGTTCTGATACCAATTTTATGAAGGGTTCATAATTCATTGTTGTATGTGCCTTATCTAACACATCATAGTATTTTACTCTATCTTTATTTTTAATAATGATTGGAGTGTATCCATTCTTCATTAGTTCAAAGTTTAGTAAAAGTCTTGATGTCCCACCGTTTCCATCAACGAAAGGATGAATTTTCACAAATTCACCATGTAATAATATAACTAAAATCACGTTCTAAGCCAAAGTATTTTTTCTTTACAACGTCTCTCGCATCAATGGGCTTAGTTGCTTCATAGGGGATTGACCAGTTTCGACCAATTTTCACTGCACCTTCAATTCTTCCTTCGCGACATATACTCGTATTCTGCTATCACTAATTCCCCATTTTACACTTGCTTCTTTTGTACTTATATACTTCATCAAAATCACCTCATAATTATTTTATATCTATATCGGAATAATGTCAATATTACTCCTATTTTAATTATAATATCCTTTTATCACATAGATTTATCCAAAAGGAACTCACTTTCTAACTTTTAAGCACATTTTCAAGCCCATACACTTATACTTCCTAAAAGTCCACATAAAAAAGCACCTCCTCGTCCCCATGTAAATCATTATCATTGTAACATAACTTTTTCCAGTTCCATACAAATAAAAAGCTGTTAACGGAAAGGTATTTTTCAAAATCATCTCTCTGCAAATTCTTTTGCAATGAATGCTCCAAGTGTTATTGTGAGTTAATTAAAAGTTTCCTCTTTTACCCGAATTAACTCTTGGTTAAACTTTTGTGGTTCTGCTAAAAATGGAGTATGGCCTGACTCTTTAA
Organism: Sedimentibacter sp.; assembly: GCA_050173715.1. GTDB lineage: Bacteria > Bacillota > Clostridia > Tissierellales > Sedimentibacteraceae > Sedimentibacter. Next base: position 2,584 of record JBFXKO010000034.1, read on the forward strand.
AAATGATTAATTTTTTTCCCTTTGGGGCATCAAGATTCTGATAATATTTTTCAACTGCCTGTAAGGGGGTATTATAGTCTTTTTCTCCCGAGAAAAAGTAAATTGGTATATTTACTGTAGGCATATTCTTTAATGCATTAAACGAACTATATTCACTTTCTTTCCACATCGGACCACTGCCTCTATTTGAACCTTGCATCCAAGCCCAATAATCTTTTAAGTTGTATTCCGGAGCTTGCAATGAAATCCAGAAGAGTTTTTTAAACTCAAGATCAAATCCCCCACCATAAGCGTCTACCAGCTGTACAAATTTGATATATTCCTTATGTTCAGTAAATGGTGGTTCTCCTAATTCTTCTAATTTTTTTAAGTCTTTTTTGGTACCTGTCTTTTTAATTTGCTCTAATAACCAGGGATAAGCAATCATATTATGAAGTACATTATCTACAACTTGGCTTACTCCAATATAACTATAGTAATCCCCAGGATAACGATCTACTAATTCAAGTCCTAGCTGAGAGCCCCAAGAATGGCCAATCAAATAAATTTTCTCTTTGCCAAACCTATTCTTTAAATATTCTGTTAATTGATGCCCATCAGCTATAAATTGATCATAAGTCATTGTCTTCTCATTAAAATCAGCAGTATTGGATTTACCGGCACCTCGTTGATCCCAGTGAACCATAATAAACTCTTTTTCTAGCTGTTCATCATAATAATGGGCTATTGGCATCTGTGATGACCCTGGACCACCGTGGAGCCATAATAAAATAGGATTAGTTTGATTATACCCTCTAATTAGAATACTCTGCTCCATTCCCCCTAAATTCACTTTTTCCAGTGAAGCTATACTTCCTGAAATTATCTCTCCCTCATTATTTCTTATTTCAGCAGTATAACCCACTCCAAATATTTTTCTACAAAAAACAAGTGTCAAAATCACAGCCAATAATATTGCTATTACTAGTATTATTTTTATAGCCTTCACTAAATTCACTCCCCTTTTAGGTAAATCTTTCAGAGATATCCATTTAACAAATCTTCTTAGTTCTTTAGATCTTCCATTCTATATTTTTTAACACTGCCTCATACAACTTTTATTTTTATACTCATAAACTAAATTTTCTGACCAATAAGTTCCTCAGTTACTTCCCATAACCGCTTAGCTGTTTCCAAATTATACGATTCATCCGATGATTTTACTTCCTTCAATCAGTTCCTTAACCAACTTTACAATGTTAGCCGCTGCCTCTGCTCGTCCTTGTTCACATAAACCTAAACTCTTCGCTGTGAAACATCCCATTTTTCTGCTATTTATTTTATTGTAATATATTTCAAAATATACATCCAAGTGTATAATTTTCATATAATGGTATATATCAAGAAATGAATAAAAACAATATATTACTTTATGATGTTCATTTAGTATCATTATAACATAACTTTTTCCAGTTCCATACAAATAATTAACAATACAAAAATCCGTTCTCAATAACATTCTTAATTATCAAGATCGGAACCATGTTCGCATGCAAAGAGACTAAACGGCACAACCGTTTAGTCTCTCAAGAAAGATATTTATTTTCCTATTGCATGCTTAGCTGCTATTTTACCAAATACTATATCATCAAGTGTGTTGTTACCGGCAACACGACCAGCACCATAAAGTCCGCCAACAACTTCACCAGCTGCATATAAACCTTCGATTGCCTTACCATCTTTGTCTAGCACTTGAGCATTTTCATTTATTGCAACACCACCCATTGTATAGTGGCTTGAAGGTTTTGTTATTGCTCCATAGAAAGGAGCTGTTGTTACTTTGCCCATAGTCTTTCTTCCGAATGGGTCGATCTTTGCATTATATTCATCTACTGTTGATTTAAGTGTTGCAGGGTCTAAACCAAGCTGTGCAGCTAATTCTTCGATTGTATTAGCTTGAACGCCTTTTGCTTTATCTACCATTTTCTTGCCATCTGGCGTATTGTAAACATCTGAATCGATAATCACATATGCCATGTTATCTTGTGCCTTAAGAATTTCAGCTCCTAAATCCCAAGGTGATAATGTTTCATTAACGAATCTCTTTGCATCCTTATTTACGATGATTCCACCCTTGCCTTCTTCATTAACGATGATTTCCTTAAACCAATATCCATTCAATGAAAGCGGTCTCATTTGAAAATATTCCATGTCTTTTAACTGTGCACCAATTGCTTGTGCCATTCTAATACCATCGCCAGTTGGTCCAGGTGTAGTCATTTCTGCATTAATATTTGCGTATTTTGGATTGAACTCTGCAATCATCTCCGGAGCATTGTTTAATCCGCCTGTTGCAAGTATAACAGACTTAGCTGTAATAACTTGTTCTTTTCCGTCCTTACCTGTAACTTTAGCTCCTACAACTTTACCATTTTCAACAACAAGTTCAGTTGCTTTTGTTTCAAGCTTTATTTCAAAATTATCAAATGTATCTGCTTTGGCTTTTAGAGCCTTAATCAATTCTGCACCATAGTGACCTTCTTCCGGGATAATCCATGCTGGATCTTTTGGATCAAGTTTATACTTTAAGCCAAGTGTCAGTAACCATTCATATGCATCATTACTGCTGTCTACCAATAATTTTACAAGCTTTTCATCTGCAAGATTTTTGGAAGTATCCATTGTCTTTTTAAAATGATCTGCTTTTGTAAATGGTGTTCCGGCCACATCATGCAGCTTTGTGTCTGAAGCTGTTATACCTGTTGCAGAAATAAGTGTATTACCACCAACTGCTGGCATCTTCTCAACTAATATTACATTTGTGCCATTTTCAGCAGCAGTAATACCTGCTACTAAGCCAGCGCCACCGCCACCTACTACCAAGACATCTGTGGGCTTATTCTCTTGAACTGGAGCCGGAGCTGTTGAGCAACCTGTTACCATCGTTACTAATAATGACATTATTAAAAACATTGACAATACTATTTTTTTCATGATATTCTCCTCTAATTTCGCTTTTATTTTTTCTGTGCATCCTTGATTGAATCATTAACAGCTTGTATAATTCCATTGCTTGTTACAGTTGCACCACTAACAGCACTAACTTCTGTTGATTGAGCTTTTATTATATCTTGTGGTGTCTTTTCAAGTGCAGGATCTGATAGTCCCGGAGTTTCATTATGCTCAAGTACCTTTATTGTACTGATTTTACCTTTTTCTACACTTACTTCAACCTTTATAGGGCCATACTTGCCTTCACCACTTCCAGTATAAACACCATCTTTATATTTGCCGTTATCAGCTTGACAACCTACTGCAAATAGAAGTGTGGCTACTAATAAAAAAGTTATTAATTTCTTACTGTATTTCATTTTATTGCTCCTTTTCCTTTCTTATTTGTTAATAAATTAACTTTCATTTCCTCATAATAATATCAAAATAAAAGATTGTTAACAATCTCGCAAACGTCCCTTTAATACGACAAAAGTCCCTCATTTGAGGGACTTTTGTCTCGACCAAAACATAGCTGCTTCAGTTCTGTTATTAACATTTATTTTTTTCATAATTTTACTCACATTATTACGCACAGTTTTCTCTGATAAAAATAATGCATCAGCTATTTCCTTATTCGTACATCCTTGGCTAATAAGCTCTAAGATATTTCTATCTTGAGGAGCAAGTGAGTAATCTGATTCATTTCCTTTTTGAATTATTTTAACCAGTTTATCAGAAATACTGGGATCAATTACAGTTATTCCTTTATAGCTATCGGTAATAGCATTGACAATTGCTTGACCTTCAATGTTTTTTAATATGTATCCGTCAATACCTGCTTTAACTGCCTCATATACTATATTTTCTTCAGCGAAAGCAGTGAGAATAATGACCTTTACATTTGGTATAATACTTTTCAGCTTTATACACCCTGTGACACCATCACCGTCAGGCAGTTTCATATCTAGCAATATAACATCCGGCTTAAGGTTTTCAGCTTTTTCATAAGCTTCATTCAATGATCCCGCTTCTCCTAACACTTGAATCGAAGGAAATTTATCCAGAATAGAACGTATCCCATACCTAACAACAGCGTGATCATCAACAAGAAGTACTTTTATATTTGACTTACTCATTTAATTCTTCCTCCCATGGTACAATTAATGTTACAGTTGTCCCTTTAGGACTACTATCAATATTTAATATGCCCCCAATAGAAGCATTGCGTTCTTGCATCGAACTTATTCCAAACTTTCTTTTGTTTCTATCCTGCTTTATGTCAAACCCTTCTCCATTGTCTATTACCTCAGCAACCACTGACATCATATCATAACGAATCTTTATGTTGATTGCAGAAGATTTTGAATGTTTAATTGAATTGCTGACTGCTTCTTGGATAATATAATAAATTTGTGTTAGCTTATTTGATGATAGATAGCGATTTGTTATTTCGGGTATCTGATAATCTAATGTAATCACTGCTTTGGTTATTTTTTTAAAATTTTCAATTGACTCATCAATTTGCATTTTAAATTGATCCATACCCATCTGTATATTTGATACGGATTCAATGAATTCTCGTATTCTTTGGATCGCACTGTTTAAATCGTTTTTAACATTTCTTAATTCATTATGAAGAACTTCGACTTCATTTTCCATGAGAAGACTTTCAATTTGCAGCCCTGAAGCAAACAAATTCTGTATTATTCCATCATGAAGATCCCTGCCAAATCTTCTTCTTTCTTGGTTTGCCACACGTTCTCGCTCAAGACTTTGAATGATCAAATCACTCTCTTGACGGAAAATATCTAAAATTCCTATAAACAAAACTGTAATAAGTATTGCTGATATCATACGCCCAAATTCTACGGGAAATCCAAAAATATCAAGAAAAATCTGTTTGTTAATTATGTTAGCAGGAAAAAAATCTTGCCTATTAACTAATACTCCTGCAAATATACCATATGAAACAAATGATGCTGCCAAAAGTTTAAATTTAATAATTGCTCTTTGCATCTTCATTATTTTAAGTATTCTTGAATTATTAACAAGTGCTGCTGCGGTAATTATTGTTGCTGGCAATCCAATAAAATATCTGCATAAGTTATCATATTTTACATTGATTGTAAAAGATAACTCCCCGTTTTTCATGATTGCTCCTTGATATAAAAGCACCCATATAGCAAAAATTATCCAAGGCAGCCATTCAAAAAATTTACTGCCTTTTCCTTTATAATCTGCGATTTTTATACCAAAATGCAATAGTGTAGTAAAAGATAATGCATTTAAATGTACGGCAGCCATAAAAAGAAAAAGCTTCTCATTTGGAAATAAGTCTGTTAGTGCAAACATGATAAGCCATTCAACAAATGCATGCATGATACCGAATAAACCAAGGTACCTAATGGCTCTTAATAATGAGAAGCTCGTTTCTTTTGGAATTTTATACTGCAATGCAATAACACCCATTGTAAAAAAACTGATTCCATAAACAAAGAACAAAATAATAAATATATTTCCTGAATATAACATATTGCTTTCCCTTCGAACTACCTTCTCATTTACTTTCTTAATCCTCAAACACTAATTGATCTTCTTTATTAAAAAATGTTTTGTAACCAAGATTAGATCACTCGTTGATCCATTCAATTAAGTTATGCAATTATATTAATAGTATACTTTACAAAATCATTTGTCCTTTTGTTGTTTGAGAAAATCTGCAAATATAATATAAAAAATATTAACATAGTTTTATATCTAGGTCAATCACATCCATTGTCTTTTAAAAGCAGGGGAAAGTGCCGACTCATTTAGGACAGCTCTACCAGATATGCCCTTGTAAGCAAAAACGGCTGAGACAAGCCGTTTTTAAATCTACTCGTAATAATCTGCCAGCTGCAGAATCATGTGTTTAAGGTCGGTTCCGTATTTCAGGCATGTACTTATCCAGATGCTATTGAAATTAAAATTGGACAGGGAAGTAAACTTGGAATTTTTCAAACTATATTATGAGTATTATTCAGATTATTCAAAACTCAGTGGCATAGGATTTTACCTCCCATAGAGCTCTAAATTTCTATGGGAGTCAGAACCTTTCATTATAAGTTGCTGCTATTAATATTATTTAGAAGTATTTTGAGACTGACCCAATGTTTCATAAGCAACCAACACGCAGCCCAATTCAGATTCCGTTTTATTCAATAGTTGTTGCTGTTCTTTTGTCAAATTGGCTATTTTTTGTTTCATTTTAACAACCTCCTATTCGTTTAGTATGATACAATTTTTCGATTTCATACTAAAAATTAAACCTATAGCGTCTTTTACAGCGTCACGGTTAAGCTCAACCCCTATATATCCCTTGCCGTATAATATCTGTTCTCTTTCTCCAAGTATCATGCTGGTTTTTCTGTTGTTCCTGTATCTTCATTGTATGTTCTGATTTTAAACGATTTTAGCATTCCTCTAATAATCCTATATTTCTCATGGCTGATGAAATATTTACTTCATCCGTCTGGTGAAGAACTTCATCTATACACTGTCAACTTAAGCGACTTAAGCAAATCATTTAAAAAAGCGAACTGCATTTCAGTCCGCTTTTTTATAAAATACTCTATTTTACAATACTTGTTATTTATTCGTATGTTCCTTTAACCAAAGCTTCACCATTATGAAGCATTATTTTACCATTTGCAATAACTGTTTCAATATTTATTTTATCGTCTATAATCAATAGGTCTGCATCTGAACCTTCTTGAATTATACCCTTTTTCGGATAGGTTTCAATAGCTTTAGATACATTGACTGTAAAAAACATAAGAGCCTTTTCAATGTTGAAATTAAGTTCACTGACCATATATTTAAATTCATTAAATATGCTGCTTACAGATGATACACCTATTTCTATTAAATTTCCATACTCATCATAATTAGACCAGCTTCCGTACCCATCTGAACTTACAGTTATATTTTCAAGGGGTACATTATTTATCTCAGCTTGAACAATTGCATTTGCAGGAGACAAATCATCAGATATACCGCATGTTAAATCAATTATTCCGCCTTTCTTAGCATATTCAAAAGCTTCATGCAAAAGCTCCCTTTTTCTGTTAACGTGAGTAGGTCTTATAATTTTAACTGGTATTTCGGTCTTATTCAAAACTTCATCAATTAATCCTAGTCCAACTTCTCCATCACCCATATGTGCTGTTACAATGCCTGGCTTTCCAGACAACATTCCTGCAACTCTGGCATCAGAAGCTAATCTTGCTAATTCATCAAATGACACATTCGGTGATCTGTGGTCAGATAAGGCTATTTTTGCTCCTATAACTTCATCTATAAAAACAATATCCTTTTTCACAGAACTCGTTAATGTAACCGACGGATAACCATAAGAACCTGTCAGTACATATGCAGATATACCTTCTTCTTTTAGAGCCTTTGCTTTAGCGACTAAATTTTCAATACTTCTTGTAGTAGAATCTGTTCCTAATAAACCGACTACTGTGGTAATACCTCCCTCTATAAGCTTTGACAATGTTATTTCAGGGACACGTGTTTTGAAGCTTCCTTCTCCCCCGCCCCCTGTTATGTGTACATGATTGTCAATGAAGCCTGGGATAAGTTTTTTTCCCGAACCATCAATTATTTCCAACTTTTCAGTAAACTCTTTGATTTTATCTTCTATCAATGCAATTTTATCATTAACAATTAAAACATCTTTGATGCCTATATACTTGGGTGCGTATACCTCAATATTTTTTATTAATATCATTGCTAAACCACCTTAAGATTTTTTCTTCGATGGGTCTATATATGCAATTCCTATACCTGTTACAGCCAAAATTATTGCAAATACAATTCCCATGTAGCACATTACAGCCCATGGAAGGTAGGCAAGAGTTTCAACACCCAATGTTGCTGTCATGTACGCCCCTGCTGCTGACCACGGAATTAAAGGAACCAATACTGTTCCTGAGTCTTCCAAAGTTCTTGATAAGTTCTTAGCCTGAAGATTGTATTTTTCGTATACTGAATTAAATAATTGTCCTGGAAGTAAAATTGATAAATATGAATTACCTGTAACAAATGCAACAGTAAAGCATGATGCTATTGTTGAAATTATAATTCCTGATGTAGACTTAACCCTGCTTGTTATTGCTTCAAGCACAACATCCAACATTCCTGAAATACTCATTATTCCTGCAAAGCCCATTGCGCAGAACACCAAAATTGTTGTTCCAGCCATGGATACCGCTCCGCCTCTGTTTAACAATGTAAGTATATCCTTTGTTAATTCTCCTTCATATCCTGTCATTGTAACGTTGAATCCACTTATAAGCGACAAGAATCCATTTTTCAAAGTGAATCCCTGCAGGAATATTCCTATTACTACTGCAATTAATGCACTTCCCAACATTGTAGGAATTGTAGGCCACTTAACCAATGAACCAACTAATATAAGAACCACAGGTATCAAAAGCAATATATTCCAATTAAACATTACATCCAAATTTGTCTGCAATAAATTTACCGCTTCGGCCGTACTACCTGCACCGCTTGAACCTAAACCGGCAACAAAATAAACTATTAATGAAACTATTGTTGCTGGAATAGTTGTATAAAGCATATGCTTAATGTGGTCATACAATGTTGAACCTGCAGCTAAGGGAGCTAAGTTTGTAGTATCTGACAAGGGTGATAACTTATCTCCAAAATAAGACCCTGCTACTACTGCCCCAGCAGTTGCCGGAAGTGAAACTCCCAATCCTCCTGCTATACCCATTATGGCAACACCTATTGTTCCAGCCGAACCCCATGAGGTACCTGTAATTGTTGAAAACACTGCAGTTATTAAAAATGCTGTAACCAATAAGAACTTAGGATTTATAATTTCTACCCCATAATAAATTATCATTGGAATAACTCCTGAAAACATCCATGATCCTATAAGAGCACCAACACTCCATAAAATTAAAATTGCAGGCATTGACATGGAAATTTTCTCTACAATTCCTTTTTGCATATCATCCCAAGAATAGCCCAATCTCATTGCTATTATTCCTGATAAAAAAGCAACTAAAATTAATATAGGCTCAGCCTTCAGCTTCATGTAGCCTACACCTACTACCAATGTTACCATCATGAAAATAATTGGTGTTACTGCTTGAGCAAACGTCGGTTTTTTCTTTAACTTTTCTTTTTTTTCCATTTCTTTCTCCTTATATATTTAATCAGCTTAATATATTAGCAATTTTTATGCCAAATTATTAATTTAATAATTATTTTTCCTGTTTTATTTATTTTTATTAATTTTTCAATGCCTTAGTTATTTTTAACTATCATATATATCTTTATTTTAAATATATTGAATCATTTTATTGGATAATAAAAACCATAGCTTGGTTTTTTTCAACCAGCTATGGTCTATATTTTTCTAAAGTTGTTTTTCCCAAGTCAGTTATTCTTGATCCTTTTTTCCCTTCATCAGCTATTAGATTTTTGTTTTTTAAATCTATCAATATTTTTCTTATTTTTCCTTCCCCAATATCTTTATGTTCTTCTACGGCTTTTTCAGCAAGTTTTGTCCTACCCACTGCCATATTTTCATTTATGCTAAACTGTTTCAACACCCATATTTCGTATGAATCTAAAAAAACATCACTGTTTTTCGGCACATCATACATATAGCTGTGTAGATATGACATGCCTATTTTTTCGCCTTCGTATATCAATACAAGGTACTCGATTAGGTTCAACAGCTCTCTCACGTTACCCGGCCATTGGTAATTCAGCAAAAATCTAGCAGTATCTTCTTCAAAAAACTCATGTAAAGACATTATTTTTTTGTCTTTTAAGTTAATATTGATAAAGTACTTCAACAGATTTTCCACATCATCTTTCCTCTTTCGAAGAGGGATTGTTTCTAATGGAAGTATGTTGAGCCTGTAAAACAAATCTTGCCTGAATTTATTTTCTTTTATCAATTCCATTAAATTTTTATTTGTTGCTGCTATGATTCTCACATCGACAGTTAATTCGTCTGCAGCACCTATTTTTCTGATTCTTCTTTCCTCGAGCACTCTCAACAGCTTCGTCTGTATGTCAATGGGAACATCTCCTATTTCATCAATAAAAATGGTACCTCCATTGGCTATTTCAAATATTCCCATTCGGCCACCTTTTATAGCCCCTGTAAATGTTCCTTCTTCATATCCGAACAGCTCTGCTTCAACTAAACTTGCCGTGAATGTTGCTATATTAATAGGAACAAATGCCTTTTTTCCCCTATGTGAATTCAGATGTATTGCTTGAGCCAATATTTCTTTTCCTGTTCCGTTTTCTCCTGTTATTAATACCGTTCCATCGCTTTTAGAAAACTTTTTTGCTCTGTTTATCATCTTTATTACATTGGAGTTAACAGTATAATAATCATTGAAATTATGGAGATTCCTTTCCACATACGAGTTCAGCATCTGATTACTTTTATTGTCTACAGAAGACACTTCTTTATTTATTTTTACAGATACTATAAAGCCATATCTCTTAGAAAAGTTAACTTGATTAAGTTCAATTGTAACTTCTCTGTTCTCGATTCTTGTTAAAAGTTTATTGTAATCCTTCACATTGAGCAAATCAATATTTATTAGATCCTGAATATTTTTTGTAAGCAAATCCTTTTTCTTAAGACCGAATATATACTCGAATTTTGAGTTTGAACTCATTATTTTTCCTTCATTGTTTATGAAGGATACACCGTAATCCAGATTATTTACCATCAGCTGAAGCATTTGCTCAGACTCATAATAAGCTTTTCTGCTTTTATCAATTTCTTTGGACACATCTATTATGTCTCTGATGTATTCCGTTATTAAACTATCCTTTATGTATTTGTCAACTTCCAAAATGGATGCTATTTCGTGAATTGATTTAACGTCCAGCATTCTGGTACCTATATCAATCATTTTATCAGGCTTGTACGGAGCTAACTGACTTTCGCCTGTTGTTATGGCTATTTGAAGTTTGGGGAATGAAGAGCACCCTGGATAATATGGATTGTATCTAATATGGTCTAGCCCCAGCTCTATTAGCTGTTCAATAGCTTCTTTCGTGGACTCACAACAATCATTTATAAATAATACATCTTCGCCTTCATCGATACTTATTATTTCTTTTATGTTATTGTGGTCAATAACCCTTTTAGCTATTATATATGGAATATTGCAATCAATATATTTTGTAGCTCCTCTTTTTAAATAGGCGCTTGTATACAGCACCAAATCTGCTTCATATTTCTTTCCTTTTAATTCAGATGCCAAAGCGCACTCAACTTTAACGTACTTTCCAAGTAAAGTCTCTATTTGTCTTGCTATTCGTTGCCCGGTATTAGTACCTTTGCTTATTACAAGAATTTTTTTTATGTTCACCACTTCCAATTCATAGATATATAGATATATTGAAAGAATTATATGTTTTAAAACTGCTTTAGTCAAGCCCCGTACGTCTTAAAAAGTTGCTTATACATGGCACTATAGCTCATCTTCAATTTCATTTGCCTTGCAGTTGAAACGACAGGAGAGGTTTCAGTATTTTTGTCACTATTTTAATTTAAACAATTCAGCTGTCAGTGTGGTCAGTGTGGACGGTTCTCTAAGTGTCCTAATTTCATCTAAATTTGAAAAAACTCACCCGGATTAAGAACCTTCACCTCACATTGTCTTCCTTTTCAACAGCATTTTTAGAAGCAAGTTCATTACCTGTAAGGTAACAGCAGCGCTTAATCCGTTTGCTATACTAATATCAATTATTTTTCCACACAATAGCATCAAAATATACATGAAGCTTTATTAGACTTAGACAAAAAAAGTATTTACTTTGCATAAACAATAAACTGGGACACGGGTAAGACAGGCGAAATACCTGTGTCCCACAAACACCATACATTTTCTAATTTCTTATCTCATGTATCTTACTTTAGAAAAAAGTTATATATTATTTTTTATTTTTTCAAAAATTCCAGCTGCTTTTAACGCAGGTCTAATACTCATTAGGAGTACAAGTGATGCTATGACTGCTACAATACCATTAACTGATGATACAATAAATTTTGTACTTGCAACAGCTGCAACTGCTTCCCAGTTGCTTTCTAAAATAAAATATTGCAATATTATTGTTTTAGAAATATATAAGACTACATATGTTGCAGAACCCGTGATTGCTGCTATAATATTTAATTTTTTATTATCCCCTTCATAATTTTTCATATGAGAAACCTTTCCTGCTATAAATCCCATAGTAAATTTCATGATGAATGTAATCCAAAATTCAGGTGCAAAGGCAGGGTCAAATAAATCAAATATAGCTGATCCAAAACCTGCAGCTAATCCGCCTATTGTACCTCCAAATAAAAGTCCAGATAATAAACACATTACATTTCCTAAATGAAGCATTGTCTTACCTAATGGTGTAGGAATTTCAATTCTAAAATTAGTTGCTACAAAAACCATGGCTGACATCAAGCCAATTACTGCTAATTGGTATATAGAAAATTTCTTACTATTAGTAACCAAAATGCTACCTCCTTATAATACATTTTTTATTTTATTATATTAAAAACTGTACTCTTTAAAAGATACAGTTTAGTAATTTTTTAAGTAGACAGTACATTTATTTTAAAGCAGTGGACTCTCTAATGTATTAAGATTTTCATATTGCAAATAATAAAGAAAAAAGGAGGCTAAAATGGAAAATAATCAAAATACAGTAGACTTTTTATCTGAAATATATCGTGGAGCAAAAATGGGCGTTGAAACAATAAATAGAATGTTAAGCAAAGCATATTAACCTTTGAAAACTGCCTTCCATTTAATACCCATTATTAAACCAATTCTCTTTGCGTACATCAATTCCTTGCCTTAGTTTCGCAATATCCTTATCCGTCCACTGCTCTCGATATAGCCGATTTTTAATAGTCTTTTTATCACAACCATAGTATTTTCCTATTTTAGTAAGACTATCGCCAGCTACCAGTTTGAAAATGAGGTTCAAATGGGAATGAAGACTGATTTAACGTCAAATTCACCAATGTTCTGGACAAAATGTTACGTTTGAAAAAATACCTCCCACGTCTTTGCACCATGGTAATGATGAGTCAAAATGGGTTAATGATTGGCTGGTTTAACAACTAGCATATTGATAATTGGATTCACACACAAAAAAAGGCAATAAAGAAAGAGCCACATTTCTGTAGCCCTTTGTTTCTGGGGTAGCTTTTTTCGGTTATTAGTTTAGTATCTTGCTGATCATGACATCCACGCAGTCGTCATTGTTGAGGTAAAGTACATTCTTGGTTTCTCTCTCCGGCTTGGTCATTTAAGTATAATCCTTTTCTCTGCACTCGTTGGCTGCAAGCGAATTTACAAATACTTTTACTCATATCATTTTAAAATGTATTAAAGTATCTGTTATGGCTTGCTCTTTTTCAGGTGGACATTGTGGAACTCGTGCATCTTCTGACTTTGGAAGATTGTAATTTGTACCAACCTCTAGTCCTAATTTTCTTTTTACTTGCGAAATATATAGACTTGATACTTTCATACTATGATTTTTCAGAACATAATCCTTTATTTCTTCATAAGTAGCCTTACTTTCAGCAGTAGTGATATCAAGCTCATCAAGTCTTAGGTCAATCTCAATTCTATCATCAGGATTTTTTCTGGACAAAAGAACAACCGTCTCCACATGCCTTGAGGTGACAATAAAGATGTCGTAACTTGATATTATCCCCTTGGTGGCAAGGTATATTTCTAAAATGTCCTATATTCTTGCCTAAAGCAAAATTTTTATTGTCTACATTAATTCTTAATTGTTTTACAAATTTAAAATTTGTAAACAACTAAACCCTCAAATATCAATTATTTGAAGGCTTAATTCATTACAAATTATTATATATTACATTTCTATCTCATGCTTTAGCATCTTTCTTATATCACAATATTATACTTCTTTTATAAATAGCTCAAGTTATTTATAAAACGGTAATATATCTGTTTTTACATTGTTTTTGCATACTATTGCTACACTATGTCTTGCCCTAGTTACTGCAACATAAAACTTGCATTTTATCTCAAAATTATCTAATTCTTTATTATTAAACAACCAATTCTCTATCTTTGCTGTCGGGTAAATTAATACATGATCAAATGTCCCCCCTTTTGATTCCCCAAAGTTCTTGGCTTTATAATTGGGATTTACATTCTTAGATCTGGAATACCTTAGTTGAATTGGCTTATATTCCTCTAGATACATCATAATATCTTTCTCTCTTACAAGAAAAACTCCATTATGTTGATTAGTTTCTGTTTGCAAAGATTTGAATTTTGGATAATCTGGAAATATACTATTAGCAAAATCACATATAACCTGATTATTGCGCCAACTTCCTCTGAGAGTTTCATTATCAATGTCACAAGCTAAACTCTTACATTCATTTATAATAAAATCTTCAATTTTACCATTTGCATACTTTCTGTATTTCTGTGCAAAATGTGTATGATATGTTACTTGTCTAGGATCTCCTGCCATTTTAATTACAGAATCTGTTTTAAGCAGTAGTTTTATGAATTCTAAATCGTATCCTGCCATATCTTGAATTTCATCGATGAATATATATTTGAATAATGCTGATATCCTATCTATAACACTGCCATCACTTACTTCATTACATCTAACCACAAATTTAGAAAGTTTATCGGAATAAATTTTATAATCCTTACTAAAATAATGTTTATCTATATCATTTTCTCCATAATATGAAATGAATTTTCCTCTTCTACTCTTTATGCCTGATTTTTCATTTACTAATAACAATCCTCTTATTTTTTTATCAGTAAGTTTTCCCTGATATGGCTTTGCACCATGTTCAATAAGAAATGAAAACCAAGTCCTTATTGTTACATGGGAAGGTATAACACCATTATTTAATTCATAAAATTTCTTTTTTATCTCTTCTTTATTTTCTTCTGTAAAAGTTGTAATTAACACAGTTTCATTGCAGCTAATAGCTTTTTCTACAAACAGCGTTGTTTTTCCAGCACCTGCAGATGCTATTAAAAGTTGGTTTTTCATAAGATTGCCCTCATAATATAATCTGGATATTCTATATTTTTTTCAGAAGAAAATATTTTTAAAGCACAATCAGTTTTATTAGCTTTCATAAATTTATGTAGCTCATCATCACTTTCATAGTTGGTGCTAAATACTGAATTTAATATTTTTAAACTGTTGGCTCTTAATAAAGAAGGTTCTAAAGTGTTATAGTTAAAAGGCTTATTCTTTTTCCCTAAAGTTAGATTACCTTCATATTCATTTTCATCATAGCAAATTTCAATATTATCTTTCTTATTTTTATTAATATATTCTTTATACTTTTTTTCTAACGCTTTTAAATCACCATCATTGTCAGTCACAACTTTAATGGTGAAATCAAGATATTCTGCAATTTCTAAGAATCTTAAAAAGGACGTTCCCACAGAAATAACCTCTACTCCATCTTCAATAGGAAGTCTACCATTATGCTTGTCCATATATGCTCTTTGAATTATAAGTTCATCCGAATCACCTTCTACTAAAATAGCTTTTTTACTAAGTATAAATCTCAATGTATCATAACCGGAAATCTTTTCAAAAAAATCCTTTGATTCCAGATCATCAAACCTAACTGTATTTTGGTGATTAAGTAATATTAAATTATCTAATCCTAATTTATTAGAAACAAAACTACTGTGTGTAGAAATTATGATTTGCTTATCTTCATAGTTTTCTTTGATGCTTTGTAATAATTGATTAAGTCTAGTATGACTAATATGACATTCGGGTTCTTCTATAAGTATAATGGATGATGCTTCTGCTCTTTTATTTGATAATGCTAAATCAGTTTTTATTATAGCTTGTTCTCCCTTACCAATAAAATCAAAAGGAATTTTATCAAGCTGAGTGATAAGACTACCATCCCATGTTGAACGAGAGCCTAAGTCAACAGATAATTCTATTTCTTTATTACTTAATTTGGAGATACCAGTTATCTTAGAATTAATATTTGATATTGATGGATCTTTAGAAAATGTTTCTTTTGCTTTCCTATATGCTTGGGCAACTTTAGTTTTTTCATCCATATCAAGTATGTTTTGAACTATTCTCGAGATATAAATATCTGAACCATTCTGGAATTTACTAAATCCTACATCTATAAATGATGATTTAAATGGAATACTTCTAGAGGTAAGTGCCTTTCGTGCAAAAGAATACCACTCTACATCATAGTATTCAATCGGCAGACTCATTACATCACCAGATTCAATTAAAGCTTCATATTCTTCATGATATTTTTCGTCTAAAGCTATTTTCATAGATATACCATAAATCTTACCTTTTAAATTCTTATCCGTAAACATATCCCCTTCTAATTCAGGGAAAGTTTCATCCATATACAGTTCAATTAAAATATACGGCGGCTCAGTACATCCTCCATTATTAATATCATTTAAATATTTATTTACTACTTCATAATTAAATAGATACTGGCTTAGATTCCCCCTTATTGGTTTGCCACGAAAAATTCCACTTAGTGCCAAATGTATAGCTTCCAGAATCGTAGATTTTCCTGCCTCATTATTTCCAACTAATATATTGATCCCATCCTTAAAATCTAACTCAAATTTATCATTAATGCATTTGAAGTTCTCAATTATAATCTTTTTTATCATGATTGCTATCCCCCTAACCGAGTTTATATTTGGTTTGTTAAATCTTTTATATTGGGTAAATATTGATTCTCATAATTTTATCATCTATTTTTATTAAAATTGTATCTTTAATCTTCGATTAGTCTTGCTACTTCCCTATTACACTTTTTACATTTCCCTTTAATTAAAATCCCTGCCTTATCATCATACATAGAATAATCAACAATAGTGGTTGTACCACATGTAGAACAAAATACGTTCTCTAATAGCTTTTCTTGTATATGCTTAGAGATTTTGCTCCATTTTTGTATCGCTTTAATATCCATAGTCAATTGAAATACCTCCTATTCAGTTATAGTTTCAATCTATAGCCTCGCCTGTATAAGACTTCATAGTTTTTATAAACTTACTCCAATAAGGTGGATACTCATTGCTGCCATATTTTTTTATTATATTGCGTTTGGGAAACCTAATTATAATCTCCCATTGTGTACCATCGCAAATATCATTATTAATGTATTTATCTTTCCAATTAACTATCTCCAAATAAGTTAATTCCTTTATAAAGGCAAGCCATTGTTCTCCTTCTAGAGGTATTTCTTTAATCATAATATCTGATTGAAGGTTTATTTCATTCTTTAGACGCTTTAGGTCAACATGCATCCCTCCAGGCACTTTTGCATATCTTATCAGCTTGTTATTCCGTTTCCCATCAATATAAACAAAATGAGCTACCCCAAAATAACCTCCAATAAAAAATTCAAAAGATGTCATTTCAAGAAAAGAAAATATATCATTACTTCCAAAATCTTGCCCACAAGTTTTGCAGTGCTTGGTTGGACTAATATCCGAAAAACAACATCCACCTAATTTGAGTTTTCCTTGTTCTGATTCTAGATATGCTTCATAAGTTGGTTCACCATATAGTATTTTTACTGTGTCCTTGGACCCACAAGCAGGGCATTTATTTCTTGACATTATCCTCACCCCTTTTGGATTGTATGAGTATATAAGTCCTTATTCATATCATTATAAGATATAATTGTATATACCATTTCATCTTGATCTTCATAATAACATGCCGATAATTCAGTTAGCCTTCCTTGTACCATCTTCTCTTGTTGCTTATTTTCAAGCCAAGATGTCTCTCCAGCGACAAATTCTCCTTCGTGAATAGATCCTAAATAAAATTGTATTTCATTAAGCTCTTTATCTTTTATGTATTTTATAGTCTTCTCAACATCAGCCATAAAAGGATCTAGTGATACTTGTGCTCCCTTATGCTTTAATTCTATTATAGAATAAATCTTTTTAATGTGTCTTCATATAAAATATAACTATTACTTAAGTCTCTTCTTATTTCATTTATCCATATTTCTTTTATGGCTCTATCAATTTTAAGCATTAATTTATCAATATTATTTTTACTCATTGAAACCACCCCTTCATCTATGCAACATTAAAACTATTTATCTTTGATGATCTCAATCTGATTCTTTAAGTTTATATTTAATAGCTAATTTACATAATTAACAAAAATGGTCCCAATCTGTTTGGGTATTAGTAAATTGCTATATTCCCTAACAAATTAGTTTTTATCTGATTGTTTATTTTTATATCATCAATATTCTTTTTGCTTATCAAAATATATTTTGAATTACATTTATAAATGCTATACCCTAGAAAAATCAAAATTATATTTAAATATAGTTTATTTCCTTTTACTTGGTAAACTCCTATTATAATAAAAATTATTGTATTAATTAATATGCTAACTTCATTACCTAATTCAATTTCTAGCAATGGTATCAAGTATGTTATAAAATATTCTAATATATTTTCATCAACTTCTTCAATTTCTTTAACTTCTATACTGTCACATTTTTCTGCTCTAAATAATATTATAGTTATTAAACTTGATACAACTGATAATGTTAATATCACAGAAATAAACATCTGGTTTTCTTTAAAAGTAGTTTGCAAACTATTTATAGTTAAATCTTTAAGATCCTTTATTATAATCAAAACAAATAAAGGGATATATGATGTTAAAAATATCATCCATTTTACTATGGTTGAAAATAACCTTTTAAAGCATCTCATATATTTCCCCTCCATTTCTTATTTTAACTTATCAATCCCTGGAACCCCTGCTATTATAGTCTCATAATATGAATCATTCATTAATAATGTAATATCTTCAATTTGGGTTTTATCAACATAAATTATTTTATCTTTAGACTGATTTAATTCAATATTTAATCCAAAATGCTCTATTACTTTCGGTACATTTTCAAAGTTATCAAAAACTTTAGGCAACGTTTTATTCTCCTTTATCTTAGTTAGCCTTTTTATTACATTTAAGTTATTTAGTGCATCTTCTTCAAACTTGTCGAAATTATCTATAATATCTGTTTCCTTTATATCTTGAAGGGTTTCTTTTGCCTTTTCTTTAAATTGTATTCCTATATCAAATATCCTTTCTAAAGCTATATGATTTAAAATAAAAACATCATCATTAAATATTATGATATCTATATCGTTATATAGTCCTATTAATTCTCCATCTAAAGATTTAAATCTGCCTTCTACTACTGTCCCAATAAATCCTGCCCTTAATCTCCTTAATTTATTAAATCTCCTAAATGTTATAATTAGTAAATCGCCTTTTTTAATTTTAATACAATAGCTATGTATGTCTTTTACTTCTGGTAGTAATTCTAATCTATTTGGTGAATCTTCTACCATAGACGCCAATACATTATTTGCATTTTTTATATAATCTAAACTACATTTTTCTATATCAGAATCTATCTGTCCTATAGGATTATATTCACAAATATTTTTATTTTGTACATCAAAAACAGAATTTGATACTATTTCTATTAATTCTTCCTGAAGCTTTTTTTCAACTGTCAATTTATAGGAATAATATTCTTCTGAATTCTTTTTATTTATTAAATATAATTCCACAAAACTATCATTTTCTTCTAGGTTTATATCTGTTAAGATTTCATATATTTCTTTTAGGCTCATACTTACATTCCCCCTCCTGAAAATAACTACAAACTAAAGCATGCTTGAGAAAGTAAGTACTAATTATTCGGCTTGCTTAGAGTCTGTAACTTTTCTTTTCCATCTTCCGATAAATAGTTTTGATTTATAGTCACAAGGTAAATCTTTCGAACTAAAAAATTTAATTGAAATAGCTACTCCCATTAAATGTGATATATAAATCTATATAACCAGTCCTCATCCCTTTATAAGAGTTAGGGTTTAAAATATGGAATAGTCATACTTCAATTTTATAGCATACTTCATCTTTTCTCAACCCAAGGTTCCATTATTCACCAAATATAAAAAATGTTTCTTCGACATAATTCTACAAAATACACCAACACTAAAATCCTCAGCATCGTCTAAGGACTTTAATCTTAACATATTCACATTATCATCAGAGCAGTAACCCCTATTTCCTTGTTACTGCTCCTATATTCCTAGTCATAATAGTCTACCACCTGATCCATCACTATCCCTGATTCAAACTGTATCTCCAGTTTCTCACCCTTTTTTACCTTGATTGTCTGAATTAGCCTTCTTACCAAATCCTCATCAAACTCTCTTATATCTGGTCTTACAGTCTTTAATGTATTCTCCATCTCATTTAGTTGTTCTCCATAGTTCTCTGCCTCTTTCTTTTCCTGTACAAGCCTTAATTTTGCCTTTTTAAGCTCATTTATCTCTTCAGATATCCTCTTGTATTCATCGTCAAAATCTTCTGCTACAGCTCCTTGTTTTGCGTTCTCTTCGATTAAGGATAACATTTCTTTTTGAAGGGATTCTATCTTTTCATCAAAGTCGGTAGAAATTCCTTTTGTAGAATAATCACCGATGACTCTTATGACATTTTCTCTAAAAGCCTCTATAAACTTTCCATTATTTTCTACTACATTATTAATGGCTATCATTATTGCATTATGCAGTGGTTCTTCTTTAAGGGTGGGTGAGTTCTTGCAGCTTGCCTTTGCACCGTTTTTTAATCTATTTTCACATCTCCACACTGCATTTTTCTGTCCATATTTTGACCAGACTTGTCTTCTATATGGATGTCCGCATTCAGCACATACTAAGATTTCTGTCAGGGCATATTTGGAGCTATATTTACTCTTTTCCTTCTTTAGTTTATTCGCCTTTCTTGTTACTGCCGCCTTATTTAGATTTGCTCGTCTAGTTTTCTCCTCCTGTACTCTATAAAATATTTCCTTTGGTATAATTGCCTCATGGTTATCTTCGATATAGTATTGAGGTACAATTCCCTCATTTTTTACTCGTTTCTTTGTCAGAAAATCCACAGTGTAGGTCTTTTGCAGTAAGGCATCTCCCATATACTTTTCATTAGACAGCATCTTTTCTATTACCCCAGGATGCCATGTGTCTTTTCCTGTAACTGTTTTAATTTTATCTGCTTTTAAGGCTCTGGTAATCTCTAGTATACTGCTGCCTTCTAAATACATTCTGAAGATCCTTCTTACTATTTCTGCTTGTTCAGGTACTATGACCAGTTCGCCGCTTTTTTTATCCTTGGTATATCCCATAAATTTCTTGTGATTTACTGCTATAATTCCATTTTCAAATCTTCTTGTTATTCCCCATCTTGTATTTTCGCTTATATTTCTGCTTTCTTCTTGTGCTTGACTGCTTAGAATAGTAATTAGCAATTCTCCTGAACCTTCTAAGGTATTTACCCCTTCTTTTTCAAATAGTATGGCTATATTTTTTTCTTTTAGTTTCCTTATTGTTTCTAGGGAATCCACAGTATTCCTTGCAAATCTGCTGACTGACTTAGTGATTATCATGTCTATCTTTCCTGCCATACAATCATCTATCATGGCATTGAAGTCGTCTCTTTTCTTCATATTAGTTGCTGATATACCGTCATCTGCATAAATTCCTGCCAATTGCCAATTAAGATTACTCTTTATCTTCTCTGTATAATAAGATATCTGTGCCTCATAACTGCCTTCCTGCTGTTCCAGCTTTGTACTAACTCTGCAGTAGGCTGCTACTCTTAGAACTTTAAATTCTGGCCTGATCCCTTTATTATAAATATTCTGTGCAGGAATAACTGCTACTTTCTTTTTTACTGCTACTGACATTATTATTCATCCTTTCTTATTTTTTCATAATCTACCTCCATAGTAGTTCCATTTATAAATTCAACTATGATTCTTCCATTCTTATTAATAATTATCTGTTTTGCTATGGTTGAAAATAAATCTTCATCAAATTCCATTAGCTGTTCTTTCTCTATAAGTGCTTGTCTCATTTTCTCAGTATTACAAGCATAATCATCTATTTTAGAGATGCTATAATAGGCTTTTGCCCTTTTAAAGATTAGTTCTGATAGTTCCTTTGAAGAAAATTGTTCTTCATCCTCTAGCTCTTTGATTCGTTCTTCTACGTTCTTAATTTCGATAGTTATCTTTAGAGGTTCTTTCTTCTGTTCCTTATCTAACATCCACATTCTCGATAGGATTTTATTTGTTGCTGATATAAATATGTTTTCTATCTCTTCACTGGTTAGAAATAAATTTCTACAGCATACTTTATTTCGATAAATATGCCTTTTGCATTTCCAACTTTTAATCTCTGATGCCTTGCCAACATTTTCAATATATTCGCGATAAATCTCTCCACATTCTCCACATTCCAATTTATCGCTAAAAATTCCTTGGTTTTTTATACTATTTAATTGTGGATTTCTACCAAGCTTTGTTGCTACTGACTTCCTTCGTTTCTGTACTAATTCGAAGGTTTTCTCATCTATAATTTGAGGATGTATTTCATCCCCTAAGTATTTATTGTTTTCTAATATCCTTCCTACAGATCCATGATTCCAGCTAGGATTGTTATTTGCATTAGGAAATCCTTCAGCTGTAAGCCCTTGTGCTATTTTATGGGTAGATAATCCTTTTAAATATTCCTCAAAAATCTTCTTTACCACTTCTGCTTTTTCCTTGTCCAAGACTATTTTTCCATCTGTCAGTTTATAGCCTATTGATATGTTCCTTCGCATGCATGTTCACCTCACTTTCTTGTATGCTCTGTTAGCTCTAATGTGTTAATAAGCCTGAAAATAATCTCAGAATCCTTCCCTATGATTATTTTATCTACTGTTTGTATAAATAAGTCTTCATCGTAGTTTTCCATAATATCTTGGTTGAATCTGATAATATTAAGTAGTAGTAGAGTTCCTTCTATTTCCTTTTCAAAACCGTTGTTATCTAATAACTGGTTTCTTCTCTTTTTAATTTCTTTAAGCTCTACAGTTAGTGCATTTTGCCTTTCTATAAAAATAGCAGATTCAATATACCCTTTCGATACTACTCTACTTAGGATTTGACTCTGCTCTGTTAGTTCCATTATTCTGTTGTTTAATTCTTTTATTTCCCCTTCCTGCTCTTCATTAATTCGTAAGTTCTTTAAAGATTCTAGCAGTGGATACAGAATATCTATATGATTAGTCACTAGTTTATTCCACATGGTCAGAAAGGCTTCTTTTATATTCTCCTCCCTTATGGCTTTCATACTGCATTTTTCTATATCCCTTATATGCTGAATACAGCACCATTGAACTCTTTCATTTGGCTTTCCTATATAAATTTTTTGTCTTCGGAAAGTACCTCCACATTCGCTGCAGACAATTTTGCTGCTGAAATCATATCTATTTTGATATTTGCTGCTATCATCTATTCCTATCTGCTCTCTTCTGAACTCGAAGATTTCACGTACCGACTGTCCTTCTAATCTTGTAATGATAGGTTCATGATTATTCTCAATAAAATACTGAGGCACTTCCCCTTTATTTACCTTTTGTTGAAAAGGAAGCACCTCAGTTCTGTATGTTTTTTGTAATAATAAGTCCCCTTCATAAATAGGATTTTGCAATATTGCTCTAATTACACTTTCCTGCCATTCTTCTGCAGACCTGATCGTCGGTATATTATCTTTATTCAATTCTTTCGCAATTGTATAAGTACCTTTTCCACTAAGATATTCATCGAAAATTCTTCTTATAATTTTAGCTTCATCTTCTTTAATAATTAGCTGTCCATTTTCATCATTCATATATCCATAAGCTGGAGTGCTTATTTTAAATGATCCATCTTCAAACTGTTTTCTAAATCCCCACTTTGTATTAGCAGAAATATTTTCTGACTCAGTTTGTGCAATGGAGCTTAATATTGTAAGCATCTGCTCACTTTTTTCTGATAAGGTATTTATATGTTCCTTTTCAAAGTATACTCCTATTCCCAGTAGTTTTAGTTTCCTTATTGCCTTTATGCTATCTACTGTATTTCTGGCAAATCTTGTTACAGATTTAGTTATAATCATATCGATTTTACCATCTTCACAGTCTTTCATCATACACAAAAATTCTTCCCTTTTTTTAACCTGAGTTCCGCTTATGGCTTCATCAGCATAAATTCCTGCATATTCCCAGTCATCTCTATTACTTATATAGTTCTTATAATAATCTACCTGATAATGAAAGGAATCCTGCTGCTCTATTGAATCTGTACTGACTCTCGCATAGGCACATACTCTTTTTTTAGGCTGTAGCTCCAGCATTACTTTCTGGTGTATAGGCTCTATTTTCCTGACTTTCTTTGCCATGGTCAACCTCCTTTCTTTGATATTCACTTCTTCTTAGCAACATACACTACCACAGAAAATCATATATAGCTATTGTTATTAGACATATACTTCAGAAAGTTCCGGAGAAAAGGTCTGACGGTTCAATTCATCAATTTTTACATATTCATCCTCCGTTATAATCCCTCTATTAAGCAATATATTTAAGAGCTTTAGGGACATCTTATATTCTACCTCTCTAGATGATTGCTCCTTTGTCATATTAATTCCTCCATTCTATGTAATTTTTATTTTATTCTTTGTATCTTTTTATCTTCTTAATATCACAAAAATAGGGACCACCATATTTGTAAAACGAAATATATAAACTCTTGCTATAAATAAGTGATCCCCATTGCTTCTAATATTAAAAATTATAAGATTTTTATTAAATTGTGTTGTACTTAGACACTACTATCCCCAACACACAAAGCCTTTTCTAAAGCTTATAGGGCGATTTCATAAACTGCAGCTGGTTATGCTGCATCATAGGAATTTCACCTCCACCGGGATCTCCGCTGGCTGCCCCCATTGCGATGTCTGTGGCTGGGCAGAAGTATCATTATAGGCTGATAAGGTTATGGCGAACAATCTACCATGGATTGTTTTATGGAGCAGATGGGTACCGCTCTGCACCTTAGAAGGCCGACTTTTATATAAGAGAAAAATATCTGCTTATACAGGTGGTCTTAGCGCATCTTCCATTGTCGCTTTTCCATTTCTGGCTTATCAGCTAAGGTATTTATGAAATCGGATATTAATTTTTCAAAGTCCAAAATTAGAGAAGAAAAAAGATCCCCTCACTGTGTAGGCAGTGAGAAGACCTTTTTGACAACCATTTTTTAAAAAAATGTTATTTTTCTTTTAAAATCCTTCTAATTTTAATTAATCTCTTGGATACTGCATTTTGTGAACAATGCATTTTCCTTGCAATTTCACGCTGTGTATATCCTTCTATAGCCAATAAAGTTAAAAGCTCTAATTCATCATCACTTAACCTTTTTAACTTTTTAGAAAGTACATCATCAGATATAGTATCTATCCATGCGTATCTGCCTGATAGTTCCGTTTCATCAAAACTTGCAGATAAGGATGTAAACTTCCGAAACAAAACAGAACGTGTTTCAGCCTTCTGATCATCTATTTCTTCTTCCGGCAGGGCTTGTACACGATTTTCGTAATTTCTTCTTGCACGAAACCAGCTCCAGTCAAAATCATATAACTCCTGTATTGCCTCTTCACTTATGCCTTCCGTGATATATTGTTCACGTAGTTTCTCCCATTCTCTATCAAAAATAAATTTTTCTTTACTATAATTAAAACCCATCTTATTTCCTCCGTTTTCTGATTTTTGAATTTGAAAAAATCAGAAACAGAGGGGGAGAACGGCAGCCAAATGAGTATTTTAGAAGTTGAAGAAGATAAAGCTTGTCCATCTTAAAAAAATGTAGAAGTATGTAAAATGTTTTTAGGATTATCGGTCGTAAAAACAGGTATTTTGTCAATAAAAAAACCGCAACTTGCTTATTGCAAATTGCGGTTTTTGGGGGTATTTGATAAATATTAAATTGTGAGATAGCTTGTAATCGTAATTTATTCAATACAATTAAGATATATGTACCTCTATATAAAACTACTATTTCAACATCTCTAATATGATTTCGCTTTTCATTTATGATCACCAACTTACTTAAAGTTCGAACAAACCATAATAACGGCTTACTTCTATCACTGTTATGGTCGGGGTACTCAGTTCAATTTTTATCCAGTATTAAAATGAACCTTCAAATAGGTAATAAATTTGCAACTGATAGTTATAACCTGCCACTTAAATACCAGTTACAGACAGATCCCCATCCACCTCAAATTATGATTGTTTTTATCACTATTGGTGGTGTAAATAATACCTTCCGGATAACGATTCCATTAAAGAAATTTTCTACCTTAAAATTAGTCATCACCTTTATATATTTATTATAATTTTTATATATCTATTTTTTCTCTATCATCAAACGCTTCTATCTTCCTTAATAAATGATTCAATAATTCTTCTCAATCATATTTATCAAGACATATAAAGGTGATATATGATTTTTAAAATCATGCTTTATTGTTATAGCTGTTTCGGATAGCCTATGTCTTAGCTATTATTTTTACATTGACTCTTATATAAATTGATATGAGATTTACAAGTCTTACACAGCTTTCTCAATTATCATTTTCGGCTTAGCAAATATAATTTTCCCCGCTGTGGTTTGTAAAGCTGATGTTACTACCACATCTATTGTTTCACCAATATATTTTCTGCCTAATTCTACTACTATCATAGTTCCATCATCCAAATATGCTAATCCTTGATCACGTTCCTTTCCATCTTTCATTACGAATGCAGTAATTCCTTCTCCTGGTAATACAACTGGTTTTATAGCATTAGATAACTCATTTATATTTAGAACCTCTATTCCCTGAACTTCTGCAACTTTACTCAGGTTATAATCATTTGTAACTATCTTTCCATTTAGTAATTGAGTTAACCTTAATAATTTTGAATCTACTTCTCCTATATCTTCAAACTTTTCCTCGTTAATTATTATTTCTACTCCTAATTCTTTTTGAATTTTATTGAGTATATCCAATCCTCTTCTACCTTTATCTCTTCTTAAATCATCTGAAGAGTCTGCTATGTTTTGTAGCTCCACTAAAACAAATTTTGAGATTATAAAAGGTCCTTCTAGAAATCCTGCTTTACAAATATCAGCTATTCTTCCATCGATAATAACACTAGTGTCTAATATCTTAGGGCAGGAATTGTTACTAAATACTTGAAATTTATCTTTATTGGATTTTATATTTAAAGTTACATTGCTCACTGCAGTAAAAATCTCTTCCTTTTTCCTAGTGAAAATCAATATCCCAAAATAGCCTAATAGTCCATTCAAAATTACCCGAATTATAAATCCTAAATATGGAAGTTCTACGATATCCAAAGGCTTACTAAATAGATTTGCAATTAAAAGACCTATTATTAATCCCATGGTGCCTAAAACAGTTTCATGAAAAGGGACTTTTTGTAATTCATTTTCTATTATTTGAATTAGTCTTTTCCACAATCCTATTATCTTATAAGAAAACAAATAAAATATAATTCCAATTAAAAAAGGAAAGCCTATTTTGATAGATAACTCTACCCAGCTAATATTAGATATTTTTATCAAGTTTAAGGCTCCTGAAATGTTTATCATACTAAATCCTAGTATAATTCCAGCAACCCCCACTATAAATCTCATCATTTTTCGAAACATCTTATCACCTCGTAGAATTACAGATGAAATATACCTTAAAGTACCAAGCGAGAATATTAACTCAACTGTTTAAGGCATATCTGCTCATTTATAATCAGGTTATTCCTGGAAATTAACCCTTGTGCTGTTAAAAATGTATTATTATTTATAATTCAATATAATACTAATCTTTCTAGAAAACTTCTTGTTGTCCAAAATATTGTAGTTGGTATTATATAATTCAAAATTTATTGTAATATTTAGGATTTTGAACTGTATATTCTATTCTATAGATTATCTTCATTTACCCCCAAAACGGTTATCGCTTCATGCAAGCAAGTAATCCTTAAGGGAAAATCCGGTCCCTTTTCTCCATCGGTATCACTTGTAAGGGTCTTTAGCGGGGAATCTACATAAAGTTCATCAGTCTGAAAATGCAGTAGCCCCACAGGTTCTTCCAAGTGCTCACCTTTCATAAATTTAATCAGCAATGCAGCTGAATCAACTCCTAATTCTCCCTTCAAAATAATAGCATCTAATTTACCGTCATTTCCTTTTGCACTATATGCTAATTTAAAATTTCCGGCAGTTCTTCCATTAAAAACTAGTATTGTATAGATATCTCCCTGATAATCCATATCATTAGAAATAATCTTTATAGGTATCGGTTTTAATTTTGGTATCTGTTCAATTCCTTTAAGATAATAAGCAATTTTGCCCATAGAATTTTTGATGTTGTCATTTGCATCTTGTGATACATTTGTAAAAAATCCACTGCTTGCTACATTTACGAAGTATCTGTCATTGATTTTTCCTAAATCCATCCTAACAGGGTCATTTGAAAGTATCTGTTTGCATGAATCCACAATATCTTTAGGCATTCCAATATAATTGCTGTAATCGTTAACTGTTCCAGTTGGAAGGATACCTATTGGCAAGTCAATTTTAAGCTTCATCATCTGATTTACCATTACGTTGACAGTTCCATCTCCACCGGCAATTAGTATGTGGGAATAATCATCACTAATATCCTCAAATGTTCTTTTAAGGTTTGCTGTTTCATCTATCCTTGAAGGGTTAATTATATATCCACTCTTCTGATAAATCTTTATTATGTCATCCAACCTTTTTTGCACTACACCTCTTCCAGCACTAGGATTATATATAAATTTTACTTTTTTCATCTTTATCTTGTAAGTCTCCTTTTATTCCCTTTTCTTGCCTAATTGTCTTGAATAAGAAATATCATATACCTTAATAATGTTTCTTCTGTTATGGAATTTAATTATTTCCATTATGGAGCAATATTTATCTACTAATAATACGATATAGGATTCCTTATATTTAGGTAATTTTATAGTTAAAGGCCACATATGTTTTTCTATGATATCCATTTCTATTTCATTTAAAGTAAATCTCTCCTTAGCATTATTTAAAGCAATCCGTGGATGAACTAATCCATGTAGTCCATTTTCCGGTTTTGTATTATGCCAATCATATAAGAAAAAATCATGAAGCAAGCCCCCTCTAGCTGCTGATTTATAATCAAATCCTAAATATCTACATATCAAATAACTTATATGTGACACATTAACGCTGTGTTCAAAACAGCTTATATCACTATGCTGTATATGTTTATTCATAGATAGAACAGCTTCATCTCGGATTAAATCGCAAATGCATTTTTTATATTCATCATAAACTCTGAAATCTTGTTTTAATTTCAATTTTGATTTTGTCAATCCTGTCATTCAATATCTTCCTTACATCCCGATTTATTATCCCTGCGTTTAACATAAGTAGGCGAGGGAACGCTAGAAAATACCTCTCATATTTTAATATTTTTATATAATATTTATGAATTGATAAACTTGAGTGATTAATAATCGTTTTTCTTAAATCCAAAATATCAGATACTGATTTCATAGTATCAACTAAAAAATATAATAAAATAATTGGTATATATACCTTAATCTTTTCAGGCATTAAAAAAACTAAATTATCTACTATAGGATGAACAATCTGCATCAAAAGAAATGCTAAGATTCCCCATAGAAGTGAAAACTTCAAGCAGACATATCCTTTAATATTCATAGCATCACCGCTATAGTCCCACCATTTTAAGTTGAAAATTTTTTCTAAAATATAGCCTGTAATAAATTCAACTATGGTAGTTATAATTATCGAAAACAATATTATGATTATAGATTCTGCAAAGTAATTTAGATTTGCTGTACTTATTAATTTCGATCCTTGTATAACTAAGATGGCACCAAATCCGTAAATTGGACAAAATGGTCCGTTTAAAAACCCTCTGTTAACGAACTCTTTATTGATCTTGCTTGCATATATTGTTTCCATTGTCCACCCTATAAAAGAATATATAGTAAAAAATAATATTAAATTTAAAAAATTATTCATAAATTCATGCTCCCCATTGTTTTATATATAAGCTTCAAACTAAATATCTACCATTCAACTATAAGCCAGATATTATACCTGCAATTCTCTTTTTCAACTTTGAATCCAAACTTGAATTTTTCTTATTAATGAATTTATTTATTAAAAATTGCTGAACTATTTGGAACGCATTGCTAACAATCCAATAAAGACCCAGCCCTGCTGGTACAGTAAAAGTGATGATTCCTGTCATAATTGGTGATATTAAAGCCATGGTGCTCATCATAGAGCTTTGCATCTGATCTGTATTATTTCCAGATGTCTGTTTCGTTGAATATTTGGTTGCAATATAACTTGTAATTACTGCAGCTATTGGAACTATAAGTAAGATTAAATTTTCATTGCTAATATTAGCTCCAAATAACTTGTCATAACTCCAGGTAGGCGTTGCTGCCAGATTAATTCCAAAAAAGTTCATATTTAATAACTCATTTTTATCTAACATCATATATTTCATCGGATTTGAAACAACATGGTACATTGAAAACAAAATTGGCATCTGTATAAAAACAGACATTATTGAAGTAAATGGATTTACCCCTTGTGATTTATATAACTTCATAGTTTCTTGGCTTAACTTTTCAGCATTGTCTTTATATTTCTCTTGTATTTTCTTCAATTCAGGTTGTATATTGTTGAGTTTAGAACTAGAATTTTGCTGCCCTATTACTAGAGGCATCAGAATTAGCTTTATTATTAAGGTCACTATAATTATTGCTGCTCCATAATTTTGAAATGCAAGACTGTTATATACCAGATTTAACATGTATCCAATTGGATATGCAACAAAATCAAACACTTTAATCCCTTCCTTTCAACTACTCTGCAGTCCCTAGAAATGCGACACTTAATATTCCTGCTCCAGTATGTGTTCCGATTACCGGTCCTGTATAATTTATAATTACATCCTTCACTTCAATTTTATCAGTAATCAAGCTTTTCAAATATTCCGCATCTTCTATGCAATCTCCATGATTTATAAAGATAATTTGCTCTTTTGAATTTACTATATTTGCTTTAAGCTGCTCAAACAATTCTATTAAAGCTCTTTTTCGTCCTCTTACCCTTTGGGTTGGGACTAATTTCCCGAATTTATCAATCCTTAAAACAGGCTTAACATTCAATAAAGTGCCTAAGTTAGCAGTAGTTTGTGAAATCCTGCCACCCCTCTTTAACTGTTCTAGG
Source organism: Sedimentibacter sp. (assembly GCA_050173715.1). GTDB lineage: Bacteria > Bacillota > Clostridia > Tissierellales > Sedimentibacteraceae > Sedimentibacter. The sequence goes on from JBFXKO010000034.1 coordinate 33,920, forward strand.
TCATCAACAGTAAACCATACATTCACTTTTAGTGAGTTCTCTTCGATCCAATTAATAACTTCATTCTTTGTGCTTCCGCCCTTTAGCATTTCCGCAGCATAATATACCAGTAGTCCTTGCCCCGAAGTAGCACTTTTAGTGTCAATTATTGTTATATCAGCTTCTTTATCTTCATCCATAATTTCTTGACGAGCAAGAATTGCATTATCTAATGTATTGCTCAAACCTGATGAAAATCCAATATAAATTATTGGGTATCCCTTTGAAGCATAGATATTAAAGTATCTTTTAAAATCATAGGGTGAAATCTGGGAAGTAGTCGCAATTCCATCACCTCGAATTTCATCATAAAATTCACTATAAGTCATATACTCTGTTAAGTCATTTGGGTCTTTTTCAATTAAGTAATTATATGATGGAATCAAAGGCATCTTATCGCCTTTTAAATAAAATCTAATAGGGATAACTGCAATTTTATTGTCGGTTAAATAATCTCCATTGAGATCACAATTAGAATCTGTAATAATTATCGGTTTCATTTTAATCTCCCCACTAATTTAATATTCCAAGTAATAAATCGTACGTCTGTATTATTGTTTTTAAAAAAATAATTAGTTTTTTTATCCAGATTATTCTAATATTCATTATGTTAATCAAATACTAATTCAATTGAATTTAAAGTTTTTAATAGTTCCTTTTCGTCAGAATCTATCATAACTTGAATTGCAATACCAAAGATTGCCCCAAAAATCATTCTTGCTAAAGATCTTGAGTTATAGTTTCTTAATTTACTTTTTAATGTCAAGGTATTCAATATATGTTTATTTATTATGTCTGCCATATCCTTAAACATTTCAGAAAGCATGTTGCTGAATCTAGTTGACCAAAGTGCCATACTAGTTAAGTCATACAGCAATTTAAATAACTTTGGTTCTTTTTCTAATACTTCAATGAAATACATAATAAGATCTGATATCTTTTCTTTTGGATTAACATCTATTCTTAAACGCTCTTCTACCTCCTTCAGGTATTTTTGCACCATCATTTTTACGACTTCTACAAATAAACCTTCTTTATTATTAAAATAATAGTTAATTTGACTTAGAGCGACACCTGCTTCACTTGCTATATCACGTAAAGACACATTTGCATATCCGTTTGTTGAAATACATTCAAACGCAGAAATTAATATTTTTTGGGATTGATTTGTTTTTTCCATTTCATCTTGCATTGTATTTCTCCTTAACATATTAATACATACGTCCGATTTATAATTATTGTATTATTTTTTAACAGATATGTCAATACATATACTTAAATTTTATTTATTCTCTTTTACCTATTTATTATTTCTTGTGTTAAAGATATCTGTAAAATTAGAATCTTTCTAGTTACTTTTATATAATACAATTATAATTTATTATCTATATAGCCTATTTACTACTTCCTTGGTCTCCTCTTCATCATGTAGATAATATGATACATTTCCAATATATCTTCCTTCTCCCGGTAAAACTTCAGAAACTATATTATCAGTATCTAAGTTATTAGCTAATCTAATTCCTTTAAATATCGCTTGCATATTAAGATTTGTTTCAATATTTTCAAAATATGTCTTTGCAATGGAAGGCATTTTTATCATCAAATTGTCGGAATTTAATGTTTGTTTTATCATCTCAGTTAAAAAATACTGCTGTGCCTTTATTCTACCCAAGTCTCCTTCAGGATACTGCACCGTCTGCAAGTTGTTTTTTCTCCATCTCAAAAAATCGTGGGCATTCTTACCATCTAATACTCTGAGACCTTCTTCAATATAAATATCCAGAGGTGGTACTGCTACAGGATCCTTATATTCCATTAAGAAAGGAACCTCTATCTCCACACCTCCTATAATGTCTACTACATCCATTACAACTTTGTAGTCAACTTTTACATAATACTCTATGTCTAGCCCTAATAAATCATTCACTGTTTCCATTGTCAATTCCATTCCATTAATTGCATGAGCTGAGTTGATTTTTTGTGTTTTATTGTTAATAGTAATCTTTGTATCTCTAGGAATTGATAATAAGCTAATTTCTCCTGTATCAAAATCTGTTTTTATAATAATAATAGCATCTGTTCTAGTACCTGACTCTTCAATATCTGCCGAATCCACTCCGCAAAGTAAAAATATAAGATTATCACTATCGACAGATTCAATTTCTGTACTATCTTTATATGTGGTGATTGAGTTTGTTCTTTCTTGATTTTTATCAGAATCTATAAAATCCAAGTCCTGGACTCCTTTATATAATAAAGCAAAAATTATTGCGAACAAAACAAAAGTTAATATAAACTTATTCTTCATAATATCTCCCTTAATGAGCGCATAAACATATTTTTTAACTTGTTATCCCATGAAATTTATTTGCATCTTCTATAATGCCTTTTAAGAACTTCCTGCAGAAAAAATAAATACAATAAATCAGCTGCAAGTCAATACTCATCCTTATATAACTTTATAGGGTCTGATTATTTTAGGGGAATACGGAGATTTTTCACATATAAGGCAAAAAGTGACTTTAATGTCTCAAAAACAAAACGCTTTGTTTCTGTGTCTATTCCCTTAACGGCAGCCAAGGCTAAATTTGAATTCTTATACCAGTCCTCAGTTAGATCACTAAAATTCACTACACCAATTGAATCAATTACACTATAAAGTGTAGTTACAAATAGTTCTCGTTTTTCATCATCCAAGGTTGAAAGCCATTGATTTATGACTATATTAATATGCTCTGCACCGTCAGTGATACTTTGTGCATATTTGAAGTCATCTTTATTTACTAACCAAGAGAAGGGATCATGCTGCATAATCCAAAATTGTTTGCTTTCTACTACAGTATAATCCTCTTGATGATGGAGAAGCATCCCGACCAAGGAGGACTGTGGCAAGGTTTTGTGTATTTTTGCTTTTATCCGCCCATATTTTTCACTTGTAAATATTTCGTCTTTAAAACCTGGACCATCATGACTATACACCTTTAATATCCGTGATTGAATTGAGGGATGACACTCCATAGCAGAATAGACTGCAATATTTCCTCCCTTAGAATGTCCGCCTATCATCAGCATATGTGGAAATTTCTCTGCAACAGAATTCAAATATAAAACTCCTTCCTGCTGTGCAGGTATGGGGGAAATAAAAGCCATATTAAAGTCTTCCTTCCATCCAACGAAACTTGAATCAGTACCTCGATAGGCAATATAGGCATTTTTATCATCAATAAGATAAGTGACAGCGGCAAATTGTTTCTGTTCAGTTATATTCAGGCTGTCAGAATAGCAACACATACGAATATTCCTAAAACGTGGACTCATACCAAGCGCAAGCAAAAGTCTGTAATTGTTTTTTGGGTCACGCACATTATGCAGCATCTTGGGGATATTTTCAGCTTTCAATAATTCTGCAATAGGCATGGGTTCTCCTTGGTCTTGGATACCTGGTATCACATTGCTAAAATAGACATAGGCAAACTGTGATAGAATTAAGCTATCCACCTGATTAAACTGAGCATTTTTAAAACTATCCATCTTTGATTCTGTATAATCTACTATATTCATATACTACCTCACGCATATATTTGGTTTAATCTTACTGAAAATTATCATACTATTTTATGTCTGAAGACTTTCAATATTTCTATATTGTTATTTCCATTCTTAAAATTAATATCGCTAAATCTAATAATAAATTATGGAATGATCTATATTGACCCCACATCAGTGTCTTAATTCAGTTTTACACTTGCTTGAAATATTGGAACTTATTAGTATCATATTGATGCTTAAGGAATGCTATGATTACAGGCAGAATAATAAGACCTGCAAACCCAAAACTTTTCAGCCCTATATACATGCAAATTATCATAACAATAGGATGTAAACCAATTTGACCTCCTATCAATTTTGGTTCTAATATATTACGTACAACTGTTATAATAAGATATAATATAGTAAGGCCAAAGGCAAACGATAAGTTACCTTTTATAACTTCAAAAATAATCCATGGTATAATAATCCCTCCAGTCCCCAGTATTGGAAGAAAATCGATGACCGCAATTAATGCAGCAATATTGACAGCTCTGTCTACTTTCAATATAGTGAGACCTAATGCTAGCTCTACAAATGTTATCCCCATTAAAATTAAATATGCTTTTAGATATTTAAGACCAATTTCAGTAGCAAACCCTTTAACTTCATTGATAAAACTCTGAGTTTTGGGTTTGAATTTTTCTGAAATATAATCAATAATCTTATTGTAATCTATAGCAATAAAAAACGAAAAAAATATTGCGAATACAATTCCTAAAAATAAGCTCGGCAAGAAAGATACAAATGATGATATAAACTGAATTACTGTTGAGGATATCTTAGAAACCAGTGAATCTACCGATTTAAATAGGAAAGCTGATATGTCTTGGATTACACTAACAATACTTGGATCAATATCCGTGGATACTTCTTCTATAATCGTAAAAAGATCATTAATTACAGGTTCAATATATAGCACATACATTTCTGGAATCCTAGCAATACTGTCCTTTATTTCAGCAAGACAATATAAACTAATCCATGATAAAAATAAGCCTGATATACTATAAAACAATAGAATTAATAAAATTGCAACAGCTTTATGCGGAATATGAAATTTTTCAGCTGTAAAATGTATAGCCGGACGTAATAGTAATGCTACTATAAATCCAATTAAAAAAGGCATAATCAAAACAAAAATATGCTTTATGAAAATATATATAATACCAGTAATTATACCTAAATAAATAATATTTATAATAAAGTTCTTTTTTTGTTCTATTGTCATTTAGAGAATCTCCTCCTATTGTATAAGGATACTTTCTTAATTAAATTAAAACTCTCCTCGATTTACGATACCCTTATTACCATAGATTCTTTTATTGATCGTTCTGCTATTTTTAGATATGCCCCTAACCGCTGTTAAAAGCAATTGATAGCATACCTGAACCAGTATGAGCTCCTATGACTGGGCCAACGGGTGTAATTATAATGTCTGTATTAGGAAATTTTTCATGAATATAGCCACTAAGTATTATTGCATCGTCCATACAATCTCCATGTCCAATTACAACTGTATCTTCACAGCATTCTCTCTTCTTTTCTTTATAATAGCAAAACAATGACCTTATTGATTTTTTTCTTCCCCTTTCCTTCTTAACAAACTGCAAATTCCCTTCTTCGTTGATTTCCAAGATTGGTTTAATCTGAAGTGCCATCCCAGTTAAAGCGGTAGCCCTAGAAATACGCCCTCCCCTTTTCAATGTTTCAAGGTCATCTACTATAAATCTATTGTGTATTTTCACTCTTTTTTCCATCACCCAGTTTACTAAATCATCTAGTTTCATTCCTTCCTTCTTTCTCTTTACCGCTTCATATACTAGATATCCTTCTTTTACTGAGGCTGAGAGTGTATCAACACAGATGATACGCCGCTGTGGGTATTTCTTCATTAACTCAACTGCACTAAGAAGAGCATTTTGATAGGTTCCTGACATACCCGAAGAGAATGCTAAATATAAAACATCCTTTCCCTCTGCCATATATTTTTCAAAAACATAGTTAAATTCAAAAGGAGTAATTTGGGATGTAGTGGCTATCGTTCCTTCTCGCAATGCTTCATAAAATGTTCTGACACTAATATTACCATCTGGACCATATAGAAACTCCTTTTGATTAATATACACCTTCATTGGAATTACATGAGCATCCAACAAACTATAATCCATATCAGCTGTAGCATCGGTAACAATTTGATAAGACATTGTTATACCCTCTCTTCTACCTTTAAAAACTGAGAGCAGTCTTTAGAACAAGCGCGCTCACACATGATTTGTTCAGCTACAGGAGCCCATTTCTCTGCATAATCAATTGTACGGGCACATAATTCTTCTGCACTTTCCGGTGCCTCCGGATCCGTTGAATGAGCACCTGTTCTTCTGACCATTTCAGGTAAAATTTCAGGGTTTTCAAGCATAGGGCATGGTCGAAGCATATTCTCATTGAATGGCTGCCCATCGTGATAAGCCATGAAAATAGGGGACTGAAGTGCTTCCAACAAAGTGCAATCGTGAATATTGGCATTTGAGTAATGTATGAATACACAAGGATCAACATCACCAGCAGCATTAATATGAAGATAACGTCGTCCACCTGCAATGCAACCTCCTACATGTTGTGCATCATTTTGGAAGTCCATAGTAAATATTGGCTTTGTTCTACGAAAACTTCTTATGCGCTCCATCAATTCAACTCTTTGTTCTGGTGTTACCATTAGCTCTGGTATAGCGCTTTTTCCTACGGGCATATAATGAAAAAACCATGCAAAAAGAGCTCCCATATCTATGATTTTGTCATAGAACTCTTCACTGGTGACATCATTATAGTTTGTGCTAGTATAACAAACCGAAATACCGAAGGGTAACTTATTTTCTTTCAAAAGCTCCATGGAATTCATTACTTTAGAATAAACACCTGCTCCACGTCGGCTGTCATTGGCTTCCTCAAAACCTTCCAAACTAATCGCAGGAATAAAGTTCTTTACCCTCAGTAATTCTTGGCAAAACTCCTCATCAATCAATGTCGCATTTGTAAAACACAAGAACACACAATCTGAATGTTTTTCACATAAACGTATTAAATCTTGTTTACGAACCAATGGTTCACCACCGGTATAAATATAAAAATATATACCTAAAGCTTTACCCTGCTCAATAATCGAATCTATATCATCGTAGGATAGGTTGAGTTTATGACCATATTCTGCAGCCCAACATCCTTTACATTGCAGGTTGCATGCAGAAGTTGGATCCAGCAAAATAGTCCATGGAATATTGCATTTGAATTTTTCACGGTTCTTTTCCTGTTGGGGCCACCCAAATACGTTTTCGTTCAATATAAAATTGTTAAAGAAAGTGGATCTTGTCCCAGTATCTAGCTCATATATTCTCATAATTAATTGATACCAATTATCTTTTTTTTCGATTGATGCCCTAATTGCATCACGTTGTTGGATAAACTCATCGTTGGGCATAAAACGGTCTGCCATTTCCATCAACTTAGGGATATTCCTTTCAGGATCTTTTTCCAGATAGTTGATAGCTTGTGTAATACCAAAAGCTTTTACCTTATCATTAATATTCATGTATAATTCTCCTCTCAAAATATAATTAATAATTATAATTTATTTAATACTCTCTCATTGGTCTTTCATATAAATCATTTGATAAATAGGATTGGAGATCTTTCCAGCATGATTTCGCAATTTCTATACCATGATTATAATATGATTCTAATTTGTCAGGGTCTGTTTCAAAGCGTTTTATCTCTGGAAGCTCAGGTCGGATTATAAACACTTTTCCATCTTCTTTCAGACATTCCAGCAATATAATCTGTCGTTTATACATTTCTGGTCTGTTAAAAATTGCATCCAGTAGTTTCGGAAAATCTTTGTAAAATGTTTGATACAGTATCCTCTGATAGTAATTCATCGTTGGCATGTCTCCAAGTCGGCGAGTTAAAACGACTATGTTTTTTGAATAACCCTGTTTAACTGCACGTTCAATAGGAATAGAGTCTGATAACCCGCCATCCAAATATTTTTTTCCATCCAGCTCCACCATTTTAGAAAACAGCGGCACACTGGCAGAGGCTTTTCCCAAAGTGCTAAGCCGATAATTATCACGGTTTTCATGAAGATATTCCGCTTTTCCTGTGGCACAATTAGTCACGACAAACTCAGTGCGAATACCTGAATTAAAAAATGCTTTAAAATCAAATGGAAGTTGATTGTAAGGATATTCATAAAAAATTCGATCTAAATTGATTATCGTTTTTGCATGAATCAGTTGATTAACACCAAAATAGTGATTTTTAGCCTCTCCCTGAATCATGCAATTTTTCGTATACCCAATTTGATGTGAGGCATATCCCAATAAGTTACATGCTCCTGCGGATACTCCCACCACATAAGGAAATTTTAGTCCCTTTTCCATGAAATAATCCAGCACACCTGCTGTAAAAACGCCCCGGAGAGCCCCGCCCTCTAAGACCATCCCTACCCCGTTGGGTTGATATAGTTGTTTATCAATACCAATCACTCCCTTATAGTTAAATATTCCTTTAAATTTCAGAAACCTCGTCATGCGGGTCACTTATTGCAAAAAACAATCCATAACTTATCCTAACTTTTGCATATTTATGGTCTATTAGAATGAATTAATTTCGATGTCCGAAACTTAGCAACATCAAAGGATACAAAATATTAACAAAATAAAACGCCAGAGAAACAGACAAAAACAACGTTTTCATAAGGAAGAACAAGAAAAAGTGAAAAAAACG
>JBFXKO010000035.1:0-39880 GCA_050173715.1 Sedimentibacter sp.
AGGATCAAGTGGATTTTCCGTAACCTGCACAACATTGTTGCTTGGATTATAGGTGTATTGGATTTTCTTGTTTTCACCATCAGTAACGGTTGTAGTCAAATTTTGTGTATCGTATGAGTAGTTCGTTGTGCTTGTCTGAACTGCTCCATCGATAGTAATTGGTCTGCTTATACTTGAAACCCTATCATTTACCGTATCATAACCAATTGTAGTCGCTATGCCCCTCTGATCTGTCAAAGTTGTTATATTATGATTTGTATCATAATTCATAGTTATATATTTACTTGCTGGATCTGTAACCTTTGTCAGGTTATTGGATGCATCATACTCATAATTTACAACTGCTTGGCTATAGGTTATACTTGAAACATATCCATTAGTTCCATAACCTATTGTAGTAGTTCTACCTGAAGCATCAGTAATTGTTGTTAACTTACCTGATGTATAGGTATACGCTGTAGTATTGTCATTTGTGTCTACTATAGATGCTATTCTGCCGGCAGTATTAAAATTAATTTTTGTTCCATCCGTCAGAGTTATTGTATAGGTGCTATCACCGTTTTTTACTAAGTCAAGATAGACTCCTCCGGCAGCAATATACCCTCCGCCTACTTTTTCACCGAAAATATGACGAGTATTATCTCCATCAATAAATATAATAGGACCATTGCCTGAGTCTATTAGCTGAGCTTCTATATTACTATGCCAGCCATAACCAAACATTCCGGCTGTATCAGATTTTCGGCTGTTGTATGTTCTCGTGATTTCCACAGGAATTCCACGTCCTGAAATAGCGAGGTCTGTTTGTTGCATTACCATATTTCCGTTAGCTGGGTTTACATTATCTTTTGTGTATCCCCAAAAATCTTCAAGTCCTATTGGGTCAACTGTATAAGTTATAGTTAATCTTGGTGTATTGGTTACTGCGTTAACTGAATTAAATGCACGGTAAGGTATTGTGCCTTCATTGTCCTGTTTCAGCATGAAGCCGTAATTTGGTGATAAACCACTATACCAATCTTTTACAAGCTGAGTCATATACCATTGCCAATATGAATTTGATGCGTTGCTTGTAACCGCTGATTCAGCCGTTGAGCTGATAGTCGGTTGTGTATTCCATGTTGCTGTTTCCATCCAACTTGAAGTTACTCTATATAGCCCTACGGAGGCATTTGTAGCATCTACTTTTGTTTGATATGCATTAAAATTTGCCTCTATAATTTTACTGTCGCTTGGAAGAGATGGTAAAAAGAATTTTATAAGTGAACGGGTAGCTCCATAGGACGGAGTACTTCCTGTATACATAGAGGCATAACTAGGATAGGATGAATTTGGATTTGATCCTGAAATGAAAGTATCGCTCATTACATTCCAGTTGTTAATGGTCGGATCTATTGTTACAGGATACTTAGTCGAAGGATCAGTTAAAAAGATTGGGCTTGCTGTTACATCAACATATGTTTTTCCGCCTTCATTTCTAAGGGTCAAAGTAACATCATTTGAATATTTTCCGTCTGCATCCGTCATAAATGGTTTTTCAAAATAAAAGCTCTTTTGTTCATTCTTATCTGTAAAATATATAATTCCATCTTTCTCAACAGCTTTTAATCCTTTTAGCTTTAATTCAAAAGAAAAAGTGTTTTTTTCGGTATTTTTGTTAAGTATAATATCCTCTTTTAATTTATTACCATCGACCTGATATTTAACATCAGTATCTTTATAAATATTCTTATAGATAATTTCGTTATTTTTTACAGAAGAATTTACACTATCTGCATCAACAGGTATAAGACCTATGCTCATATCATTTTTTTCAATAGAAGCAATTTCTTCTTTTCCTGTTTGTTTAGAAAATGATACTTTAAATTTATTTGACTTATTTTCTAATTTATTTGCATTTTTTGTGCTTTCTATAAGGTTGTTATCAATTTCTTTCCATTGATTATCTAAATCCTTATAGTATTTGGCATCCAGGAAGATTTCTTCCGTGAAGCTTCCATCTGGATTTAAATAACGGGTTGAATATTCTGTTCTTTTACTTTTCAGTTCAAGCTTTTGTTTAGGCAATTTATCTGGTATTTCGCCAATATCAGCACTAATCAACTTTTTAGGTGATATTTTTTCAGGTTGAGTTGATACTGCATAAACAAAAGAAGTACTAACTACATTAAACAATGTTAGAATAGCTAGTACAAATGAAATGGTTTTAATTAATGTCTTATGCTGTTTTGTCATGTATGCTCCCTTTATTTTTATTTGATAGCAAACGCTATCATACGCATTATAATTTCAGGGTGAAGTATATACAATCATATATATTTGGAGATATTAGAAGAGATATTATAAATGAAGAAATCTATGGAAATTTAACTTCAAATTATGATAAATGTTTTAAAGTATCGAGAACTTTCCTGTTAAATAAAAAAATAACAAAATCTCGGGCTTTACCTTGATATTTGTTATCTTATAGGTTAATAAGACTGACTTGTAAAGCAAGTCAATCCTTATTAATTATTTTTTTCTGTTTCCTTTAAAGCTTCTTTTCTTGAAAGCTTAATTTTTCCTTGTTGGTCAATTTCAATTACCTTTACAAGTATTTCATCGCCTACATTTAAAACATCTTCAACTTTTGCAACTCTCTTGTCAGATATTTGAGAAATGTGAAGTAAACCATCCTTGTTGTCAGTAAGTTCAACAAACGCACCGAATGTTGCAAGTCTTACTACCTTGCCAAGAATAATTTCTCCAACTTCAATTTCCTTTACAATGCCTTCAATTATTTTCTTAGCCTTGTAAGCAGCTTCAACATTTTCAGCAGCTATCAATACTGAGCCGTCATCTTCGATGTCAATTTTTACTCCGGTTTCTTCAATAATCTTGTTGATAACCTTTCCGCCTGCACCAATAACGTCTCTTATCTTGTCAGGGTTAATCATCATGCTGATTATCTTAGGTGCATACTTGCTTACTTCTTCTCTTGGTTTGTCAATGCACGCAAGCATTTTGTCAAGTATGAACAATCTTCCCACCAAAGCCTTTTCTAATGCTCTAGTTAAAATTTCTTTATCTATTCCATGGACTTTCATATCCATTTGAATTGCAGTGATACCATCCTTAGTTCCAGCAACCTTAAAGTCCATATCTCCTAAAAAGTCTTCCATTCCTTGAATGTCAGTAAGAACAGCTACGTCATTGCCTTCCTTTATTAATCCCATTGCAACTCCGGCTACAGGTGCTTTTATAGGAACTCCTGCATCCATTAATGACAATGTGCTGCCACATACAGAGGCTTGAGAAGTTGAACCGTTAGAGCTTAATACTTCAGAAACAAGTCTTATAGTGTATGGGAATACATCAACTGGTGGAATAACTGGTTCCAATGCTCTTTCTGCCAATGCTCCATGTCCGATCTCTCTTCTTCCTGGTCCTCTAGATGGTCTAGTTTCGCCAACAGAATATGAAGGGAAATTATAATGATGCATATATCTTTTAGAAGTTTCCTCAGATATTCCGTCTAATGTCTGTTCGTCGCTTGAAACACCTAATGTTGCAACTGTAAGAACTTGAGTTTGACCTCTTGTAAATATAGCTGAACCATGGGTTCTTGGAAGCATTCCAACTTCACAAGTAATTTTTCTTATTTCATCAATTGTTCTGTTGTCAGGTCTAATTCCTCTTACAAGGATATTTTCTCTAACTTTTTCTTTTACGATAGTATAAAGAGCATCATCTATGTCCGAGCCATTTTCAGGATATTTCTCTAAGAAAATTTCTTTAGCTTTAGCCTTAAAGTTATCAATTCTATTTTGTCTTTCAAGCTTATCTTCAACAATTATAGCGTCATTGATTATTGGGGCTGCGTATTCTCTTATTTCCTGTTCAATTGCATCATCACATACAAATTTAACATAGTCAGATTTTTCTTTTCCAACTTCAGCTTTTATTTCTTCTATGAAATCACATATTTTTTTGATTTCTTCATGAGCATACAAAATAGCATCAAGCATCTTTGCTTCTGGTATTTCATTTGCTCCTGCTTCAACCATCATAATAGCATCCTTAGTACCGGCTACTGTTAAATTCAAAGCAGTTATTTCTCTTTCCTTGCTGTTAGGATTTACTATAAACTTATCATTTATAAGTCCTAGGTTAACAGCTCCTGTCGGTCCTTCAAATGGCACGTCAGAAATTGATAATGCTATTGATGAACCAATCATACCAGGTATTTCAGGAGAACAATCCTGATCAACTGATAAAACAGTTACTGTAACAGATACATCGTTTCTGTATCCTTTTGGGAACAACGGTCTTAAAGGTCTGTCAATTAACCTTGATGTAAGTATTGCTTTCTCCCCCGGTCTTCCTTCTCTTTTAATAAATCCTCCCGGAATTTTTCCTACAGAGTAAAGCTTCTCCTCAAAATCTACACTCAGTGGGAAAAAATCTATGCCTTGTCTTGGCTCTTTAGATGCAGCCACATTAGCCATTATGACTGTGTCGCCATATTGTACAATACATGAACCGTTTGTTAGCTCTGCTATTTTACCGGTTGTAACCTTTAATTCTCTTCCGGCAAGCATGTATTTAAAAACCCTTTCTTCCATTAGTACCTCCTTTTAGTTTTTTACTGATTAAGAATGTTTCGAATAAATAATAGAGCGGGATTTTCCCCCGCTCTTAATCATCTTCTTAATCCTAATCTAGCAACAATACTTCTGTATCTTTCGATGTCATTATCTTTTAAGTAGTTAAGAAATCCTCTTCTTTGACCAATCATTAGGAAAAGACCTCTTCTTGAGTGATGGTCCTTTTTGTTTCCTCTTAAATGTTCTGTTAAGTTGTTGATTCTGAAAGTCAACATTGCTATTTGAACTTCTGGAGATCCAGTATCCTTTTCATTGATTCTGTACTGTTCGATAATTTGTGTTTTTTGTTCCTTATTCATTATAATCCTCCGATATTATTATTTTTTCACCATAATCCAAGCAATACGTTGAGGATTCGTAAAACTTAGGTTATGGAAATACAATAAATTGTACCATGCCGCGATATTTTTGTAAACATAAATTTATTTTTTCTTACAATATTTTCAAGGTTATATTACTCTATCCAAAAAAACAATATCTCCATCTTCCATAATTTCTTTATCAAATGTAAAAACCGAACCGTTTTTATTGGTAATAATGGTCAGTATCATTTCTTTGCTTCCTGAAACAACCTTATATCTGCCATCAGCAGGTACAATTATACTGCTTTTATTATCTACAAAAGCAATATTTTTATTAAAATCTATATTAATTTCATTATTAAACATGGTGTAGTTGTTAATCAAAAGTTTATTTGCTTCCTGAATTTTACCTTCATTTAACAAATTTCGCACCAAGGTGGAGCTTACAACTATTCCGTTATATTTAACAGGTAAAATCTCTTCCACTTTGTAGCCATATTTCTCTTGAAACTCTCTTAATGTATTCACATTGCCGCTTGCCTTGTGTCCAAAGGTGAAATTATAACCTACCACAATATGCATGGCATTATATTTATCTATTAAAATTTCCTGAATAAACTGTTCAGGAGAATATTTTGAAATAACTTCATCAAGCTCGATTTCTACTACATCAGTCACACTATAGGATTTTAATAATTCAAGTTTTATGTTTCTTGAGTTTATGTATTTCATATTGCAATTTGATTTTTTTAAGCTATTTTTAACGTATTTGAAAGTAATTATTATGCTGTCTTGATTTGTTTCATGGCTTAAGTCTATCATACGTCTAATCAATGTATCATGACCAATATGAATGCCATCAAAATTACCAATAGCAATACATGATCCGTTTTTATTCTTCATTTGTACCACCTATAGATTACATGAGCATTTTTTCTATTTTAACTGAATCAGATGTTTTTTTCCCGATTCCGATAAGCTGATTTTTACAATATATATAAAATTCATCGCTGTTTATATCCAGTTTGTATTTCACTTCATTGCCTGCTATGATTTTGTCATAAAAATTATCATCAACTATAATTTTTTCTAAAGGATATATTTCATCAATGGATATGAGAAATTCATTTATTCTATTGTTATCGAATAAAAATTTAAGTTCTTCTAGAGTTACAGAATTATCAATATGTAAACCTTTTGCCTCAGTCCTGATTAAAATACCCATGTGTCCGTATGTCCCAAGCTTTAAACCTATGTCATTACACAGTGTCCTCATATATGTTCCTTTAGAACATTTGACTTTCATCAATACCCTGTTGTCTTCATATTCTATAAGCTTTATTTCTTTTATGTCTACTAGCTTACCGGGTTTTTCCACTGTAATGTTTTGTCTTGCATATTCATATAATTTTTTACCGTTTAATTTAACCGCTGAATACATGGGAGGAATCTGCATCTGTTCTCCTTCAAATTCCTTTAATACATTAATTATTCTGTCCTTGCTTAAGCTAAATGAATCATTTTGTTCAACAACAATACCATAGCTGTCTTGAGTGTCAGTACTTTGTCCCAAAACAAGCTCACATACATATTCCTTGTCGCCAGTCATCAGGTATTCACTTAGCTTTGTGCCCTTGCCTACACATATGACCAACACGCCTGCTACATTAGGGTCTAGGGTTCCAGCATGACCTACCTTTTTCATATTCAAAATCTTTCGCACACTGCTTACCACATCATGGGATGTCATGCCTGTGGGTTTTAAAATATTTAATATTCCGTTCATTATTCTCCAAAAAATTCTTTAAATGTTTCAACCATTAACTTTTTCGTGTTGTCAACTGTATCACAAATTTCAAAGCCTGCAGCCTTAGCATGACCGCCGCCCCCAAATTTTACTGAAACATTTGAAACATCAATGTAATTTTTAGACCTTAAGCTTACCTTTGTGTTATTTTCTTCATATTCCTTAAGCACGCAGGATACTTCGACCTCTTTTATTTCTCTTATAAATTCTACCACACCGTCAATATCGCCCATTTCGACATTATTGTTTTTTAAAATGTCCTTTGTAATAATGGCAATGCCTAATTTATTGTTGTAATGAAGCTCAATGCCACTTATGCAATCAATAAATGCTTTAACAACGTTTGAAGGCTTAGAATTATAAATTATGTTGTCTATTTCTGCTACATCCACCCCCAAATCAATTAGCTCAGCAGCCTTTGTGTGAGTTTCGCTTGTAGTGTTTGAATAGCTGAATTTACCTGTATCAGTCAATATGGCTATGTAAATGTATGTTGCAACTTCCTTTGTCAGCTTTTGTCCGGACGATTTTAAAATGTCATATAAAAGCTCTCCTGTTGAACTCATTGTTGTTTTTATGATGTTTATGTTAGCAAAGCTTTGATTTGTTTTGTGGTGGTCAATGCACACCGATTTTTCGGCATTGTGAAAAACATCCTTAAACTTTCCAAGCCTTTCTGCATCACTACAGTCTAAAACAAACAATAAATCAAACTTTTCACCGTCATATTTCTTTACAATTGCTTCTTCATCTACGAACTGTTTGTAATTATAAGGTATTATTCCATCAATGCATACTGTCAGTTCCTTGCCTAGAGGCTTCAGAAACTTGTATAGAGCCATTACAGACCCTATACAATCTCCATCAGGGGCTTTGTGACCTGCGATACAGATATTTTGAGAAATATTTATTAAATTAAATACTTTCTCTACATCATTCATCATCAGATTCATCTTCTGCTCCTTCAACTTTTCTATTTTCTTCGTCTTCTATAACCTTATTTATCAAGCTTGACATGTAAATGCCCTTTTCAATAGATTCATCTTTTTCAAATATCAGTTCAGGAGTTATGCGCATTTTTATTCTTTTGCCAACTTCTCTTCTAATAAATCCGCCAGCACTTTTCAATGCCTTTAATGATTCTTCAATATCACCGTAAACAGAAATATAAACTTTTGCAAATTTTAAATCTTCTGTTACATGTACGTCAGTTACGCTTAACAGCTCTGATATTCGAGGATCCTTTACTTCATTTCTAATTATTTCAGATATAACTCTTCTCATTTCACCTGACAATCTGTTATTTCTTCTATTTGCCATGTTATACCTCTTTTCTTATTTCTATCTTTTAATTTCTTCCATTATATAGGCTTCCATAAAGTCGCCTTCTTTTATGTCATTGAATTTTTCGATGCCTATTCCGCCTTCATAGCTTGTGTTCAATTCAGACACGTCATCCTTAAATCTTTTTAAAGATGCAATTTCTCCGTCATGTATTATGATATCATTTCTTAATAATCTTATTTTAGATTTTCTTGTAATTTTTCCGCTTGTTACATAAACTCCTGCAACTATGCCCACATTTGGAACCTTAAATGTCTGTCTAACTTCAGCTCTGCCCATTATAACTTCTTTATATATAGGTGCAAGCATTCCTTTAACAGCCTGCTGAATGTCTTCAATAGCTTGATAAATTATGTTGTAGGTACGAATATCCACATTTTCTTTTTTAGCTAATTCCATTGCTGCAATAGAAGGTCTTACATTAAAGCCTATAACTATGGCATTTGAAGCTGCTGCAAGCATAACATCATTTTCATTAATGCCGCCAACTCCGCCATGAATTGGATTAACTTTAACTTCATCCATGCTTTGTTTTAACAATGATTGTTTTACAGCTTCAATAGATCCGCTAACGTCAGCTTTAATTATTATATTTAAATCTTTAACTTCACCCTTTTGAATTCTATCAAACAAATCATCCAATGAAACCTTGCTTGTTACATTCATGTTTTCCAGATGTCTTTTATCTTTGCGTTTTTCTGCAATATTTTTAACATCCTTTTCATTTTCCATTACAACTAAGGTGTCCCCCGCATGAGGTGTTTCATTTAAGCCCAGAATTTCCACAGGCACAGATGGTCCTGCCTGATTAATCCTCTTGCCCTTTGAATTAAACATTGCTCTTACCTTACCAAAAGCGCTGCCTACCAATACCACATCACCCTTGTGCAATGTTCCTTTTTCTATTAAGACAGTTGCAACAGGTCCTCTACCTTTATCAAGCTTTGCTTCAATTATTGTACCCTTTGCAGCTCTATTTGGATTTGCTCTATATTCCTGAACTTCAGCAACTAAAAGAATCATTTCAAGTAAATCTTCGATTCCCATATGCTTCTTTGCTGAAACAGGAACGAATATAGTATCTCCGCCCCAGTCTTCAGATATAATCCCTTGTTCAGAAAGCTCTTGTTTAACTCTGTCCATGTTAGCTGTGGGTTTATCTATTTTATTTACAGCAACAATTATTGGAACTCCTGCAGCCTTGGAGTGATTTATTGCTTCTATTGTCTGTGGCATAACTCCATCATCTGCTGCTACAACAATTATTGCAATGTCTGTAACCTTTGCTCCCCTGGCTCTCATGGCTGTAAATGCTTCGTGACCAGGTGTATCAAGGAATGTTATTTTCTTTCCGTTAATTTCAACTTGTGATGCTCCTATGTGCTGTGTGATTCCGCCAGCTTCATGCTCTGTGACTGCTGTATTTCTTATAGCGTCAAGAAGTGAAGTCTTACCGTGGTCAACGTGACCCATTACTGTTACAATTGGAGGTCTTGGTTGTAAGTCCTTTTCGTCGTCTGGTGCTTCATGTGCAAGTGAATCTTCAATATTTTGAAGCTCATCAACCATTTCGATTTTAGAAACCTTAGCTCCCAATTCTTCACCTATTAACTGAGCTGTATCAAAATCAATTTCCTGATTCATATTAGCCATGATTCCAAGCAATATTAATTTAGAAATAACAACATTTACAGGCACGCCTAATTTATCTGCAAACTGTCTTACTACTATAGCATCTTCCATTTCGATATTTTTAATCTTAGGTTGATGTTCTTTTTTTTCAGGTTCAGCAGGTTTTTGCTGCTGATTTTGTTGATATGGCTTGTTTTTTTGTTTATTTTGATTGTTTTGGTTATTTTGATTATTTTTGTTAAATCCTTTATTTTTGTTGTCTTTATTGAAGCCCTTGTTTTCGTCTGTTTTTGGCTTCTGTTGTATAGGCTGTTTCTTTACAGGCGCAATTAAATTTTTATCAACCTTTTTTAATTTTGCTTGCTTTAAGTCAATATGTTCATCAACTAACGGCTCATCGTCTATCACAACTGGTTTTGCAGTCTTTGCCTTCTTGTTGCTGTTTATTATGTTCAATGCTTTTTTTAGTCTTATAACTTCTAAATCAGAAATCGAACTCATGTGGTTTTTAATAGTAATTCCTAATTCTTGTTCAGCTAATGTAACAAGATCTTTACTATTCATTTTCAACTCTTTAGCTAGTTCGTATATTCTCATTAAGCCACCTCCGGATTATATATTATTTAATAAATAGTTTGCTATGTTTGTGTCGTTCACGGACAAAACACTCACCATTTTTTTCCCGAGACTTTTTCCCAGGATTTCTTTTTCGCCATATTCAACATATTTAATTTCGTATTTGTCACAAAAAAATTGTATGTTTTTCTTCGTCTTATCTGATGCATCCTCTGCAATTAAAACCAATTTACTTTTTTTGTCCTTCACATCCAAGCAAGTCACATCATAACCAATTGAAATGTTGCCGCCCTTTCTGGCTATTCCCAGCATTGAATAAATTTTATTCATTCTTTGAAATCTCCGCCTTTATTGCTTCATACACCTCATCTGGTATTTCAGTCTCCAAGGATTTGGATAGTCTTTTTGACTTAATAGCCTTTTCAAAGCATTCAGTTTTCTTGCAGATATAAGTACCTCTGCCGTTTAGCTTTCCTGTTGAATCAAAGAGTATTTCATTATCCTTGTTCTTAACTATTCTGCACAATTCCTTTTTAGGAAAACTCTCCATGCATCCGATACATTTTCTCATAGGAATTTTTCGAGTTTTCATAGTACCTCCTTGGAGCTTCTTTCTTTTTCCTGAGACTCGCTTATAATATCAATTTTCCATCCTGTAAGCTTTGCTGCAAGCCTTACGTTTTGTCCTTCTTTGCCTATTGCAAGAGAGAGCTGATTATCAGGAACAACTGCTACTGCGCTTTTTTCTTTTTCATTTGCAGTAACCTTGATTATTTTTGCTGGTCCAAGTGAGTTAGCTATAAATTTTTCAGGGTTCTTATCATAAATTATTATATCTATTTTTTCCTGACAAATTTCATCGATAATATTTTTCACTCTGCTTCCCTTGTTTCCAACACATGAACCTATGGGCTCAACATTAGGATCATTGGATGAAACAGCTATTTTTGTTCTTGAGCCGGCTTCTCTGGATATTGAGAAAATTTCAATTGTTCCGTCATGAATTTCAGGAACTTCAAGCTCAAACAATCTTTTCACCAGGTTGGGATGGCTTCTGGAAAGCATTATGCTTGCACCTTTGCCTGAATTTTTTACTTCTACAATGACTGTCTTTATTCTGTCTCCCGTATTATATGTTTCTCCGGGTATTTGTTCATTAGCAGTTATAATTCCTTCAATTTTTCCTAAATCTACATAAATATTTCCTTTGCTTTCTCTTTGAACTATACCAGTAAGTATATCTGATTCTCTTCCATAAAATTCGCTAAATATTGATTCTCTTTCAGCTTCACGTATTTTTTGAAGTATAACCTGTCGTGCTGTCTGTGCTGCAATTCGCCCAAAATCCTTTTTAGGCTTGATTTCAATTTTAACTATGTCGCCAATTTCATATTTTGTATCAATGGCTCTTGCGTCTTCTATAGTTATTTCTTGATTTGGATTTTCAACAGCTTCAACAACTGTCTTATCTTGAAATAATTTATATTCGCCGTTTTCCTCATCGATATCTATGCTGAAATTAGTTGCCTTGCTGAAATTTTTCTTGTAGCCTGTTTCAAGTGCAGCCTTGATTGCTTCCAGCACAACGTCCTTGCGAATTCCCTTTTCCTTTTCAAGTTCGTTAAGCGCGCTTAATATTTCCTTATTCATCATACCCTCCGTTAAAAGTCCTCTAACACTTTATTTATTTTAGAAATATCTTTAATTTCAATAGTTACAGTTCCTTCGATGCTTTCTATCTCAACGCTGTCTTTGTTTTTTTTATGTAATATTCCTCTTATGGATTTTTTACCGTCAACAGGCTTGAAAAATTTAGCCTCAACATTTTCACCTATGTTTTTTTGGTAATCAGCCTCTGTCTTGAATGGTCTTTCGATTCCCGGAGATGATACTTCTAAAAAGTATTGCTCCTTTATCAAATCTTTTTCGTCTAGTTTTTTATTAAGTGCTCTGCTGACATCAGCCGTATCATCCACAGTTATGCCCTCAGGCTTATCAAGATAGACTCTTAAATACTTAAATGGTCCCTCTTTTACATATTCAATATCAACCAGTTCCATGTCAGTTTCTTTAATTACGTCTTCAACCATAGCCTGAACAGTTTCTTCTATAGATTTTTTATTCATTTGTTCTCCTTTATCCGATCTAATTTTATATACCTAGTCTCATTCAATAATATATTTTCACGCAAATTTGGTTTATTATTGCGGATGACTTACTAAAATTTGCACTTGTTAAGCTCTAGCAAATTGGTTCAAGTCATTTAAAGGTTATGCATACAATCAGAAAGAGTGGGATATCCCACTCTTTCTGTCAAAATTTCTAATCTTTTTTATATTATATCACATTCTTTATTATTAATCAAATAAATTTTATGTTTTTTCAAACAATATCAGTTAATACCAGTTAATATCAATTAACCTCAATTAAAATATGAATTCCTCCCCTATCATATTAATATTAAATTCAATAAACATTTTTACATATTTTAAACTAAATTGACGTTTCGTATGATTACGATTCGTAAAAATTTCAAAAAAAATTAGGTAATCGCTTTACCTATTTCGAAATTTATGTTAAAATATATTAATCTTTTTTAAGCGAATTTTTTTCTGAAAATATATCATAATTATCATATCTCAATTTATGAATCAATTAAGGTCCTTAAAGATTTGTCAAATTTAAGTTCAAATAATTATTATGATTTAATTTATAAAGAGTTGAAAGTACTTGTATTAAGCTCAACTATTTTTTGTATCTTTAGTTTAAAATTGATTAAAATTTAAAAAATTATTGCGAATGGAGTGAATTTATGGATTGGAAAATGCAACTTAAAAACAATATTACAACAGCAGATGAGATTAAAGAAGCTTTAAACTGGAATATGTCAAAGGATGAAATGGAAAAACTTGAAAAAATCATTGAAAGATATCCTATGTCAATTCCAAGTTACTATTTATCATTAATAAATAAAGACGACCCTGATGACCCTATAAGAAAGCTCTGCGTGCCTTCCATTTTGGAGACTGAAATGAGCGGCAGCTTTGATACCAGCGGCGAGGCTAGCAACACTGTAGTTAACGGACTTCAGCACAAATATAAGCAAACCGGAATGTACTTGTCAACCAACAGATGTGCAATGTACTGTAGACATTGTTTCAGAAAGCGCCTTGTAGGAGTTAATGACGATGAAATAAACAAGGAATTTGGTGAAGTTGTAAAATATATTAAAAATCATAAGGAAATGACCAATGTTCTGGTATCAGGCGGCGATTCCTTCATGAACAGCAATAAAAAAATTGAAAAAATACTGGATGAATTTTCAAGAATTGAACATTTAAGTTTTATAAGGTTTGGAACAAGGACACCTGTTGTTCTTCCTCAAAGAATTTATGAAGATGAAGAACTTCTTCAAATTTTAGAGCATTATAATAAAATCAAACAAATATATGTTGTAACCCACTTTAATCATCCTAATGAAATTACAAAGGAATCTTCTAAAGCAATAGAAGCTCTCCGAAACATCGGAATAGTGGTTAGAAACCAAACCGTTTTATTAAAAGGAATAAATGATAATTCAGATACGCTTGCTTCTTTAATGAGAGGTCTTACTGAAATAGGAGTTATTCCTTACTATGTATTTCAGTGCAGACCTGTTTTAGGGGTTAAAGATCAATTTCAGGTTTCTTTTAAAAATGCAGTTAACATAATTGATGAAACTAGAGCAAAATTAAATGGAATAAGCAAAAGCTTTAAATTTGCAATGAGTCACCCTACTGGCAAAATAGAAATAATCGGCAACTTAGGCGGAAACGAAATACTTTTTAAATATCACCAAACTAAGTACGACAAAGACCAAGGAAAAATAATGCGAGTAAAGGTTACTGAAGACCAGGCATGGCTTCCAGATGCCTTATAAAACAAAAGCTAAATTCTAAAGGAATTTAGCTTTTTATGTAGTTTCTTTTCACCTTTGTATAAAATTTCGATATAATAGAAATATTAAAAATAATTCTTAAGGCGGTGATATTATAGAAACACTGTACCAAATAAATATAACATCAATAATATTCAGAATTTTTCTGTCAATGCTCTGCGGAGGAATTATTGGTCTTGAAAGAAGCAGAAGAAACAGACCAGCAGGCTTCCGCACATATATGATTGTGTGCTTGAGCTCTGCATTGGTCATGATGACAAATCAGTATATATATGAAAATTTTGACGGTGGAGATCCTGCAAGACTAGGTGCACAGGTTATAAGCGGCATAGGCTTTCTTGGTGCAGGAACAATTATTGTAACCAGCAGAAGTCAGGTTAGGGGACTTACTTCGGCTGCAGGTCTATGGGCTTCTGCATGTATGGGCTTGGCAATCGGAATAGGCTTTTACAGCGGTGCATTGATAGTTGCTGCTTCAGTATTTCTAATAGTAACCTTATTTAAAAAATTCGACATCTGGCTTACATCATCAAATAAAATGATAGCGGTGTACACCTCTTTTTCATCAATAGAGAATTTTGACAGATTTATTATTTACTGTTATAAAAGCAATTTCAAAGTTCACGATATAGAAATTACTAAGGACTCAAGCTTAAAGGAAGCCACAGTGATTGCTATAATACAATTAGAAGCAAGTGAAAGGTTTAATCACGTGGAAGCCATTCATAAGTTTAGCTCCTTTGAAGGTCTCATTCATATTGAAGAGCTATAACCAAAAATCGCAACCCTTAAGGGTTGCGATTAATAAAATGTCAAATCTTATTCCAATTTTTCGATTTCTTTTAAAAGAGTCTCTATGATTTCTTCTTCTTTAATTTTTCTAATTATTTCACCCTTTTTAAATAAGAGAGCTTCGCCCACGCCCCCTGCAATTCCAATATCTGCTTGTCTAGCTTCTCCTGGACCGTTTACAGCACAGCCCATAATAGCAACAGTAATAGGCTTGTTTACATTTTTTAAACCTTCCTGTATTTTCTTAGTTAAATTAATGAGCTGAATTTTTGTTCTGCCGCAGGTTGGACATGTTATATAGGTTATTCCAAAGTCTCTTAAGCCTAGACTTTTTAAAATTTCTCTCGCAACCTTAACTTCTTCTCTTGGGTCATCGGTCAGGGAAATTCTTAAAGTGTCTCCTATGCCGTCTGATAGCAAGCTTCCTACTCCTATTGCAGAGCGAATGCTCCCTTCAAATAAGGTTCCTGCATGGGTGATTCCTAAATGCAGAGGATAATCAACCTTCGTAGCCATGGATCTGTATGCATCAATGGTCATTTTAATGTCTGTGCCCTTCATTGATATGACAATATTTCCGTAATCTAAATCCTCTAAAATTTTAACATGCTCTAATGCTGATTCAACCATTCCTTCTGAAGTAACCCTGTTATCATATTTTTTTAATATTTCCTTATGAACACTTCCAGCGTTCACGCCTATTCTTATGGGAATATTTCTTGGCTTTGCCATTTCTACAATTTTTTGAACCCTTTCCATGCTGCCGATGTTGCCTGGATTGATTCGTAATTTATCAATTCCGTTTTCAATTGATTTTAGTGCAAGCCTGTAATCGAAATGAATATCTGCCACTATTGGAATATGTATTTGTTTTTTTATTTCCTTTATTGCTTCTGCATCTTCAAAATCTGCGACAGCAACTCTTATAATTTCGCAGCCTGCTTCTTCAAGCTCGAGTATTTGATTGACAGTTGATTTTATATCCTTTGTAAATGTATTGGTCATGGACTGCACAGGAATTTTTGCATCTCCTCCGATTTGCACATTGCCAACCATGACACTTCTTGAATTTCTTCTGATTATTTGATCCATGGGTACCTCCGTCTATAAATAAAAAATAATGAACAATGAATAATGAACATTGAACATTGAACATTGAACAGTTAAGGAAAGGATTTGTGCAAAAGCACAAATCCTGATTAAATACTAATTAAATTCTAAAGAGTCTCATAATATCCTTGTAGGTAATGAATATCATGAAGCCTATGAGAACCACAAAACCAATGAAGTGAATGTATCCTTCCTTTTCAATCGGTATTGATTTTCCTCTTATGGCTTCCACAATTAAAAACACAAGCTTGCTTCCATCAAGTGCCGGTATAGGCAAAAGGTTCATGAAGCCAAGATTTATGCTGATGAAGGCTGCTAAATTCAAAAGCGACAATATTCCGCTTTCAGCTGCCTCGCCAACCATGGATATCACCATGACAGGTCCACCCAATGCATCACTTCCAAGCTTGCCTGTTACCAGCTGGCTTATGGTTTTGAACATAAGCTCAATGTAATAGACAGTCTTGTAGGCAGAGGATGAAATTGCCGTAACAAAAGATTTCTCAAGCTGAGTATTAAATCTTACAATTATTTGAGTTTGTGGAACTATGTCATAATTAAATACTGTGCCATTTCTGTCCACTGTTACCTTTACGACATTTCCATCTGGTGTTTTTTCAACCTGTGTTGTCAGCTCTTCCCATGTGTATACAGGTACATCATTTATTTTTATTACTTTGTCGCCATCCTTAATGCCTGCCTTAAATGATGGTGAAGTTACATCTGTTGGAGATACGGTTGTTGTTGGTTCTCCGTCTACCATTTCAGTTGCAATGCCTATCATCTTTCTGTAATTGTTGTTTATCTTGACTTGCTTTATTTGATTATCTCTTTCATACTCTACAATATAATATGTATTCTCAGGGTTGTTGATTTCATAGAAAATATCTTCCCAGATGTATGCCTTTTCGCCATTTATAGAAATAATTTTATCGCCGGTTCTTAATCCAGCCTTATATTCATTTGATTCTTCTTGAATTATATCAATGTGGTTGCCGTAGACACCATAGGAAAAGGCAATAATAATAAATAGCACAAGTGCCAACGCATAGTTCATTATAGGTCCTGCAGCAACTACCTTAAATCTTTGCCAGACTGTCTTGGTACTGAAGGAGGTTGATGTTCTTACATCCTCTTCTTCACCTTCCATTTGAACAAAACCGCCAATGGGAACAGCTCTTATTGAATAAATTGTTCCGTTCTTTTCTTTTTTAAGAAGTGTTGGTCCCATTCCTATAGCAAATTCATATACCTTTATTCCAACACTTTTTGCGGCTTTATAATGACCATATTCATGAACAAGCACTATGGCTGAAAATACCAGTATAGCTGAAACTAATGTCAACAATATATTTACCTCCGAGTTATAGAAAATGCTGAATAAAGTAATAAACGATTGGTGCTACAAAAAGTACTGAGTCAAATCTATCCAATATGCCTCCATGTCCCGGAAGTATATAGCCAAAATCCTTTATTCCATTTTCTCTTTTAATTTTTGAAGCTGCAAGGTCACCTACCATTGAAAAAACAGATGCGCTCACACTAAATATTATAATGGAAATATATTTATTTATTCTTAAATAATCAAAATAAAAAAGTGATATA
Organism: Sedimentibacter sp.; assembly: GCA_050173715.1. Lineage (GTDB taxonomy): Bacteria > Bacillota > Clostridia > Tissierellales > Sedimentibacteraceae > Sedimentibacter. The sequence goes on from JBFXKO010000035.1 coordinate 17,752, forward strand.
ATGGTGCACCCAATTATTCCGCCAATGGCACCTTCAATTGTTTTATTAGGACTCACCTCAGGATAAAGCTTGTGTTTACCAAACATTTTTCCTGTAAAATAAGCAAATGTATCTGAGCCGAAGGCTATTATGTATACAAGCCATACATAAGGAGATTCATTCATAAGCATCATATGGTACATGAAAAAAACAACATATGTACCTATAAAAATAATTTCTGAAATTTTCTTGATATCAATTTTTTTATTAAATACAAACATGAGAAAATTCAATGATATGTATAGAAACATAAAAAAGTCAAAAAAATGCTGATACTTTGTTGCTTTTTCTATAAAAAGAGCAATAGCAAACAAATAGTTTACAATAGCTCCGTAATCAAAACCATCATTGAAAAATACCTTTGAAAGCTCATAAATTGCTATGCAGGTTATGCCAAAATAAACAAAATCATATAAGGTTCCGCCCATATATGTTATAAAAGCTATAAATGCTCCTCCTGCAACTCCAGTAATAACTCTTTGTCTCATATCAACACCGCCTTAGTTTCCGTATCTCCTTTTCCTATTTTGAAAGCTGTCAATAGCTTTCAACAATTCTTCTTTGTTGAAATCCGGCCACATTATGTCAGTGAAATAAAACTCGGAATAAGCAAGCTGATACAAAAGGAAATTGCTTAATCGAATTTCTCCACTGGTTCTAATCAGCAAGTCCGGATCAGGCATCTCATACGTAAATAAATAGTTCTTAAAACTTTCTTCATTAATTTCATCTATGTTAATTTTATTTTTTTCATAATCGTTTATTACCTTTTTTACTGCATTGACTATTTCGCTTCTTGAGCCATAGCTTAATGCTATGTTTAAATGAAGTTTTTTGTTGTTTTTAGTCAGCTCAATTGAACGAATAACTTCTTTCTTTGTTTTTTCAGGTAAGTCATCAATATTTCCCATCAGAGTTATTTTTACATCATTTTTATGTAGGTAGTCCAGTTCCTTTACTACAAATTCAACCAACAGATTCATTAAATAATCAACTTCTTTTTTGTCTCTTCTCCAATTTTCCGTTGAAAAGGCATAAATCGATAAATATTTAATTCCTAAATCCACAGAGTTTCTCACAATGTCAGTAACCCTCAAGGCACCTTCTTTATGTCCCTGACTTGTTGGAAGATTTTTGTTTTTAGCCCATCTTCTGTTTCCATCCATAATAACGGCAAGATGATTAGGAATTATACCAGCTTTTACTTTATCTTCTAAATTCATATTGCGCCTCTCAAAAATGCAACTTAGGCTTATGACATCATAAGCCTTCATTACAGACTAATAGTAAGAAATATACAATGTAACATAGTTTTCATTACTTTGCTTTCTTATAACATATGGTTTTTCCAAATTGTTAAATTTCTTGTTTGTTCCTGTTAATTTTTTTATATTAATAATTTTATTATTGTTTTCTTTATTTTCTTCTATTGCTTTAAGAGCATCCTTCAATGGATAACCGATTAAATCATCCATATTAAACCTCTAAAATTTCTTTTTCCTTGTCCTTGTAAATATCATCAGTGAGCTTTATGTATTTGTCTGTAATCTTTTGCATTTCTTCTTCTGCCTTTTTGTGATCATCCTTAGTCAACTCACTGGATTTTTCTAATTTTTTAAATTCTTCGTTGGCATCTCTTCTGATATTTCTGATTGCAATCTTTGCATTTTCAACTTCTTTTTTTACCTGTTTAATTAAATCTCTTCTTCTTTCTTCAGTAAGCGGCGGAATAACAAGTCTTATCATTTTTCCGTCATTAGATGGATTAATCCCTAACTCGGAAATATTTATAGCTTTTTCTATTTCCTTTATCAAGCTTGCATCCCAAGGTTGAATAATGATTGATCTAGGTTCCGGTACAGATATATTTGCTACTTGGCTTAATGGAGTCATCGCACCGTAATAACTTACTTGAAGTTTATCAACTAATTTAGGATTTGCTTTGCCTGCTCTTATGGATGCAAGGTCTTCTTTCAAAAAATTAATTGATTTTTTCATAGTTTCCTCTGATTTTGTAACTAAATCTTTATACATCTTATTCCTCCTTTATTATTGTTCCTATATCGTCACCCATTACTATTTTTTCAATATTTTCTGGATGCTCAATTCCAAATACTAAAATTGGGATTTTATTATCCATACATAGAGATGTTGCAGTTGAGTCCATTATTTTTAGGCCCTTGTTCAATACATCTATGTATTTTAATTCATCATATTTAACTGAATCAGGATTTTTCTTTGGATCATCACTGTATACACCATCAACACCATTTTTCGCAAGCAATATTATATCTGCATTTATTTCAGCAGCTCTCAATGCTGCTGTTGTATCTGTTGAAAAATATGGATTTCCTGAACCTCCGGAAAAGATAACAACTCTTCCTTTTTCTAAGTGCCTTACAGCTCTTCTTCTTATGTATGGCTCAGCTATTTGTCTCATTTCAATTGCAGTCTGCAACCTTGTTTCAACGCCTAATTTTTCAAGGGCATCCTGTAAAGCTAATCCGTTTATTATTGTTCCCAGCATTCCCATGTAATCTGATGTTGTTCTGTCCATTTCCTTTGCGCTGGCGCCTCTCCAGAAATTTCCTCCTCCAACAACTACAGCAATTTCAACACCCATTTCATTAACATTTTTAATGACATTTGATATTTTTGTTACTATTTCCTCGTTAATTCCATGACCAATGTTTCCTGACAATGCTTCTCCGCTTATTTTTAATATTACTCTTTTATATTTGCAGTCCATTTTTTCCTCCTGAAGACTTAAATTTGATTAATGGAGAACTAATAGTTCTCCATTATATTTTACATTTTCCCTCAGGATTATTGACCCATTTGTTTTGCAACTTCATCAGCAAAATTTTCAGATTTCTTTTCAATTCCTTCGCCTACTTCAAATCTCTTAACACCTGCAACCTTTATTGCTTTGCCTATAGTCTTTGCAGTATTTTCTATATATTTCTTTACAGTTATATCTCCATCCTTAACATAAGCTTGTTCTAAAAGACATACTTCCTTAAGTTCCTTTTGAAGTCTTCCTTCAACCATTTTTTCAACTATGTTTTGTGGTTTTCCTTCATTTAATGCTTGAGCAATCAATACTTCTCTTTCATGTGCAATATATTGTGCATCAACATCTTCCGTAGATATGTACTTAGGATTCATTGCAGCTACCTGCATTGCAAGGTCTTTTCCCAATACATCAAGTGCTTCTTTGTCTCCCTCAGATTCAAGAGCTACTATAACTGAAATTTTTCCGCCGGCATGAATGTAAGAAACAACTCTTCCTTCATTAACCTTTTCAATTGCAAATCTTCTGATAGACATATTTTCGCCTATTTTTGCTATTTTGTCTGTTAATGTTTCTTGAAGAGTTTTTCCATCTTTCAACTTATCTGCTTTTAATGATTCAACATCTGCTGGTTCATTATTTAATGCTGTTTTAGCAACCACTTCAACAAAAGCTCTAAATTCTTCATTTTTAGCAACAAAGTCTGTTTCAGAGTTAACTTCAACTACAACGCCTTTTTTGCCACATTCTGAAACTAAAGCAAAAGTTAAACCTTCAGCAGCAATTCTGTCTGCCTTTTTAGAAGCCTTTGAAAGTCCTTTTTCTCTTAAATAATCAATTGCTTTTTCCATGTCTCCATTTGTTTCTTGTAAAGCTTTTTTGCAGTCCATCATACCTGCATTTGTTTTTTCTCTAAGTTCTTTTACCAATGAAGCTGTAATTTCCATTTATTATCCTCCATAATTTAAAAAAGCAAGGCGTAAGGAAAAAATTCCTAACCCCTTACTTTGTTTATTTTTTTATTCTTCTACAAATTCTTCTTCAACTTTTTCTAATTCTTCTTCAGATACTTCATCCTCAGGCTCTTCTTCAGTCATTTGAACGCCTTGTTTTCCTTCAAGAACAGCATCTGCAATAGTAGCTGTCAATAATTTTACAGCTCTTATAGCATCATCATTTCCCGGAATTACATAATCAACTTCATCAGGGTCACAGTTTGTATCAACTATTGCAACAACAGGAATACCTAATTTTTTAGCTTCTTCAACAGCTATTTTTTCTTTTCTTGGGTCAACAACAAACAGTGCACCAGGAAGTTTATCCATATTTTGAATTCCGCCTAAGAATTTTTCAAGTCTTTCAGCTTCAGCTTTTAACTTAAAAACTTCTTTCTTAGTTAAAAGAGCAAATGTTCCATCTTCTTCCATTGCCTTTAAAGCAGTTAATTTATCAATTCTTTTTCTGATTGTTTGGTAGTTTGTAAGCATACCTCCAAGCCATCTTTGACTTACGAAATGCATTCCGCATCTTGCAGCTTCAGATTTTGTTGATTCCTGTGCTTGTTTTTTTGTTCCTACGAACAATACTTCTTCTCCGCTTGCAACAACCTCTTTAATAAATCTGTAAGCTTCATCTACTTTATCACTTGTTTTTTGCAAGTCAATTATGTAGATACCATTTCTTTCCGTAAAAATGTACTCTGCCATTTTTGGGTTCCATCTTCTAGTCTGATGACCAAAGTGAACACCTGCTTCAAGCAATTTTTTCATGCTTATTATAGCCATAATTTTTGTTCCTCCTTTTGTTTTACCTCCAGAATTTTTCACTTCATACAAAAGACCTTTCGGCACACCTCTTGCATGATCTAAATCTGTGCGTAATTATGTTTAGTATAACACAGTAAAAAATATTTGGCAATATATAAAAATAAATATTTTGTATATTTTAAATTCATTATTTGCAGTCTTTGTTATTGCAAACTGCATTATTATTTTTTATTACCATCATTTCACCACATTTCGGACACTTTTCATTTGTTGGTTCTAACCAGGAAATGTATTTGCATTCAGGATAGTTTGTGCAACCGAAAAATCTTCTTCCTGCTTTTGAAAATTTAACTGCTATTTTGCCTCCACAGAGAGGGCAGTTGGCATCAATTGTTTTAACGATAGGTTTAGTATTTTTACAATCAGGATAATTGGAGCATGCTAAAAATTCACCGTATCTTCCTTTTCTCTTAAGCATTTTAGAGCCGCATTTTTCACATATCTCATTTGTTTCTTCTGCTGCTTCTTTATCATTCAAAGGCTTTGTGTTCTTGCATTCAGGATAATTTGGGCATGCTAAAAACTTGCCGTATCTCCCCTTTTTTACTACCATAAATTCGCCGCATTTTTCACACTTAACGTCACTTACCTCGTCCTTTATTTCAATTTCTTCCATTTCCTTTTCAGCGACGTCCAATTCTTTTTTAAAATCCTTGAAAAATTCATTTATTACTTCATGCCAATCCTTGTTTCCTTGAGCTATTTCATCAAGATTATTTTCCATTTCCGCAGTAAATTTTTCATTGACAATGTTCGAAAAATATTTTTCCATCATTTCTGTTACTAAAAAACCCATGTCAGTTGGCATTAAGCTTCCTTTTTCCTTTACTACATAATCCCTGCTTGTGATAGTAGTAATGGTTGGAGCATATGTACTAGGCCTTCCTATTCCTCTTTCCTCTAAATCCTTAATAAGACTTGCTTCAGTATAACGTGCAGGTGGCTGAGTGAAATGCTGCTCCGGTGCAATTTTTTCAATATCTAATTGTTCATTAGCTTCAACCTCTGGCAAAAGCTTACTTTCTGATTCATCACTGTATTTATAAATTGATTTGTAACCATCAAAAACGAGAATCTTTCCATTTGCTTCAAACATATTTTCATTGTTGTTCAACAAAACCTTAGTAACATCATATACAGCATCAACCATTTGGGATGCGACAAATCTTTTCCATATCAAGCTATAAAGCTTGTATTGGTCAGCTGTAAGACCATCCTTGATTTGTTCAGGATTTTTTTGTACTGACGTAGGTCGTATAGCCTCATGTGCATCCTGTATTTTGTTTTCATTTTTTTTTGATTTTGTATATACTCTGCTTTGATAATAATTTTCACCAAAGCTTTTTGTAATATATTCTTTAGCATTTGTTGTTGCTTCATCTGATAATCTAAAGGAATCAGTTCTTATGTATGTTACAAGACCTACACTTCCTTCACCCTTAATATTTATTCCTTCATAAAGCTGCTGAGCTACCATCATTGTCTTTTTAGCTGTAAAATTAATCCTTCTGTTAGCTTCCTGCTGAAGGCTTGAAGTAGTAAAAGGTGCACTTGGTTTAGAATAGCTCTTTGTTTTATCTATTTTATATACATTGATTTTTTCTTTGTTTAAACTGTTAAGAATTTGATTTACTTCATCTTCATTCTTAATTTTTTTCTTACTTGTTTTATCATTTTTTAATTCACCCACATACTTTGCAGTAAATTTCTTTTTTGATTTTTTCACTTCCAATTCAAGCGTCCAGTATTCTTCAGGCTTGAATTCCATTATTTCTCTTTCTCTGTCTATTATAAGCTTTAATGCTACAGATTGGACTCTTCCTGCACTGAGACCCTTTTCGATTTTTTTCCATAACAAAGGGCTGATGTTATAGCCAACAAGCCGGTCAAGCACGCGCCTTGCTTGCTGCGCATCAACTAAATCAAAATTAATTTTTCTTGGGTTTTTGCTGGCTTTTTTTATGGCATCCTTTGTTATTTCATTAAATTCAATTCTGATTTCTTTTTTTTCGTCTAAGTTCAATATTTTAGCCAAATGCCATGAAATGGCCTCGCCTTCCCTGTCAGGGTCGGTTGCAAGAAAAATGTTGTCAGCCTTTTTAGCTTCCTTTTTTAATTCTTTAATAACATCACCCTTGCCCCTGATTGTTATATAATTAGGTTCAAAATTATTTTCCACATCAATGCCAAGCTTACTTTTTGGCAAGTCTCTCACATGCCCTACTGAAGCCTTTACGGTATAATTTTTTCCTAAAAACTTACCTATGGTCTTAGCCTTTGCAGGTGATTCAACTATCAACAAATTATTCATTAACTTCCTCCAATATCGTGTTGCATTAAGACTATGCATTTTCCAATATTATATAATACCATATAATACATTTTTTTATTTGTCAATATATAATGCGTCTATGAAATTTATGATTATCATCATCTATCTTTCTTTATAAAACACATTATGGTATTTATAACCAATAAATTTCAGAATACTTTCATTACAATACTCATGTTTTCATATCAATAATATAAATGAACACCATAATTATTTGTCGAAAGTTATATTTAGCAAAAAATTATTGTATAAACTATAAATAATGATATTTATATTTATTAATTACAAATTTATTCCTTTAACATATGATAAAGTAGGTTAAACTTAAGTGAAAGGAAGTAATGCAATGTATGATTCAACTAAGCCGTATAAAGCCAAAAATAATACAAAAAAATTTAATACAAATAATGATGATAATATAGAAACTGTTGAAACTGGATTTATAAACGTCATTGTTCATGATGCTACTACTGGTGAACCAATAGAGAATGCCAAAATAGAAATTATGGAAATGCGCATATACGGATTATATCATGAAAGCGGCTATGGAAATATAATAGAAACACGGTATACAGATTCTAACGGACAGGTTGCTAAAATTGAGCTGCCTACAAATTTTGAAGAAGAAGATATATTTGATGCATATCACGAACACATTAATTATCATATGATGGTTTCTAAAGAAGGATATTGCAACATTTATATCACCAATATTTTAATTTACAATAATATAACAAATTTATATCGAGTTAACTTATGGCCCTCAAACTTAGGGCGCCCACAATATGAATTTATTATTACCCCTGTCATTCCGTAAATATTGAAGCCCTGTTTTTAGAAGAAATTGAACATGCAATTTTATTGGTTGCACCAACCTGCGGCTTCTCAAAAATGATGAAAGGTCTTCTCATATTCAGACAGGTAATGGATAAATTTAATAAATAACTCTGGTTCCAGCAATCCGGGAAATACAAAACAAAGGTTCTGTTATAATATTTCTAACAGAACCTTTGTTATTTAATATAAGTATTAAACATTTCCCGTCATCGTCAAATATATTAAAGCCAGATTTAAACTTATTATCAAGGTTGCAATTATCCAGCCAAGAATCTTTGTATTTTTCTTGTTGACAAACTCACCCATTATATCTTTTCTTCCGGTTATTACGAGCATTGAAATAATTGTGACAGGCAGCACAAAGCTCAAACAAACCTGACTCATTACCAATGCCTGCATTGGATTTATACCTATTAATATTATAATTGCCCCTGGAAGCATGGTGATGATTCTTCGTATAACTGCAGGTATTTTTATATCTACAAATCCATCCATGATGGTCTCTCCCGCCATAGTGCCCACTGCTGAAGATGAAAAACCCGAAGCTAAGAGGGCTGCACCAAAGGCTGCGCTTGACAATGTGCCAAGCAAGGGTTCCAATGACCTGTGAGCCTGCTCAATGGACTCCACTGCCATACCTCTTGAAAAAAATACTGAAGCAGACACAATAACCATAGCAGCATTTACAAGAAATGCAATATTCATTGCTATAACCACATCTATTTTTTCCATCCTAAGATGGTTTTTCTTTTCCTCAAAAGACAATCCTTTATTACGACACTGAACCAGCTCCGAATGAAGATAAATTACATGAGGCATTACGGTTGCTCCAAGCATACCAGCAGCAATCAACACCGCTTCTCCATTTGGTAATGATGGAATTAACGTATGCAGAGCAACTTGAGGCCAGTCCGGTTTGGCTAAAAATAACTCAATGGTATAAGAAACACATATTACAGCCACGAGCAGCGAAATTACTATTTCAACAACTCTTTGACCATATTTTTGCAAATATACAATTAAAAAAGTTACTATAACTGTTAAACCAACTGCATAATTTAGTGGTATTCCAAACAATAAATAAAAACCCAGAACTGCCCCAATAAACTCAGCCATTGTGGTTGCCATAGCAGCTATAGTTGTTACAATATAAAAAAACCAGTTAGTTTTTTTTGAAAATACTAGTCTGCACATTTCAGCAAGATTTCTTCCAGTTGCAATCCCCAACTTTGCAGACATTACCTGAAGAAAAATTGCCATAAGATTGCTCCAGAGTATGACCCATACAAGATTATAATTAAACAATGACCCTCCGCTTATGTTAGTTGCAAAATTGCCCGGGTCAACATAGGCAACACTTACTATAAAAGCAGGACCTAAAAACTTCAACAGTTCCTTGAATTTAATCGATAAACTTGAACCATTAAAAAGTCTTTTTCTTACTATTACGCTACCCTTTTCCATTTATGCTCTCCTTCATTATTGCTATAAATTAGCTTTGATTAACTTAATTAGATTGAAATAAATTTCTAAACTAATATAGGCTATGAATTACATGTTAAAAATGTTACTCTCGGGTAATTTTTTATTATTTATTGAATATAATTTATTGATACCCTCAAAAGAAGGTGAAATATTGAACAATAAGGATTACCACACATTCAGTGAATATATGAAAAAAAATGAAAACCTGCTTACTGCTTCCATGGAGGATTATCTTGAAATGATATACAGGCTTTCTTTAAATTCCGGTTTCACTAGAATAAATGAGCTGTCGGATGCTTTAAATGTGCATCCTCCATCTGCCACTCGAATGGTTCAAAGATTAGGAAAACAAGATCTTTTAAAATATGAAAGATATGGTGTCATTATTTTAAAAGAGGAAGGTAGACTATTAGGAGAACATCTTTTAAAAAGGCATAATACTATAGAAAGCTTTTTAAGAACAATAGGAATACCAGAAGATTTATTGCTTGTTGAAACCGAAAAAATCGAACACACCATCAGTGAAGAAACTGCTAAATGTTTCGAAGATTTCATTTCATTTATAAAAAACAACCCTGAAGTAATAAATGAATACAATAAGTACAGAGAAAATATTGATGAACAAATATTATAAAACTGTTATATAAAATATTTAAATTATTTCTTGGGGTGAACTTAAACCGCTGTATCTTTGCTCCCTATAAACACGCACCAATTCGTTCCAGGTAGACTCATCTACTATTCCTGTGGGCTCAAGTCCAAACATTGTTTGAAATGCTATTACTGCTTTTTCTGTGTTTTCATCAAAAATACCATTTACTGTTATGGGAGGAATAGTCGGTATTACTAAAGCAATATATGACAACGCTTCTTGAATAATAAAAACACCAGGATATTCAAGACCATATCCTTTTTTGTAATCAATACCGTGATATCCAAACGTTGGTAAATATACTCTTTCAGGAGGCAATGTATTAAATATGCCACGAATGGTATCAAACAATATGTTCCATGTTGTTTCATCTACAATGCCTGTTGCAGGGAGCCCCATTACTTTTTGAAATTCTATTACTGCCTGCCTTGTTTGCTCGTCAAAAATACCGGTATATGCAATCGAAGGTATATTGGTATAGTATAAAGATATAACATCCAAAAAGTATTGTAAAAGACCAATCCTTGGACGTATATCGCCCTGCAGCAGTGTTCCTCTGGTTATTTCATATATTTCTTCATATATTGATTCAGGTGCTGTTAATTCAGCCAATTTAGAGACAGCCACATAAATCTGCCTGATTTTATAAAATGTAGTACGATCTATAATACCTGTTACAGGTAATTTGAAAATAGATTGAAACGCACTTACAGCCGTTACAGTTGACGTTCCATAATAACCATCTGCAGGATATATTTTAGGAATAGCCGGAAAGTTATTTGAAATTCTGTTTAAAGCTAATTGCTCTCTTAATACAATTATGCTTGAATCACCTAACTGAAGTGGTTGTTCTCCTGGAAATGATAGCCCTATACCGCTGGAGGGTGCATTTGTTACTATTGATATATCATCTCCATAGTAATATTTTAAAATATCAATAGTTGAATAACCGGAATTGGCCAATTCCACGGAACCCCATTGAGATAATCCTTCACATTGAGTTCCTCTTCCATCACAAAATGTTGTAAAAAGAGGCAATACCTGTCCATTTCTTAAAACGTACTGATTATAAATTTCATCAACTATATTGCTGATATTATCGAATATCCCTCTATTATTCACATATGCCTGATCATATTGTGTCGAATTTGTTATGTCAAAATTATATCCTCTTGATCTATACCATTCCAGAACGATTCTATTTAATGCAACAGATACAATTGCATGTATGTTAGCTCTCAAAGCATTCTCCGGCCATATTGGATAAAGCTCCGAAGAAGCAACATTCTTGATATAATCGATAAATGAGACCGTAATATTTTCAGCATCTTCATTTGGAAGACCCAAGTGTACAGTTATATTATCTGGTATGGTTACAAAATATGTTGCTGGACCTCCAGGTATATCTATTTGTTCACTAGCATTTACATAGTTATTTTTTGGATCAGTTAAAGCCATACCACACCTCTTTTCAATTATATAATTTATATTATCGATTTTATTTTAATATATGTAGTTAATATATTTTTATATCAATTTCATTTAAATCCTTTTATATTTCACATGCAATAAAAAAACAAAAAATTTATATAATTTTCATGGGTAATATATATATATATTTAGCAAATTATGGTATAGTGAAAATAGTAAAAAAACAAATGGAGGTAGTATGCTATCTAAAATAAAAACCTGTGTTCTTTACGGACTTGAAGGATATGAAGTTGACGTAGAAACAGATTTGTCTGGCGGATTGCCAAATTTCAGCATAGTTGGTCTTCCAGATATATCAATAAAGGAATCTAAAGAACGTGTTCGTTCAGCATTAAAAAACAGCGGTTATGCTTTCCCTGTAAGCCGCATAACAGTTAATTTAGCTCCAGCTAATTTAAAAAAAGAAGGAAGCCAAATTGATTTGCCTATTGCAATAGGCATATTATCAGCAAATAAAATTATAGAGAAATCAATTGATGAAAAAACATGTATCATTGGTGAGCTTTCATTAGACGGAAACATTACTGCCGTTGATGGCGCTTTACCCATGGTTATTTCCATGCGTAACAATAATTTTAAAAGAGCAATAATTCCAGATGACAACAAAGAAGAATGTGGCGCCATTGAAGGTATTAATATAATTCCCGTTGACAACCTAAAGGAATTGGTTTGTTATTTAAATGGATATTCAGATATTGAACCATACAAAGTTATTTATAATGATAATAATAATGAAAAATTCACAGAAGATTTTTCAGAAATAAAAGGACAGCCTGCCATGAAAAGAGCTGTGGAAATTGCAGCGGCAGGCATGCACAATGTACTCATGCTTGGTTCTCCCGGCTCAGGTAAGACAATGATAGCAAGAAGAATCCCTACAATACTTCCTGATTTAACATTTGAAGAATCTATGGAGGTCACAAAGATATACAGCATATCCGGTCTGTTAAACAACAAAGGATTAATTAAAAAAAGACCCTTTCGCTCCCCTCATCACACATCATCCCGCGTTGCAATGGCTGGCGGAGGATCAAAGCCTAAACCAGGTGAGGTTTCACTGGCTCATTATGGTGTCTTGTTTCTCGATGAAATTCCAGAGTTTCCAAAAGGCGTAATTGAAGTTTTAAGACAACCCATGGAAGACGGCAACATTTCCATTTCAAGAGCAAACGGCTCCTTTTCTTTCCCTGCAAAATTTATGATGGTTGCATCAATGAATCCATGTCCATGCGGCTACCTAGGTGATCCCACTCACGAATGCACATGCACTCAAGGTCAAATTGACAAATATCTTGGCAAAATATCCGGACCGCTTTTAAACAGAATCGACATTCAAATTGAAGTTTCCCCAGTAAAATATGATGATTTAAAAAACGAAAAAGAAGAAGAATCCTCCTCTGAAATTAAAAAACGAATAATAAAGGCAAGAAGCATACAGCAAGAAAGATACAAGGAATTAGGCATAATAACAAATTCAGAGCTAAGCGGCAAATATATTTCTAAATATTGCAAAATTAATAAAGAATCTGAACAACTTTTAAAGGATGCATTTGAAAGGCTAGGACTCAGCGCAAGAGCATACAACAAAATATTAAAGGTGGCTAGGACAATTGCAGACCTGAAGGAATGTGAAAATATAGAAACAAAACATGTTGCGGAAGCTATACAATACAGAAGCTTAGACCGCAAATATTGGAGGTAGCATCATGGAAAGTTTAAATATAGATCAAAAAACACTTGCTTGGCTTAATTCCGCCAATGGCATGACCAATGATAAAATAGATAAACTTTTGGAATATTTCAACTTCAGCACAACTGATTTATGGGACAACTTTGAAGCTGAAAAATATAACTTAACTGTTTTAAAACCTGAAACAATAAGCATTTTAAGCAAGGCAAGAACTAACTTCGAAGAAAGATTTCTAAAAAAAATCAATGATGAAAAAGCCTTCTTAGTAACAACTTATGATGAAGATTATCCTAAAAAACTTAAACAAATTGAAGGAGCTCCTAATATTTTATATTACAAAGGAAGCTTAAAAAATATAGATGATATATCTATTGCTGTAGTTGGCTCACGAAAGGCAACAGCATACGGCAAATGGGCTGCTGAGAAGCTGACAAATGAACTTTCTCAACTTGGTGTAAACATAATAAGCGGACTTGCAGCTGGCATAGATGCCGTCGCCCATAAGACTGCAATAAAATCAAAAGCAAAGACAGTTGGAGTCATTGGGTGCGGAATTGATTTTATTTATCCTAAATCCAATGAAAGTATTTACAGAGATATAGAAAAAAACGGCGGTGCAGTCATTACGGAGTATACATTTGGCTTAAGACCTCTCCCCTATCATTTTCATGATCGGAACCGAATTATAAGCGGATTGTCAGATGGTGTACTGATAATTGAGGCTCAGGAAAAAAGCGGAACACTTATCACTGCAGGACATGCTGCAAACCAAGGAAGAGAAATTTTTGCTGTTCCGGGGAACATAGACAGCCTTTACAGCAAGGGAACAAATGCATTAATAAAAGATGGCGCTAAAATAACTACCTCTATCAATGATATTGTGGAAGAAATTTTAGAGCTTCAAGAAGTCCTAAAATTAAAGCAAAATTTAATTGATTACAGCACATTGTCAGATGATGAAATGAAAATAATAAACTGTCTTAACACAGGCAGCAAGACAATTTATGAAATAAATGAATTAACAAAAATAGATACAGGAACTATTTTAAGCATGCTGACATTTTTGGAAATGAAGGGAGCAGTGCTACAAATTCAAAGTAATAAATTTAAGTCAATTATAAAAACCCCTTAAACAAGGGGTTTTTAACTAATTAAAATTGTACTCTGTCAAAATGCTTTCTCTTTTTAAGGCTTTGTCATTGTAATATTCGTAGAAAGAAAGACCAAGGTAGCTTCCTGCAATATTATACAGATTATTAAAGCCTAAATTTTGAAGTGCAAGAATTGCATTGTAGCTTCTTTGACCGGATCTACAGTGCAGAAATACTTTTTTGTCTTTAGGTATTTCATTTGTTCTTTTTCTAAGCTCGCTAAGAGGAATGTTTACTGCACCCTTAATATGCCCTTGCTCATACTCATATTTTTCTCTAACATCAATTATAGATTCATTATTTTCAACAAGTGTCCTTACCTTGTCTACATTGACCTGCTTATAATCATCGTTCAATAAATTAGAGCCCACATACCCTGCATAATTTACTACATCCTTAGCTGTTGAAAACGGTGGTGCATAGGATAACTCCAAATCCTTCAAATCTTCCAGTGTTCCTCCAAATTTTATAGCTGCTGCTATCAAATCAATTCTCTTAGTGACATCTCCCTTTCCTATCGCCTGTGCTCCAAGTATTTTGCCTGTTGGAACTTCATATAACAACTTAAAATGAAGGGGTGATGCTTCTGGCATTATGCCAACCCTGTCTGAAGGAATAATTCTTACTATGTCGTAGTTTATTTTTAAATCCAGTGCTTTAATGAGTGATTCATTCAATCCTGTTGAAGCACCGTTATAATCGAAAACCTTTATGGCAGATGAACCAATAAATCCTTTATTTGCTGTACTCTTGTGGTGTATGCTGTCTGCTGCTGTTCTTGCTTGCTTTAAAGCAGGACCAGCCAAGGAAAGCTTTGACTTTGTATGAGTCAATGCATTATAAATTTCAATTGAATCGCCAACAGCATATATGTCATCATCGCTGGTTTTATAGTTTTTATCAACGCTTATTGCACCAGTAACTCCTATCTCCAATCCAGCTTCCTTTGCCAAGCTTGTTTCCGGAGCCACCCCTATTGCCATTACAACCACATCTGCTGCCAAGCTTTTACCTGATGCAAGCACGACTTTGTTTTCTTCGAATTTTTCTACCTTATCTCCTACAATTAAGTTTATTCCCTTGTCAAAAATTTCTTTATGGAATATTTGAACCATGTCATAATCAAATGGTCTTAATATTTGTTCAGTTCCTTCTACCAAAGAAACCTGGTATCCGGCTTCTCTTAAATTTTCTGCTACCTCAACTCCTATAAAGCCTCCTCCTATAACAGAAATATTTTTAGTATCAGTGCTTTTTACTGCCTTGTTTAATTTATCAATATCAACTACATTTCTTACAGTATATACATTGACTGATTCTATTCCAGGAATTCTAGGAACAATTGGTCTTGCTCCTGGAGATAAAATCAATTTGTCGTAATTTTCGTTATAAACCTTATCTGTCAACAAATCTTTAACTGTGATATATTTTTCTTCCTTGTTAATTGAAATTACTTCATTGTTAACTCTTGCTTCAATGTTGTATTGAGATAAAAATAATTCAGGGTCCATTAATACCAAATCATCTGCATTTTCAACCATTCCACTTAAATGATAAGGAAGAGAACAATTGGAAAAGCTCACATGAGGACCCTTTTCAAACATTATGATTTCATCTTCCTCACTGTTTCTTCTAAGTCTTGCTGCTGCAGAAGCTCCCCCTGCAACTCCACCTACAATCAATATTTTTCTTTTCATGACTAACTCCTTTTATATTATTTTCTTTTAGTCCCAACATATGAACCATAGCCGCCTGTTACATTAACGATATCATATCCTAGCTTTGATAAATATCTGCTTGTTCTTGAGCTTCTTGCACCTGACAAGCACATCAAATAATATGTTTTATTTTCTTTTAAATATTTAGATGGTTCACCTATGAGCTTTTGCATTGGAATATTTTTAGCACTCTTTATGCTTCCTCCCGAATATTCATATGGCTCTCTAATGTCAATTAGCTCAATTTTTCCGATTAATTCATCTATATCATTAACATTTATTACTTTACCTTGCTCTTTTCTTAATAATCCAAACATTATATCCTCCAAAATTTCATATTTAACTTAAAATCAATTATACCATGAAGTTTATATTAAACCGTGATTATGTCACACACAACATTATGGTTTTATAAATGAAAACGACCTTGTTTTAAGGTCGCCCAAAGTGTTCAAACATATACATTTTTCCATCAATTATATTATACATTTTTAATCTTAATTATCAAGCATTGACTTTAAACGTTTTAAGAATGTGTTTTGTTTTTTTAATTTTTAAATTAAAATATTTTTAGCATTTAGTTTTTAACTATCCTTTTGAAGCTTTATTTTACATATTATCAAACTATTTATGATTATATTATAATTTTAATCTGAAATAATAAAAAAGAAATAAAAAATTATATTTTTTGTTTCAAATAATCCAAGTGAGGTGTTTTGTACGAAAAATAAAATAGCTTTATTAGTTATAACAGCACTTTTGGCCTTGTCAAATGTTTCGGCCTTTGCTGTAGCAGGTACTACACCGCCATTAAATCCATCATATGAACAAATGGTGGTGCAGTTGGTGAATGTTGAGCGTGAACGATATGGATTGCCTGCTCTTTATTATGACAGTAGCATATCAGATGTAGCAAGAACTAAATCAGCTGATATGGCAATTAACAATTATTTTGCACACTATTCGCCAACTTATGGTATGGCAAGTGATATGCTATTAAGTTATGGTATAACATGGACTGCATGGGGTGAAAATATTGCATCTGGACAAGATACTCCTGAAGTGGTAGTATCACAATGGATGAATTCACCTTCACACAGAGACAATATCCTTTCTCCAAACTTTACATTCCTTGGAGTTGGATATTATGTAGATTCATCGGGAACACCTTATTGGACACAAATGTTCACAAGCGATTTTAAATAATGCTTGTGATGGACGATTAGTGAAATGTCAACGATTCATGTTGATAATACTAAATAGTAAATAATACAAAAAACTGCGTTTTAATTAACGCAGTTTTTTAATGATTTAAATTATTAAATTATTAATCAATTATTGTTACCCATGAAATCAGGTTTAGGCATTATGAACAAGCGAGGCTCCTGTAAATAGTCCTGAACCTTCCTCAAAGCTTCCCCAAATCTTTGATAGTGTACAACTTCCCTTTCTCTTAAAAATTTTAATGGTTCGATAACATCAGGATCATCTGCCATTTGAATTAAATACTCATAAGTTCCCCTAGCTTTTTGTTCAGCTGCTAAATCTTCTGTTAAATCAACGATAGGATCACCTTTTACTTGCAAAACTGTCGCAGAAAATGGCGTACCTCCTGCACTCTGAGGATAAACACCTCTTCCGTGATCGGTAAAGTATCCACCAGCACCTGCTCTTTCAATTTCTTCTACAGTTGCGTTTTTCATTAATTGATATACCATTGAACCAACCATTTCAAGATGTGCCAATTCCTCTGTTCCTATGTCATTTAATGTAGCTATAGCCTCAGGCGTTATCATTGTAAACCTTTGGCTTAAATATCTTAAAGAAGCTCCAAGTTCCCCGTCAGGTCCGCCATATTGAGAAATTATTAACTTTGCCATTGCCGGATTTGGATTTTTGATTTTAATTGGATATTCTAGCATCTTGTCATACGACCACATATTATATATTCTCCTTTCCTATAGCTTAAAGTTTGCATCATATTCCCAAGGCCAAGGTTCATCAACCCATTGCCACGGATACGGGCTATATGAATCATCCTGACTTATCATACCAAAGCTCTTGTTGTATTCGTCTTTTAGCATTTTATATTGCCTTGCAAACACATTTCTTTTTGCGATAGCATCTCTGTCTGAAGGATGAGTGTTCAAATATAATTGCAAATCTTCAAGCATCATGTGAACTGCTGAAAGCTCTCTATTTAATTCCATAATATTATTGATATTAACCATCTTTCGGCCTCCCTCTAACCATTCTCTGACATTCTATAAGCTTTGTCTCTTTTATCTTTTCTGTCATAAGGACTGTAAAGCTCTGGAAAGGCTGTTCCTTTTGCTAACGCTTCTAGTGGGTTAAAAAGTTCACACATAAATTGATAAGGAACATAGCCGGCTGCCAATCTTACATTATCAATAACCATTTCCTGCGGTATGCAAGCACCTTCATTTGGCATATAATTGTCCCTTAATCTTCTATTATTAATCATTTAAGGTTCCTCCTTAATAATTTTCCTTATGGTTATTATATGGTTTATGTATAAATTTGTTACATATAAATGGATATATGAAGTTGCATTACACCTCAAAAATTGGAAATTCATTGCAAACAAAAAACAGCTTTAATAAAGTATCAAGCTGCTTAAAGTTATGATTTAACATATAAAAAGAGCATCTAATCATATAGATTTAATGCTCTTCCCAAATTATTATTCATATATATTTACAATTCTATCTCCAACTATCTCCATATTTAGATATTGCTCATGTCTTTTTGGTATAGTGACCACATCAGGATTTCCGTCACTAATAAATCTTTCCCTCGTATTATTTTCAAATGATTTAAAGTAATCATATATGCCGCAGTTATCAACATTAGTTTCACTTGCAGTTACTCTGTAAAGCTTTGTAAAATCAGTCAATGTGTCAAATGGAGAATACGCAGGTCTCCAGCCAACATCCAACACAGCAATTGTTTTATATTTGTTGCCTTCGTATTCGCCTTCCAGCATGCTCTGTTTAAATTCATCCTTAGGATTGCTGCCGTGTGGGAGAGCCAGTGTTTCCACCTCATATTTTGGTAAATATTTCTTTATTATATTGTTTACAGAACCTAATTCTGCTTGAATTTCCTTGCTGTTTAATTCAGCTAATTTATTGTGGCTGTAGGTGTGATTACCAATGTCATATCCATTTTCCACAAGCCAATTTAATTTTTGCTCAAAATATTCAGGCTGTCCAAAAGGGGTTGTACCTAAAAATAAGCTGGCAGTTACGCTGAAGTCAGGATATTTCTCTTTGAATTCTTCCATTATGCCAACTGCACTGTTTGGGTCTATTATTAACTCACCATTTTGTTCTATATAATTGAAATTGTTTTGTCTTCCGTCGTCAAATGTCAAAATTATAGGCGTATAACCTGCTTTAGTGCTTATTTCTCCCTTGGCATAGTCGTTTAAGCTTATCATTTGATACTTATTATCATACATATATTGTAAATCCTTGCGGAAGTTTTCAGGTGTCCTCTGCCAAACCAATTCCTCTTCACCAATTCCATGATACATAAGTATCATAATTTCTCCAAGTTCATTTGGATTTAGAGATAAATCAATTGCTTCAATAGGATCTTGAACAATGGGTTCCTCTGCCTTTTCAGGCTTTTGTCCAGTAGGTTCATTTTCTCCCTGTTCCAATTGCTCCTTAATGTCTGTATCTTCATTAACCTCAACACCTGTCGGATTTGATTTAACTGTTGAAGAACATCCCACCGACAATAAAACTATCAGTGCTGCAACAATTAGTAAAAATTTTTTCTTCATATCTTCCCCCTTTATTTTCTTGTTATTATTGTATAATATTCGACAAAAAAAGTCTACATACAGAATTTTCATAATAATGTTGTTATTAGTTTTAAATTTGGTATAATATCCCATCTTTGACAGTACAAAAGCGAGAAATACTGTTGTTATCAGTGCTTCTCGCTTTTTTGATAATGAAAAAATGTAGCTATATATTATTACTTTTTCTTGGATTTGCGAATAATTTTTTTCATGTTAATATCATTTGTGATTTCATAATCTGTACGGAATCCCAAGGCTTCATGCAAAACATCCGTAAGATCTGTTCTAGTGTAGGAAGGAGTATATCCTAATTTTTCTCCAGGGCGTGTCATCATCATACTTCTCAGAGTATGAATGATTTCCTCACAGGTATAATTCTCTCCAAGTTTTTTCTCTAGTATTCTAAATACGAATAATGCTATGTAACAAGTAATAAAATGTGCTTTAATGCGGTCTTCTCTTTGAAGATGTACGGGGCGAGCTTTAAACTCTGTTTTCATAATACGAAAACATTCTTCAATCTCCCATCGTTTCTTGTTGATTTTAATAATTTCATCGATTCCCATGCTTTCAAGATTTGTACATACAGAGTAAAAACCATCATATTTTTCTTCTTCTCGAATAGTATTTTCATCGAGAAAAGGTATATCCTTTGAACAGATTTCACCATCATCTGTTATAGGCTGATGGCCAATGAAACGATGTGGGTCATTCTGATTTTTGGGGCGCTGTTTGTATTTACCGCTTTTAATTAGTTCTTGTGCCCGTTCAATTTGCCCTTGTCGTATCTTACGCTGGTATCGTTGATACTTTAAGGAAAATGAAACGATTAGATGCTGTTCTAAAGGTATAGCGCCCTGTTTGATTTTTCTTTGTGATAGGTCCTCCTTTATCCAGCGATCTTTGTAGTAAATTTTATTGTAATCCTGCGTATCATCAAGCTCATTAATGTTGTAGGTTCTGCTATCACCAATCAAATGCCATCCGTCTGGGTCAAGAGCGAAGTCCTTTAAATAAGCAGGGAGTTGTTTAATAGACTGCGTAGTGATAAAACTTCGGAGTCGTTCACCGTTAATAGATTTGTCATTAAATTTACGGTTACTCTTGGATGAGAGACCAGCATCGGTGCAGACAATGATCTGATCTAGTCCATAATCACTAATAACCTTTTTTTCTAAAGGCTTCAATGTAGGCTGTTCACTTTGATTTCCTGGAAAAATATCAAAAGCTAAAGGTATGCCATCAGAATCCATAAAAAGTCCCATACCAACCAAGGGTAAGGGTTGGTGCTGCTTACTCTTTCCATATCTGCGTAAATCATCTGCTTCTTCTAACTCAAAGTAATAGTTAGTACAGTCGTAGTATAGAATATCCTTACGCCGCTCAATAATATTCTGGCTATTTTTGTATAGTTCTGCCTGAATAAAATCATTTTCTTTTGCTAAAACAGATAAAGCACGGTAAATATCATGCAATTCAAAAGAAGGCTGTTCTATGAAAACCTTGGCTTGCCTGTTTGAAGCAAGCTTAGAAGATGGATAAAGGATTCTTGTATAAACTAGTTTAGAAAGTATATCATTAAGATTGTATTCAAACTGATATTTTAAACTGATAGTATTACATATTTTGTGTAGGCCAAGGCTATAATAGATATCCTGTAGAAATAGATATCCACAGTTGTAAGCCATCTGCTCTCCTTTTTTAAGAAGCTTTGTAGGCGAATAACTAACAATAATCGATTTCTGATCATCATATTCTTTACGATTAAGTTCATTTACATATTCCTGTGCCCAAATATATGGATCTTTCCCACATGCTTTTGTTCTTACTTCATCAAGGTTACCTAATTTTTCAACAGTAACAGTAGTTACACTACCATCTTCTTTTCGAACTGATTTTTGCACATAAAAGGATGCTGAGTTTTTAGATTTGCTTACAGTTAGTTTCATTGTATAATACCTCCACAATACCCATTATATCACATATAACTACAAATAGCTACAATTATTTTGCAAAAACTTGACAAAAAAATAAAGCCATTTCAATTGCTTTAGTGTTTTTTTACTTTTTAACTGTCAAACTCCCGAGTCTACATACAGAATTTTCATAATAATGTTGTTATTAGTTTTAAATTTGGTATAATATATATATATTTGAGTACTTTCAGAAACTAAATGAATAAAACAAGCAAAAACAAGAATTAAAATTAAAAGAGAGAAAAAAGTGTAAAGTCAAGTTGATAGTATTTAAAAATAAGTAAAAAAGAGCATGGCAAACAA
>JBFXKO010000036.1:0-36248 GCA_050173715.1 Sedimentibacter sp.
GGCACAAACATCATTGCCTCAGAAACGAATAACGGGAAGTAAATAGTTGGTGGATGATATCCACAGTCTAAGAGACGCTTTGCAATATCCAATGTGGATACTCCGTTTTTCTTCTGCCAGTCTCCTGAAAATACACACTCATGCATGCATTCTCTGTCCAAAGGCAAGTAATATTTGTCCTTTAATTTACTTGCTATATAATTAGCATTTAAAACAGCATTTTCAGCAACTGCTTTTATACCATCCGGACCCATGCTGAGTATGTATGCATATGCTCTTACACATACTCCGAAATTACCATAGAATGATTTAACCTTTCCAATGGATAATGGTCTATCATAATCAAAGAAATATCCATCGTTCTTCTTAGAAACTACAGGAACTGGCAAAAAGTCTGCTAAATGCTTTTTGACACCCACTGGTCCAGAACCAGGTCCACCACCACCATGAGGTGTGCTGAATGTTTTATGAAGGTTAATGTGAACAACATCAAATCCCATATCTCCAGGTCTTGTTATTCCCATTATGGCATTTGTGTTAGCTCCGTCATAGTACATCAAGCCTCCTGCTTCGTGAACTATTTTTGAAATTTCCAATATATTTTCATCAAACAATCCCAAAGTGTTTGGGTTAGTAAGCATAAAACCTGCTACCTCATCATTCATGGCAGCTTTCAATGCTTCTAAATCAACCAAACCCTTGTCGTTTGATTTAACTTCCACCACGTCAAAACCTGCAACTGCTGCTGATGCAGGATTAGTGCCGTGAGCAGAATCAGGTATAACAATTTTATTTCTTTTTTCATCATGTTTGTTTCTGTGGTATGCCTTTATAATCATGAGACCTGTAAGCTCTCCGTGAGCTCCTGCCGCAGGCTGCAATGTAAATTTGTCCATGCCTACTATTTCTGAAAGCATATCACCTAATTCA
Source organism: Sedimentibacter sp. (assembly GCA_050173715.1). Classification (GTDB taxonomy): domain Bacteria; phylum Bacillota; class Clostridia; order Tissierellales; family Sedimentibacteraceae; genus Sedimentibacter. Next base: position 931 of record JBFXKO010000036.1, read on the forward strand.
TACATAAGCTGCATTGCCCCCTGAACTGTCTCTTCAGGCTGGTATGGGTGAACCTTTGTAAAGCCGTCAAATCTTACAACTGCTTCATTAACCTTTGGATTATACTTCATTGTACAGCTTCCAAGAGGATAAAATCCTGAATCAACACCATGATTTCTTTGAGACAGCTGTGTAAAGTGACGAACAGCATCTAATTCGCTTACCTCAGGAAGTTCAGGAGCTTCTGTTCTTAATAAGCTGTTGTCAAGAATTTCTTCAACCTTAGTTTCAGGCACATCACATGCAGGCAGGGAATACGCCTTACGTCCTGTTTTACTTTTTTCAAATATTAATGGTTGATGCTTTAACATATTATTCACCAGCCTTTCTTACTAAATTATCTATCTCTTCTTTTGTACGTTTTTCCGTAACTGCAACAAGCCAGCAATCTTTTAGTTCAGGATAATTTCTTTCTGCATCATATCCGCCGATTATATTGCTTTCTAATAATTTTGAATTCAGTTCATTTACCGGTTTATTGCTTTTTACAATGAATTCTTTGAAGAACGGCTTTGTAAACACGGGACTGAACTTACCAGCCTTAATCAGTTCATCATATGCATAATGAGATTTCTTAAGACATAATAATGCTGCTTCCTTTAATCCTTCCTTGCCCATTATGGTGAGATAAATTGTAGCTATTAAAGCATTTAAAGCCTGGTTTGAGCAAATGTTTGAAGTTGCTTTTTCTCTTCTTATGTGCTGTTCTCTTGTTTGCAGCGTCAGAACAAATCCTCTGTTTCCCTCTTTATCAACTGTTTCACCGACAATTCTTCCAGGCATTTTACGCATAAGCTTTTCTGTAACTGCCATAAATCCAAGATATGGACCGCCAAAGCTTAGAGAATTACCCAAAGCCTGACCATCTCCAACAGCTATGTCAGCACCCAGTTCTCCTGGACTTTTTAACAATGCAAGTGAAATAGGATCTGCACACACCACTAATAAGCTTTTGTTATCATGGATCATGTCTTTCATAGCAGCAATGTCTTCAATAATCCCAAAGAAATTTGGGCTTTGAACAATAATTGCTGCGGTATTTTTGCTTAATTTATTTTTTAATTTCTCTAAATCAACCTGTCCGTCTTTATAGCCTAATTCAACTACCGTAATGTTTCTAAACTGAGCATAAGTGTTCAATACTTGCCTATATTCAGGATGGACAGTTGATGCAATAATTATTTCAGTCCTTTTAGTTGATTCACAAGCCATTATTGCTGCTTCTGTCATGGCAGTAGCACCGTCATACATGGATGCATTAACAACAGGAAGACCTGTCAGCTCGCTGATCATTGTCTGGTATTCGAATATTACCTGCAATGTTCCCTGGCTTATTTCAGGCTGGTAAGGAGTATATGCTGTATAGAATTCCTGTCTTGAAATTAACTGGTCAATAGCCGCAGGAATAAAATGATCATATGCACCTGCTCCTAAGAAGCAGGTATACTCATCAAGGTTTAAGTTTTTATTAGATAATTCTTTAATATTTTTAACAAGTTCCATCTCAGATTGAACAGGTGGTAAGTTTAAACTAGTCCTTAGTCTTACTGATTCTGGAACTGCCTTGAACAGAGAATCAATGCTGTCATATCCGGCTTCCTTAAGCATTTGTTCTCTGTCTTCACTAGTGTTTCCAATATATCTGGACATTGGCTCCTCCTTATTCACATACTTTTTCATAATCTGCTGCAGAAAGCAGGCTGTCAACCTCAGCAGGGTGTGCCATGTCTATAACTGCAAACCATGCATCATAAGGTGATTCGTTTATTAAACCAGGATTATCAACCAGTTCTTCATTTATCTGAATCACAGTTCCTGAAACTGGCGAATAAACGTCAGATGCTGCCTTAACTGATTCTAAAACAACAAATTGATCACCGGCTTCAACAGTGGTATCAACCTCTGGAAGCTCAACATACACTACTTCTCCTAAATGATCCTGAGCATAATCAGTGATTCCAATATAAGCCTTGTTTCCTTCTACCTTAACCCATTCATGTGATTCTGCATACTTTAATTCATCTAATAATTTCATATAATCCTCCTATTTTTAACAATAGCACAACTATAGCAGAGCAATAGCTAGGCAATTGTTATTTTTGATTTTATTTTAATAATATATAGATACCCAACTTATGGTATCCAGGTTGTGTATTGTTATTCTATTATTTTTTGTATTTTTTAGAATAAAAAGGTTTTTTAATTACCTTTGCTTTTAAATTTTTATTTCTGACTGATATTTCTATTTCTGTTCCTTCTTTCGAATATTCAGCATCAATCAATGCAAGGCCTATGTTCTTTTTCAATGTAGGAGAAAAGCTTCCTGTTGTAACATAACCAATTTTTTTGCCATCAGCATAAACTTCGTAATGGCTTCTCGGAATTCCTCTGTCAATCATTTCAAAACCAATTACTTTTCTTTTAAGGCCTTCTGATTTTTGTGCAGCTAAAGTGTCCTTCCCAATAAATTCATCCTTTGCAAGCTTAACGAAAAATCCCAGACCAGCTTCAAGAGGAGTTATATCTTTGTCAATTTCATGTCCGTATAATGGAAGTGTAGCTTCAAATCTCAAGGTATCCCTTGCACCCAAGCCTGCTGGAATAAGCTTTTCATCCTTTCCTGTTTCAAGAAGCATATTCCATAACTTTGAACCGTCAGCTGAAGCAAGATAAATCTCAAATCCATCCTCACCAGTATAGCCAGTTCTTGAAACCAGTGCATTTATTCCACCAACATTAACATTGTCTTTAAAGTGGTAAAATTCTATTTCATCTAAATTTTCTTTTACTAACTTCTGCAATATATTTTGTGCCTGTGGTCCTTGAATTGCAAGCTGAGCATAATCAGATGAGACATTTTTTACTTCAACACCTGAAAAAACGTGACCTTCTATCCATTCAAAATCTTTGTCAGTATTTGATGCATTTACTACCAATAAGTAATCTGTATTGCTGTACTTGTAAACCAGCAAGTCATCAACTATTCCACCATCTGGATAACACATCGCTGAATATGCGATTTGATTGTTTTTCAGTACAGATATATCGTTTGTTACAATGAATTGCAGAAATTTTTCTGCTTCCTCACCCTTTACAGTTATTTCGCCCATGTGAGATACATCAAACAGCCCAGCTGCAGTTCTTACAGCTTCATGCTCTAAGAGTATGCCTGAATACTCCACAGGCAATGCCCATCCACCGAAGTCTATTATTTTTCCTTTCAGCTCCACATGCTTTTCATATAGTGGTGTTGTTTTCATTTTAATCACTCCCTTTTTATATTATGGGGTATTTTCCCCTTAACCTTTATTTTTTATACATAGGAAAAGGTAATCCCCCTTATGTAAAAAGACAGCGATAATAACTTCCGTCATTACCCCTGTCTTAACATTACATTATTCAGAGTATTGTCCAAGTTTGATTCTTTTGCCTGAAAGTTTCACTGCACTTCGACCAGTACAACTTGCTTCTTCGGCGCCCATCGGGTCTCTCTCAAACTTTTCATTCAATAATATTATATTTATTAATATTCTTATTATTTGATTAATTTATAATATTCATTCATATGTTTATGACACTATTATAATGCTTAAAATCTCAACTTGTCAATACATTTTAGCATGTTAAAAAAACTACTTTTGAACTGCATATTTTCTGTATTTTCATAATGAGTACTAACTACATATTCCTTGACTTTTATGCAAGAAAACATTATTATTTTAATATAATTAAAACAAATGGAGCATAAAATGAATATTTTGATCGCATATGCAAGCAGTAACAGCACAACAGAAGAATGCGCTAATTTTTTAGCCCAAAAACTGCCTGGTTCACATGTAAAGAACCTAAAAAAAGATGAAGTAGATATATCTGATTATGATACAGTAATTATAGGAAGTTGTATAAGATTTAACAACATACACAATGCGGTAATAGATTTTATCAAAGAAAATTTGGAACAGCTCATGAAAAAAAATACTGCTATATTTTTATGCTGTGGTTTCCCAGAAAAAGCAAATCAATATCTTCTTCACAATTTTCCAAAAAAATTGCTGAATAAGTCTGTTTCTATACAATGCTTTGGGGGCAATCTAAAAGTAAGGTCTTATAAACTATATGATAAATTAGTTATGAAGACAGTTCAAAAAAACTTTAAGCTTGAAAATCGTAAATTTACAGAAATAGATTATGACAGGATTCAAGAAATGGCTGATGAAATTTTGAAATTAAACAAATAATTTTTAACTAAATTACTCATAAATTAAGAATGGTCCTTGATTATCAAGTGACCATTCTTAATTTAATTACTAATTAAATCTTAAATCGATTTACTTATCTGCTGTTGTTATCGCGATTGTTGTTATTTTTGTTGTTATCGCGATTGATGTTATTATTATTGTTATTGTTATTGTTATTGTTATTGTTGAATCTGTTATTGTTGTCTTTGTTATTGAATCTATTGTTGTTGTCCTTATTATTAAATCTGTTATTGTCTCTGTTGTCTAATTTATTGTTTTCTCTGTTGTTATTGTTGTTATTGTTGTTGCTATTGTTATTGAATCTGTTATTGTTGTCTTTGTTTTCAAATCTGTTATTTTCGTTTTTGTTTTGATTGTTGTTGTTCATTCGCTCCATCTGCTCCCTTAAGTTTTGTTGGCTGTCTAATTTTGCTTTTTCTTCCCAGTTGAATAACTTTTCATTGTTATTCTTATTGTTGTTAAAGTTCTTATTGTTGTTAAAAATAATGATCGATCACCTTCAATTAACAAATTTTAAGGCAAGCTTTATTTGTTGCCTCGAATATATTATTAACAAGAGCAGATTTATTATTAATCCTATTTTTTACAAATTGTAATGTTATTTCCATTTTTATCAGCTACAAAAATGATACATCGCTATTCCAGCAGCAATTGTAAGATTTAAGGAATCGATTTGATCTGTGTGTTTTATAAAAACACTGGTTCCGACTTTTGAAAAGCTTGAATCAAGCCCTGTTGCTTCATTGCCGAAAACAAGGGAAAACAATTCATTGTTGTCATGTTTGACCTCTTTCAACGTCTTGGCACCATCAAGCATAAATGTATAGAATTTGCGATTGTTGAACCTTTCTTTGTAAGCTTCAAAGCTGTCAAAATATTTAGCATTAATTTTAAAAATCGAGCCCATGGAAGCCCTCAGCACCTTTGGATCAAAAACATCTACACCTGGGCTTATAATTGCCAAATCCTTTAATCCAAATCCTGTAAGAGTCCTGATAATTGTCCCCATATTTCCCATATTGCTGGGATTAACCAAGACAATATGTGAAGCATCAAAATTCAAATCACAATCATACTTAGAAAACACGCCAACCACATAATTGTTTTCCTTATCGCTGATTCGATTTATTGCCTTTTCATTAACTTCCCACTTAATATTGTATCTGTTGCAAAAATCAAATATGTCTGTACTTGCTTCTGATTTGTAATGTGAGCTGACCAAGACCTTCATAACCTGCCCAGGCTTGTTTTGAATTAACTCTATAGTGGGAAAACTCCCAAATGTATAGGAATAATCAAAGTTTTTTTTATACGATTTAATATCCATTTTATCTCCTTAAAATAAACCTACTGTTTTAAGAGTAAATATAAATATGAAAATAGTCAGAGGGCTGAATAAAGTTGTAACAAACACCAATTGACCGGCTAATTCGGAGTTGCAGTCATACTGCAGCGCCATGGTATAGCTTGAAACAGAAACCGATGGAGCAACCATGCTGAACAATGCTCCTAATTCCACTCCTCTAAAACCAAATAATAACGCTGTAGAAATTACAAAGGTAGGTATGATCAATAACTTGCCGATTGTTATAATTGAAATATATTTAAGATTCTTACCTATATTTTTTATTTCAATATCTCCTCCAAGGACCATAAGAGCAAGGGGTGTAGCCATTCCTGCCACATCAGAAACCGTTTTTTCTAAAAAATTAGGTAGCTTAATATTTAATGCAGCAAATATTATTCCTGTTACTGAGCCAACAATCAAAGGATTTTTCAATATACTAACTATAGTTTTTTTATAATCGCTTTTATCATTTGAATACCAGTCCAATATTATTACTGCCAAAAAATTGTAAAGAGGTATTATTATTGCAGTAAGAGTAGTGACCGGTCCTAGATTTTCTATGCCAAAGATGTTCTTGCTTAAAGGTAATCCAAAAATAACAAAATTACTTCTATGCAGTCCTTGAATTATAACTCCTCTGTTTCTATTATCACTTTCAAGCTTGGGAACTATTATAAAAAGTATTCCAACAATAAACAATATTATCCCAACTGCAAAAATTATTAGCTTTACGTTTACAGAATCTGATATATTACTTTTGTAAATATTGTTAAAAAGAAGTACCGGCAACAAAGCAGAAAATGCAAAATGGTTTGCCTTTTCCAAAAAAACTTGGTCTATTAGTTTTATTTTACGAAGAAATGCGCCTATACACATCAATAAAAATATAGGCAATACCACATTAATTGAGAATATTAAATTTTCCACAGCATGTCCCTCTATTCTATCTATTCTGTCAAATAAGCAAAAATTAATTTAATTGTATTTTCTAAGCCATGTATATGTGTTCTTTCCATTCCATGAGAGGCATGGACACCAGGACCGATAAGTCCACCCTTTATGTCATTTCCTCCTTTTAAGGAAGCTGACACATCTGAACCATACATAGGATAAATGTCCACGGCATAATTAAGTCTGTGTTTTTTAGCCAGTTCGATTAACTTTCCTGTTATATCATAATCATATGGTCCAGAGCTGTCCTTAACACATATGGAAACATCCTGCTCAGTGCATGATAAATCCAGCCCTATGCATCCCATATCAATGCCAACTAACTCATCAATGTCATGAGGTATATTAGAGCAGCCATGTCCAACCTCTTCATATGAAGAAACTATTATTTTGACCTTATGTCTTGGCTTTATATTTAACCTTTTAAACATTTCCATCAAGCTTAGAGCACAAGCAGTACCAGCCTTATCATCCAAGTATCTGGATTTTATAAAGCCAGAAGGAGTAACTGTAAATTTCGGTCCAATGGATATGAAATCTCCTGGACATATACCAAATTCTTGCACATCTTGCTTGCATTTAACAAGTTCATCCAATCTCACCATCATGTTTTCTTCGGTTCTTTCCTTACTTTTTGCATCAGGATAAACATGAGTTGCAGGTGATGTTGAAAGCATTGTTCCGGTATATATTTTCCCTTCCCTAGTGTGTATATTGCAATATTCTCCGTCAAGGGTTGAAAACATGTTGCCTCCAATTGTAGTTATCTTTAATGTTCCGTCTGAATTTACAGATCTTACCATTGCCCCAAGAGTATCCACATGAACAGGAATTCCAATGCAGTAACTGTTATCTGTTCCTTCTATTTCAATTATTCGGTTTCCTTTTTTATTTTGTGATATTTTATTTCCGCTCTCATTTGCAATTTTATCTATATGCATCATTACATTTTTGCAGTAACCTGTAGGACTAGGTATATTAATTATTTCCTCAAGAAGATCTAATGTATGTTTTATGTTAGTTTCCAAATTCATGTTCCTCCAATAAATTTATTCTTTCAAATTATACTACTAAATCTTTCAATATTACAATACCTTAATTGATATTTGCATATAACTGATTTTAAATATATAATATAAATAACAAATATTGAAAGTGGAGGTTAATAAATGGAAAACTTAAAGCTTAAAGATTTTTTAGATTATAAGTTTTTATCTGGTCTTGAACTTTCTCCAAATAAAAATTATGCAGCCTTTGCAGTCCATACAATGGATTATGATGAAAATAAATATTTGTCATGCATATGGATTTATAACTGTATAACTGCAGAATATAAAAAACTGACAAACATGAACAAAGAAAAATCATTTATATGGCTAAACAATGATACCTTGCTGTTTCAATCATTACGAGATGAAAAGCTAAAGAAAAAAACAGATGAAGGAGAGCATTGGACAGTTTTTTATGCTATAGACATACAAGGTGGCGAAGCCTATGAGTATATGAGAATTCCTATGAATGTTAGTGGAATTAAAAAAATAGCCGATGAAAAGTTTCTTTTAACCGCTGAATACGACCACTATGGTATCAATTTGCATTCTCACAAGGGCGAAGACAAAGAAAAAGCTGTTGATATGATTAAGGAAAACAAGGATTATGAAGTACTGGATGAAATTCCATTCTGGTCAAATGGCGAAGGCTTCACCAACAAAAAAAGAAGCAGACTTTATTTGTTTGACAAGGGAACCAAGGACATAGTTCCAATCTCCAATCAATTTGAAAACATAAATGTAACCGGCATCAAGGACGGCAAGGCTCTTTACATATCTCAAAGCTACACAAACAAGATGGAGCTTACCAATGAGCTTTATTTATATGATTTATATTCAAAAGAAGCAACACGTTTGATTGAAGAGGATGAATTTAACATTGACTTTGCTGAATTTGTTGGTGATGAAATCATATTTGCTGCTTCAGCCATGGATAAATATGGTTTAAATCAAAATCCTTGCTTTTATAAATTAAAAAATGGCGAAGCAAATCTCTTAAGCCTCCACGATTATGGTATACACAATTCAGTGGGCTCAGACTGCCGCTATGGAGGAGGAGCTGATTACAGAGTATTCAATGACTCGTTGTACTTCGTGTCAACTGAAAACAAAAGCTCATTTATTAAAAAGCTGTCATTAGACGGAAATATTGAAAAAATCACATTGGATAACGGCTCAATTGACTGCTTTGACATCTGCAATGAAGGCATAATTTTTGTAGGGCTGAGGGGGACCAAGCTTCAGGAAATATATAAATGTGAAAAAGAGACTGAAACTCAAATATCTAAATTCAATGAAAAAATATTTGAAACAAAAACAATAATTAAGCCGGAGCCATTGGAATTTTCAAATGATGGTATCACTATAGAAGGCTATGTATTAAAACCTGCTGGCTACGATGAAAACAAATGCTACCCAGCCATACTAGACATTCATGGCGGACCGAAGACAGTAAGCGGCGAAATTTTCTATCATGAAATGCAATTCTGGGCAAACGAAGGCTATTTTGTATTCTTCTGCAACCCAAGAGGCAGCGACGGTCGAGGAGATGACTTTGCTGACATAAGAGGCAAATATGGCACAATTGATTATGATGATTTAATGAAATTTACTGATGTGGTTTTAGAAAAATATCCACAAATAGATAAATGTAGAATAGGTGTTACTGGTGGTTCATATGGTGGATTTATGACAAATTGGATTATAGGTCACACTGACAGATTTAAATGTGCTGCCTCTCAAAGAAGCATATCAAACTGGATTTCTAAATTTGGAACAACTGATATCGGTTATTACTTCAATGCAGACCAAATTCAATCAACCCCTTGGGACAATGTTGAAAAAATGTGGTTCCATTCACCATTAAAATATGCCAATCAGGCAGTAACACCAACACTGTTTATTCACTCAGAGGAAGACTACCGCTGCTGGCTGGCTGAAGGGCTACAGATGTTCACAGCTTTGAAATATCACGGCGTAGATGCAAGGCTATGCATGTTCAGAGGAGAAAATCACGAGCTATCCAGAAGTGGCAAACCCCGCCACAGAGTGAGAAGATTAGAAGAAATGACCAATTGGTTTGAGGAATATTTAAAGTAAACAAAGTGAAGGGTCTCAATGCAGAGATCCTTCTTCTTTTATTAATACTTTTACAACAAACACTAAAAAGCATCCTGTTAAAATCATTGTTATTTTTCCTAAATCGAAGGCTGCATCTTTTTCCAGTGCATTTATTTGCGGTAAAATTTCTAGGTACCTTACATTGACAGAAGTGTTTGGTTTTTTTATAAATACACCATCACTTATTTCCTTAGCATAGCCATAGACTAACTTTCCATCAGGAAGCTCAAAGCTATAGCTTATACTGTAGGTGTAGCTTCCTGATTTTGGCTCATCACGTTCCCCCATTTCCCTTCTAACATCTGTTATTAATCCTGTAGTTTTTTCACCCAGAATTCCTAACATGCCCCAAACAATGCTGTACATTATAAACAATATTCCAATTATGGTCACAAACATTCTCACCGCAAGTTTCTTAAACATTAGCTTTTCCTTTTATATAATTTTTTACATCTAAATAATTATTTTCTGAACGACAACAAATACCTTGTTTGTCTACAGTAAATTCTGCTTCATACTTTCCACCGTATACTAATTCTACAAATCCGATAGTCAAAGCTATGGTAACAATAATTAGACCTATGGCATATATTGAATCTCCATTGCCCCTTGAATACAATGATAAAAATACAATAACAAGACCAAAAGGTATCCCAATTGCTATGCTTAACTGCTTAAGAATAACAGAATTTCTAAAAATCGGCACACTACTTATCCATTGTATTTTTTTATAACTGTATTCCTCCATAATAACACCTCAGTTTAATTTACCATTTTCCACTCATATACATACTGGGTATAAAGTTTGTTGCTTGAGAAAAAATATATTTCAATTGTTTTTTTAGCTCCTTCGCTGCCTGAACCTAACATAGCTGTTACAGTGCCGCTTTTAGATGCATAATTATTCCCATAATTTGTTTCAAATGTAGTTTTACCTTCTTTTGTTGCAAGCCTTGAATCATCCAGCCATGCACCTGTTGATCCAGACCATTGGTAAGCTGATTGAGTATTGGCAGATACACCAATGGTACCGGTAAGTGAAATAACATCGTCTTTACCTATAACATCCGGCGGAGTGCTCCAATTCGCTGTAATAGTAAGTGATTCTCCGTTTACATATGGCGGGGCATAATAATCATCAGATTCACCTATATATGTTGTAGTTATAGAATAAGAACCCCTGCCATAGCTTAGAGCATATTGGTATACTTCAGAAGTATTTTGTGCTGCCCAAGAATCATCATTTGAACCATCTACAACTTCAACCAACACCCATGCATATTCTCCCTTTGCAATTTCACGTTCTTTTACAGGTTCCTTTGCAGGTTCTGCTATCATAGGTTCCTCCCCTGGAGGCTTAACCTCTTCAATGATGGCTTTAGGTTCATCAGCTTTAGCAGTTCTTGCATGCCCCATTTTCTTAAGCTCTTCAAAATACTTGAGCTTGCCTTCGGTTCTATCTGAATACCAAATTCCAAGAAGCTTACAAATATCCTCTATTGAAATTTCATCCTCACCAGCAGTTGTACTTGTTGTAAATTTCTTATCTGTATGACTTAATATTTTACCCATAGATAGATACAGTCTTTCTATTCTATCCTCAAGTGTCATTTCAACATCATAACCAAATGATCCTTTTATAAGGAGGTTTCTTTCATCGAACAGTTTTAATATCTTTTCATGATACTCTTTTTGTTTATCTACTTCAGTTTCTTTTGAAATTCTGTTATCAAATTCATTTTTTAATTTAATGTCTGTTCCTTTTTTAATTCTTTCTTCTTCATCCTTTGATAAGTCATCTATGCTGATTTTATTTCTTTTGCAGTAGGCTTTAATTGCATCAGAATAAATTTTATGGTTAATGCCCCTCATTTGGATTCTAAGCTCATTGTAGTCTCCTGCATCTAAATCATAACCATGTTCGCCTTCAGCGCCATTTTTATATGCCTGATATGCATCTTCAATACTTTTATCCTTCCAATCAGTTATAGCCACATCAATTACTTCTGTGGCAGCAACCATCATTTTGCCAACTGCATTTTTACTGATAATGGCAGTGGCTAATCCCTTTGTAATATCCTTTAATGCTTCTTCGTAATCATCTTCTGACATATCTCCAGCAGTTTTTCCATAGGTGGAGGCTATGGTAACTAGATCACCTGCTAAATCACCTTCTAACTCCATTTGATCCAATATCACTTTGCCTAAGGTAGATGAAAAATTCTCTGCAAATTCCAATTCATCTCCATTTGCTGCTGATACAAGCATTCCTCCCATATATGGTATTTCTTTAACCAAGGTTTGCATAATTTTTCTTGTAGTTTCTTTGTTTTCTGTACCAATTGCATCTGCAACTATATCATTTACATATCCTTCAAATTTAGCTACAAAGTTCTTCTCCTGATCTTCCTTCGCCCATGTATTTGTTGCCATTCTTTCAGCATAATATTTAAGCTGTTCTTCATGAGACAGCTGTCCAACAGCATAAGAACTGAAATGATATGTTGTAAACTGAACAATTCCATTTGACAAGTCAATGCTGTCCGGATGAAAGTATTCCCATCTACTACCGTTATAATAAGCAGCAAAAATATTTTCTTCATTTTTAATTAAATCTAATTGTTCTTTTGAAATTTTAAACGATACCGTTACTGGTTGATTAAGTCTAACAGTTTCTTTTCCATCAACTGCAACTTGTAATGGCTCACCTAATAATTCAAAGCCTTCAGAGCTGTAATCAGTCAATTGACCAACTGTTACAACAACATTTTCATCAAATGTGTTTTCAGGGAGCTTTATTTCAGCACCATTATCAGCTACTTCTAATGTTACTTCACTGCTTTGTTTTACTATATATTCAATAATTTTTGTTTGTTCTCCAGATGGAGCCGGTAACTCTTCAACCTTGCTTTCTGTTGGCTTTGAACAGCCTGCCAACAATAATATGAATGCAATAATTAGTAATTTAATTTTCATAAAATCCTCCTACTTTAATAACGGACAATTGCATCTAAAGCAATAATCATCTTCTATATTGTTTAAACTTCCGCAGGCATTGCAAAATATAATAGTATCTTTTGATTTATCGTATTTTTCGTAAGAATTTAGCCCTTTGTGGTGACGCACCCTGTCTCCTACGTTGTAATAGTTATAAACCGCATCATCATCTTCAAATAACAATGTATGACTTTTGCCATGTTCATCGATTATCACAACTTTGTATTCATGATAATAATGTACATAATAATCATCATTTGATGAGTTTTGATTTCTTTGTTTTTTTTCAGTTTTCTTTTCTGTAACTACACCATCCCAAGTTGTATCTTTATTTCTTGATATTATTTGATATAAAGCTATTAAAATAAACATGCTCCCAATTGCAATTCCTATTAACAAAGCTTGGGGATTATCCATTTCACGGCTTGTTTCACCGTATATAAAAAATCCTATAACCGCAATTACTGCAATAATAACCGAAAATATTGCTGACCACCTGCTTGTATTCACTAAATATTTATCAAATGCAGGGTCATTTATTTTTGATGAATACCCTATCGTTTTTATCACCCCTTTAATTAATTATATTTGAATTTGGGATACTTGGAATCACTGTTTATGGGTGAAATATTAAAAACCCTCTCACCTTTTTCGGGTGAGAGGGTTTTTTATCTTTTTTCAGCAATTAATTTTATAAGTTCAGCTTTGCTTTGAATGTTTAATTTTGAATATATATTTTTAATATGAGTTTTAACTGTATTTTCACTTAAATACAGCTCTTCGGCAATCATCTTATAAGTCCTGCCTTTCAGCAAAAGAGAAGCAATTTGATTTTCTCTTTCTGTAAGCTGAGATATTAATAAAGATTCATCATTATACTCTTTTACCTTAACAGATATTTTATATGCATGAATTTTTAACAAATTAGTAAGCTGGCTGTGAAGCACCGGTAAAATTATTAAAATAGTGAAAACTACAACAAGTGCCAACAATGAAGCATTTAATTTACTGTTGCTTGTGCTGTAAATTGAACTTCCTACCATACCTCCAATAAGAACACCTGCTACATTGCATGACAAACCAATTCCTAATAGCTTAGCAGGATTATTTGTATAGTCCAGCATTTCACCAATAACGCTCCACCAGAACAAATCATATATTCCAAACGCACCCAGCATAAGGGTATCAATAACAATATAGCTTACAGCAGAATTGTCCAACACTAAAAAAGAAATAAATCCTAATCCTATCATGGCAATTGCTACATAAAGCATATATATTCTTTTTGAATTTGAAATATTTTTAATGATAAATATAGCTACAATATATGGTAAAGCCCAATACCAACTCACAAGTATTTCAAGATGCACATAAAAAGGATTAATAACCTGATACGTAAGTCCAGAATTTATTGTTGTAATAATTATGAAAATACAGAGCAATATCAATGGTTTTACTATATTTAACTCGCTTATACTTTTTACAGCAATAAGTTCAATTTTAGAAACAGTGGGCAGTTTTAAAGTAAATATTAGAGCTGCAAGCAGCAAAACTATAGAAAAAATAAGCCCTGCATAAGCAGATATGTTTACAGAAATAACATTTATGACAATCATTAACACATTAGAAAAAATAAGTCCATCAGCTGCCATTTTTATTCTTGCACTAACATCAGTCAATTCTTTAAAATAATAGGCCCATGCTGCCACTGAAGCACCTGCAGCATAAGAGCTTACAATTAAAGAAGCATCCCACAGCATAGAAGGCTCAAACAAAAATACTGAAGTTCCTGTAATGCATACAATTATAGAACCAGCTATAAACATTTTTGCTGTTTTCATATTTTTCACAAAGAAAGCACAGCTTAAAAGTCCAATCAAGTGAGCTGTTATAGATTTAAAAATGTAATTCGAAGAATATATATTGTATTTTTCAAGCAACTCATACAATATCTGCCCTTCAAATGGAAATGCAAGCAGCCATGAAAAAAACAATGAAAAAACAAGGACAGCTAAATTTCGTTCGCTTATTTTAATAAAAGGTTTATTTTCATCAGTTGTCATTCTGCACCTTTATTTATAAATTAATTTTAATGTATTATACTTTAAAATTTAAAAAAACACAATCAGTATAATTTTCAATTGACTTTCTTTCATATTTCTAAAATAAAAAAACGAATGTATTAAAATTATACATCCGTTTAATAGCTTTTTTACATACTTTTATTGAAATTAGAGTTCTAATTCTCTATAAAATCTTTTTTCATATTTGCAATTATATCTTTATCGTTCAGCGATAGCAAAATGAGTGTTGATATAGTTTTAGCTCCTTTTTCAATAGCCCACTTAGTTTTTTCAGTCATTATGCATTCTGCAAATTCCCTGGTATGAGCCGCAACAGGAGCATCTGAAATGGATATTACCGGGTGAAATGCAGGACATACATAGCTTAAATTACCTATATCTGATGAGCCCAATGGAACAATAGGGTCTTTATCAACTTCTACTCCAAGCTCTTCATAAATTGCTTCAATAATTTCATCTGTATGTGGTGTTATTTTCAAATCAGCTAAAGCTCTAGAAGATGATGTTATGCGTACTGTAGTTTGTGTTGCTTTTGCACACCCCTCTGCAGCTTCTTGAGCAAATTTAACCACTTCATCTAAATAATCTTTTTTCTTATATCTAAACCAGTATTGACAAGAAGCGTAATCAGGAATTACATTTACAGCAGTACCTGCCTTCATAATCATGCCGTGTACTCTGGTTCCGTCTCTCAGCTGCTGACGCATCATATCAAGAGCATGAATAAACAACATCATCCCGTTCATAGCATTTTTGCCGCTCCATGGAGAAGCTGCAGCATGAGTAGGGCTTCCAAAAAATTCGTAATCATAAGCATCCAAAGCCATAAATTTAGAACTTGACTGATTTTTATCTGACATGTGAATCATTATCACATAACTAAAATCATTGAACAATCCTGAATTAGCTAAGTCTGTTTTGGCTCCATTATATTCTTCACCTGGAGTTCCTATTAAATAAATATTGCCACTTAAATGTTCTTTATTTTTGTAAAGACCAAGAGCAGCCAAGAAACTCAATGCTCCACTGGCACTGTGACCACATGCATGACCTATTTCAGGGAGTGCATCATACTCTGCAAGGATACCTATTTTAATATCAGAATTTTCATCTTCATTAATAGTTGCCTTAAAGGCAGTTTCCAAGCCTAAAAACTTTTCTTCAACCTTAATCCCTTCATCTCTAAGCAATTCTAAGTATTTTTCATAAGCAATGAACTCTTTGTGCGGAAGTTCTGGATTCTTAAAAATATATTCATTTAAAGCAAAAGCTTTTTGTGATTGGTTGTCAATGGAGTCATAAACTAAGTTTTTCAATTCTTTATATTCCATAATACACTCCTTAGATTTTTTGCTTTTTCATTTAGACAATCCGGTTCAATTACCAATGCATACTATTTTTCATTTTTGAGCACATGTTTAATTTTATAGCCCTTCTCAATAAGCTTTTTTTCTAAATCATCTGTACTAGCTGCATTTGACCTAATGACAACATCGCTTGTTCCTTCGCCCCTGTAAACCGCAATGTGTGTGATATTAGCACCAAAGGATTTATATATTTCTGCCATTTCCGCCATAGCTCCCGGCGCATCCTTTGCTTCTACCGTAATACGGCTTCCAACATCTTTAAAGCCCATCAAATCGATAAATGCGTCAAATATATCACTTTCCGTAATAATACCCACCAACTTGCCCTTTTCAACCACGGGAAGGGTGCCAATTCTGTTTTGTCTCATTATGACGGCTGCTTCTTCCAGCAAACTGTCCGCATCAATTGTTATGACTTTTTTTGTCATTGCTTCCTTAACTGTTAATTTTGACAAAAGATAATTAATTTCAAAAACACTTAATGATGTAGCTTTTGTAGGTGATACCTTTTGAATATCACTTTGAGTAAGAATACCTACAACCTTATCACCATCTACAACAGGAACTCTTTTAAGATTTTTTTCTTTCATAAGTGCAACCGCATCTGAAATTGGTGCATTTGCAGTTATTGTAATTGGATTTTTCGTCATCCTGTTTTGTACATACATTTTATTCACCTCCCAAATATGCCTTTTTAATTTCATTGCTGTTTGCTAATTCTTCACCTGTACCGCTCATTACAATTGAGCCTGTTTCAATAACATATGCTCTGTGTGCTATTGACAATGCCATTTTTGCATTTTGCTCAACCAATAATATGGTTGTGCCATTAGAATTTATTTCTTTAATTATACTAAATATTTCCTTTACAAGCAATGGTGCAAGACCCATTGATGGCTCATCCATTAAAAGTATTTTTGGTTTTGACATCAATGCTCGACCCATGGCCAGCATTTGCTGTTCTCCCCCTGACAATGTGCCTGCTGTTTGTTTTTTACGGTTGCCGAGAATCGGGAAAAGCTCATAAACATGCTCCATGTCTTTTTTGATACTTGCTTTATCCTTTCTTAGGTACGCTCCCATTTCTAAATTTTCCAATATGGTCATTGCAGGAAATATCCTTCTTCCTTCCGGAACCTGTGACAAATTCATTTCAACTCTCTTTGGAGCAGGAACATTTGTAATATCTTTTCCTTCAAGAAGAATCTGTCCGCTTGTAGCTTTATTTAAACCTGATATGGCTCTAAGCGTTGTAGTCTTGCCAGCACCATTAGCTCCTATCAATGTTACTATTTCACCTTTATTAACTATCAATGATGCATCCTTAAGGGCGTGAATAACACCATAATGAACATTAAGATTTTTTATCTCAAGCATATTATACATCCTCCCCTAAGTAAGCTTCTATAACTCGTTTGTTGTTTTTTATTTCGTCCGGCACACCAGATGCAATCATAGTTCCATAATCAAGAACGTATATGCGCTCGCAAATTTTCATAACCAAAGACATATCATGCTCAATCAATAAAATTGTCAGGTTGAATTCATCTCTGATTTTAGCAATTGTTTCTGTAAGATGAGCTGTTTCATTTGGATTCATGCCTGCTGCCGGTTCATCCAAAAGTAAAAGCACTGGCTTTGTTGCCATGGCTCTCACTATTTCCAAATGTCTTTGCTCACCATATGGCAGGTTTTTTGCTAATTCATTCTTTTTATGAGTGAGTTTGAATATATCCATCAATTCTTCAGCTTCCTTTAAAAGCCTGTCTTCTTCCTTATAATATTTATTAGAGCGAAAGAATGCAGATGTCATTGAATACCCAATATTTTGATGCATGGCAATTCTTATATTATCCAGTACAGTTAAATCCTTGAATAATCTTATATTTTGAAAAGTACGAGCCATACCTACCTTTGTAATATTATATGGCTTTTGCCCTCCAATATCCTTTGGAGCACCATTCACTTCCAATTTAATGCTGCCCGATGTTGGAGCATAAACTCCTGTAATAAGATTGAAAAAAGTTGTTTTTCCAGCTCCGTTAGGGCCAATAAGACCGACAAGCTCCCCTTTTTCAATGTTCATACTTGCATTTGATACTGCTGTAAGTCCGCCAAAGGACTTTGTTAATTTGTCAACTGAAAGTAATGACATACGACCCCTCCTTTACTGAATTTTTTCACCTTTATTTTTAAATTTAAACAAATCTGTAATTTCCTTTGTACCAAGCAAACCCTGTGGTCTGAAAAGCATTATTACAACCAATAATAATGCGTAAATTATCATTCTTAGCTCTGAATATGCTTGCAGGAATGTTGTTAAAACAGCTAATGCTATGGCAGCTATAACAGAGCCTGTTATGCTTCCCATACCACCAAAAACAACTATGACTAATATGTCAATGGACTTCATAAATCCAAAAATATTTGGCTTTATAAAATAAAAATATGATGAATATAATGCTCCTGCTATTCCTGCAAAAAATGCACCTATTGCAAATGCCATTACCTTGTACTTTGTTGTATTGATTCCCATAGATTCTGCTGCTATTTCATCTTCTCTGATAGATATACAGGCACGTCCTTGAGATGACCTTACGAAATTATTTATCAATATTACAGTTAATGCTGTAAATACAAACAACCACAACCAATTTGTAAATCTTGGGATGCCATTTAAGCCTGCAGCACCGTTTGTAATATCCATATTTAAGAAAATAACACGAATTATTTCAGCCATTCCAAGCGTTGCAATTGCCAGGTAGTCACCCTTAAGTCTCAACGTTGGAATTCCTATTAAAATTCCCACAATTGCTGCTGCAACTGCCCCTGCTATAATCCCGATGAGGAATCCACTTGTAGAATTCATTTCCATGTTAATTAATGCACCCACATATGCTCCAATTGACATGAACCCTGCATGACCGAGAGAAAATTGACCAGTAAAGCCAGTAACAAGATTCAAGCTTACAGCAAGAATTATGTTAATACAAATAGTTGCTAATGTTATTTCATAGAAGCTGTTTATGATTCCGTTTGTTATTAAAATTTGAACAATAGCATAGAATACAACAATAGATATTAAAGTTATTATGTTTTTTTTATTCAATACCTTCATGCTACACCTTCTCTTTCGTATTCTTGCCCAATAAACCAGAAGGCTTCAATATCAATATAACAATCAAGAATGCAAATACTGCCGCATCTCTGTACATTGAATTTCCATAACCAGAAACCAAAGTTTCCAACAAGCCTATTGAAAGACCGCCAATCATTGCCCCAGGTATGCTGCCTATGCCGCCAAACACAGCAGCAACGAATGCCTTTAAGCCAGGCATCATACCCATGAGAGGGTCTATTGAATTATAATAAATACCTACTAATACCCCTCCTGCTCCTGCTAAAGCAGAACCAATGGCAAAGGTAAAGGATATTGTACTATCTACCTTGATGCCCATCAATTGAGCTGCGTCTTGGTCTGCTGATACGGCTCTCATGGCCTTTCCTACCTTTGTATTGTTGACAACATACTGTAGAATTATCATTAATGCTATTGCTGTTAAGATTATATATATTTGCTGCATGCTAATTATAACATTTCCCAGCTGAACAACAGCTGTAGATAACAATTTTGGATAAGATCTAACTTCAGCCCCTACAAAGTACATCATCACATATTCCAATAACAACGACATACCTATTGCTGTAATTAAAACCGCAATTCTTGTAGAATTTCTAAGCGGTTTATATGCTATTTTTTCAATAGCCATTCCAAGAAATGCACAAGCAACCATTGAAATTATCAATGCCGGAATAAATCCTACGCTTGTGTAAGTGGTTACTGCAAAGCCCACATATGCTCCCACCATATATACGTCGCCATGAGCGAAATTTATTAATTTTATAATACCATAAACCATTGTATAACCTAAAGCAATCAATGCATAAATGCTGCCCAAGGAAAAACCGTTTACTAATTGTTGTAATAACTGATCCAAGGTTGCACCTCCTTATTCCTATTATAATAATTAAGTTAGCATGATATCACGCTAACTTAATTATATCCTATATTTATAATTTTAAACTTTTTACTTAGGATCTACTTTAATGCTTGTAGCTTGAACTCCATTTTCCAAACCGATAACTACTGCTGATTTAATTGGGTTGTGATCTTCACCCATATCAAATGTACCAGTTACTCCTACAAATCCTTTTGTATCTGCCAAAGCACTTTTAATTGCTTCAGTGTCATTAGAATCTGCACGGTCAATTGCATCTGCTATATATTTACCAAGGTCATATCCAAGAGCATTAAATGCATTTGGCTCAACATTATATTTTGCTTTATAAGCAGCTATAAAATCCTTTACTAATGGATCTTCATCCAATGATGAATAGTGGTTTGAATAGTATACATCATTTAATGCTTCAGCACCTGCAAGCTCTAATAAAACAGGTGAGTCAAATCCGTCAGCACCTAAAACAGGAGCATCAATTCCTAAATCACGGGCTTGTTTTATTATTAAGCCTGCTTCTTGATAATATCCAGGAATGAATATTACATCAAATTCTTTTCCCTTAATTGAAGTTAATATAGCATTGAAGTCCTTATCTTTTCCAACATAGCCTTCTTCTGCAACAATTTCTCCGCCTAACTCTTCAAATGTTGCTCTGAAGTTTTCTGCTAATCCCTTGCCATAGTCACTTGAGTTATCTTTAATAATTACTGCCTTTTTAGATTCAAGATTTCCGTAAGCAAAGTTTGCCATTGTAACTCCCTGGAATGAGTCGTTAAAGCAAAGACGGAACACGTACTCATTTACATTTCCTTTTTCATCTACAGTAACACCTTTATCGGCAGTTGCTGAAGCTGATATAATCGGCACCTTGTTTCCCATTGCTACTGGTATAGTGGCCATAAAGTCCCCTGATGTTGCAGGTCCAAGCTGTGCCACAACCTTGTCTTGTGTCATAAGTCTTGTTGCTACTGAAGTTGCTTCTGCTGGGTCTGACTTGTTGTCAATTTGTACAGGAACAATTTTCTTTCCGTCAATTCCGCCTGCTGCATTTATTTCATCAAATGCCATCATTATACCATCAACGCTTGCTTGTCCATAAGAAGCAACATCGCCTGAAAGTTCATAGTTAATACCTATTTTCACTTCCTTAGCAGCGTCATTACCTGCTGCATTGTTAGTGTTGCCACCTGCACAGCCCACAAGCATACTCATCACCATTATTATTGAAATTAATGATAAAATTGTTTTTTTCTTCATTTCGAAAACACCACCTTGTCTTTTTAATTAAATTTAAAATCGATAATAATACATTTTTTATTTATTGTCAATATATTTTTTAGTTTATTATTACCTTTAAACGAAACTTTTTGGATATTATTATACTACCCAAATTGCTGTTAATTATGCAATTAACGTTTTCCTCAGGTGCATAGTGTCTATGTGGCTTGTACATTTATTAATATTAAATGCCTTAGATGTTTACGCCTTGAACAAAAATAAAAACTTCTCAGTCACCCGAGAAGTTTTTTGGTAAATGTACTATGTTAAGCAATTAGCAGCGATCGCCAACTCCGCCTAATCTGTCACCGCAGCTGCAGAACAATACAACTAATAACAAGAAGAAGAATAATAAGCTGTCATTGTCACCAAATCCGCCTACTCCACCTACCAATCCATCGTCTCCACCAACGAAGCAGAAAAGAACTACCAAAAGTAAGAAGAAGAATAATAAGTTATCTCCGCTGTCTCCTAATATATTGTTAAACATATAGAACCTCCTAAAATTTGATTTTTCTATATATTATTCATAAAGACCGCAAGTGTTACTTTATTTCTAATCATTTAATGATTTTAAAAAAAATATTATTTTATCCAGAAATGAGTCACTGCTGTTTGAATAACAGCCATCACATTTGTTGCAGCTTATTTTTCTGCTTCCTAAATAAGGTTCATCTTCTCTGTAATTGTCGAAATTGCTTTTAATCGACTCCACATTTTCTAACATACCTATTAAATATTTTTTTGAATTGTCATCAATATATGAATTATTTGATAATCTGTTCAAAATATATAATAATTCAATCATATCGTACATTTTGTCATAATTGTCATAACCACAATTCCTTTTTCCCACATTCACCACCCCTGACTTTTTCTATATTATATGAAAAAAAATTTACATTTGCTAATAATAGAATGTTTCGATGGAAAAAAGCAAAAACATAAAAATGTTTATTTTTTTTATGATATAATGTATAATACTCATATAAAATGATAAACGAGGTATCTATATGAAAATATTCAGCAATATTGTTATAATAGCACTGATAGGTCTGTTTTCATCTACATATTTATTTAACCTTTCACCTATAGATTACAGAGGAACTATTGAAATTGAAACGCCTGAAGAGACCAGTACCTTGAGTTTAGAATCAATAGAACAGGAATTACTAAATCCTGAAACAATTACTTTAAATCACATATCAAGCAAGGAAGAAATAATAAAAAGTGTTTCTGACAGTTTATTTACCCTGGATGTCTATCAAGGCAGCACATTGGTTAAAAGTAGCATAAATAATCTAGAAATGGTTTCCCCCTCAGTAAACATGACTATATCTGTAAGCAATGATAATCCTATAATTACAACATTAGATATAAGCAAGGAAAAATTAGGACTTGAAGATGGTACATATAAATTTGTTTTCAATTCAAATTTGATTTCTGATTTAAATAAATCGCAAATATCAGTAAATGTTACATACGATACGGGTGGAGTATATTATCCTGCAGTTAATGCAGCCCCAACAAACACAAAGGGCTTAACTCTTTACTTTGCAACTCAAAATGCAGATACATTGATTCCAGTAACACGTTTTGTTGTTGAAGATAAATCTATTACTAGAATGGCAATAGAACAGCTTCAAAATGGTCCCCTAAATAACGGTATGATCTCTATGGTTAAGGATGTTACAAATACAACATACAATAACGGAAATGTGGTCATTGATTTGCCAAGCTCCTATACAGGCTATGAAAACGGCAGCACGGGTGCATTGCTATCTTACGAAGCTTTCGTAAAAACAATATTTAGTGTTGATAGGTATTGGCCTATTTACAACATTACCTTCACCGTTGACAGAAAAAATGTTGACACATACTTCCATGGAATGTCCAGCGAAGCTGTCAACAGATTTCCTAACACAGAAAGAAATTATCTTTTATATATGGCTTACAAATTAAATGACAGATATTATTTATTTGACTATGAGATTGATACTATTAAGTCAGGAATTACTGCTGCTGACCCATTAGAGTTAAAGGCAGAAAAATTGTTCGATGCTTATAAGGATGTTGATATAAACTACGGAATGAGTCCATTACCTGACAATGTTTTGCTAAACAATGTTAAAGCTCAAGGAACCATGCTTGTTTTAGATTTTAAAAAGGAACTTCTGGAAGCTTACAAGGATAGAGATGATTTAAAACAAATGATGATTGAATCCTTAGTGTATACCTTCACAACAATTCCCGGAGTTGACAGCATTAAAATAACCATTAACGGAGAGAATTTGAAAAACCTTGCTGCTTTTACTGACGGAAGAGACTTGACAGGAGCTTTGTATCCACCTGAATTTATCAATCCCGAAGTAGTGCAGGAAATCAAAAATTAGGTAAAAAAAATACGGTTCTTTCACCTGAAGGAACCGTATTTTTTGTTTTAACATTCTAATGTGTTTTTTCCAATTGGTGTATGCTTGAACACTGCCATGAATGCAGCTGCTGTTATTATCCCAGCTACAGACTGAATTGTATTTCCTGGTATTTCGCTGAGTGTTGCGATAAAGTTTCCAATCATCAATGATCCAACAACATAATAAGCAAATATTTGCCATACGCTGCCTATTGCTGCTCCTACCACCCACTTATGTTTTAAGCTACTTGGAAGTTTTTCAATTACAGTACCCATAATTAAAGCCATAACACCTTTAATTATGAAGGTTGGTAATGCATAGAAGGCGTATGACCCGATAATGTCTGCCAAAGCTGCTCCAATTGCACCAGCCCATGCTCCGTTTTTCTTACCTAATAATAGCACTGCAATAAATATAAAGCCATCTCCTAAATGTGTGTATCCATTTGTTACAGGCGAAGGTACTTTTATAATAAAAGTTGCTACGCATATTAAGGCTGCAAGCAGTGCTGTATATACCATTTCTTTAATTTTCTTATCATCCATATTTATCACCATCCTTTTTTTTAAACTACCTTATACTATTATTATATGCAAATCTGTACTCCTTGAAAGATACAGTTTAGTATTTTATTTAGATGACAGATAAATAATTAAAAAAATAGCAGTTTACATCACAAATATACTCCCTTATGGTTGAATATATTTGGATTTGCTGCATAAAAATGACTCGGCACCCTCACGTCACACAAAATTACCTACTTATTGCTGCTTCCTTCCGGACCTGACACGTTCATAGGATTTCGTTGCGCGAGACCGAGTCATATGAATGATAACATATACAAATTTTAATGTCAATGTAAAATAATTACAATGTTTACTGTAAAACCTCAAGGGTTTTTTCCTCTTCAAACTGCTTGGTGTAAAGATTGTAATAATATCCCTTGCTTTCAATTAAGCTTTTGTGAGTTCCATGTTCTACTATTTTTCCATCCTTAACCACCAGTATTATGTCTGCTTTTTTGATTGTGGATAATCTGTGAGCAATTATAAATGATGTTCTTCCCTTCAGCAGATAATCAATACCCTTTTGAATCAGCCTTTCAGTGTTTGTATCTATGGATGAAGTTGCTTCATCAAGCACAAATATTCTGGGGTCGGCAAGAATTGCCCTTGCAATGGAAATGAGCTGTTTTTCACCTGTTGAAAGTCTGTCTCCGCCTTCTCCAACCTGACTGTCATATCCTTTATCAAGTTTTTTAGCTATTTCATCTACTGACACAATTTTTGCTGCCTTTATTATATCTTCATCAGATGCATCCAAATTGCCATACTTGATGTTATCCTTGATGGTTCCTGAAAACAAATGAGGATTTTGAAGTACATAACCAATATTGGAATGAAGCCACAGCTGAGATCGTTCCTTGTAATTTATATTGTCTATAAGTATCTCTCCTGATGTTGGCTCAAAAAACCTGCATGCTAAATTTACCAGTGTGCTTTTTCCAGCCCCTGTTTCCCCTACAATTGCTACATTTGTTCCTGGTTTAATGTGAAGATTGAAATTCTTTAAAACCTCTTCATCTCCGTCAGGATATTTAAAATCTACATTTCTAAATTCTATTTCGCCTATTATTGGTTCCCAGTTTTCCTTTTTAGGATGTATATTGTCCCCATATTTTTCTATTACATGTTCACTGTCCTTGATTAACGGCTCCATTTCAAGAATTTCTGTAACTCTTTCAATATTTGCCTGCAAGGATACAACTTCAGTATACGTCCTGGCTAGGTTTTGAATAGGTTCAAAAATATTAATTGCATAAGATAAAAATGCTGACAGTGTACCAATTTGAATTACTTGATTCATGGCAAGGTATCCCCCTCTTGCCAACACAATGGATGAAGCAGCAGAGCCGAAAAAAACTATTAAAGGTATATATACAGCATTCAACTTTGCCATTCTGATTGCTGATGTTTCCATTTCAAAGCTAACTTCCTTGAAATCCTTTAAATTTCTGTGCTCTATGACAAGAGTCTTGGATGTCTTTGCGCCGGTTATTCCTTCATTGAAATAGCCTGTCATTTTTGAATTAACCTTTCTAAGCCTCCTGCTTGTTACTAAAAGCTTGCTTTGAAAATATGCAGTGATTATTGCCATTAAAGGCACAACCACCATTACTATGACAGCCAGTTGGAAGTTTAATAAAAACATTGCAACAAATGCCCCAATCACATAAACAAATGACCAAAATACATCCACCAGCCCCCATGCTATCATGGTACCAATTTTGTTGGTATCTGACAATGTTCTTGCTAAAATATATCCTACGGGTGTTGTGTTGTAATAAGAAAGAGAGAGGTTTTGCAAATGCGTAAAAATATCCCTTCTTAAATCCTTGCCTATGTGCATTTCCACAACAATTGCAAGACGTGCAAATATGTTGACTGCAACTGTCATTATTAGCAAAGCAGCTGTGTATGCTATTATAAACTTTTCTAAACCTTCTGTTGTTTTTGAAACAATGAAGGTATCTACTGCGTATTTTTGAAACAACGGCAACGACAAGTCCATGGCAGCAGTAATGAGCATAAAAAATACAATTCCTATTATTTTATTGCTGTATGGTTTGAAAAATCTTCCTAGCTTTAGCCATGGCTTTATATTAAATGATTTGTAAGTGCTGTCTTCTTCGTAGTTATTCATTCTATCACCGCCTTGTCTGTATCAGACAGGTTCATCTGCACTTCATATATGCTCTTATAAATACCATTTCGGTTGATTAATTCTTCATGAGTTCCCATGTCTGAAACGCGACCCTTATCAAGTACCAATATTTTATCTGCCTGCATGAGTGTTGTTATGCGATGTGAAATTAAAATTACAGTAGAATTTCTTTTTTCTTTTTTCAATGCTGCACGTATTTTGGCATCTGTTTCAGAATCTACGGCAGACAAGGAATCATCAAATACCATTATTGGTGTATTCTGCAACAGCATTCGTGCAATGGCAACACGCTGCTTTTGACCTCCGGACAGTGTAACTCCTCTTTCTCCCACAATTGTGTCATAGCCCTTGGAGAAGCTTTCAATGGAATCATCAACCTGAGCAATTGATGATGCTTCTTTTATAATATCAAAGTCAGCCTCTGGATTTACAATGCTTATATTTTCTTTGATGCTCCTGGAGAATAAAAATGGCTCTTGAAGCACCATCCCTATATTTTTCCTCAAATGATCCAGCTTCATATCTCTTATATCCACGCCGCCGATTGTGATTGCTCCACAGCCCTCAGACAGTTCATACAAGCGGTTTAAAAGATACATTAGAGTAGTCTTGCCTGAGCCCGTTCCCCCTAATATTGCAAATGTTTTTCCTGCCTTTATTTTAAAGCTTACATCATTTACTACCGGTACATTACCTTCATACTTAAATGAAACATTTTTAAATTCAATATCCTTGTTTATATCAGATGTTATGGAATTTTCTTTGTCCTGTTCTTCTGGTTCTCTTAGTATTTCACAAATTCTTTCTGCAGAAACCAATGTCTTACTTAATTCGCCAAGTATTCTGCCAAAACCTCTAAGTGGCCATGCAATCATGGCTGTATATGATACAAAGGCCATGAATTCTCCCAATGTGATTTCATTGTTTACAGAAAAAACAGAGCCTGTTATTACTATGGTCATTACAAGAAGACCTGTAACAAAATCACCTATGCCCCAATAATATCCCAGCTGGTATCCAAGCTTAACCCACAAGTCTGAAAATTTATTGTTTTTTTCCGAAAATTTTTCTATTTCATATTTTTCTCTTCCAAAAGCTCGAACAACCCTTACTCCGGTCAAGTTTTCCTGAGTTGTCGTAAACAATTCTCCCTCAGCCTCATCAGCCACCAGAAATTTTTTTGACAATATTCCGTAAAATATGGCTGAATACAAAACAACAACAGGAATGAAAACCAGCACAATGAAGGACAGTTTTACATTCATTGAAAACATAAGAATAAGCGAAATTATAACCAACATGACAGTTCTGAACATTTCAGAAAACTGAGTGTTGATAAAATTACGCACAACCTCTACATCTGATGTTGCTCTTTGAATTATGTCTCCGGTTTGATTTTTAATGTGCCAGCTGAAGGGCAACTTTTGTATGTGTTCAAACAAATTGTTTCTTATGTTCTTTATTATTCCTTCTGAGCCCTTGGCCATAGTAAGCCTTCCTATGTAATCGCTCAGGGACGTTACAAGAGCAAGAATTAGCACAAAAACAGCACATATCCATATGTTCTGGCGAATTCCTTCTCTTCCTCCTACAAGATTTATTAAATTCATTATTGGTTGAGAAAAAGAAAAGGGAATATCATCAATTATTGAGTCAACGGTAAATCTAATAATTTGAGGTGTAGCAAAACTTGCTCCAACCTTAATTATTGTAGCTATAAAAGAAATAACAATCAAATAATTATATTTCTTTGAATATAATAAAATAAATTTAATATTTAGCAAATCTTTTTTCATACAATCCCCACTTTTCGTTCATAAAAATAAGCAATATGATTGCTTTTTCATTGTATCTTAATCTCATTATGTGGTCAAGCAAAGCAAAGCGTTACAGCATACGCAGGGGAATGCTTCAATTGTGTTATGGCATACAAAAAGGCTCTAATGTTAAACATTAGAGCCAATAATAATCTTTTATTTAATTATTTTGCATTAGCTGCTGCTTTTGCTATTACATCTAAGAATCCATCGATTCCTACTGTTACTGAAGATACTAAATCTGCATCTGTTGCAACACCTTCAGCGTCCATAGCTGTTCCAGCTACTTCATCTGCAGTTTTTCCAGTTACATATGCTGAGAATGCTGCTGCTTGCTCAAACCATTCCTTGCCTATTTTAGAAGCTTTTATCATTCCATATGCATCGCCTAATTCAACCTTTGTTTTAACTTCTGCAGTTAAATCAGTAGTGATTTTTCCTGTAGCATCAAATTTTACTGTAGCTTGAGAAGCATCTATTATAGAACTTGTTATTTTTCCATCTGCATCAAATGTAGCTACAGAGTAAGTTGAATAAGCTTGTGTTTGTCCTTCAGCATCTGCTGTTGCATCTTTAGATTTTTCAATTGTAGTTAAAATTCCTAAACCTAATGTATCATCAGCAGTTGCTCCTAAATCTTGAGCATTAGCTATTGCTTTTTCAACTGTAGCCTTGTAGTCGTTGATTTTGATAGTTACTGAAGAAACTAAATCAGCATCTGTTGTTACACCAGCTTCATCAGTTGGTATTGCTTTTATTTCTTCTGCAGTCTTTCCTACAAAGTATTCAGCAAGTGCATTAGCTTGTTCATACCATTCTTTTTGTAAAGAAGATGCTTTTTTCATTCCATATTCTTCTTTAAGTTCTTGTTTTGATTTGTAAGCAACTGTCATATCAGAAGTTACTTTTCCTTCTGCTGAGAAATTGATTTTAGTTTGTGCATTGTCGATAACTGCTTTAACTACTTTACCGTCCTTATCAACTGTAACAGCTATTGCTATAGAATCAGATTGTCCTAATCCTTCTGCATCAGCAGCTGCATCTTTTGACTTTCCTACTGTTGTTAAAACTGCTAAACCAGTTTTAACAGCGTTGTCAGCTGAAGGCTCTTCAGCAGGTTCTTCAGTTGCTGGTTCTTCAGCAGCTGGTGTTTCTGTAGCTGGTGTTTCTGCAACTGGCTTTTCTTGTGTACATCCAACAAATGCAAATAATGACATTGCTAGAACTAAAACTAAGGCTAATAATTTTTTCATGACTTCCTCCATTGTGTGAAAATTAATTTTATATATAAACAGCCTTACGCTGATTATAACGATCTCTTAATATAGATACAATTTTAACAAATTGTTTTACTACAGTCAACGTTTATTTATTTCCAATATTCAGCATTGCTGAATGGTGTTCAAATATACAATTATTTTTTAAGGATAGATTAAACTATCCTTTATATCCTATTCTGCAAGAAATCTCATTTGCAGCTTTTTTTAAAATTTGTATGTACTCTTTTATTTTATCTTCAGTCATCCTGACTGTGGGACAGGTTGTGCTTAAGCTGTATCTTACAGAGCCAGTATAGTCGAAAATTGGAGCTGCTACGCATATTAGACCTTGAACCGTTTCTTCATAATCAACTGCATATCCGTTGTTCTTTATTTCTATAAGCATCTCTGAAAATTGCTGCTTGTCAGTGATGGTATTTGGTGTAAGCTTCTTTAAAATTCTAGGAAGCGATTCTTTAAGCTTGCCTTTTTCCAAGTAGCATAGGATTACTTTCCCGTCAGCTGTGGAATAAGCTGGAATTCTGGCTCCAATTTTAGTTGAAGTCTTAATAGATTTGTTGCATTCCCTTTTTTCTATAACAACAACTTCCGACTTGTCCAACATGGCTATATGGACAGATTCTTCAATTTTCTCACAAACTTTTTCTATAACCGGATACGAAATATTAATAACATCCATAGAATTTATTACTAAATCGCTGTATACTATGAAACGTGTACCCAGACGGTATTTTTGAGTAATATCGTCCTGTTCAATGAATCCGTGATATTTCAAAGTATTCAATAGCCCGTGAACGGTACTTTTATTTAAATCCAGCATAAGAGCTATGTCTGATAATTTAAGTTCACGTTTGTTCTCAGTAAAGCATTCGAGTATAGCAACCGCCCTGTCAATTGACTGAACTCTGACCAAATTCTTCATTACTTAACCTCAGCCATGAAATTTTAGCATATTGTTTGTAAAAAATCAATCACTAATTAAAAAATTTAATAAAATATTAATAGTTGCATTTGCTGATAAAATGTAAGATAAAATTGCATTAAATTTAATGATTGAATAAAAATACTTGCTATATGGTGTAAAATATTTTACCATTTTGATAATTGATTGTCAAACTAATATTGATTTGAATTATAAAAAAACATGAAAACTATAGACAGTCTTTAACAAATAAGTTAAAATTAAACTTAATAAATTTCAAATTGAAGGAAGGGATTAGTTTGAGTATCACAAAAGAAGAAGCTTGGGCACTGCTAAAGGAATACAATAAAGAAGAATTTCACTTAAAACATGCAGAAACAGTTAGTTTTGTCATGGAGCATTTTGCTAAAAAACTTGGATATGAAGACGAAGCAGATTTTTGGGGAATAGTAGGACTCTTGCATGACTTGGACTTTGAAATGTATCCTGAAGAACACTGCGTGAAGGTTCAAGAAATATTAAGAGAAAAAGGTATTGATGAAAAAATCATTTATGCAATTGCAAGCCATGGTTACGGTTTAACTAAAGCAAATGCAAAGCCAGAACATGAAATGGAAAAAATATTGTTTGCCACGGATGAATTGACAGGCTTAATTGGAGCAGTTGCATTGATGAGGCCTTCTAAGAGCGTGTCTGATTTGGAAGTTAAATCCTTAAAGAAAAAATTTAAAACACCAAGCTTTGCTGCAGGTTGCTCTAGAGATGCTATTCAGCAAGGCGCTGACATGCTTGGTTGGGAATTGGATGATTTGTTTGAACAGACAATTCTTGCAATGAGAGAATATGAAAAATCAATAATGTAGCAAAAAATAGCCATCCGATTAAGTGAAGAATCCATCTTCTATGTGATATCAACTGCACTTAGCATGACTATATAATTTAAAAGTTAATTGGAAGAAGCATCCAATGCTTCTTTTTTATTTTTCTTCATATAATTTTTAGCTGCAGTATACAACAGACATGTTATTATTGTAACAGGTATTACAGTTGCAGAATAAATAATCAATCTTTTGGTAACTGACAATATTCCGTTAATTTCAGTATAAAAAATCATTAAGGTCAATATCAATGGGTGCATTAAGTAAATATAATAAGAGCTTTGACCGAACAACTTAATAAAGCTGTATATTTTATAGAATGATTTTTTCATTGCTAAACCCACATAGTATACAAAAAACACAGATGAAATGGAGAATACAAACCAAACATAAATGTTTATTGTCAAGTCGTAATATGAAATCAATGTATAAGCAACTAAAAAAAATATATAACTAAAAATAATTAACAGCTTATGATTGTTGACCCATGAGATATACTTATCATATTCCAATGTTACAAATATACCAAGCATGTAAAAAAACATGTATTTCAAAAATATTCTGTCGGAATTTTCAAATCTTATGTATTCTGCACAAAGCACAGTTATTATTGCTGAAATTATTAAAATTGTTATTTTTCTATCTGAACCCTTTAGCAGATTATAAAAAGCCGGTCCAACTATATACATCTGCACTATAATAATTACAAAGTAAAGGTGGTATGACAAGGTTCCTAATAGTACACCTTCTATAAAAAGCCCAATGTCAAAGCCAAGCTGCATATATGCTGCATAATAAATAATGCACCATACAAAATATGCTACAAGCACATTTCTAAGCCTCCTTACAACAAAGGGGATATACTTAAATTCTTTTTTTCTATAGCTGTAAAAGCTAGTAATACCGCTTAAAAATATAAATATGGGCACAGTAAATTTTAAACTTCTGTTTGTAATTAACACTAAAATGTGAGGAAGGCTCCCATGAATATAATCAGTTACACCTATTGCTGTAATATGTACAATCATTACTGCTAAACATGCTATAAATCTCATATAATCCAGTTCATATAGCTTGTCTGTTTTTTCCGTATTGATTTCATTCATTTTGGTAACTGAAGTCATTTAATCACACACTTTCTTTTTTTATAATTTTATCACGAGTGTATGGTATTTGCAATTAGTAATATTATTTTTGAGATTATGCATCATTGTTATTTTTATGCATATTAATCAAAATTTTGCGGTAATTTCCATCCTTTTATAAATATTTTTGTAATTTTATTAATAATTTACGTTTTGGCGTATACGCAGAAACGAAATTGTGATAAAATGTTTTTAAAACTTATTCAATGGCAGGTGTTATTATGTATGTTAAGGAAGCAGTCCTAGAAAGAATTAATGAAATATGTTATGAAAGAGGGCTGGCAGTAAATAAGCTGGCTAACCTGTCAGGCATAACACCATCGACTGTATACAGCGTGTTTTATTCAGACAGGAAGGATATTGGAATTGTTTTGATTAAAAAAATTTGCGATGGTCTGGAAATAACATTGAATGAATTTTTTACTTCTGATATATTTGAAAAACTGGATCAAGAACTTATTTGACAAAAATAAAAGGTGTAAACAAAAGTTTACACCTTAAAAATTTAATTAGTATTCACATTTAATTTTTCATTTTTTATTTGCTTCAGCAAATATACATACTTCTTTTCAGCTGCTTCAACATTATAAATCGCATAATCTACTAAATCCGGTTCAGATACATTTTCAAATATGTTTTTTGCTTCTTCCCATTCTTTTTTAGCATTTTCTAGATTTATATATAAATCATTTTTTCCTTCTGTATGCTTTTGAAATTTAAAAGTATCTATAATCTGTTTTAATTCCTTTTCTATATAGTCCATGGAAAAAACCTCCTATCTATAATATTATAGACAAGAGGTTCCTTTTTATTCATAATATACCAAAATAATAGAAGCTTTGAGTTTTTCCACTTTACATAAAAATTTCTGTATATAAATTAACCGAATTAGGCTCTCAGTTTTCTTTTTCTTCATTCTTTTTTAAGTTTTCATACCTTGTTATTAAATCCTCTGATTTTTCCTGACAAGGCATCACTAAACCTTTTTTATAATGCTTTCTGCAAAGTGCAGTGTAGCTTTCATTTCCTCCAACCAGTATCTGCTCACCTTCATAAATTACCTTGCCATCCATAAGTCTTGCATTGGTAATTGCCTTTTTTCCACACCAGCAGACCGTTTTAATTTCTTCTATTTTGTCAGCCATAGCCAACAAGTTGTATGAACCTTCAAACAATTCATTTCTAAAATCAGATTTTAATCCATAGCACATAACCGGAATATTTAAATCATCAACTATATCAGTAAGCTCCAGCACATGATGTTTTTTTAAAAACTGGCATTCATCAATAATAACTGCATCGACTCTGAACAAATCATTGTATTCCTTCACCACTTCATAAAGATTCATATCATCATTGACTCCAATTGCCTTCCTTTGAAGACCTATTCTAGAAGCTACCACACCTTCTTCAGCAAATCTGTTGTCCAAGGCTGATGTGAATATGAGGGGATTTTGTCCCTTTTCTTCATAGTTAAATGCAACCTTTTGAACCTCTATGCTTTTTCCTGCTCCCATTGTGCTGTATCTGTAATAAAGCTGTGCCATTTTTTCTCCTATTGTCATTTAAAATAATTTTTCACAATTATATCATTTTTATAGAATCTTATCCACAATAAGTTATGTCTCGTCGTAAATTTATAATTCTTAAAATCCTTGTTGTTCTAGCAAATGGTTCAAGCTTTTCTCACGGAATGATTTTATTGTCTGTCAATATTGTTGTCAATATCTAGATTTCTGCTAGTTCTTTTTTATATTGTTTCTTTAATTTGTACATTTCCTTGTCTGCCAACTCTATAAGATGATCTATGGAGATGTTAATTTTAGGATCAATTTCATAAAAGCCATGACTTATGCTTATTTCATATTTTCTTTCCATACTCAGATTCTTTAAGGCTTCATTTATTCTGTTTAATACAACTTGAGCCCCACTGGTTGTACAATCCAAGAAAGTTACCAGAAACTCATCTCCTCCAATTCTGGCGACTGCATCTGTCTCTCTAAGATTTTTTTTGATAGCATCAGCAACCAGTTTTATTAATTTATCTCCTTCGGAATGTCCATAATTATCATTAACATATTTTAAATTATTTATGTCAATATAACATATGGTAAGACTATTATTGCTGGCTCTTCTTTCTTCTATAAAATCTCTTAACAGATTTAAGCCGGCTTCTCGATTATAAGTATCCGTCATTTTGTCCAGCTTTGCAGTTTCAATAAGATCTTTATACTTGCGCTTATTATTTATAAATTTATTAGTAATAATCAATAAAGTTAAACATATAGAAAATAAGAATATTAAACTTATTACTGCTTGAACATTTAAGTATTTTTCTTCAACATTATTGCTAACTTTCATTAATCTATCATATGTCTTAAAGCTAACAAATGCTAATAAAATAGTACTTATTGAATTAACAATCAAAAGAATTGCGGTTTCCTTATCTTTTTTTGTAATTTTAATTTTATCGATTACAAATTTCATCAAATATATAATAATATGATTATAACCCATAAACTATGGATTTTAAAAAATTAATTAGTAAAAATAATTATTATTGAACCTTGAAAAGTTAATATTTCTAATAAATGGTTATAAAATAAAGAAGATAAAGCTTCTTTGG
>JBFXKO010000037.1:0-35911 GCA_050173715.1 Sedimentibacter sp.
ATTGGGCACTTGGTTACTACCGGCAGCTTTAGCGAAGAGGCTAAGGAGATTATAGAAAAGTTTAAAGATAAATTGGATATTGAAGTGGTTGATTTAGATGGATTGTTCTCTATAATGGATGAAAAAAG
This sequence comes from Sedimentibacter sp., assembly GCA_050173715.1. Classification (GTDB taxonomy): domain Bacteria; phylum Bacillota; class Clostridia; order Tissierellales; family Sedimentibacteraceae; genus Sedimentibacter. The sequence continues at coordinate 129 of JBFXKO010000037.1, forward strand.
TATACTTCCAGACAACAATTATTTTTACAACAAGATTGCAGATATAAAAATCATAGAAAAGAAAAAAATCAAGTTAAAAAATAATGTGTTTGACATTAAAAAAGTTATTGTATACATATTGGCTGCTGTGTTTTTTTATATAATTTCATTCTTGATGCCTTACAACAGTGTTTCAATATTCATTTCATATTACTTCATATTGTTGGCAGTTATGAGTATACTTTATCTTATATGGGTTAAGTATATTTCAGAGCAGGCTAAAAGTTAAAGAGAATCATTTCAAAAATTAAAATTTAACCATTGATAAAATTTCCAATGTATATTATAATTTTTTTAGAACAATAGAATACGGAGGAAGATTGATAATGAATTTTCAATGTACAGTAGGTTTATCTAACAAACATGTTCACTTAAGTAAGGAACATATAGATATATTATTCGGAGAAGGTCATGAATTGACACCTATGAAAGACTTAAGTCAACCAGGACAGTTTGCATGTGAAGAAAAGGTTGATTTAATTGGACCAAAAAGAACTGTTAAAGGAGTTAGAATTCTTGGACCTGCAAGAAAAGAATCACAGGTTGAGATTTCTCTTTCTGATGGATTTACTCTTGGCTTGAAAGAGGTGCCTGTAAGAGATTCAGGAAAACTTGAAGGAACTCCTGGAGTTAAATTAGTAGGACCATGCGGAGAAGTTGAATTAGACAGAGGCGTTATAGCAGCTGCAAGACATATACACATGCATACTTCTGATGCGGAAAAATACGGTTTAAAAGATAAAGATGTAGTTAAAGTAAGAGTTGGCGGGCCAAGAGGTTTAGTATTTGAAAATGTATTAATCAGAGTTCATGATACATATGCTTTAGATATGCATGTGGATGTAGAAGAAGGAAATGCCGCAGGACTTGCAAACGGAGATACAGTGGAAGTTATAATTGAAAAATAATTAATATATCATTAAACGACAAAAATAAACAGGAGAGCATCTTCTGTTTATTTTTTTTATGCTTGATAATAATAATCAGCAATAATACTGTTTTTATTTAGTAAGAAATGATATAATTAATAAAATTTAAAGTTAAAGTTATTGAACATATAATTTATTTTAGATTATAAATTATTAAATTCTGTTCCTTAATATATTTATAGTAGATACCTGGAGGAAAAATGGATTTTTTACCTATTAACATAGATGACATGAAAAAAAGAGGATGGGAGCAATGTGACTTTGTATTTGTCACAGGTGATGCGTATGTAGACCATTCTTCTTTTGCTGTGGGAATTATTTCGAGACTTTTAGAGCGATATGGATACAAGATTGGAATTATTGCTCAGCCTGATTGGAAGAATATAAATTCCTTTAAAAAACTGGGCGAACCTAGGCTTGGATTTTTGGTTAACTCAGGTAATATAGATTCCATGGTGAATCATTATACCACATTTAAGAAAAAAAGAAGCACAGATGCCTATTCACCTGGAGGAGCTCCAAACTTAAGACCTGACAGAGCAGTTACGGTTTATTCAAACCGTATAAGGGAAGCATACAAGCATGCACCTATCATAATAGGAGGTATTGAAGCAAGCTTAAGGCGTTTAAGCCACTATGACTATTGGAGCGACAGCGTGAAAAGGTCAGTTTTATTGGATTCAGGTGCTGATTTGCTGGTGTACGGCATGGGAGAAAAATCAATAATTCAAATAGCTGAAGCATTAGAATCCGGGATATCTGTAAGCGAAATTACTTTTATAAACGGAACTGTCTATAAAACTAAAGACAAGGAACGCCCATTTGAGCCGGTATTTTTGCCAACGTATGAAGAAGTTGTTGGTTCAAAGAAAAAGTATTCTGAAAGCTTTAAAATACAATATGAAAACACAGATTCAAAAATAGGGAAAACTCTTGTTGAGCAGTATGATACAGTGTACGTGGTTCAAAATCCTCCCATGGATCCATTGACCATGCAGGAGCTGGATGATGTTTATGACTTAAATTACATGATGGCTTATCATCCAATATATAAGAATTCTGGAGGAATACCTGCCTTAAACGAAATAAAGTTCAGCATCACCAGTGTTCGAGGATGTTTTGGCGGCTGCAGCTTCTGTGCCTTGAATTTCCATCAGGGAAGAGTGGTACAGGGCAGAAGCCATGAATCAATACTCAATGAAGTTGACAAAATGAAAAATGACAAGGAGTTTAAAGGGTACATTCATGATGTGGGAGGTCCTACAGCAAATTTCAGAATAAAGTCATGCAAGAAGCAGGAAAGGTTTGGAGTGTGCAAGGACAGAGAATGTCTTACACCTGTCAAATGCAAAAATCTTCAGGTTGACCACAAGGATTATATAGAGCTATTGAGGAAAATAAGAAAGGTAGAAGGCATAAAAAAAGTTTTTGTGCGCTCCGGCATAAGATATGATTATGTAATATATGATAATAATGATGAGTTTATTAATGAAATTTGCAAATATCATGTAAGTGGACAGCTAAGAACGGCACCTGAGCATGTTTCTGAATCTGTTTTAAAGCTAATGGGCAAGCCTTCTATATCAACATACAATAAATTTGTAAATAAATTTAACGAGGTAAGCAAGAAAGTTAATAAGGAGCAGTATATTGTGCCTTACTTTATTTCGTCACATCCTGGGTCCAGATTAAAGGATGCTATAGAGCTGGCAGAATATATAAGAGACATGGGACATATTCCTGAACAGGTACAAGATTTTTATCCAACTCCGGGAACATTGTCAACCTGCATGTATTACACAGGCTTCAATCCCTTGACAAATGAACAAGTGTATATTCCAAAGGACAAGGAAGAAAAAAGAATGCAAAGAGCATTGCTTCAATACAATAAAAAAGAAAATTACAATTGGGTTTTAAAGGCATTAGAACAAGAAAACAGATACGACTTAATTGGCTTTGGCTCGAAATGTCTAATAAAACCAAGGAAAAATTAAGTTTATTCATCATATTTTAATCCTTTGTTAATAATTAATTTATTGCAAATTCTTTCATAGTAAGTTAATATTAAATATGAAATAAAATTCAAGAGGTACTAAATGAACAGAAAAATTAGGCGCAAGAAAAAAAGAATCAGGCTGTTGTCAATAGGCTTAATAGTAATTGCAGGTGTATGGGCTGCATCCTTTGTAGTAAACGGAATGGGCAAGAGTGAGCCTAAGAACAATGAAGGTATTGTTGATGAAATTGAACCTGAAGAAGTAGTGAATGTTCCTGAACCTGAAGAACAAAAGGAACCTGAAGTTAAACCAAATGTAACTGTTAATATAAAAGCTACAGGAGATATTATGTTTCATCCTTCTCAGTTAGATGGAGCTTATGACCCTGCAACAGGAGATTATGATTTTCGAAACAGCTTCAAGGCTGTTAAGGACATATTGCAGGCTGCTGATATAGCAATAGCAAATTTTGAAGGAACAACTGCAGGAAATACCGTATATGCTTACCAGGGATATCCGCTTTTCAATGCTCCTGATGAGGTATTAGATGCTATTAAGGATGCCGGATTTGATATATTGTCAACAGCTAACAATCACAGCCTTGATACAAGAAAAGCAGGTGTCATAAGGACTGTTGAACAAATAAAAGCAAGAAACATGGAATCAATCGGAACCTATGTTGAAAAACCTGAAACAAGGGTATTAATAAAGGATGTAAAGGGAATAAAATTTGCATTTCTCGCATATACAGAAATGGTAAATGGTCTTGAGTCAACCATGTCTTCTGCTGATTTAGAGACAATGATAAATATTATAAATGAAGCAAAAATGTTTGAAGATATTGCTTATGCAAAGAGCCAAAATGCCGATATAATAATTGCATACCTTCATTGGGGAGATGAATATGCAAGAGTTCAGTCAGCAAGACAGGATGTTTTGGCTGAAAAACTTATAACCGAAGGGGTAGACATAATATTGGGAAGCCATCCTCATGTTATTCAGCCTGCACAAAAACTGGAATACAAGGGTGAAACAAAGTTTGTGGCATATTCCATGGGAAATTTTTTATCAAATCAAAGAGTTGAAACCTTGGTGCCATATGGAATGACTGAAGAGATATCTAAGTATACCGAGGATGGAGTAATTGTTGATATCAATATTGAGAAGAACGGTGAAACCGGTGAAGTTACGTTAAAGGATATAAGTTATATTCCTTTGTGGGTTTACAAGGGTAAAACAGAAAACGGCGGTACTGAGCATGTAGTTTATCCTATCATGGAGTATATTGAAAACAATGAGTTTAATGACAATGTTAAATCAAGAATGCAAAGATCATTGAGTGATACTTCAAAACAGATGGAATTATTGGAGAGCGCACAGTAGCATAATTTTATATTGGGGATGTGGTGGAATGGAGCAGATTAAATTAATTTTTTCAAATATTGGATTAAACAGCATAGTCGATATTGGCATTGTTTATTATGTATTGTATCACGGTTATTTGTTGATTCGTGATATGAGAGCTAAGCAGCTGGTCAAGGGCATTGTGCTGCTGGTGGCATTGATTCCTATATCTAAAATATTTCGGCTTCATATGGTTGTATATATTTTGGAACATACATTTCAAGTTGGCATTATAGCGCTGGTGGTTGTATTCCAGCCTGAAATAAGAAAAGCCCTTGAATATATTGGAAGAACATCATTTTCTTTAACTAATATTGAAAAAAATTCTCAAACCTCAGAGCAGGTTATAAAAGAAATAATATCATCTACATCATCACTGGCAAGGCAAAAAATTGGTGCATTGATTGTATTTGAACAGAAAATTGGTCTTAACGATATTGCGGAAAGCGGAACTAAATTAAACGCACACATATCTAGCGGACTGTTAATTAATATTTTTATTCCAAATACTCCGCTTCATGACGGTGCTGTAATAATAAAGGATTATACAATAAGAGCTGCAGGGTGTTTCCTTCCCTTGACTGAAAACAATCTTTTGTCAAAGGATATAGGAACAAGACATAGGGCAGCTATAGGAATGACTGAAAAATCTGATTCTATCGCATTGATAGTTTCAGAGGAAACAGGTTATATTTCTTATGCAGTTGAGGGAAGGTTATACAGGAACATTCAAATTGAAGAGCTTGAAATTCTTTTATCCAACATTTATGTGGACAATGAAAAAGTAAATATTATTGATAAATGGAGAAACAGAAATGAAGATAAAAAACGATAAATTAGTAATTCAAATAACCTGTTTAGTGGTTTCCATAGTATTATGGATGTTTATAATGGTAGTAACAAATCCTCCTCAAGAAGCTACAATTGCAAATATACCTGTCACAATAAAAAACTTAAGCACTTTAGAAAATGCAAACCTTGTTATGATGAACTCGGATAAGGAAAATTTAACAGTGAATGTTAGAATAAAAGGCTCTATGGACCAAATTAGTAAAATCGACAAAAGTGATTTTACGGCATACATAGATGTGCTTGGTTTTCCTGAAGGTACAACCAATGCCAAAATAGAAATAGCAGGACCCAGCGGTGTTGAAATAACAAATTTAAGTCCTGCACAAATCGCATGCAACATTGAAGGAATAATTTCTAAGGTAATGGATGTAACTGTTCAGTATGAAGGAAATCAAGCTGAAAATTATTACAGAACGCTGCCTTTGTCAAATCCGTCATCAGTAAAAATTACAGGTCCAAGAAGCGTTGTAAATTCAGCAGCAATAGCTGTGGCTACAGTGAATATCGAGGGTTCAGTTGAAAATGTTGTTAAGACGGTGCCTGTTAGGGTTTATGATGGAACAGATACTGAAATATTTATGTCAGTGCCCATTAATAATGTTGAAGTAACTGTGCCGGTATATCCCACTAAATATGTGAATCTTGTTCCAAATGTTATAGGAATGCCTTTAGAAGGCTACATGCTATCAAGCGTAACAGTTAAACCAGATAAGGCAAGAATAGCTGCAAGAAAGGATATTTTAGATACTATAACCGAATTGAAATTAGCCGACCTTGACATTTCAGGAGCCTTTAACAACACGCTATCTTCAAGAGAAATTTTAAATACAGACGGATTGATAATTTTAGATATGACAACATCTCCTGTTGTAAATGCTGTTATAGAAAAAATCACTGAAAAAGAATTTGTGTATGAAGCATCTGAAATTCAATTTATAAATTTAAATGATAACAACAAAGCAAATATAACAGAACCTGAAAAGGAGATATCTGTTGTTGTAACTGGTCCTCCAAGCGTTTTAAATCAATTAAAGAAAAGCGACTTGATTCTTTCTGCGGATTTAAGCAATGCTTTAACGGGCATCAATGAAATGAAAATCACTGCCCAAACAGAAAAGGTTGTTGAAAGCATTGTGATTTCACAGGATTTAATCAATATAGAAATAACTGCAGCTCCCGACACACCAGAAAATGTAGAAGAGTAATGGAGTTAATATGAAAAAAATTAATATAGAAATAAATAATCTTGATTATCAAGGTATGTTGGAAGCCGTGTTTCTTGCTACTCAGGATGCCATAAGCGTTGTCAATGAGCAAGGCGAGCATATACTTGTCAATCCTGCTTATACTAAAATAACCGGTCTTGAATACAATGAAGTTATAGGAAAAAATGCCTTATTTGATATAGAAGAAGGTGAAAGCCTTCACATGAAGGTTCTTACAACCAAGAAACCGGTTGAAAACACTAAGCTTAAAATAAGACCCAGCGGTAAGACGGTTGTAGCACAGGCTGCTCCAATAATGGTGAACGGTGTAATGAAGGGCAGCGTTGCTGTTCTTCATGATATATCAGGAATCAAGGACTTAACCGACAAACTGAACAAAGCCGAGCAAAAGCTTAGAGAGCTGTCCAACAAATATAAGCCTGAGGATATAATTGGCGAGTCAACATCAATTAAAGAAGTTAAAAAAATGATTGAAAAGGCAGCAAAGGTTCCAGCTACAGTTCTTTTAAGAGGAGAAAGCGGGACCGGCAAGGAGCTCTTTGCAAACTCAATCCACGCTCAAAGCAAAAGAGCAGACAATAATTTCGTAAGAGTGAATTGTGCCGCACTTTCAGACACGCTCTTAGAAAGCGAGCTTTTTGGTTATGAGGAGGGTTCTTTTACAGGAGCTTTAAAGGGAGGCAAAAAGGGACTTTTTGAAGAGGCAGACAAGGGAACTATATTTTTGGATGAAATATCCGAAATAAGCATGAACACTCAGGCAAAGCTTTTAAGAGTTTTACAGGAAAAGGAAATTATGAGGGTTGGTAGCAATCATACAATTTCTGTGGATGTGAGAATTATTGCAGCCACAAATATAGATTTGGTAGCTGCCGTAGGTGCAGGAAAATTTAGGGAAGACTTATTTTACAGATTAAATATTTTACCCATTATGATTCCGCCTTTAAGAGAAAGAAAGGATGATATACCCATACTCATCAGAAATTTCATAGTTAAATTTAATGATGAGTATGGAAGACATATAATGCAAATATCAGATGAAGCTTTAAATATTTTGATGGAATACGACTGGCCTGGAAATGTCAGAGAGCTTGAGAATATCATAGGGCGTTCCATAATAAATATGAACATAAATGAAAGAGTAATAAAGCCAGATCATTTGCCACATTTGATAAATAACAAAAAATCAACAATTAATAATTGCTTGGTTGCCAAGGAAGAAGAGTTTACAAGATTGAACAATGTTATAGATAAAGCCGAATCAGACTACATTAAAAATGTATACTTTAAGCTTAATAAGAATAAAACTGAAACTTCCAAGGTGCTTGGAATATCTTTAAGATCCTTGTATTATAAAATGGAGAAGTACAGAATAGTTTAGCCTTGCAAAAAATTGCAAAAAATAAAAACTTGCAAATTATTGCACGCAAATTACTGCAAAGAAAAACAAATAAATAAATTTATACAAAAATACAATGAGCCAATTCCTGAAATATCAAGGATTGGCTTTTTAATTTTTGAAATGTAAAAGTTGGCACGATTATTGCTTAATATAAATTGAGGTGAGATATTGAAAAAGTTTGAAGAAATTATAAAATACGCTCAGGGATATGCCAACACCAAAGGTCCTAAAAAAATAGCAGTAGCATTTGCACAGGATGAGGATGTATTGTTGGCACTGAAATCAGCTGTAGATGAAAAAATCTGCCAGCCGATTTTAGTTGGAGACAAAGAAAAAATAATAGATATATCAAAAGAAATAAAATTTGATTTAAACAATATCGAAATAATTGATGAAAAAGACGGAACTTTAGCAAGCAGACAAGCAGTATCTCTTGTAAGTAGCGGTAAAGCAGATATTGTTATGAAGGGTTTGATTGACACATCAATTATTTTGAAGGCTGTTCTGGACAAGGAGATTGGACTTCGAACCGGTAATATCCTAAGTCATGCTGCAGTTTTTTCAGTTGATACTTATCATAAGTTTTTCATTGTAACTGATGCTGCTATGAGCATAGCACCAAATGCTGACGAAAAAAGACAGATAGTTGAAAACACTGTGAAATTAAGCAAAGCATTAGGAGCTGAGATTCCAAAAGTAGCAGTAATATGCGCCAAGGAAAAAGTAAATCCTAAAATGCAGGCAACTCTAGATGCTCAGGAGCTTGTGGAAATGCAAGCAAAAGGCATGATGACAGGCTGCATTGTTGAAGGTCCCTATGCTTTGGATAATGCAATTTCTAAGGAAGCAGCACAGTTAAAAGGTATCAAGGGTGAAGTAGCTGGAGATGCAGATATATTGCTGATGCCTAACATAGAAGCAGGAAATATCTTGTATAAAGCGCTGACTTATCTTGCCAGTGCAGACAATGCAGGAATAATTTTAGGAGCTAAGTCACCTATAGTCCTTACATCAAGAGCTGATTCAGATAAAGCCAAATTAAACTCAATTGCCCTTTCAGTACTAGTTTCATCATTTAAAGGAGAATAACATGAGACAATTAATTATTAATCCGGGAAGCACTTCAACAAAAATTGCAGTGTTTGAAGATGAAAATTCAATATTTGAAACAACATTAAGACACTCAAACGAAGAACTTGGAGTTTTTTCTAAGGTTGCTGACCAATTTGAATTTAGAAAGAATTTAATACTTAATGCATTAAAGGAAAACAACTTATCACTGGAATCATTAGATGCAGCAGTGGGAAGAGGCGGGCTTTTGAAGCCAATAGAAGGTGGCACCTACAGAGTAAATGATAAGCTGGTGGAAGATTTAAAAACAAACACAAAGGGTGAGCATGCTTCTAATCTTGGAGGTCTTATAGCTCGTTCAATAGGGGATGAGGCAGGAATTCCTTCATTCATAGTTGACCCTGTTGTAGTTGATGAAATGATTGATGTTGCCAGAATAAGCGGTCATCCTAATTTTGAAAGAATATGCATATGGCATGCATTAAATCAAAAAGCAGTAGCGAGAAGAGCTGCTATAGAAAAATTCAGCAAGAAATATGAAGAAATGAATTTTGTTGTTGTTCATTTAGGTGGCGGAATATCTGTCGGAGCACATAAAAAAGGCAAAGTAATAGATGTAAACAACGCTTTAAACGGCGAAGGACCATTCTCACCTGAAAGGTCCGGATCACTTCCTGCTGAACAATTGGTTAAGACTTGTTTTAGTGGAGAATATACAGAAGCAGATATTAAAAAGATGATAGTTGGAAAAGGTGGTATCAGCGCATACCTTGGCACAAACAATGCAAAAGAAGTAAGCGATAGAGCCAAAGCTGGAGACGAAAAAGCAAAATTAATTTACAGTGCAATGGCTTATCAGGTTGCAAAGGCAGTTGGCGAATATGCAGTTGTCCTTGACGGAGAAGTTGATGCAATATTGGTTACAGGTGGAATTGCTTATGATAAAGATTTTGTAGCGATGATTGAAAATAAGGTTAAGTTTATTGCTGATGTAATAGCTTACCCTGGAGAAGATGAATTATTGGCTTTGGCTCAAGGGGGACTCAGAGTTCTTAAAGGAGAAGAATCAGCTAAGGAATATAAATAGCATTAGCTCGAAGGGAGGGATAATATGCTTGACAAGAGATTAGTTATTGTTATTGGTCACTATGGCAGCGGCAAGTCTGAATTCTCAGTGAATTATGCTGTAAAAATGAAAGAGATGTTTGAAAATGTAAGCATTGCTGATTTAGATATAGTTAATCCATATTTCAGATCAAGAGAAAAAAGAAAATTCTTTGAAGAAATCGGAATAAAGTTGTTTGACTCAAGCATCAGAAACACAGCAATTGATTTGCCTGCACTTCCTGCACAAATTATGGGAGTCATATTAAATCCAAATGAAAAATCCATATTAGATGTAGGCGGGGACCCAGTAGGTGCCAGAGTTCTTGCAAGATATGCAGAACAAATTAAAAATGTGGAATATGACATGTTTTTCGTAATAAACGGAAACAGACCTGAAACCAGCACTGTTGAAGGTGCCATAAAATATTTAAAAATGATTGAAGCAACATCAAAGTTAAAAATAACAGGATTAATCAATAACACTCATATGCTTAAAGATACAACGGTTGAAGATGTTGAATTCGGTCATGAGCTTACTAAGAAAGTATCATGGGAAACAGACATTCCCATTAGATATGAAGCTGTTATTAAGTCAACAGCTGAAAATATAAAAAATATAGAAATATTAGAAAAGTTGTTCCCCATAAATCTTTATATGAGGGAAGAATGGATGAGCTAAGAATGGAGGTATTATAATGGCAAAGGGTAAGGTTACATTTAATGACGATGCATGCAAAGGCTGCGAACTTTGTGTGTCGGTATGTCCAGTAAAAATAATTGAATTGAACAAAGAAAAAATAAATGATAAAGGATACAGCCCGGCATATGTTACAGATCAAGAAAAATGTATTGCTTGCGGAAACTGTGCAATTATGTGTCCAGATTCAGTAATTAAAGTAGAAAGATTATAATGGAGGTAGATTATGTCTAAAGTGTTAATGAAAGGTAATGAAGCTGTTGGAGCAGCTGCTATAAAAGCAGGATGCAGATATTTTTTTGGATATCCAATAACTCCATCAAGTGAAATCCCGGAATACATGTCAAAAGCATTGCCAGAAGTAGGTGGCGTGTTTGTTCAAGCTGAAAGTGAAGTAGCTGCAATAAATATGGTTTATGGAGCGGGCGGAGCAGGTGCCAGATGCATGACTGCATCATCAAGCCCTGGAATTTCTTTAAAACAAGAAGGTATAACATATGCTGCCGGTGCCGAAATTCCTTGCGTTATAGTTAACATGATGAGGGGTGGTCCAGGACTTGGAAGTATACAGCCAGGTCAGGCAGATTATTATCAATCAACAAGAGGCGGCGGTAATGGAGATTACAGAACATTGTGTTATGCTCCGGCAAGCATTCAAGAAACAGTTGATTATGTAATGCTAGCATTTGATAAAGCTGATTATTACAGAAACCCTGTACTTATAGCAGCAGACGGTTTGGTAGGACAAATGATGGAAGCAGTTGAATTTAAAGAACCAGCTAAAATTGATTTACCTCCTAAAGATTGGGCAACAACTGGAACAAAAGGATTAAGAGAAAGAAATATTGTGAATTCATTATTTCTTGAAGCAGAAGAATGTCAAGAGCACAATATGAAATTAGAGAAGAAATATAAAGCAATGGAAGAAAATGAAGTTTTGTATGAAGCTTTCGGATTAGAAGATGCAGAAGTTGTTTTAGTAGCTTATGGTACAACTTCAAGAATTGTAAAAACTGCTATGAAACAGGCACAGGCAAAGGGAATAAAAGTAGGTATGATAAGACCAATTACATTATGGCCATATCCATATGATGTATATAAAGAAATTGGACCAAATGCAAAGGGAATACTTGGAGTTGAAATGAGCCAAGGACAAATACTTGATGACATTAAAATTGGTATTGCAGGAAGATTACCAGTATATTTCAATGGAACAACAGGCGGTATGATTCCTACACCTGCTAGTATTCTAGCAGATATTGAGAAAATTGCAGGAGGTACAAAATAATGACTATTGTATATGAAAAATCAAAGGGCTTAACAGATGTTCCTTTTTCATATTGCCCAGGCTGTACACATGGTATAATTCATAAATTAGTTGCTGAAACATTAGTTGAATTGGGAGTTTTAGACAATGCAATTGGTGTTGCTCCTGTTGGATGCTCAGTATTGTCATATAAATTCTTTAACTGCGATATGCAGGAAGCTGCTCATGGTAGAGCTCCAGCAGTTGCTACAGGTATAAAAAGAGTTCATCCTGATAATGTAGTATTTACTTACCAAGGGGATGGGGATTTAGCATCTATAGGTACTGCAGAAGTAGTTCACGCAGCTCATAGAGGAGAAAAATTTACAACTATATTTGTAAATAATGCCATATATGGTATGACTGGCGGACAAATGGCACCAACATCATTAGTAGGTCAAAAAACAACTACATCTCCTTTTGGAAGAGATGAATCAACTGCTGGAAAGCCTATCAGAATGTCAGAATTATTAGCAACAATAGATGGAGCAAAATTTGTTGAAAGAGTTGCAGTAGACACTCCTGCAAATATCAGAAAAGCTAAAAAAGCAATAAAGAAAGCATTTGAATGCCAATTAAAAGGCGAAGGCTTTGCAATAGTTGAAGTGTTGTCAACATGCCCTACTAACTGGGGGTTAACTCCTGTAAAAGCATTGGATTGGCTTAAAGATAATATGATTCCTTATTATCCGTTAGGAAATTTCAGAGATTTTGAGGAGGGAAAATAGCATGGAACAAAAAGTAATTATGGCAGGCTTTGGTGGTCAAGGCGTTATGGCTATTGGTAAATTATTGGCATATGCAGGTATGATTGAAGAAAAACATGTAACATGGATGCCTTCATACGGTCCTGAAATGAGGGGTGGTACAGCTAATTGTGCAGTAGTTGTATCTGATGAAGAAGTTGGCTCTCCGCTTATTTCTAAAGATGGAACAGCTGCAATAGTTATGAACTTACCTTCACTAACAAAGTTTGAAAAAGAATTGGTTCCTGGTGGGAAATTAATAATAAACAAATCCTTGATAGACGTAAAGCCAACAAGAAAAGACATAGATGTTTACTATGTATCAGCTAATGAACTTGCAATGGAATTAGGTAATGCCAAGGTTGCTAACATGGTTATGCTTGGAGCATATCTTGAACTTACTAAGGTAGTAGAAGTTGAATCAGTGCTTCATGCTTTCTTGAAGGTTTTCGGTGAAAACAAAACTCATTTGGTTCCATTAAATAAGGATGCATTAATTAAAGGCGCAGAAGCAGTAAAATAAAAATAATAAATCTAAAGAAGCCCGCAAGGGCTTTTTTTGTTGCTTCAATAAATTAAAAATATATGATATAATAAATACAATTAATGAAAGGACTGAACTATATGAAACAAATGATTATTGATGCAGCAAATTCATTGGGAATTGAAATTATAGGTTTTACTTCAGTTATAAATTACAGTTACTTGGCTGATTATTTGACTGAAAGAAAAGAAAAAGGATTTAGCTGTGAAATAGAAGAACAAGATATAATGAAAAGACTTGATGCAAGAAATGTTTTTCCAAACTGTAAAAGCATAATTGCAATAGGAATTCCCTATGCAAGGGGCTATAAAAATCCTCTTAAAAAAGACATGGGACTTTTAAGCGTGTCTTCATATGGTTTAGACTATCATAAAAAATTAAAAGGTATTTTAAAAGAATTAGGAGAAGAAATAAAAAAACTTGTGAATTTTGAATATAAAATATGCGTGGATACATCACCGCTCATTGACAAAGAGATTTGCCTGAGAGCCGGCATAGGATTCTATGGGAAAAATACGCTTTTAATAAACGAAAAATTCGGCTCCTTTATTAATCTTGGTTATTTGTTGACTGATTTGAAAATAGAATGTGATAATAACTTAAATAAAAATATTTGCGGCAGTTGTGAAGCTTGTATTAAAAGCTGCCCAAATAACGCAATATTAACAGAAGGGGGCATAAATTCAAGACGTTGCGTGTCATATCTTACTCAGACAAAAGAATACATACCGTTGGAATACAGGAAAAATATGAAAAATCAGATTTATGGCTGTGATGTATGCCAACTGGTTTGTCCTAAGAATAAGCTAAATTCTGAAAAAACAACAGAGAATGATTACAGCAATCTTTTTATTGGGCTGCAGCAAATTTTAAAAATTTCAAATGAGGAATTTTCATTAAGGTATGGTTATTTGTCCGGAAGTTGGAGAGGAAAGAATGTTTGGAAAAGAAATGCCCTTGTTGCTATAGGCAATTTAAGGCTTGATTCAATGTATGATTTAGTAAAAAATGAATTAGACAGCGATTCTCAAATGATAAGAATGTATGCAGCATGGTGTTTGCTCCAATTAAATAAGGAAAATGCAACTGAAATACTGAATAATAGAATGAAATTTGAAAATGATACAATTAAAAGGGAATATACAAAATTAACGGAGGCTTAAGTTATGATAGTTGGATCATGCGAAATAGAAATTATTATATATGAAGCTAATTCTTTAAAGGAAAAAAGGCATGTTATAAAAAGCATACTTGAAAGAATAAAATCAAGATTTAACGCAGCTGCAGCGGAGGTTGATTACAATGATTTATGGAACAGATCAATTATAGGGGTAGCTGTTGTTTCTAATAAAAAAGCGCTGTGTGAATCCATGATATTAAAAATAATTGATTTTATAGACAATGATGAAAGAGTGGAAATTATAAACCACTACATGGAGGTTAGTTGATGACTAAAGCAGAAAAGGTTTATGAATTACTAAAGGATGATTATCCTAATGCCAAGTGCGGATTGGATTACGGGACTCCCTTTCAACTTCTTGTGTCTACCATGTTAAGTGCTCAGGCAACTGATAAAAGCGTAAATCAAGTAACTAAGGAGCTATATAAGGAATACCCGGATTTAGAAAGCTTCTTAAAATTGACACAAGAGGAATTAGAAGAAAAAATCAAGAAAATTGGACTATATAAAAACAAATCAAAAAATATTTATAAAATGTGCCGAGAGCTTGTGGAAAGGCATAATGGCGAGGTGCCGAAAAATATGGAAGATTTGATGTCTTTGTCAGGTGTAGGAAGAAAGACTGCATCGGTAGTTCTTGTTGAAGCTTTTAATATTCCTGCATTTCCAGTGGATACTCATGTATTCAGATTAACTAGGAGAATAGGTTTGGCAAAGGGTTCAACAGCCGATAAGGTGTCTGACGAAATGATGGCCAAGCTTCCTAAATACAAATATCATCTCATGCATCACCTTTTAATTACACACGGTCGTGAAATATGCAGTGCTCAAAGTCCGAAATGCGAATTATGCAGTTTAAAAGATATTTGCAAGTATTATAAAAATAATAGCAAAGTAAAATTAAAGTAAATACAAAGTAAAAATAAAATGACTTAAGTGAAAATTTGACTTTATTATATATACAAATAATGATATAATATCTTTCGGTTAAAACAAATAATAATGGGAGATAAAAATGTCAATAAACATAGTGTTATTTGAACCTGAAATTCCTCAGAATACGGGCAATATAGCCAGAACCTGTGCAGCCACAGGCTCTAATCTTCATTTAATCAAGCCTCTTGGATTTTCGGTAAACGACAAACATTTAAAGAGGGCAGGTCTTGATTACTGGAACTTGGTAAATATTAAGTATTATGACGATTTCAAAGAATTTAAGGAAACAGTCATGGACAAAAATGTTTTCATTTCAACTACTAAAGAGAGCAGATTTTACACAGATGTTCTGTATTCTGATGACTGCTATATTATTTTTGGGAAAGAAACTGCAGGTCTACCTGATTATATACATCAAGAATTTATTACAAACAGAATTAAAATTCCAATGATTGACAATGAGCATGCCAGGTCATTGAACTTAGCTAATTCTGTTAATATTGTATTATATGAAGCTTTAAGACAAATTGGCTTCCCACAAATGATATAGGAGGATTTATGGATATTGCTATTAATTTAATAGGCGGATTGGGGCTCTTTCTCTTTGGCATGAGCTATATGGGAGATGGATTGCAAAAAGCCGCAGGAAGCAAGATGAAAGATATTTTGGCAGCATTGACAAAAAACAGATTGATGGGTGTTCTTGTAGGAACATTGGTAACAGGGGTTATTCAAAGCAGCAGCGCCACTACAGTAATGGTTGTAGGTTTTGTTAACGCAGGTTTGATGAATTTAAATCAAGCTGTTGGAATAATAATGGGTGCTAATATAGGAACCACAGTAACAGCATTTTTAGTATCATTAAACATTACTAAAATTGCAACATTAATGGTTGGCGTCGGAGTTTTAATTTTTTTAGTAGCTAAAAAGAAAAAGGTTAAAAGTATTGCAGAAGTTATAATAGGATTTGGTATTTTATTTATTGGAATGAAATTTATGGGCAATGCAATGGAGCCATTAGAGACTAATCCAAATTTTATAGGACTTATGACAAAATTTGATAATCCATTTCTTGGAATTATTGTTGGTTTTGTGATGACAGCCATACTTCAAAGCAGCAGCGCCACCACAGGATTATTGATTGCAGTAGCTGCAACAGGTGTTATAACATTTGAACAAGCTTATCCTATAGTATTCGGACAAAATATCGGTACCTGCGTAACAGCTATGTTAGCAAGTATCGGAGCGAACAAAACAGCAAAGAGAGCAGCAGTAATACACCTACTGTTTAATGTATGCGGAACTGTATTGTTTATGTTGTTCTTAAGAAGACCGGTGCAGTGGATGGTATACGAAATTGTTCCGACATATGTTCCTCAGCAAATAGCAGCCGGACACATATTCTTTAATGTAATTAATGTAATAATTTTATTTCCATTTGCTAATTTTTTGGTTAAAGCTTCTCAATTTATTGTCAGAAAAGATGGAAAAGAAGAAGAACACATCACAAAATATATTGATGACAGAATACTTGTTACTCCACCTATTGCATTGACACAAACCTCTAAGGAAGTGTTGCACTTAGGGAAAATAGCATACCAGGAATTGGAGACTGCGGTAAATGCATTCATAGAAAATAATGAAGAAATGGTACACAAGGTGTTTGAAATTGAAAGAAAAGTAAATGAGTTGAGCAAGCTTACTCTTGAATATTTGATTAAGTTGGACAAGGTATCTTTGACTAACTATGAAAAAGACAAGCTGGTGGTTTTGATGAATACTATAAATGATATTGAAAGAGTAGGAGACCATGCGGACAATATAGGAGAACTGGTGCTATATAAGATTGAAAATAAAGCTAATTTTTCAGAGCAAGCAATTGATGAACTAAAATCTATGTTCAAAGATACAATGGATGTGTATAAGGTATCCTTGAATGCATTAAAATCAATAGAACTTAAAGATTGCGGCAAGGTAATAGAAATTGATCAAAAAATTGATGATATGTATAAGACATTAAGGAAAAACCACATTGAAAGATTGAAAAACTATGTATGTGAGCCGAATGCAGGAGTTATTTTTCTTGATATAATAGGTAATCTTGAAAGAATAGGCGACCATTCATCAAATATTGCAGAATCCATACTTGAAGTTATCAACAAGGAAACAAAAACAACAGCTTAAAACTAAAATAGAAGGCTTGCCTTCTATTTTTTTGATACTTGAAAAGCAGTGACAGATAAAATAACAAATTTGTATAGGTAATAAGGACAGCAAAAAACTAATATTTGCTAATTATTATCAATGTTTGTTATAATTGAAACAATACAAAAATTTATGATGAATTTATATTAAATTTATTATGTTTTAAAGGTAAAATGCCTTAAAACAGAACTTTTAAAGAATTTTTGAAAAATGAAAAATATTTATAAATATTGCTTGCTTTATTAAATATTATTATATATAATTAAAATAACTGAATAGTTGGATGACGTTTACGGGAGAGACTGTTATGTTATTAACAGCGCCGAAGGAGTAAGTAAATTAATATTAGCCATATTATTGATGATGATCTCAGGCAAAAGGACCGTTAGCTGACATATCTCTGAAAAGCGCAAGCACCGAAGGAGCAACTCTTAACGAGAAGAGGAATCTCTCAGGTTAGTAACAGAGCAGAAGGCAGAAATTTTTTCATTTATGCTTTCTGCTTTTTATATTATTTTATAAATTTTATATTTTTACAATTAGGTGGGTATAATGATTATTACAAATAATGAATGGGTTTATAACAAGTATAAGGATACATATAACACATTATTTATTGATGGCAGTTTTAGAGATGTCCTTGTTAAAACAAGGGACATGGTTCACGAAGGATATGAGCTTCTCACACATCCGTTAGCAAGCAGCATAAAACCTAATGAAACACCGTATAAATCTGTAATAATTTCTGACAATAAGGGAAATTTAAGTTTGGATTCTATATTTATAATTGAAAATTCGATTATGTCTTTTGATAATTTCAATTTAAACAAAATAAAAAACATAACTGAAAAAATGAAGGAAGATTTTAAATTAATTGATTTAACAGTGCTGGAAAGCGCGTTAAATATATAGAATGAATAATCACGGAGGTGAATGGTTTGAAGTTAGAATTAGGCTACATATTTATTAAAGATATTCAGTTCGCAGAAGAGTCAAAGGTTGAAAATGGAACATTGTATGTGAACAAAGAAGCCGTAAAAGCATTAATTCTAGAAGATCAAAATTTTAAGTCAGCTGATGTTGAATTAGCAAGACCTGGAGAAAGTATCCGCATCATTCCTGTTAAGGATGTTATCGAGCCAAGGGTTAAGGTTGAAGGACCTGGTGGAATATTCCCTGGCATGATAAACAAAGTGGAAACTGTTGGTTCAGGTAAAACAAATGTATTAAAAGGTGCTGCAGTTGTTACAACAGGTAAAATAGTTGGGTTCCAAGAAGGTATTATAGATATGACCGGACCTGGAGCAGAGTATACTCCATTTTCTAAACTAAATAATTTAGTAGTAGTATGCGAACCTGTTGATGGTTTAAAACAACATGAACATGAAAAAGCATTAAGATATGCAGGTTATAAAATAGCTGCTTATCTTGGAGAACTTGCTAGAGCATTAACTCCTGATGAAGTTCATACTTATGAAACTCCTACATTGGTTGAAGGAATAAAGCTTTATCCTGAATTGCCAAGAGTTGCTTATGTATGTATGCTTCAAAGCCAAGGTTTAATGCACGATACATATGTATACGGAGTTGATGCAAAGCAATCATTGACAACATTGATTTATCCTACTGAAACAATGGATGGAGCAATAGTAAGCGGTAACTGTGTATCTGCTTGCGACAAGAACACTACATATCATCACTTAAATAATCCTGTAATTCACGACTTGTTTGAAGAGCATGGTAAAACATTGAACTTTGTTGGCGTTATTATCACAAATGAAAATGTGTACCTTGCAGATAAAGAAAGATCTTCTAATTGGAGCGCTAAGCTTGCTGAGTTCTTAGGAGTTGACGGAGTTATAGTATCTGAAGAAGGATTCGGTAACCCGGATACAGACTTAATCATGAACTGTAAAAAAATTGAAGCTAAAGGCATCAAGACTGTGTTGATCACAGACGAATATGCAGGAAGAGACGGTACTTCACAATCACTTGCTGATGCTGATGCCAGAGCAAATGCAGTTGTAACAGGCGGAAACGCTAACGAAGTAATTGAACTTCCTCCTATGGACAAAGTAATTGGATATCCAGAAGTTGCAGATATTATAGCTGGTGGTTTTGACGGTAGTCTTCATGCTGATGGAAGCATAACAGCAGAACTTCAAGTTATAACTGGAGCTACAAATGAAATGGGATTCAATAAATTGAGTGCGAGATAGGAAAGGAGGAGAAAAATATGCTAAAAGTTGTTCATTATATAAATCAATTCTTTGCCAATATAGGCGGAGAAGAAATGGCTCATGTACCTGCTGAAGTAAGAGAAGGCATTGTAGGACCTGGATTAGCTTTCCAGCAAGCATTCGGAGATGAAGCAGAAATTGTTGCAACAATAGTATGCGGTGACTCATATTTCAACGAGAACACAGAAGAAGCAAAGAAAACTATAATTGATATGGTTAAAAACTATAATCCTGACCTGTTTTTAGCAGGACCAGCTTTTAATGCCGGAAGATACGGCGTAGCATGCGGTACCATAGCTCAGGCAGTTAAAGATGAATTAAATATTCCAGTATTGACAGGTATGTACACTGAAAACCCTGGTGCTGATATGTTTAAAAACAGTCTATATGTTGTTTCTACAAAGAATTCAGCAGCGGGTATGAGAGATGCAGTTAAGAAAATGGCTCCTTTGGCTCTTAAATTAGCAAAAGGAGAAAAAATTGGAGCTTCTGCAGAAGAAGGATATATGCCAAATGGCAAGAGAGTAAACTTCTTTGAAAAAGAAAGAGGCTCAAAAAGAGCAGTTAAAATGCTTCTTAATAAATTAAGCGACAAAGAATTTGTAACAGAATTCCCAATGCCTGATTTTGATAGAGTAGCACCTAATCCTGCAGTAAAAGATATTACAAAAGCTAAAATAGCTTTAGTAACATCTGGTGGTATTGTTCCAAAAGGAAATCCTGACCATATTGAATCATCAAGTGCTTCTAAATACGGTAAGTATGATATCGACGGAGTTATGGATTTAACAGAAGCAACATACCAAACAGCTCACGGCGGATATGACCCTGTTTATGCAAATCTTGACGCTGACAGAGTTTTACCTGTTGATATTTTAAGAGAATTTGAAAAAGAAGGCAAAATCGGAAGCTTACACAGATATTTCTACACTACAGTAGGTAATGGAACAGCAGTTAAGAGTGCTAAAGCATTTGCTGAAAAATATGCTCAAGAGCTTAAAGCTGACGGAGTAGATGCAGTTATACTCACATCAACCTGAGGTACCTGTACACGTTGCGGCGCAACGATGGTAAAAGAAATAGAAAGAGCAGGAATTCCTGTTGTTCATATGTGTACAATAGTTCCAATTTCTTTAACAGTTGGAGCTAACAGAATAGTCCCTACTATAGCAATACCGCATCCTCTTGGAAATCCGGCATTAACTTTAGAGGAAGAAAGAGCTATAAGAAGAAACTTGGTGGGAAGAGCTCTTAAAGCTTTAGAAACAGAAGTTTCTGAACAAACAGTTTTTGAAAAGTAAGCAAACGACTTTTGTCATTAAGGGGGCAATTAAAAATTGCCCTTATAAAGATGTTTAAATAAGCTAATTTTTGGTTATAAATATGTTATACTAACATTAAAAGAAAAGAGGTGTAACTTTGAGCAAAGTTTATGACGTTTTAATTGTAGGTGCAGGACCCGCAGGTCTCTCGGCCGGCTTATATGCAGGAAGAGCAAGATTAAGTACTTTGATAATAGAAAAAGAAAAAGATGGAGGACAAATAGCTCTAACATCAGAAGTTGAAAATTATCCCGGATGCTTGGAAGGTGAATCTGGACCTACTTTAATAGACAGAATGGCTGATCAGGCTAAACATTTCGGCGCTGAAAAAGTTTACGACGAAATAGTTGAAGTAAGATTAGAAGGCAAAGAAAAAGTTCTTGTTGGGAAAAAAGGCGAATATGTTGGAAAAACTGTAATAATCGCCGGAGGAGCATCATCTAAACCAATAGGATGCCCAGGAGAAAAAATATTTACAGGCAAAGGTGTTTCATACTGTGCAACATGTGACGGAGCATTTTTTGAAGACTTTGAGGTATTCGTTGTTGGTGGTGGTGACACAGCAGTTGAAGAAGCAATGTACCTGACTAAATTTGCAAGAAAAGTTTCTATGATTCATAGAAGAAATGAACTTCGAGCTGCTAAATCTATTCAGGAAAAAGCTTTTGCAAATCCTAAAATGAACTTTATCTGGGATTCAGTTGTTAAAGAAATCAAGGGTGACGGAATTGTTAATTCTATGGTTTTAGAAAATGTTAAAACTGGAGAATTAACTGAAGTTGTTGCAGATGAAGATGATGGAACATTTGGTATATTTGTATTCATCGGTTATGAACCTAAGACAAAATTATTTGAAGGAATTTTAAATATAGAAAAAGGTTATATAGTAACTGATGAAAATATGAAGACTAGTATCGATGGTGTTTATGCAGCCGGAGATATAAGAGTAAAAAGCTTGAGACAGGTTGTTACAGCAGCAGCTGATGGAGCTATAGCAGCTGTTCAAGCAGAAAAATATATAGAAACATTATAGGAGGTATGTAATGTTTATACTTGACAAAGAAACCTTTGAACCTGAAGTGTTGAAAGGTGAAGGCTACATATTAGTAGACTTTTTTGGAGACGGATGCGCTCCTTGTGAAGCTTTGATGCCTCATATTGAAGCATTGTCTGAAAAATATGGAGATAAATTAAAATTCACAAAATTAAACACTACTAAAGCAAGGAGAGTTGCTATAGGACAAAAAGTATTAGGACTACCAGTTATTGCTGTATACAAGGATGGAGAAAAAGTAGAGGAATTAATTAAAGAAGATGCTACTCCAGATAATGTTGAAGCAATGATTCAAAAGTATATTTAAAACAAACAACAATAAAACAAACAACAAATACAAACATAGAATAAGGAGGATGTAAATGAGCTTATTACAAGGTAAAAAAGTAATTATAATAGGCGACAGAGACGGAATACCAGGCCCAGCAATTGAAGAATGTGTTAAAACTGCTGGCGCTGAAGTTGTATTCTCTTCTACTGAATGCTTTGTCTGAACTAGCGCAGGCGCAATGGATTTGGAAAATCAAAAAAGGGTTAAAGAATTTGCAGAAAAGTATGGTGCTGAAAATTTAGTAGTTATACTTGGTGCAGCAGAAGGTGAAGCAGCAGGTCTTGCTGCAGAAACTGTAACAAACGGAGACCCAACCTTTGCAGGTCCATTGACAGGAGTTCAGTTAGGACTCTCAGTATTTCATATAGTAGAACCAGAAATTAAAGATATAGTAGATGAAGCAGTTTATGATGAACAAATCAGTATGATGGAAATGGTATTGGATGTTGATGATATAATCAAGGAAATGACTCCAATAAGAGAAGAATTTTGTAAATATCTATAATAAAATGTGACAGTGGGGACGGTCCTCAAAAGTAACATAAAATGTGAAAGTTTATGAACGTCCCCACTGTCACATTTTTCTTAGCATATATTCGAATCAAAATTTAAATAACGGATGTTATTATGAACAGTGTAATAAGAGGAGCCAGTTACATATTGGCTTTTGCACCTGATATGGTTATTCATAACGGTACTACTCAGACAACTGAAAGAACTGTTAATCCAAATTCAGAATATTTAAAACAAATAAAAAATAATTTAAGAACTTTCGATGAAGTAATTAATTATTTGCCAAACCAGACATATATAGGAAACATAACGCCTGACGAGCTGGTTAAATATGAACAGCCATGGAATAACATAAAGCTTCAAGGAGCTTCAAGATTTGGAAAATTCGGTGAAATCATGCCACAGGATGAGTTCATCATACTTATGCAAATGTGTGACGTGTTTGACCTGGTAAAGATAGAAAACAACTTCTTGGCAGAAACCAAAGCAAAACTGGAAAATCATCCTTTGTTTGATGAAAACTTGTTATCAAGAATCAAACAAGGTGAAGAAGCTGAAGTAATTAAGAAATATGTTGAAGAAGAACATGCTGAACCATTGTTCAACAACGATGCATTAATTGGCTGTGTAAAAAGAGCCCATGACATAGATGTTAACTTAAGCGCCCATGTTATGATGGAAAATCTTGTTTCAAAGGCTTCAAATGTTCTGGCATTATTAAACCTTGTTGCAAAAAATAATATAAACAAGGATGAAATTGATTATGTTATAGACTGCTGTGAAGAAGCATGTGGAGACATGAATCAAAGAGGCGGCGGAAACTTTGCAAAGGCTTGTGCTGAAGTTGCAGGATTTGTAAATGCAACAGGTTCAGACACAAGAGGATTCTGTGCAGGACCTACTCATGCATTAATAGAAGCTGCTGCACTGGTAAAAGCAGGAGTGTTTAAAAATGTTGTGGTATCAGCTGGTGGATGTACTGCCAAGCTTGGTATGAACGGAAAAGACCATATAAAGAAAGGTCTTCCAATATTAGAAGATGTATTAGGGGGCTTTGCTATATTAGTCAGTGAAAATGACGGAGTTAGTCCTGAAATTAATCTTGATTTAATAGGCAAACACACTGTTGGAACAGGATCTTCGCCTCAGGCAGTAATCACATCATTAGTATCTTCTTTGGATAAGGCTGGAATGAAAATTTCTGAAATTGATAAATATTCTGTTGAAATGCAAAATCCTGATATTACAAAACCAGCAGGAGCAGGAGATGTTCCATTGGCAAACTACAAAATGATTGGTGCACTTGCTGTTAAGCGCGGTGATATTGATAAGAAAGATTTACAATCCTTTACAGAAAAACATGGTATGGTTGGTTGGGCTCCTACACAAGGTCATATTCCATCTGGAGTTCCATTTATAGGATTCTGTAGACAAGATATCATGGATGGAAAAATTAAAAACACCATGATAGTTGGAAAGGGAAGCTTGTTCCTTGGAAGAATGACAAACTTGTTTGATGGAGTATCCTTTGTAATTGAAGCAAATAAAGGGAAACAAGAACCACAATCTACTATATCTGAGGAAAAAGTAAAAGAATTAATCGCTCAGGCGTTAAAAGGTTTTGCTTCAAATTTAATGGCTGAATAGGAGGACATATGTCTGAAAAACAAGTAAACCAAATAATAGGCAAGGTGTTCAACCAATTAGCTGACACTTTAATTAGCGGAGAATATGGACAAAAGCCAAGAGTAGCTGTTACTGCCATAGGAAGTGAACATGGAGAAGATAATATATTTCAAGCAGCAGCTGTAGCAGCAAAAAGCGGAATTGACACTACTGTTATAGGCACGAAAAGTGTTGATGGTGTTAAAACTGCATTTGTTAAATCAGAGGATGAAGCTCATAAAACCATGGAAGCACTTCTTAACTCAAAGGAAGTTGATGCTGCCGTAACCATGCACTATCCATTTCCTATAGGAGTTTCTACTGTAGGCAGAATAGTTACTCCTGGAAAAGGAAGAGAAATGTTCATTGCTACGACAACAGGAACATCATCAACTGACAAGGTTGAAGGAATGGTTAAGAATGCAATCTACGGGATTATCACTGCAAAAGCATGTGGAATCAAAAATCCTACGGTTGGCATCTTGAATGTAGATGGAGCAAGGCAAACAGAAATAGCTTTGACAAAGTTAAAAACCCAAGGTTATGACATTAATTTTGCAGCATCTCAAAGAGCAGATGGCGGTGCTGTAATGAGAGGAAATGACCTTTTGATGGGTTCAGCTGACGTTATGGTTATGGATTCATTGACCGGCAATTTAATGATAAAAATATTTTCTTCCTATACAACAGGTGGAAATTTTGAATCTCTTGGATACGGCTATGGCCCTGGCATCGGTGATAGCTTTGACAAGCTCATACTCATTATTTCCAGAGCATCTGGTGCACCGCTGGTAAAAGGAGCAATAGAATTCGCTGCTGAGCTTGTAAAGGGAAAATGCCTTGAAATAGCAAAGCTTGAATTTGAAAAAGCTAATAAAGCAGGTTTGAAAGAAATACTTAATGCACTTAAAGTAGGCAAGAAAACTCAGGAAGTTGAAGAAGAAGTTAAATCACCTGACAAACAGGTTGTTACTTCACAAATTTCCGGAATTGAAATTATGGATTTAGAAGATGCAGTCAAGATGTTATGGAAAAACGGTGTCTATGCTGAAAGTGGCATGGGCTGCACGGGACCGATAATTTTAGTTAATGATGCAAATACAAATAAAGCTATTAAAATACTTGCTGATAATGAGTATATTGCAAAAGAAAAATGTGACTGCTAAAGATATCCTACAGCAAATGTTCTTGTGAATAATACTGCGGAAAAATGTTATTCTAGGACGAAATTGAAGAATATTTCTGAAATTCTTAAATTTCGTCCTAGATGACTATTTTTTTGTCAATTTTTAAAGCTGTGTAGCGGAGCAGGAATTTTGCCGCCTCTTGCAATAAAATCATCGCTTGAAAATTTGCTTACTGCCATGATTGGAGCTCTTCCCAACAAGCCGCCGAATTCTGCTGTTTCACCAATTGTTTTTCCGTATACAGGAATTAACCTTATAGCAGTAGTTTTTTGATTGATAACACCTATGGCACATTCATCAGCCATAATTGCTGAAATCGTGCTGGCTTTTGTATCTCCAGGTATCGCAATCATATCTAAGCCAACTGAGCATACACAGGTCATTGCTTCTAACTTTTCAATGCTTAAGGAGCCTTTGTTTACTGCGTTAATCATTCCTTCATCTTCACTTACTGGAATAAATGCGCCACTTAAGCCACCGACATTTGAGGATGCCATTATGCCGCCTTTTTTGACAGCGTCATTCAACAATGCAAGCGCAGCAGTGGTGCCATGAGCACCGCAGCTTTCTAAGCCTATTTCTTCCAATATTCTTGCTACGCTGTCTCCAATATCAGCAGTAGGTGCAAGGGATAAATCCATTATACCAAAAGGAATACCTAATCTTTTTGAAATTTCCTTTGCAACAACCTCGCCTGCTCTTGTCAGTTTGAATGAGGTTTTTTTTATTGTTTCGCAAACAGACGTAAAATCCTGCCCTCTCACCAATTCAAGAGCATTTTTAACAACGCCCGGACCGCTTACTCCCACGCTTATTGAGGCTTCAGATTGTCCGATTCCATGAAAGGCTCCTGCCATAAATGGGTTATCTTCAACTGCGTTTGCAAATACAACCAGTTTAGCGCATCCGATGCTATCATTATCTCTAGTCAGATAAGCAGTATCTTTTACAACTATACCCATTAAGCGGATTGCATCCATGTTTATGCCTGCTTTTGTTGTGGCAACATTTATAGAAGAACACACCTTTTTTGTGGATGCTAATGCTTCAGGTATTGATTTTATTAAAATTTCATCGCCCTTTGAGAATCCTTTTTGTACTAGCGCAGAAAATCCGCCTAGAAAATCTATTCCTGCAGTTTCAGCTGCCTTGTCAAGTACCTCAGCAAATTTAACATAATCATTATCATTGCAAGAGCCTGCAATCAAAGAAATCGGCGTTACGGAAATTCTTTTGTTAATTATGGGAATACCGAATTCCCTTTCGGTTTTTTCTGCAATTTCAACGAAATGTTCAGATGTTTTTGTTATTTTGTCATATATTTTATCTCTTGATTTTTGACCGTCTGTATCTGCACAATCTAAAAGCGAAATACCCATAGTTATTGTTCTTATGTCAAATTTTAATTCATCAACCATTTTGATGGTTTCCAAAATATTTTTAGAATTTATCATAGTATCTCCTAATAAGTTTAATAATTAATTTAATTAAAAAAGTTTGTTATAGTATTTAAAGAATTTGTGGTCATGTACTTGGATATTACTTTTCATTATATTTCGTACATTTTATCAAATATATCATCCCGATGAATTTTAATATCCATGCACAATTCCTTAGCCTTAATGTTAAGTTGTTTTTGTAAATCATCAAACTCAATCTTCATATTGTTCAAGTCAACCAGCATAATCATAGTAAAATATTCTCTCATTACAGTCTGATTAATATCTAAAATATTAACATTGTTGTTTGATAATAGTGTTGACACATTTGCAATAATTCCTACCTTATCTTTCCCTATAATTGTTATGATTCCCTTCATTTCGTCCTCCCAGTAATTTATAATGCAATAAAAAAAGAGACTTGAGAGTCTCTTTGAACAACAAAAATAAAAATACTATGTATTTTGTATCTCCGTTCTTTTACCTGAGAGTTTCATTACTGTTAAGTAACTTTCCCCTTCGGTGCCCATGTGAGTCTCTCCAGAGTTATGTCCATTGACGGTTGATTAATCTTCCGCCAACTTCATCCATCTATATTTTATTATTATTGGTCAGTATATACTCATTAAATATAAAAATCAAGTGTTAATTAAAATTTTTATTTGCATAAAATTAATTTAGCATATTTAACAATTATTTGATATAATAATTTATTAAGAGAAAAAATTTATAGGGCATAATATATATTAACCATGGAAAAGTATAAAATAATGTTAAAATTATAATAATATTGAAATTTTAATAAATCTTGATATAATATATATTAGCAAGGAGTGATATTATGAAAATGGGTTTTGAATTAAACCTTTCCCAAACTCAAAAGCTTATAATGACGCCTGAATTAAGACAAGCAATTCAGATACTGCAGTTTAATAATGTGGAATTAATGGAGTTTATATACAAGCAATTAGAGGTAAATCCTTTTCTTGAATCAGTAGATAACAAAAGTCAAGAATCCGGCTCCAACGAAGATCAAGAACAAGACAACAGCTATGAAAAAAGCGATAGTCGCGATGAAATTGATTGGAAGGAAATCACAGAGAGATATGATGACTTAAGCTATAAGGCCTATGAACGTAGTGCAGATCAAGATGAAAAGCAATCCTTTGAAAGCTACACGTCTAAAAAAATGTCTTTAAAGGATCATCTTATGGTGCAGCTTGGCGTATCTGTTGCAACAAATAAGGAAAAAAGGATTGGCGAATTTATTATTGAATCACTTGATAACAAAGGATATCTAGGATGTTCCTTGCAGGATATAAGTTTATTAATAAATGAAGATGCTGTAGAAGTTGAAAGGGTTTTAAGATTGATTCAAACGTTTGACCCTGTAGGTGTAGCTGCAAGAAATTTAAGCGAATGCCTTATGATACAGCTCAAAGAAAAGGGTATACAAGATAAAAACGCATATATAATAGCTGAACATTATTTAGAAGATATTGCAACAAATAAAGTTCAAAAAATTGCAAAGGACTTGAAAATAAGTGTTACAAGAGTTCAAAGCATTTGTGACATAATAAAAATGTTGGAACCAAAGCCATCAAGAGGATTTATAGTTGACTCAGATAACATACGTTACATTGTTCCGGATGTTACAATAGAAAAAATAAATGAAGAATATATAATAATTGTAAATGATAATAGCCTTCCCACACTTACTATAAGTAATTATTACAAGAGCATGATAAATAATCTTGATGACAAGGAAGCAAATAAATTTCTTACAGATAAATTAAATTCTTCAATGTGGCTGATTAAAAGTATTGAACAAAGAAGAATGACATTATACAAGGTTGCTGAATCAATTTTAAAATTTCAAAGAAAATTTTTTGATGAAGGTAAGACTGCATTAAAACCTTTGGTTTTAAAAGATGTAGCGGATGATATTGGTGTGCATGAATCAACCGTTAGCAGAGCTACCAATGGTAAATACGTACAGACACCTAGGGGTTTGTTTGAACTAAAATATTTCTTTGCAAGCAGTATAAGCGAGGCTGATGGTAATGGAGTATCATCAACCAGTGTTAAAACTCAAATACAAAAATTAATTAATGAAGAAAATGCTCAAAAACCGTTAAGTGATCAGAAAATTGCGGAAATGCTAAGCGATGAAGGCATAAATATATCAAGAAGAACGGTTGCTAAATACAGAGATGAGTTAAGAATTCCAGCCTCATCAATGAGAAGAAGATATTGAACAATTGGTTTGCAAATAATAAATCAAATGTAAAGGAACGACAGTGTCGTTCCATTTTTTTGTTTATGAAAGGTTTATGAAAGTGCCGAATATTTTTACTTTTATTTTACTGTACATTAGTATTTTAGTGTGATATAATTTTAACCGTAGAACATATATGCCATTATCATATCAAACAGTATAACACATTTCTTAAAATCAATATCTTATTATATCGAATATAAAATCCAAAAAAAATAAAAAATAGTGTTGCATTATAAATTATATATGTTAGAATGAAACTAGGGACACAAATTGTACATATGGGACATATATAATCCCGGAGGCGTTATGAACATTAACAATATACTTGAAATACAAAATAAAATAGTTCCTGAAACAGTTGATTTATTATTAAAAAGGTATGAAATTCTAAAAATTATCAGTACGCTTCAGCCTATTGGTAGAAGAAGCTTATCTACAAGACTGGGAATTTCAGAAAGAACTATGCGCACTGAAATTGATAAATTAAAGGAAATGGAATTAATAGATATTCAGAATGCAGGTGTTTATCTTACAAATACAGGAATAAACATGCTTTCAGATATACATAATACATTTTACTACATAAAAAATTTATCGGAAATTGAATTAAAGCTCATGGAAAAACTAAGACTAAAGAGGGTTGCTGTTGTTTCTGGAGATGCCGAAAAAGACAGCTTCACATTTAATGACTTAGGAAAAAAAGCAGCTGAAATTGTTTTGGATCTTATAAAAAATGATACAGTCTTAGGAATTTCAGGTGGCACCACCATGGCTTGCGTTGTAAACCAAATGAAAAGGAAAAAGAGCATTAAAAATCTTTTAGTATTGCCTGCAAGAGGAGGCTTAAGCGAGGAATTAGAAATCCAAGCAAACACCATAGCTGCCAATTTAGCAGAAAAACTTGATGCACAATATAAGCTGTTGCATATTCCTGATAATCTGGATGAACAAGAATTAAAAGTTTTAAAAAACAATAAATTGATTAATGATGTTCTTGCTGACATTCAAAGAATTAACTTGTTGGTATTCGGACTTGGAAATGCAAAGGATATGGCAACAAGAAGAAGGGCAGACAAAAGTGTCTTCAATAAAATTGAAGCTGAAAATTTAACTGCCGAAGTCTTCGGTTACTACTTCGACAAGGATGGAAATGTAAAAATAGAAACTAATTCTGTGGGTATAACCCTTGAAAATTTTAAGACAATAAAAAATGCCGTGGGAGTTGCAGCAGGAAGTTCAAAAGCAGAAGCAATTTATGCAATTTCAAAATTTAATAATAATTTTATCCTAGTAACAGATGAAATTACTGCTAAAAGGATATTAGAATTATAATGAGGCTTAGCTTCATTAAAAATAAATTTAATTATAATAATAGTGTTTTTAATAGGAGGATATTATGGTAAGAGTAGCAATTAACGGATTTGGAAGAATAGGAAGATTAGCATTAAGATTAATGGCACAAGACAGTGATTTCAAGGTTGTGGCTATCAATACAAATTCAGATGCTGAAACATTAGCTTATTTGTTGAAATATGATACAGCGCATGGCAACTTTATGACAGATAAAATTACATACACTGAAAATAATTTGATAGTTAATGGAAATGAAATTGTAACATCAAGAGTAAAAGAACCTGGAAACTGCAATTGGAAAGAGCTTGACATCGATTTAATAATCGACTGCACAGGAAAATTCAATGACAAAGAAAAAGCAGAAGCTCATATTAAAGCAGGAGCTAAAAAAGTATTGTTGTCAGCACCTGGCAAGGGAGATTTAAAAACAATTGTATACAATGTTAACCATGAAATTCTTGATGGAACTGAAACAGTTGTATCAGCAGCATCATGCACAACGAACTGTCTGGCACCTTTGGCTAAGGTTTTAAATGATGTGTTTGGAATAGAAAAAGGATTGATGACTACAGTTCATGCTTACACAAATGATCAGAACATACATGACAATTCACATAAAAGTGGAATTAGAGCTAGAAGAGGACGTGCAGCAGCAGCTAATATTGTGCCTGCATCAACAGGAGCTGCTAAGACAGTTGGCGTTGTTCTTCCTGAGTTAAAAGGAAAATTAGACGGAATTGCTCTTCGTGTTCCGACCTTAACCGGCTCAGTGGTTGACTTGACAGTTGAATTAAAGAAAAAAGTAACTGTAGAAGAAATTAATGCAGCAATAAAGGATGCAGCTAATGAAACACTAGCTTATACAGAAGATCCAATAGTTTCAAGCGATGTAATCGGAAGCAGCTATGCAAGCATTTTTGATGCATTATCAACTCAAATTATTGAAGCTGACGGAAAACAATTAGTCAAGCTAATTACGTGGTATGACAATGAAATGTCTTTTACACATCAATTAGTTAGAGTTGCAAAGTATTGGGGATCAATGAAGTAATAAGAAATAAGATGGAGCGATAGGGTATAACTCTATTGCTCTCCTATTGTTATTGGAGGTTAGTATGAATAAGAAAACTTTAAAGGATCTAAATGTAAAAGGCAAAAAAGTCTTAGTAAGATGTGATTTTAATGTGCCATTAGATGAAAATAAAAATATAACAGATGATATTAGAATTACAAGCTCACTTCCTACAATCAATTATCTTTTGGACAACGGTGCTACTGTTATATTGATGTCACACCTTGGCAGACCAAATGGAGAAGCGAATCCAAAGTATACATTGCTGCCTGTTGCAAAACGATTAAGCGAATTGCTTAAAATGGAGGTTATTTTTGCAGACAGTGACACAGTTGTTGATGAAAATGTAAAAACAAAAGCTTCAAAATTAAAAGCCGGGGAGGTAATGCTTCTTCAAAATACAAGATACAGAAAAGAAGAAGAAAAAAACGGCGAAGATTTTTCAAAGGAATTATCATCCTTAGGAGATATATTTGTAAATGATGCCTTTGGAACTGCTCATAGAGCTCATTCTTCAACTGCAGGTATTTGCAGTTATCTTCCCTCTGCTGTAGGCTTTTTGGTTGAAAAGGAAATCGAAATAATGGGCAACGCTTTGGAAAATCCAAAGAGACCTCTTACAGCCATTTTAGGAGGAGCTAAGGTATCTGATAAAATTGCTGTAATTGAAAACCTCATAAACATTGCTGACAATATTTTAATCGGCGGAGGAATGGCCTATACATTTTTTAAATCCATGGGATATTCAATAGGAACATCCTTATTGGAAGAAGACAAGGTTGATTTGGCAAAACAATTAATTGAAAAGGCAAAAAATAAAAATGTTAATTTGTTGCTGCCTGTTGACACAGTTGTAGCAAAGGAATTTAAAAATGAAACTGAATTTTATTCAACAGATGCAGATAAGATGCCGGATGGTTACATGGGTCTTGATATTGGTGAAAAGACAGTTGAAATGTTCAAAAAGGTTATCAATGAATCCAAGACAATCATATGGAACGGACCTCTTGGGGTATTTGAAATGGACAATTTTGCAAAGGGTACAATTGCTGTAGCAAAATGCATTGCTGATAACAAGGCGGCAGTTTCTATAATTGGTGGAGGAGACAGCGCCGCAGCAGTTGAAAAATTTGGTCTTGGAGATAAAATAACTCATATATCAACTGGCGGAGGAGCTTCTTTAGAATTTTTAGAAGGAAAGGTTCTTCCAGGTATCGAAGCAGTTGATAATAAATAGGAGGCAACAATGAGAAAAACATTAATAGCCGGAAATTGGAAAATGAATAATGATATTGAACAAAGTTTAAAGCTGGTTGAAAGTTTAAAATACTTGAGCAATTCATTTGATGAAAATGTTGACGTATTGGTATGTCCTGCTTTTACATCCCTATATATCATAAAGCAAGCATTAATTGGTACCAACATAAAAATAGGCGCACAAAACATGCATTTTGAAGACAAGGGAGCATATACCGGCGAGGTATCCCCTCTAATGCTTAAAAACATGGGTGTGGAATATGTGATTATTGGGCATTCTGAAAGAAGACAATATTTTAATGAAACAAACGAAACAGTCAACAAAAAATTGAAGTCAGCCTTGAAATATGATATAATTCCCATACTGTGTGTAGGCGAAACGCTGGAGCAAAGAGAAAGCAAGAAAGAAAAAGAGACAGTCAGAAATCAAATTGTCAAAGCTTTTGAAAATATTGAATATCTTGATGCTGAAAAAATAACAGTTGCTTACGAGCCAATTTGGGCAATAGGAACAGGTGTAAATGCTACAAATCAGCAGGCTAATGAAATGGCGTCCTTTATAAGAACTTGTATTTCAGAAATATATGATGATGAATTGTCCCAAAAAATAATAATCCAATACGGCGGAAGCGTAAAAGGAGACAATGCAAAAGATTTATTGAACCAAGAAGATATTGACGGTGCATTAGTTGGTGGAGCAAGCTTGAAGGCAGATGAATTCTTAAAAATTATTAATTATGCTAAATAAGGTAGGTCGATTATGAATAAAGTAACAGCATTGATTATACTTGATGGTTGGGGTATGGGCAAAGACTATGAGGGTAATGCAATCAACAGAGCAAAGACACCAAATTTTGATGTGCTTATGAGAAAGTACCCTAATACAGTATTGTCAGCAAGCGGCTATGATGTAGGACTTCCTAAAGGCCAGATGGGCAACTCAGAAGTTGGTCATTTAAACATAGGCGCAGGAAGAATTGTATATCAGGATTTTACCAGAATAACAAAAGCAATTGAAGAAGGTGAAATTGATAACAATGAAGCTATAATTTCAGCTTTTGATTTTGTAAAACAAAACAATTCAACGTTGCATTTCATAGGACTTTTATCAAACGGCGGAGTTCACAGCCACAATACCCATTTATACAGCTTGCTTGAGCTTGCCAAGAAAAATGATGTTAAGGATGTTGAAATTCATTGTATAACCGACGGTCGTGATGTAAGTCCTACCTCCAGCCCTAATTTTATTAAGGAATTAAAGAAAAAAATTAAAAGCACTGGTATTGGGCACATAGCATCTATTATGGGAAGATATTATGCCATGGACAGAAATAATCAGTGGGATAGAGTTGAAATGGCATACAATGCTTTGGTTAAGGGTTTAGGAGAAAAATTTAAGGATCCTCTTGAAGCCGTAAAAATGTCCTATTTAAATGGTGTAACTGATGAATTTATAAAGCCACTGCTGGTTGAAAAGGAAAATGGAGAAACTGCAACAATAAAAGATAATGATGCTGTGATATTTTATAATTTCAGACCTGACAGAGCCAGAGAAATTACTAGGGCGTTTGTTGACGATAAGTTCGATAATTTTGACAGAGTAAAGGTAAATGTAAAATTTGTATGCATGACCTTGTATGACAAGACTATAGAAAATGTTCAAATTGCTTTTAAACCTCATTTTGTTAAAAACACATTGGGAGAATATTTAAGCAGCAAGGGTTATAAGCAGCTTAGAGCTGCAGAAACTGAAAAATATGCTCACGTGACATATTTTTTCAATGGAGAAATAGAAGAACCATTTAAGCATGAGGTAAGAATTCTTATTCCTTCTCCTGATGTGCCAACGTATGATTTAAAACCTGAAATGAGCGCATTTGAGCTTAAGAAAATGATTATTGAAGAATTAGAAAAAGATATATACCAAGTTATGATTATAAACTTTGCTAATCCTGACATGGTAGGTCATACTGGTGATATAGAAGCAGCAATAAAAGCTGTAGAAGCAGTTGACAAGTGCCTGGGAGAATTAGTCAATTTTATAATTAGAGCAGACGGAACGGCAATAATAACTGCAGATCACGGAAACTGCGAGGAAATGCTGGATCCAACAAATCTTTCAAAATTAACAGCTCATTCAACAAACAAGGTTCCTTTTATAGTTGTAAGCAATCCTAAATATTACAAATTAAAAGAAGGAATTTTGGCAGATATAGCACCTACAATGCTAGAGCTAATGGGTCTTGAAAAACCTGTAGAGATGACAGGCGAAAGCTTGATAGTTCATAAAAACAAATAATCAGAGTACTTTCAGAAACTAAATGAATAAAACAAGCAAAAACAAGAATTAAAATTAAAAGAGAGAAAAAAGTGTAAAGTCAAGTTGATAGTATTTAAAAATAAGTAAAAAAGAGCATGGCAAACAAGC
>JBFXKO010000038.1:0-35329 GCA_050173715.1 Sedimentibacter sp.
TCATTTAAATTAAAGGATGGTGTTATGAGTGATTCTAAAAAAAAAGCCCTGAAATAATATTTATTGTTGGTGTAAATGGGGCAGGGAAAAGCAGTTTAAGAGAGGATATTAGCCACTTTGTAAACTTTTCTGATTATGTTGTAATTGACCCTGACCAGTTAGCAAAGAAATATAAGCAAAACGTAAATACAGATATTGCAAATATCAAAGGGGGCAGAGATGCCCTTAATCTTTTTGAAAAATCCATTAATGAAAAGAAAAATATAATAATGGAGTCCACTTTAAGCGGTAAAAGCATACTAAATAGATATAAAACCGCTAAAGCTAATGGCTATTCAATCAGTACCTATTATGTTGGGTTAGATTCCCTAAAAATGCACCAAGACAGGGTAAAGAACCGTGTTAAGTTGGGTGGACATGATATTGATAGTAAGCTAATTGAAAAACGCTTTAATTCAAGTAAAGATAACTTGTATAAGGCTATGGAAGTATCCGACCAAGTTGTAATTTATGATAATAGCGATATTACAATTAATAGAAGTGCAGTAATTAACAATAAAATTAAGCTAATGTCAGTACATAGTAATAAGCATTGGGTTAATGATATTGTTACTAATTACAATGTGGATAAAGACCTAAATATAGTGGTACAATTAGAACAACCAATTAAGGCTAAAGAGGGTGCTAACATGGCTAATGAAAATGTAATAAACACTAATGCAGAAGTTAATGCTAATGTTGTTTTAGATGCAGCAAGTAAAAACTTTCACAGAGATACAGTTAAAGAGTTATCAGACTTGGTTAAGGATATACAGGCGCAAGGTGCAACTGTGAAAGGTAACTATGATGAAAAAAATCTAACTATTAACTTAAATGCTTATGATGCTGATAAAGGTACACCTTTATTAAATTTAAGCACTGAGAAAATGTCGGGTGAAATACTTGTTAATGCAATTCAAACTAAGGATGAGTTTTTATTTCAATACAACACTGATAGTAAGTCTATGGATAAGGCTTTAATTGTTGAACAAGTAGATGTACAAAAGCGTGAATATGCTTTTAATCAAGATTTAGATGCTAAATCTTATTTTGATAAAAATGCTCAAGAACAACTTGAAAAACTAGGCTTTAAAACTGGTACAGAGTTTCAGAATACCAAAGATATTTATATGGTATCTTTAACGAAAGAGGGTAGTAACTCCGATTATATTACATCATTAATCAATACACCTAATGGGCGCAATTTATCTGTTACAGAATTTGGTGAGGTTAAGAATCAAGAAAATGTAGTTAATACCAATAACGCATTTATCTTTAATCAATCTGAAATTGAAAAAGGTCAAATTAATTTTGATACAAAGGCTTTTATTTTAGCTGCTAGTGATAAAAATAGTGAACGTTCAGAGCGTTCATTATTTAACACTAATGATTTATCTATTCTGAATGCACAGAAAGATAATGTTGTTAGTAATGGTACTAATATGGCTTCTGTAATTGTTGTTGATACAGCAAAGGATAGATATAGTATTGATGCTAATTTGAATGTAGTTGATTATAAAAAAGATGGTAAAGAACAAGAGAATGCCACTACTAAAAATCAACTTATAAATGAAACAGAGCTTAATATATCTAAGCCAAAAGAACAGCACTTTACAGAGCGTTTAAGTAGTATCCATCATCACTATAGTTCTGTATTAAGCGGTGAAGATATTAGCGATATTAAAAAAGGTTCATTTGTTTATGCTGTAAATCCTCAAACATTTGAGACACAGCAATATAAGTTTAATGAAGCCTATAACATGACATCGGTAACAAAGTTGCCGTTACTTGGTGTTAGTGTTTTTGATAAAGATAAAAATGATTATATTCTTTCTGCCGATCTTCAACCTAAAGAAGTTGTAACTAAACCACTTGATAAAGTGGAATTAAAAGAGCTGGTAACGGAAAATGAAAAGAAAGAACAGCGATTAGGTATTAACCATGAAGTTAAACAGCAACTTGGTTTTGAAGAAACATTACCTGCAAGTGTTAAAGGCTCTTATTTAGTCCAAGAACATAAAAACTTTTTGGATAAAACCTATAGTTTTTATGATAAATCAGATACTAAATTGCCAGCATTTGAATCTAATAAAAATACACTTGAAACAACTAAAGAAGATCAACGCACTATATCAGCAATGATACAGGTCGCTAAATCTCAAAACTGGAACTCGGTTAAAATTACTGGTTCAGAAGAATTTAGGCGTGAAGCATGGTTACAGGCTTCTTTAGCTGGCATCGAGGTAAAAGGATATAAGCCTAAAGAAAATGACCTTATGGAATTAAAGGCACGTAATGAGCTTTTAGAGAAAAATACTATTGTCGGGTTTACCAAACAACAGGAATTAATTAAAGAGCCTACAACAACTAATAAAGAGCAAATAGGCACTACTGAGAGTGTTACTGCTGCGCCTAGAACTGGATTGAGTGCAACGGCTGAACATTCAGGAAAGGCTGTAGAGCCTGAATCTAAAGCAGCTAAAGACTTCACTATTTCAGGTAAAATTAATGATTTTGGTTATGCCCCATATCCTGATAAACCGAACTCTAATAGTTTCTTTGTAGAAGTCACTAAGGACGATGGCACAACCACTAAAGCATGGGGGTTAGCTTTAGCAGATCAGCTCACTAAGAATGATCTTATTAAAGGGGATACAGTCAACTTACATAAACTTGATGGGGAAAAAACAGATGTTTCTTTACCAACAAAAGTAAAGGACGCAAACGGTAATGTTTCAGCCATTCAGGAAAAAATTTACACAGTTCAAGCTTGGAACATTGATGTAATTGAGAAAGTGTCAGAACGTCCAGCCCCGAACACTGATAAAGGCTTGACCAAAGATGACCATAAAGAAATTGAAAAGAATCAATACAAGCTGACTGAAAAGCAGATCTCGTTTTTTGCTAACAAGCTGGTGCACGATGATACTTTTGCCAGTAAATTTAGTGTTGCTGGTGAATCGTATCAAGCCTTTGAAAGTCGGATTACTAAGAATCTCCATGATGAAAATAAGGTCAAGGAATATTCAAAATATCTGCAATCAATGGGATTGATGAAAGAAGATCATAAAGCCAATTTACAAAGCGACCTTAGCAAGCTTGGGGCAAAGCCTGAGATTCAGGAACGTATTTTAAAGACCTTTGATAATGCGACCAATAGCCCTACAGGTGCTCGTACAATTGAACAGGCTAAACCGCAAAGTGTTGAAATCACTAAGCAGAAGTCAAACGATAGTAAAGAGCGTGAAAGATAATGAATACAAAAGCAATGGTGAGAAATAACGCCTTAGATTTGATCAAGATTATAGCTTTAGTGACTATGGTTTTTGATCATTTAAGGTTCGTTTTTCCAAGTTTTCAAGTCCAGTTAATGACTGTAGGACGTTGGGCTTTTCCATTTTTCGCTATTGCCATTGCTTATAATACTTTTACGGCTATTGATAGAAATAAAGATGAAACTTTAAAAAAGTACCTAGTTAATCTAGGTGCTTTTTCTTTAATTTCAGAAATACCTTATAGATTAATGACCAATAACACACAAACAACTTTTAATGTAATGCCTACATTATTATTAGGATTTATTTATATTGTATTAATAGGAAAAATAAAGGCTACATGGTTAAAGGTGGTTATTACACTAACTTTCCCTGTGCTGCTTCTTCCTATTGAAAATAAGCTTGAGTATGGTTTGTTTGGTGTCTTATTAATAGGTTCTATTTACGGTATTGCAGCCAACAAAAATAAAAGTATTCAGATATTATTTTTCATAGTATCGGTATGCTTGGCATTAGCAGCAAACTTACAATATTACTATCCAATAATAAAAGTTCTTGGATTGTTTAGTGTATATACCACTCCTTTAATTATTAGTATCACATTGGCTATGATCTTTGGTTTTGTAGCAATGACACGCAATATTATTACAATGGATATTCCTAAAGTCGGTAAATGGGCGTATTGGTTCTATCCAGTCCACATGCTTATTATTTTCTTTATTCTTAAAATTTGAGGTAGTAATTGAAATGGTGCTTTTCGATTCTAAAACACAGTTAGATAGTGTTCAATTTCAAGGTAAGACAATTTTCTATGATAGTGAAAATGCCCAGCTTGCTGAAATAAGACCCATTGAAGATAGAATTTTTCACTTAAATATGAACATTGCCAATTCAGAGAGTTACAGGACTAAAGCAGCTATAGGCTTATTCTTCTTCGTGTGCATGTTGCTTGGTGATATTTACCTATTTGTACACTGTGTAATTGAAATCATCCAGTCTATAAACATTCCCCAAAACCTGTTTTTAATGGGTATTTCGGTTATCGGTGCTTTAATCATTGGTCTAATGGTTTTTGTATACCAAAAGTCATTTAGAGAGCATCAGGACACAATAAAAAATAGCCTTGCTAAATTGAAAATAGCAAACAATGAAAAGCAGCTTAAACTGGTGGAACTCAAAGAGACTTCATAAATCGGCTGGATGGTTTTTATAGGCATTTTATTACAACGGTCGATCAGCTGCAGAAAGACCGGCACAAATAGCCTAAGTTTAATAAACTGCTGTTTTTTAAGAAAACGGCAGTTTTTTAGTTTTTTAAGTGAGTGGCAAAAAGTGACAGAATTTAAACTTGAAAAAATTAGCAAAGGTGCAAACGTCAAGGGAGTTATGAGTAAAAAGCCTGTAATCCTGAATACAGCACATAGCCTATTCAAAAGCTACGGCTTTAATAGTGTTGGCGTGGACAGAATTATAGCGGAATCCAATGTAGCAAAGATGACCTTTTATAATAACTTTGGCTCAAAGGATAACTTGATCTTCGCATGTGTAGAATTTGAGATTGAAAGCCAAAAGAGAGAAATTTTAAGAGCCATAGAGCCACTGGATGAGTTCACCAGTAGAGAAAAACTACAGGCGATCTATCAATGGCATATCAACCATATTAGAAAGCCTGACTATAACGGCTGTTTACTCAATAAAGCACTTATAGAACTTTGGCACCTGAAACACCTAATTAGTGCTATTGAAAAATTTAACACATGGAAGTTTGATATTGTAGCGGATCTCATCAAGGGAACAGAGGCTAAAACTGTATTTAACGTCCTAAATGGCATCATGCAGCCAGCAAATAGCTATGTTCTCAACGTGCAAGAGTTTAATAGTCTGATTGACCTTTATGACAAATAACAAAAAAAATAACTGCATGATTTTGATGATTTAGTTTGTTCCTGGTTCAACAGGTTTGATTGACCCTTTTGACAGTGAAAAAATGGTATCGGTACACCAATAAAAGCTGATTGTAAGCGAACAATTTGTCATACTAGCCTTAATTAAGCTTCATACTGAAAGGCTAGGATAAATGGCAAACTTACCTAATGAATATGTACTACCCTTAAAAGTCGTTTCAAATCGTTTAAATCACATGAAAAACGGCTTAAACGGAATTATGAAAAAAGCAGAAGAACGAGCAATTTACAACCACAATAAAAAGAAAGATAAAACAGAAGAAATACAGCACCTACTGACTTGGGATGACTGGATTTATTCTGCGCTTGATGCTAACCATGAGATCAAACAAGCCAAGTTAGAAAGTGCAAAGCAATCAAGCGTGATTGAAAAAATGCTGGCGAACTATCACAACAATAAGCCGTTTTCACATGGATTAAAGAAGCCTGAAAAAAAGCCTGATACTGTCTATGAAACGGCAATGCAAAACATGCTTGGACACTTGGGAATAAAAGCTAAAAAACCTGCGTGGGCTGAAAACTTACAGGCTGGTGAACATATCCCTAAAGAATTGTTAGATGAACTACCTGTAACAACAGGTGAGCTAGTAACGCTTGGTAATTGGATGCTCACTAAAAATATTTATCGCTTTGATGACCTAGTTATTAATGAATTACTCAAAACTGGCTTTAAAGGGGTCATTCCTAATTTCATTATTCACTTACCTGATCTATGTGTCTACGTGCAATTAGACAACGCTAATTTAATTTTTGAAGATGCAAAAGTGGTAGGGGTTTTATTCTGCATAACTGAAATTGTAGGGCAAAAGGTTTTAGTAAATACACTGTATCTTGATAATGGATTGCCTAGAACAATTGCAATT
Organism: Sedimentibacter sp.; assembly: GCA_050173715.1. Lineage (GTDB taxonomy): Bacteria > Bacillota > Clostridia > Tissierellales > Sedimentibacteraceae > Sedimentibacter. The sequence goes on from JBFXKO010000038.1 coordinate 6,142, forward strand.
ACGCTTAATGAAAATCAAGATATTGAATCGAGTATCACGGATTTTGTAGATGAATTTCAGCAAGACTATAACCCTGAACTTATGCAAGATGAATTGAATACTCGATTAGAGATTCAAAAAAAAATAATCAATATTGTTTTATGGTTTAGTCAAAAAAAACCCGAAATAGAACCACTATTCAAAGGTGAGGATTCACCAGTTAAATTTACGACAATAAAAAAAGAGAAACGGCTATTTGAAGCGACTAAATATAAAACCTACAAAGTAGGCAAAGAAACAGCAACGATTATTAAAAAGGCACATGAAGAAATAGACGAAGCTAGAAGAACTGGTAACTATGCAGGTAAAGACCCACATATAAGAATGGCGCATTGGCATTTATATTGGTATGGCAAAAAAGGTAAGTATGAAAAACATGATTTTAGGTGGTTAACCTCGATGATCGTGGGCGGAATACCTAAAAAATGATTTAAACGCCAATTTAAGGCGTTTTAAGCAATCATATAGTGCTGCTGGTGCTATTGCATCAGCCACTAATGAAAACAGCCTGTAAACGCAAATGGTGAGTAAGAAAACTGGCAGCAATAAAGTTTCATACTGAGTATTAAAGTTTCATCCCAAACAATAAAGTTTCATACTGAGTATTAAAGTTTCATCCTAAAACAATAAAGTTTCATACTTAATTTTATATCATTATATATCAATAACTTATTTCGCATAATCAACATTATGTTAACCGTAGAGTTAAAACTATTACATGCAAAAGTTTAAAGTTTTACTTGTAATGTAAATCTAGCCTGATATAATTTAATCACCAACTAACATAAAAGGCTTTCAAACAATGAATATCCTAATGAATAAATCAGTAATTCCCAAAATATATGTAATTTTAATTATTGCAATTTCTTTAACAGGTTGTGCAGACGCATTAAAAGAAATGTTAGCTTTTGCATCTAATGGGATGCTAATTATATCCTTAATTATCTTTGTACTATCATCAATTTCAAAAAGTGAAGTTGGTTTATCAATGTCTATTACAGTTATTGGCTTTATCTATGCAGTAGCATACTTTTCGGATAGTTTAGAAATAAGCTTTCCATTTATTAAAGCTGTAATAACAAGTATGAACTAAAAAGAGGTAAATAAATGCACTACTTCTTATTAGGTGTATCCGTGTTAATACTATTATACGGTGCAATGCAAATAAATTCAGATGATATTGTTAAAAAAGATCATATAACGAAAATGCAATTAAAAAAGGAAAACTGTAAAAAATTTAAAGTCCTTGAAACAAGTCTATTCTTTGAACCTGAATACCTTTACAAATGTGATGCTGGTAAGCAGTACAGATTGAACAAGGATTATGACCTTTAATCTATTCCTTTTTGTCCATATATGGAGTGGTAAACATGCAAAAACTTGATATAAACAAAGTTGATCAAGCCGTAATTAATTATAAATTTTATGAAAATTCAGATGAGTTTAAAAAAGTTTTTTCTTTAATAAATGCTAACTCAAAGCTTCTTAAAGGCACTTGGATTATTACAGGTGTAATTGCAATTTTTTGCTGGATGATCATATTTTTTTCAGTATGTATTTCACTGGTACAATCAATAATCCTACATACAGAAACACTTTGGAATACATACCCTACCCTAGCTTCGTACATCTTACTAGCTGCTGCGTTATTTTCTGTAGCTTCATACTTTGCATATTCATATATAGAAAGTGGCATATTAGAAACAAGAAATATCTATCTACCTAACGTTACAGATAATGACATATTATCTCTTGATGACACTAATATAGATAAATATTTTTCTAATGAAATCTCTATAGATAAGCTAAAACAATATAAGGAAATAGCCAATATTTCACAAAGTTTTTCTATTCTATTATTACAAATAATGAATGATAGAAAAGGTAAAATCCTATGGATTGATTATATATTATTGGGTGGAATTAATTTTATTAATGCTGGTGAAATTGAAAAAGATAAAGCTATTAAAATAAAAGAAGCAGATAAAATTAAGACAGAAATTAAAGGATTAGCTAAATGATACAGCAAGAATTAAAAATTTTAATTAAAGCTAATCAGGTCAAGGAAATTGACTTAATAGGCAAGTTAATTGATGCAGATGGTAATTACTCATACAGTGTTAATATCGTAACAGAAATAGACAACATGGACACCATTTTAAAAACAGGTCGTACAGGAACAGTTAAGACCTATACATCTGCTGATCGGGCAATCAAAGGAATGCAAAGCTTAGGCTATTCAGGTAAATTTAGCGTATTTTTTGAACAAAAGCCAATATATTAAAATGTGTTAAAATGTGTTAAAAAGGCTAGTTGAAGCCATTGTTATGTATTAAAATGTGTTAAATTGTATTAAAAAAGGAATCTATGATGACCGATAACCGCTATGAATTAACAGTTTTTGACCCTGTAGCAACTCAACTTATAACTTTAGTCCAGTTCGATGCTGAAACCTACAGCAAAATTAAAAATGAAGTGCGCTTAAAGCATAAAGATTTTATTAAAAATAGGTTTAAAAGCAAAATCAAAAAGAGTTTAGCATTCTTCTTTAGTATTGCTGTAACTACATTGCTTTTATGGACTGTGTTTGCACTTGCTTTATTAGATAACCCATTTATTGAGATCATAAGCTCACCGCAATTTTATAAAATGTGGGGAACGCTATTTTTAGTATTCACTATAATTGCAATACCTCCTATCTATATGTTTAAACTTGTTCGTGCTGGTGAAGATGATTTAAAACCTATCGAGAATGAAATCAAGATTAAGCTATTAAACCATTTCAAAATTAACAACTATATCGACCAAATTGATAGAGTAATGCTTACTAAAAATTCAGAATTTTTAAATTAGTGAAGTTTCACTAGATTATATTGAAAAGGTGCTATAAATGTTTATTACTATGTGTAACTACCCTGCTCTATTTGTTGAGATTGCAACTGCATATTACTATTGCTTTACTATCATTGGGCTTTTAATTGGCTGCCTAATTGGTGGCTCATTCATGTTAAACAGTGGCTCTAATAAGCTCTTAGATTATCTAGGTTGTGGGCTTATTTCTGTTATATTTGCCTTTTTATTTTTAAATATTATAACAGGTGCTAACTTTATTAAAGGTGATATTACTCAAATTGAATACAAAATTTTTAATGAATACTTGATTAGCCTTAACAACAATAATTTTTCTGAAACAGAAAAAAAATGGTTAAGAGATTTTGCTCAATGCTCTATACAGGATAATGAAATTTCAAAGTTTGAATTTGATCAATTTGAAACAAAGTATCTAAAATACAAAAATGCTCACGATGTAAAGAACTCAATAGTAAAAAAAGATTAAGGTCATATTATGAATGATTTAAAAATGTTAGTTGGTATGGCATACAGTGAATGGTTTATCTTGTTGATTTACATTTACTTAATTATCGCACCATTCATTTTGTTTAGGAACAAATTAAAATCGCCTAAAAGTTTTTTTAAATATCTATCTATAGGAATTATTACTTTCTTATTCCTTTTCTATTTTGTAATTCCAGTTCCTAAGTTCGTTCAGGAAAGACAAATAGGATATATTCACAATGTAATTGATAATAATGACCAAGCGTCTACAACACACCTAAAACAGAGCCTAAATAAAAACTGTAATCCACAATACCTAAAGTACCTGAATGCTTATGAATACTATTCTATTGTCAAAGGGCATCAATTAGACTTTAAAGAAATGATGAAAAAGCAAAATGTTATCTCTCTTGGTTTTGTTGGTGAAAAAAAGGTTTATCCTGAAAAACATTTATGTGACTTGCAAAAAGTTGTAAAATGAAAATTAAAGCTCTAAACTTTAACCATAAGATGTAAACTCAAATGAGGGTTTTTCAAATGAAATTTATTAAGCTTATTAAAAAAGCTGACAAACAAAGCATAAAATTATATGCAGCAATATTTTTTTTATTGTTAAGTGGATTTCAATTTTTTTACTCAATACATTTTAGCTCAATGAGCGAATTTGTTTATATTGCATTTGCCATTTTCTTTTTATCTGTTGGTATTTTATTTGGAATGATCTGTATGTTAGAAACAAAAGACGATTAATTTTTGTTCTTAAACATTAATACAGATAAAAAAAAGCCCTTTCGGGCTTTTTTATTTTTTCTCAAAATCTGCAAGGTCTTTACCAGCTTCTAACTGTTTAACTAACCATTGCGGACGTTTACCTTTACCGCCCCAAGTTTCATTTGGATTTTCAGGATTTACAAAAGTAGTCCCTGCAACTTTAATAGTCTTACTGCTAGAACGTGATCTTTTATTGATTAGGCTATCAACAGGTACACCCATTGCAGTAGCTACTTTTTTAATTTGAGCTAAATTCTGTTCCACAATATTGTTAGCATTTTCAGCAATTGTACTTTCAATCCATTCTTTAATTGTCAGCAATTCTTCTAAATCTGCTTTGCCATTCAGACACTTTTTAACAAGCTCTAATACTTGTTCATTTTCCATATTTGCACCTACTTAATTGAAAGGGTATTTAAAACATTAATCAATATAATGCGTACTATACTAAACTATTGTACGCATTATTATCAAACTATTAATTATTACCTTTTATATATGGTTTTTTATCAAACTCTGGAAAGGTCGCCTTACATTCAGGGAAATTAGTACAGCCATAGAAAAACTGTTTTTTGGCTTTATTCTCTATACGTCTAAGCTTACCTTTCGCACAAGTTGGACAATCCATGTCTAAGACTTTACCACGATTGCCACTACTCCCCTGCCCCTTTGCTTTGGTTTTGGATTTTTTGCCAGTAGTCGCCCCTGCCTTATCATCTGAACTAACAGAAAAAGTAACGGTCTCATTCTTAAACTTATTGCAGATTTCCGCAACTTTTGAATAGACATTTTCGACAAATTTTTCTACATCATCAGCACTATTGATATTTCTTTGGTCTGAGTACCAAAGTGCGGTTAAGTCTAGGTCTTTGACTTCATCAGGAAGCATTGCATAAAACTGTTTGCCTACGTCAGTAGTCACAATGTTTTTTCGCTGAAATTCGACCATTTTACGAGTAAACAGAATGTCTATGATTTCATCTCTAGTGGCTGGTGTACCAATACCGCCATGCTCCCCTTTCTTATCCTTATCACGCTCAATTAGAAGCTGTTTTAAAGCAGGGTCTTTAACATACTTGGCGAATACTGGTAGATCATCCAGTAGCGTATTCATTTTATAAAGTGGCAATGGTGCAGTTTGACGAATATCATAGCCAGTTTTGCCGATCTGCAACGTATCGCCTATCTGAACCATTGAAAGATCATCATTGCTAGTATCATCTGAATCGGTGGTTTCTTCTTTTTCACGTGTGGCACCCGATTTATAAATTGTGGTGAAGCCAGCTTGAATAACTCTTGTAGAAGTAGCAGAAAAACTATATTCACCAATAGAAATAGTCACTTTCGTTACTTCTTCTTCTAAAGGCGGTAAAAATTGAATTAGATAATTACGGCAAATAATTTTATAAACGTTTAATTCTTGCTCGGTAAAACTAGAAGTATCAACATTATTCATTGTAGGAATAATTGCATGATGAGCCGATGTTTTTTTAGAGTTAAATGCCCTGCTTTTGATATTTGAATCAGTAGCAGCAACAATTTTAGCTGTACTTGGTAAGTTAGTTGCAATCTGATTTAATACGCCCTTTGCATCAGCAAAATGCTCATCATTAAGATATTGGCAATCAGAACGGTTATAAGTAATTGCTCTATATTTCTCACGCAAACTTTGCGTAATGTCTTTAACTTGTTTGGGGCTGTATTCAAACATTTTATAGCAATCAGATTGCAATACGATAATATTGTAAGGTAATGGTGGCGGTGTTTTCTTTACATTAACTTCTTTATTTAAAACTTTACCATTTTTAAAATTAGATAAATTAGTGCATATAGCCTTTACTTCTTCTAAATTAATTAATCTTTTAGATTCATCTATTGAATCTACAGGACGGTTAATATAGTTAAATTTAATAGCATGATTTGATATATCAGCAATTGCGTAAATCTTATAAAAATCACTTGGAACAAAATTATAAAATTGCTGTTCACGAATAAAAATTATTGTAAAAATAGCGGTTTGAACCCGACCAACAGAAAGCACACCGTTATAGTTCTGAGCCAACAAAGTAAATAAACGAGTAAAGTTTAGTCCATAAAAGTAATCTGCTCTACCTCTAGCACTTGCCTGATAACCTAAATGCTCAAACTTTTTATTATCCTCCATTCTTGATAGTTCACGCCTAACTATATCTACGTTATTATCATTAATTAACAGTCGCAAAACTGGCTTGTTAATTTTTTTTGCTCTAATAAGCTCATCAATAATTAACTGCCCCTCATCGTCAGGGTCGCCAACGTGAACAATCGTTTTAGCTTTATACATTAAATCGTAAATAGCTTTTAACCTAACAGACTTAGATTTTTCAGTTTCATATTTCAGGTTAGGAAAATAAAAAGGTAATGATTCAAGTGACCATTTCTTTAAATTTTCATCATGTGATTCAGGCGGTGCGATTTTCAGCATGTGACCAACACAACCCACAATAGCATCTGTACCATTTGTGTAGTATTGACCCTCTTTTTTAAAACCTGAATCCAAAGCAGCAACTAAAGCATTAACTAGCTCGTTTTTTTCACAAACATAAACACGGTTGTAATTCATATATAGCACCTAATATGAAGTTAATTAAAAAAAGAAATAATAGCTAAAAAACCAAAAAGGCAAATTAGCACTTTTAAAAATTGTTCCTTTTTTAGTTTAAAAACCAAAAAAGTTAAAAGTGAAACAGCACCCAAAACAAGCCAAAATTGCCACATTTCAATCTTATCTGACTTCAATAAAAGAAATGGCATTAGCAATGAAAAACACAGGCTAATTTTAAAGTAATTGAAAATAAAGCTACCTATCATGGTCTTTACCTCTCTCTTTATCCTTATTAACAGGACTATCTTTAAGTCTAGTTTTTTCCTCAATTTTTGCAAGTAGTAATTCATTACGAGTAAGGAAATTATCACTCGTTTTATAATTGTCTAATAACTCTTTTAAATTCTTTAATGTATTAGCATCTAAACCATGATTTTTGCTATCAATAATTTTCTTGTAATTAACTGATATTCTAGCCATTGTTTTTTTAATTTTTTCATCATGTGGATTAGATACACCAGTTAGATTATTAATAGCAGTATTAATTTCTTTTAGTCGATTAATTGTAACTTTGGATAACGTACCAGTTTTTTTACTTTTCTCATCAATATGTCTAACAGTCTGATCATAACCTTTATGTACTTTCATTCGCTGCTGTCTAGTTGTAGCAACTGCATCAATACCTTGTTCACGTAACTTTTGTGCAAATATTTTACGCCAATTGCCTATATCAGCTTTTCTAGGATTAAGTCTATTACCCTGCATATCTCTAACAGATACACATAAATGTACATGCGGATGCTTAGTGTCTAAATGCTGTGCATACATATAATTATTATTCGTAAATTCTTGTTCTGCAAAATTTTCTACAGCTTTTAATAAACCTTGTGGATTTGTGCCCTCTGGCATAGAAAAAACCATGTGTAAAGCTTCACGTTTAGAGCCATTATCATCAGCAATACCCAAATTAGACCAAGCGGATAATTCACTTTTCACATCATCCTTATTTAAACTTTCTCCCTCTTTATTCTTAATATCAATTTCTCCATTACGAGAAATATAACTGACATGAGAAGATATTTTAGACATATCCTTACTACTACCTGATATTTTTATCATTGCTTCGGGTGACTTACCCATATTAGATAGTGTGTAATTTCTATTAGCTGTAACTGAACCAGCACTATTAGAACTGCTTTTATTTGGTTTTAAATTTATTGCCCCCATTGGATTAGCGGATTTAACACGCCTACCCACTTGAACATCAATAAACTTATATAGCACATCATCTTTATTCATTTCTTCACCACTTATCTTGTGTTCTTTCTAAGATAGTTTTAACTGTTTTTAAATGTTCATCTAAGAAGCTAGTTAATTTATTTAGCTCACCAATATCATCAAAATTATAACTATCCATAGTATTAATACGTTTAGCTATTTGATTAATGTTAGTACCAATCTTAGAAAGTAAATAGTTACTTTTTCTTAACTCCTCCAACTCATCACCATTAATAATATATTGTTTTCCTATAGCTCTTAACAAACAACTTTTAAAAAAATAATTAGGTGACATTTTTCTTTCACTACAAATTTTTAAAAGCATTTGATACTGACTTATAAATATTGTTGCATATACCTTTTTACGTTCTTCATTTATAATAGACTTATCTATTTCAAGAGGTTCTATTAATGGGTTTGTAGATTCATTATTAATAGCTTCATTAATTAAATGAGTTATTACTTTACTAATGGTTGATGTCCCGTATTTGGCTTTTCCAAGTTCCTTTAACTTGGTCTTTGTCGTTTCGTCCAGCTCGTTTAAGTGATAACCCATAGCAACACACCTACATAACATTGGCTAGATTTTAACATTTTTTTTAAAAAAATGGTAGTTTTTGTGCGCTTTGCGCCTATCCTGCCCTAGAAAAATCACATAGCTTTTGTATTAAAAAGTATTAAAATGTCTCAAAAAAAACATAGCACAAGCCAGCCATGTGTTAAAATGTGTTAATTTCTATTAAAATGTCTCAAAACCACTTGACAGTGTATTAAAATGTGTTAAATTGTATGAAATCAAGCGGATTAGGTGATTCTATGGGCGTTAAGAATAAAATCACTGGTGAAATGGCTGATCTGATAGTTACACTTAGAAATGACCAAAAAGTAAATTACACTTTTCAGGACATTAAAGACCAATTAGAGAAACGCTTTAATAAAACTATCTCTATTAACTCAATTAGATTATGTTATTTGAAAAACGCCAATAAAGATATTAAAGAAGTAGTTTCTAATAGTAATGAATCCATTACATTAGAAGTTAAGCAAGAAATTAAGCCTGTGCTTAATGAGGTTAAACCAGTTAAACCACTTGAAAATAATTCAAGTAGTTTAAAAACCAAAGTTGCTACACAAGATCAAATTGCTGACCTTGACGAGCAATTAAAAAACTTTAAATAGGGTGCTAAAATGACTAAATCAAAATCAAACGCTGAAACCGTAGCTAATGAGGTTGTAGAAATGGCTGGACTAGATAATACTGTACACTTTGTAATGCAGTCTAAAGGTGGTGCAGGTAAATCTATTGCATCTTATTTGCTTGCTCAACATTTAAAAGAACAAACGCAAGGGGATTATTTAGCGTTTGATACTGACCCAAACAACAAAACTTTAACAAGCTATAAATCATTAAACGTTACTCCTATTAACTTAATTAATGAACGTACAGAAATGATTGATCAATCTAAATTCGATATTTTGATTGAAAAAATCATGTCTCAAGAATCACCCTCTGTTATTGATACTGGTTCAGGTGAGTTTATTAATATTGTTAACTATATTAATACTTCTTCAATTCTTGAAATTCTAGAAGAAGCAGGGAAAACGGTTTATATTCACGTTATTGTTAATTTTGGTCAATCAATGAAAGATACCTTAATTAGCTTCATTACACTTTTACAAAACTTTCCTAATGCCAAATATGTAATTTGGAAAAATGAATATTACGGATATTCTGAAACTCCATTAGAAGAAGTTAAACTAATCAAAGATCATGCAAGCTCAATTCATGGCTTTGTTACACTGGAAAAGTTAAACGCTGACACCCACGAAAAAGATTTTTTAAGCATGATTAAGCAAGGCTTAACTTTTGATGATGTTATATTAGATGGAAAAGGCGACTTCGGAATTATCAATAAATCCCGATTGAAAAAACTTAAAGCAGTTTACTTAGACCAACTAAGCAAATTATTCTAAATAGTGTAGGGGGCTTTGCCCCCTTTTTTGAGGTGCTATATATGGAAGATAAAAAACAAGCAATCATAAATGAGTATTTCAACCTTACAGGTGACAAACTCACTAATGACGACCCCATTGTTACCTTAATGCTTTATTTTAGCCTTAAAGCTAACACAATCCTTTCTGAAAACCCACTTAATGAAAGTCTAAATAAAACACTGCATGAAACTAATGAAGTTAATCTAACTCTTAAAAATCTTGCAGATGAGTTAGAAAAAATACAGCTTAATAGGCTTCAAATCGTTAATGAGTTATCAGCATTAAATAAAGCTCAAATTTATAAAGAAATTAAAGAAAACATAATTAAGGAAGTTCAGGACAAGCAAAACACTAAAAGCAATTATCTTTATATGTGGATTTCTTTAACTTCATTTGCTATGACTATACTAATGTCAATTTTAGTTTTAAAGTTAGTTGTTTTTGGTTAATGGGTTGCTACCCATTAACCTTTTTTTAATTTAATTTTAAAAGGTGGTTTATGGTTGATGAAACAAAGGGGGTTAGGGGCTTAAATGATGTGATTATGGCTAATGATCGTGATAGGCTAACACTTGCTTACTTAGTTAAAATACGTCCAGCTAACGCAATCCAGCAAGCTATAAACGGCATACACCCAAATAAAAAAGTATATGTTAGCAATATTATTAAAGCTCTTGGGGTTGATGTACCTGAACATATATATCATGTAACCACTGACCCAAAACCATACTTAGAAAATCTAAAAAAACTACTAAATAAATAAAAAGGGCTTTCGCCCTTTTTTTAATAATATGCTGAGTAATGAACCCGATTATAAACCCTTGTGCCTGTCTCTGGAATGACTGTAAAACCATGCAGCGTTGCATTAGCTGAACTATGAATCTTAACGTAGTTATTCATAATTTTACGTGTAAATTCTTCACCTATGAACTCGTTAGGTTTTGGTGAAACTTCGCCTGCTGCCCATTGTGTATCATGTACACGTTTAGCAATTTCTCTTAACGTGCATTTCGCTCCGTTCTTCTCGATCACTTGGTAGAACTCTACATTAGTTTGCTCATAACCCCAGCTTGTAGACAGAATGTCACCTACCTGTAATTCATCACGGAATTTTTTAGTAGCTGCTGCTGCTTGTGCTTTATATTCCTGCTTTTGGTTATAATAACGTACTTCACTGTCAATGCTGTTTTTAACAACTTCCTTGATACGTTCCATTGATTTATAACGATAGTTTAGGAACGGCTTTTTAGCTTTAGCCTTATATGCTTTTACTACGAGATTTTTTTCAGAAATATAGTAGACAGAACCAGTTTCTTTAACCACAACCTTTAAAGAACCAGTGTAAAAAAATTGACCTTTTTCATTAGCAATTAGATTCATATTTAGCACCCTATAATTAAAGTAGTATTAACTACCAATAAGGGAATTATACAGTAGTATATACTACCGTATCAAGTTATTTTTATAATTATTTTATAATTAACCAACCTAATTAGATTGGTTAATTATCAGACAGAAATTAAATATATTTCTGCATTTCTTTATAAATTCTTTTAGCCACTTTTTCAGGTTTATTTTCTATACGTTCCTCATTAGAAATATAATATTGAATATCACTAAAGCGAGTTACCAACAAAATTTTACTACCGCCTAAATTATAGAATTTAGTTGTAATTTCAATTTCTTCATTCTTAATATTCATAACTTTTTCTGTTTTAGCAATAACAGTTTTACCTGACGTTTTAAAACCATTCTTTACAATTAGAAGATTTTTAACCAAGTTAAATACAATCTGTTCCATTTTAAGCACCCTATAATTAAAGTAGTATCACCTACCAACAGCTTAATTATATAGTAGTATATACTACCATGCAAGCAGATTGTTTATATTAATCCTTTCTCCTGTAAGTCTTTTTCAATTAAACCCAAAACATAAGGACTAAATTCTTTTTTTGATTTCAGACTATCCAAGTATTCAATTACCTTTTTAGCCTTATCACTTTCTGTATTCAATCTGAATGTATAAGGCTTAACTTTGTCATTATAGCGGTCAAATTTACTAGACATTTTCATAACTCATTTATAAGGGTAGGGGGGTAATACTACAGTAGTAATAACTACCTATCAAGCTTTTTTAATATTGCTTTTATAGTTCGGGTCAAAACCATGTTTCAACAAATAAGGCATGTATTCAGCTATTTTTATTGGGTCGTACAAGTCCTTATAAATTCTCTCTTTAAAGTCTTTTGCTGGCTCTCCTGAACGCCCCTTATAGCCTGTAAACTCTGCATCTTCCAGCAACTTAGCAAGATAAAATTTAACTTGCTTATCTGTTAAAGTTGTTAATAAATCCAATGTATCAGGGTCTCTTTCATCCCCTGTTTTTTGCTCTATCGCCTTTACTTCTTTACCTAATGCTTTTAAATAATTCAGGTCTTTTTCATCGAAAGTGCAATCGAATAAAAATGCAACAATATTACGCCCTTTCTTTTCAGGTGTTACTGTTATCTTTAATCGAGTTTCTGAGTTAATTAACTCCACAGGCTCATCAATTACACGCTTTCTAAAATCAGCCATTAAAGTGTATTTATTCTTTAAATCATACATAGCTCTAAAATCATCTACAGTTATTCTTATTTGATTACTTTTAAGATTCTTATAGCGAGACATTAAAATATACAATCTGACAGCATAGAACGATTTTTTAATATTTCTTATTTCATTTACAAAGTTCCATGTAAATTTTTCATCACAATTTTTTAATGTAGGGATTAACGGCTTTGGAAAGCCAAAGTCAATATAATTACAACCGTGTTTATTTTCAGGGTTTGATTCCGTAACATAAGCAAACCAACTAGAATGACTTAATTTAAGTTCGCCTGTTTTCTCGTCCTCATTCCAATAACTAAAAGTTTTCCCTGTAATGCTTATGGCGGTTTTCTTTAACTGCTTGTACACGGCTCCAGTATCAAGGTTACTGCCCCAAATTTTATTCATATCGTCTGCTGTGATCGTGAATACTGTTGTAGCATCATAAGGCTCGTTTTTTTCATTCTTCTGTGTGACTGCAAGCAGGGCGGTACAAACTAACTGGAACTCCAACAAGTCTAAGTTAAACATTGCTGTGACCAGCTTATTACTCTGTCTGAGGATCTCATTTTCAATGTCTGAGGTATCAACATAGTGTTTTAACGTCACCTCTGCTAACGCTTGATTTATTGAACTCATTTAGCACCCTCTCTATTTTATATAGAATCTTATATTTTCCACGTCAATATATAGACCCAAAAAAATAGCAAGTCAACATTTAATTAGCTTACTTTTGAAACATTGGCATAACATTACATTGGATCTCATGTCGCAGCTGCAATCCCTGGGCGAACTCATTTTAAACAAGTAATTGATTTATATAATTATAGTATTTTACAAGATTTTTATAGAATTGGCATAATATTACATTTTAGTATGTTATTTACACGTTTACAGCTTTTACAGCCTATTCCCCTGTGTCCACATATCAAAAAAAGGCTTCCTTTTTGTCAATATATGACTTCCTTTTTGTCAATATTTCTAATCCAGCTCGGCTATACTTCCTTTTTGTCCATATAATTTATTCCTTTTTGTCCATATATAAAATGACTTCCTTTTTGTCCATATTAGGCATATCTAAAATTGTGGATAACATTGTGGATAAGTATGTGGATAGAATTATTCAAGCTTCCTTTTTGTCCATATAATTTATTCCTTTTTGTCAATATGTGCATTCCTTTCTGTCAATATGTGCATTCCTTTCTGTCAATATGTGCATTCCTTTTTGTCAATAAATAGGGTTGTAAGACTATGAAATATAATAAATATTCGGCTCTTAACTTAACTTAACTCAACCGTAGGTTATAACTTATTATTATAGTTTTAAAATTTAGTGGATAACTTTATTTTCATTTAAATTAATGCTTGTTAATCATCCAATACCTTTAATTTAATATATAGACAAATAAGAATACTTAGACATTAGAATTAATTTAATGTATCTTATTACTGCGTTTATAGATAATAGCACCCTATAACGTAACCTACTGCTTGCAGTAGGTTTTTTTTTGCCTAAAAAAACAGTTACAAAATTTTGTCACAAATCAACACTAAACGACGAATTGTGTCACCTTTGTATTGTGGAACACTTCAAATTTTAATAGAATGTTCCACTTTACGATAAGCATACAGACAGGGCTGTATGCTTAATATTTGAGGGTGTACATCACTTAGAGAAATAAAACGAATAATTAAGTTAAGTCTAAGTAATAGGTTAAGTGTATGGCTAATTAAGCCCTTAATTAGCTTTTGAATTAAGTAACAATTAACTTTCTAATTTACAATTTTTCTTATTGCTAATTCTTTGCTTGATTAATACAATTAGATTGCCTAATGCAATTAGGCTTAATTAACAATTAAATCAGGTGAACTATGAAAAGAATCATTAAGATTGCTATAGCTGCATTACCTTTAATGGGTGCTGCTTCTATGGCTAAAGCTTCTGATTACGGCTGTGAAGCATTGCTTTGTTTTGCTGGCGGTAAGAATGTTAGTGAATGTCAACCAACAATTAAACGAGTGTTAAAGGATTTAGCAAAAGGCAAAGGGTTTCCTCATTGCAGCTTTGTAAACTTTAACGGTAGCACTGGTTCAAGTGAAGGCATGGTTAGCACACGCTTATATACTGAAAGAACAAATAGCCGTACTTGTCGAGATGGTCAAACTAAAGCTACTCGCTCTTTTATGGGTTATTACTGCAAAACAATTGAAATTAATATTGACCCTAAATTTGCAGCTTCGCCCGATCATCAAAAACAGTATTTTAATTACTGATTAACAGGGGTGCTATTATGATTGAGTTAATGGCTTTGGTGCAGCAATGCGCCCCTAATGTGCCTCCTGATATAATGGTTTCTGTTATTGGTACGGAATCTGAAAAAAATCCGTTTGCCATTGGTGTTGTAAAAGGGTGGGTTAAACAACCAAAATCACAACAAGAAGCCATTAACACAGCTTATGAATTACATAAGGCTGGTAAGAATTTTAGTATGGGGTTATCCCAAGTAAATAAATACAATTTAAAAGCCTATGGTTTAAGTTATGAAACAGTATTTGACCCATGTAAAAATGTCTATGCTGGTTCTTTAATATTGCTGGATTGTTATAACAGAGCTAGTAAGGTTTCCAGTAGTGTAAATCAGTCATGGCAAAAAGCATTTTCTTGTTATTATTCGGGTAACTTTACAACTGGATTTAGACAAGATTTTCCTAATCAACCGCCTTATGTAACAAAAGTTCTTAATAAGCTAAGTCAAATACAGGGGCAGGGGAGTTATCTTGCTGCTGCTCAACCTGTTAGACAAAACATCAACTCTATGAATCGTGAAGAATTAGCGAGATTCGCTAATGATTCTTTAGTTGCTGAAAATAGAGCTAATACAGGTGAATCTAGTAATGCTGGCAATATAGTTAAACTGGAAGCTAAACAAGTTAGTTATTCTTGGGATACTTTTAGTGACTTTAATGCTACTAAAGTTTTTTAATTAATTAGCATTAATTGGTTATTTGATGCTATACAATTAGGAAATTAGTAATTATAATTAGCAATGTCATTAGACGCTAATTACATTCTTAAACAACACAATTAGGTGACTTATGGAAACAAATAAAGTTGCAGTTACAAAAGCTAAAACTGTAAAGAACTCAATTAAATACATTACAGCTTTGGTTTTGTCTTATGTATTTATGGCTAATACCGCATTTGCATTACATGGCGGTTTCTCAACAGCGCAAACTGATACAAGCAATGTTCAAAAATGGCTTTATGGTGTTGTGGGCGTTGTTGGTATTGCTTATTTGTCGTTTATTGGTCTTAAAATCAAAGCGCAAAAAGCAACTTGGCAGGACTTCGGGATTGGGGTTATTTATGTTGCTGTAGCTGGTGCTGCTGTAACTGCGGGTCCTTATGCTTACAAAATGTTCTCATAATAAAGGTAGTGATTAATAAGCCTATGGAAGAAAAAGCAATTAAGGAATTTGCTAGTTTAAATGGCTTAGGTCGTCCAGCAATGATAGGGGGAATCCCTTTAAAAGTGGGTCTCTTTATCATTGTTGTATCTGTAGTTATCTCGTTTATTGCTCAAATATTTATTGGCATTATGGGATTTTTAACAATCGTGTTTGCTATACCTATTTTATTGGGTATTAAAGCGATGACTGCTACAGATGATCACGCATTAAGAATTTTGTGGTTTGAGGTTAAATTCTTTTTCAAAAAGTTATTTGCTGGCAAACAAATTTATGGTGGTAAATTTTATATAGTGAGTTCAAACAACCTTAAACAGGATGTTGCTTATTACAGAAAATTTACTGACGTTTCGCTAACTAAACGGAAAGTTAAAGAAATTAAGGATTAACAATAGTTAATCCTTTTTTACTAATAACAATAGGTGCTATATGGGTAATATCTTTTCAAAACCGTTAAACTTACATTCATCATTTGATGAATTAATGCCTAAATATACTTTGCATGTGGATGATAAAATAGTAAACCTGAAAAATGACCGTTTATTAATGGTTATTAAGATTGAGGGTATTAATTTTGAATCATTAAATGATAGAGATATTCAGGATAAAAATAATTCAATTAACCGTATCGTTACTGACATTACTAATCAGTATCCTGATCAAGTGCAGTTTCACGCTAATGTAATCCGTTCTAAAATTCATGCTAATGCTAATTATAAGTTTCCAAGTCCATTTGTTCAAAAATTCCATGATAAATATATAGAGCGTTTTAATAAGCAAGATTACTTTGAAACAGGCTTTTATTTATCTATTGTATTTAAATATGATAATTTTGAGCAAGCTATTCTTGATTTAAGAGAAATTGAATCAATTATTGTGCCTATTCTTAGTGATTGGCAACCTCACGTTTTAAGAACATATAAGCGTGTTAATGGTATTCGTGTCAAAGATATATTTATTGAAGATGAAGATACAGAAGAAGAAATTGAAGCCAAAGAAAAATATATTGAGTTTGTACATAAAAACGGTGTTACTTATTCAGAAATTCAAGAATATTTAGGCTTCTTAATTAACTTAAAATGGCAGCCTGTACCTGTTTCTGCTGGATTTATTACTAATTCATTACCCGAAGTAGAGTTATTTTTTGGGCATGATATTGTTGAAATACGCCATTCTGATTATAGAAAATGGGCAACATGCTTAGATTTAAAAGATTTCCCTGAAACAACTAAAGTGGGAATGTTTGATTTACCAATTTTAGATCAAAAATTTGAGTTTATTCTAAATTTTAGCTTTTTAGGTATGAATAAGCACCGTTCAAAAGCATTGATACAGGATAAATTAAATCAGTTTCAATCTGTAGGTGATAAGGCGACATATCAACAGCAAGAATTAGATGCTGCATTAGGGCATATTGCGAGTGGTTCGGTCTGTTTAGGTGTCTTTAATGCTTCGGCTGTATGTTTGGGGAACTCTACCCAAGAAGCGCATAAAAACGCTTCTGCTTTCCGTAGTTTGTTTTTAAAAGAATCCGCTACCATTTTTAATAAAGTAAGTTTATCAGCCCCTATTTCTTATTTTTCAATTCTGCCAGCTCAAGACACACTAGCAAGACCTGTACCCAAATCATCTAGGGTTTTTTCTTCTGTATTCTGTATGCACAGTTATGCAACTGGTAAAGCATTCTTTAACCCTTTGGGTGATGGTACAGCCATAATGCCCATAGAGACAGAATCTAAAAACCTATATCACTTTAACTTTCATGCCACTGCACAGCATGAAAACCGCATAGGACAGCCTGACGCTGGACATACATTAATCTTTGGTACAACTGGTTCAGGTAAATCTGTTCTACAGTGTGCGCTACAATCCTTTGCTACACGTTTTGACTGTCAGATATTCGCTCTTGATAAAGATCGAAGTATGGAGCTATTTATTCGCAGTTTAGGCGGTGATTACTTCCTATTGCGTGATGGTGAGCGAACAGGTTTAAACCCTTTCCAATTTGAGGTTAACCCAAGCCCGAAATTAAAACTGTTTGTTGCTAAATTAGTTTGCTCATTAGTTCGTGAGCATGAGGGTTATTTGTCGGCTAGTGATGAGGAAAAAATCACGGCTGGCGTAAATACCATTTTTGAAATGGAATTTAAAGATAGACGTTTAGGTTACATCATTCAGACATTGCCCGAAGAACTGGACAATAAAAACTCACTTGTTACACGCCTTAATAAATGGGTGGGTAATGGTCTATACGCATGGGTATTAGATAACCCTGTTAATACATTTGATACAGCTAACTTTAAATATGTTGGTTTTGATTTAACCAGTATTTTAGTTAAAGACAATCCAGTTACAGAGCCAGTATTAGCATGTTTATTTTTCTTGAAAGATAAAATGCTAATGAAAGGCATATCTAAGCAAATTCCTACATTCTTTTCTGTAGAAGAATATTGGCTACCTGCCAACATTCCTTTAACTTCTGACCCTATGAAAAACAGCCTTAAAGTAGGTCGTAAATTGCTTGAGTGTATGATTCTAATTACACAGCAACCAGAGGATGCTACAGAGTGTTTAATTGCAGCTACTGTTAAACAGCAAACAGTAACTAAAATTTTCTTGCCTAATCCAAGTGCCGATAAAGAGGGTTATATGAGCGTTGGATTGACAGAAAAAGAGTTTTTGCGAGTGAAAGAGTTAGACCAAAATAGCCGTGTTTTCTTGGTTAAACAGAATGGTAAAGCTGCGTTTGCTCGTTTAAACCTTAATGGCTTTAATGATGAATTAGCGGTGTTTTCAGCACAAGCTAAGACATTAAATGCTATTGATGAATTAATGGATGATGAAGAATATAGCCAATATGTATTTAATAAGCAGCCTGAGAAGTGGTTGCCTAAATTCTTTAAAATGGTTCGTTCTGATTCAACAGCTAATTACGATTTAGAACAATTTAAGCGAGCTAATTAAGTCGCATTAAATTATAATTTAAACTCCTAATTAATAAGGTGGTAATATGAAATCTAAACTCAAAACAATTGCACTTACATTAGCTGTTAGCTTTGGTAGTGTTTCGACAATTAATGTTGCTAATGCTGGTATTCCAGTTATTGATGCTGGAAGTATTGCACAGGCATTAGTACAGGTTCAGCAATTAACTGATCAGATTAAAAATCAAATTGCACAGATTAACACTATGCAAAATCAGTTAAAGGCTACTACAGGTTCACGTAACTTAGGTGAACTATTCAATAATCCAGCTTTGCGTAACTACCTACCTACTGATTATGTAAATCTTTATGATGCTGTGAAAAGCGGTAATGCTGGTAAAATTGGTTCTGCTATGCAAGACCTACAGAAGCAAGAAGATGGATATAACAAAGGGCAGGGTTCAGGTACTCAACGTAAGCAAACTGAATTATTAATGCAGAAAGCTGTTAATACTCAAGCATTAGAAGCACAGTTAGGGCGACTTCAAAACATTGAAAAGTTGATGGGTCAAATTAACTATGCAACAGATGCTAAAGCTGCTGCCGATCTGCAAAACCGTATTGCTGTAGAAACAGCATTAACACAGGCAGAGGGAAACCGTATTGCTTTAATGTCTCAACTACATCAGGCAAATATGCAATTAGCAGAACAGCAACGTGTACAGCAATCTAAAACACGCTTGTTACGTGGTGCTGGTCATTAATTAACTAAGGGCATTAAAGGGGGGGTCTCCTTTAATGCTTTGGGGTTGGTTATGAAGCCTTTCAAAAATATCTTTAAAAGTTACTTTTACTTGTTGGTTGTTTCTTTAGTTATGATTGCTGGTTTTCTTTATGGAATGAAAGAACAGGGCAATGACGTAATAGGCGACAAAATACAAAAAGAAATTATTAATAACTTAAAGTAACAAGGTGGGTGCTAATGGCTATTAACGTATTTTCCCAAACTTTTCAACAAATAGATCAACAGTTGATGGTTGGGCTTTTAAGTAAGGTGAGTGCGGTTATTTCGCTTATATCTCCTTTATTTGCAACTTTATTCACAATTTATTTAATGCTAGTAACATATAGCTATATGCGTGATGGTATGTCGCCTGAAACGGTCTTTAGTGACCTTTTAAAGCGTATATTTGCTGCTGGTATTGTTATTTCATGTGGTCTTAATTATGGCTTTTATTCAGGTCATATTATCCCGATTATTCAGGGTATTCCTAATGATTTGTCTATGGCTATTTCGGGTGGTTCTGTTACTACCGTTGCACAGATTGACGCATTAGCAACTATTTATGTTGATGCTGTTATTCAAATGTGGGAAGAAGCAAGTGGAATTGAGGGCACAATTATTGCCTTGTTTTTGTGTACAATTCTAACTATTTGTACTGCACCTTTCTTTATTGTTGCTGCTGGTTATATTCTATTAGCTAAACTATTTACCCTGTTTTTACTTGTATTAGCTCCTATATTTATTGCATTAGCTTTATTTCCTCAAACTAAAAGTTACACTTACTTATGGGTGGGTCAAGTTGTTAACTTTGCTTTATTGCAAGTTCTATTTCAAATTACAGCAAGTGTAATGATGGATATTATGAATGTGCAAGGATTTGACCCCTCAACTGCTGGTTTAACTGAGGTAATGTCTATTGCATTAGTTTCATTATTATTTACAATAGTAGCATTAAAGATACCTGAATTAGCTAGTGCATTAGGTGGTGGTATGTCTGCTGGTGGCGGTGTAGCTAGTTTGGTAAGTATGGGGTCTAATATTGGTCGAATGATGGGCGGTAAAGGCACTGCTGGCGGTGCTGCTCCTAATTCGGGTAGTAATTCAGGCGGTGCAGTTAAAAACGAAAGTGCAGGGCGTTAATATGAATTTAATTAAGTGTTCGTTAATTGGTTTTGTTTTATTAGTTAGTGGTTGTGCATCTAATGGGATTCCTAAAAATCCTCCAACTCCTAAAGGGAAGTGGTATGTTGTTAATAAAGAACAGCAAGATATATTAGATGCTAAAAAGGCTGCTAAGTCTAAAGCAAACAATACTAATTCAGAAACAAACTAACTTTATTTAATCTTTTAATTATATAGGTGCTATATGGGTATTTTAGGTTTTGGGAAAAAGGCTAATCAAGATGATGAACAGCCAAAGAAAGAAGATATAGAAAAGGCTAAAGCTGAAAAGGCTGAAAAGAAACAAAAGCAAGCTAAAGGCGAAAAAGCTTCAATTCATGCCAGTAATGAAATTGTAGAGTTAATGAAGCAGTTTGAATCGTCTAAAATGGCTGACAATGAAAAAAGTAAAAAAAATGCTTGGAAAATTACTTATTTCTTTGGCTTTCTATCTGCCTTATCTGTTGGTGCTGTAATGGGGTTAGCTCCATTAAAAGAAACAGTACCCTATGTATTACGTGTCGATAACAATACTGGTTTTACTGATGTTGTTAAAACACTAAAAAATGCACAATCTGATTATGGTGAGGAAGTATCTAAATATTTCTTGGGTCAGTATGTTAAAACCCGTGAATCATACGACTGGTTTACTATTGATGATGCTTTTAAAACTATGCTGTTACAGTCTGGTGATGCTGAACAAAACCGTTTAAAAACTGTTTTTTCACGTCCTGACGCACCTTATAAAATCCATAAAGACCATGAGCGTGTATTTATTGATATTAACAATATTTCATTCTTGAATAAGAGTGATTTATCTGTTGGTGCATCGGCTCAAGTTCGTTATACAAAACGTGTTGAGCCGACTAATGGCGGTAGTTATGACCCGAATACAGGTATCGTACAGCCTGAACCTAAAATTACTAAATATGTAGCTACTATTGTTTATGAGTGGCGCAATCCATCAATGAACGAAGATGATCGCTTAAAGAACCCTTTAGGCTTTACTGTTATTTCATATCGTAATGATGTGGAAATGGGACAATAAAGGGGGCTGCCATGAAAAAGACTTATCTAGCTATCGTTGCTGCGCTGCTAATGACAGGTAACATTAGCACTTATGCAAAAATACTGCCTACTCCTATTTCAGTTAAGGATAGCCGTATTCAAGAAGTTAACTATGATGCTAATGATGTTGTAGTTATTCGCACTGAAATAGGTAAAGCTGTTTTGATTCAATTTGAAGATGACGAGCTAATAGAGGGTAATAATACTGGTTTAGGTATTGGTGATGCCGAAGCATGGAATTTAAGTGTTAGGGGTAATCATGTATTTTTAAAACCTAAAGCCCCTATGCCTGATACAAACATGATTATTGTCACGAATAAGCGTCAATATGCGTTTTCCTTAACTACTTCCAAGAAAGTAAATAATCTTGGTTATATTGTTCGTTTTAAATACCCTGATAGTGAGCGCAAAAAGCAATTAATCCTTGATGATAAAAGAGCAGAGATTAATGCTAAATTAGCTTTAGCTGATAGCTTAAAAGCTGAAAATAAGAAGCTTATAAATCTTAATTATTTTAAGCGTGGTGATTTGCAAATATCACCTACTAAAATTTGGGATAATAACCAATTCACTTTCTTTAAATTCTCTAATGCTAAAGCAATGCCAGCAATTTATAAATTAAATGAAGATGGTACAGAAGCATTAGTAAATACTCATGTACAAGATGATACTTTGATTGTGCATGAAACTAACAAAGACTTTTACTTACGCTTGGGTAATTCTGTTCTACATATTAAAAATGCTAAATATGATGATAATGGAATTTTCAATATCTATGGCACTTCTGACGATTCTAAGATTCGTTTAGAAAATGATGTAGCAGAATAATAGGGGGCTGATATGAGTAACGAAACTGAAAATAAGATCATTAAAGATGATGCAGCTTTTGACCCAATGCAAGCTAATGAACCTGAAAAGGTGGCTGAAACTTCTGATCATTTAGAAGATATGCCCGAAGTAGATAGCGAACAGAAAAGTAAAGGTGTCAATAAGCTATTTTGGGCGGTTGCCTTTTTATTAGGTTTAATTGTTATCTTTGGTGGTGTAGTGGTTTTTGGTAAAAACTATGCAGCACAAAAGGAAGCAGATAAGGCAGAAGCGCAAAAAGTAGCAGAGCGTAAAGAATCAGCTACAGATACAGCCAGTGCTGACATTTCAAAACAAAAAGCGCAAATGATGCTTGATCAACAAGCGAATGCTGCTAATGCAACGGCTGCGGCTTCTGAGCCTGTGGCAGCCGATGGCACACCTAATCCAAACATGCAACCGCCAAACAATCAGCCAGCCCCTAACTATGTTACTGGAACTGGTAACTATGCACCTGTAGAAACAGCACCGCCAAGAGAGTACAAGGCAAGTAATAATCCTGGCATCAGTCTAGCTGAAGAAGCAGGGGCACGTAAAAGAAACGGTGATGTTTTAGCCTACACTAGCGACAATTCTAATGCTGGTGGCAATGTACGTGCTGGGGCTGCTGGTGGCGGTGCAATGGGTTTAATGCCTATGGATATGGATGAAGATCGCCCACAAGGACAGGGGGCTACTGGTGATAGTCGTAACGGATTTGCGAATCAATACCAATCAACCGCATTTAGTTCAAGTGTAGCAACTCAACGTAAAAACCTAACCTTATTGCTTAAACAAGGTACTGTAATTCCTTGTGTGTTGCTTACCAAGATTGATAGCACTTATGCAGGACAAACAGCTTGCCAAGTTGCTAAAGACGTATATTCAGCGAATGGGCAAACGCTATTGATTGAAAGAGGTTCTAAAGTAATTGGTGAACAACGAGTTCAATTAACACAAGGTCAAGCAAGAGTATTTGTTTTATGGTCACGCTTAGAAACGCCTAAAGGTGTTCAAGTGCAAATTGATTCAGGTTCTACAGATTCATTAGGTGCTAGTGGGCTTCCAGCAAGAATAAATAGCCAATGGCTTAAACGCTTTGGTAACTCTATTTTGCTAAGTCTTATTCAAGATTCTGTATCTTCATTAGCAAATAGAAATAATCAGAGTGGTGGTGTAAGTTATAACTCTACTTCTGACGCTGCTAATGAAATGGCTGTAGAAGCATTGAAAAACTCAATTAATATACCGCCTACGGCTCATGTTCATCAAGGCGCATTACTTAATGTGTTTGTTGCTCGTGATGTAGATTTTAGCCATGTATACCGCTTGGTTAATCGTAATTAATAGGTGTTAATTAGGTTGTTATTATTGGCTAATGGGTTGCTACCCATTAGCCTTTTTTTCTTAATTGATCTATAATTTAATTATTAATTAATTGTTAATTATAAAGGTAATGTATGAATGCTGAATTAGCTTTAGATAAAGGTCTAGTATTAAAGAATCTGCTAAGAATGGGCGGTATTTATGACCTAATAGAAATGGAAGGACTAACAGAAATTTGGGTCAATAAGCCACAACAAGCATATATTGAGACTTATGAGGGTAGAGAAGAAAAGCAACTACCTAAATTAACTTTTGAGTTTCTTTTAAAACTTGCTAATGCTTTTGCAGTTTTTAATGCAACTCATATCACTAAATCTAATCCTATTGTAAATGGAACTTTTCCAACTGGTGAACGTGCTCAAGTAGTTATACCGCCAGCCGTTCCAGATGGAACAATATCTATTACAATTCGTAAACCAAGCCGTACACGGTTATCTATTCAGGACTATGTAGATAGCGATAAATTTAGCGGATTTGTAGACGTTACTAAATCAATCCAAGAAAAGAAAGCTAAGGCTAAAGGTATAGAGATTCAGTTAGATGAATTAGGCGTACCCTCTGACGTATTTTTAAATGATTTTGAGTTGGAAATGTTAAAAGCTAAAAAGGTTGGTGATGTACCAAAATTTTTAGATTTAGCAGTCAAAAATAAATTAAATATTGTATTTGTTGGTGCTACAGGTTCGGGTAAAACAACAATTACTAAAGCTGTAATTAATGATTACTTACCTAAAGATACAAGGGTAATTACTATTGAGGATACAGCAGAACTAGAATTACCTTACCACGATAATCATGTTCATTTGTTTTATGGCGAACATGCGACCCCAAAAGAACTAATTAAGTCATGTATGCGTATGAAGCCTGACCGTATCTTTTTAACAGAGCTACGAGGTGATGAAACGTGGGATTATCTAAGTTTGCTTAATACAGGGCATAACGGCTCAATAACTACAGTACACGCAAATAGTGCTTATGATGCCTACACTCGAATAGCTACATTAATTAAGCAATCTGAAATAGGTATTACACTTGATTATGACTTTATTCTAAGGGAAGTTAAAACGACTTTAGACGTTGTTGTAATGTTTAAAAAACATAGATTGACAGAGTTGTATTTTAACCCTGTTGAAAAATATAAACTAACAAATATTGATCAAGTTTAAATAAAAGAGGGCTTAATAATGAACTTAGCTTATTTTGTGACAAATAGTGAAAATAGCAGAATTAAAAATGATGATGGAATTGATTTATATGTTCGTGATATAGCAATACATGATCAGGATAGGCGAGAGGGAAAAGGATTATTTGTTATTGAGAATTGGCAAATAATTTTTACACTTGATCAAGAAAAAGAACTTGTAAAAGAACAATCTTTAATTGCTGAAAAAACAATTTTACAGGTTAATAAATATATTAATTGCTATCAATTGATGAAATTGAGGGCAGATATTGCCAATAAACAATTACAAGGCATTGGTAATGAAGAAGAATTAAAAAATGAAATGTTTGAAGTTCAAAATAAATTAAGAGAAAGTGACAAGGAGTATAAAACGGTTCTAAGTGTTATGACTTCTCATAATGTTGGTATTGATGATATGTCTGTGGAATGGATTGCAGAAAATATGATTAATACAGAGCTATTATATCAAGACTTTCAAGATTCATTACTAATAGAAGAAATTAACCAAGAATTAGTTAATAACTTTAAATTAACACATCATTATGATATTGGTGATCGCTCTTTATATTTCTCATTCGATCAAAAAACAATTGATGAAAAAGCAGTAGATTTAGCTGTTTATTTACAGTTTAAAGCAGAAACACTTTTTGATGATTCAATTTGTCTTGATCATGTGCCTATCATGCAATTTTTAGAATTGTTTGGGGCAAAACAACTAAATGAAGCTCCCCAAGAATTTAACACTATTGATATGTATTCTGATCGTGAATACCGTTGTGGTGAGTGGTACAACACAACCTATATGGAATTGGATAAAAAGATTGGAGAGAAAACGAAAGAGTTTTTACAATCTAAGGTAGATGAACACGGATTTAAAAACCAATTAGCTTTTTTATTAAATAATCACCTTAATGTATTTGGTATTAATGATATTTTGGAAAATGATTCTGAGATTACAGACATAGCCATTAATAGACCAAGTGAGTTTTGGTACAATAAAACTAATAAGTGGGTAAAGGTTGATAAAGAAAGCATTACATTCTGTCAGTTAATGGATTTTGCTAATCATTTTGCTAAATATAATGATTTAGAGATAAATGCAGATAATCCGTTGTGTAATGGTGTCATGCCTAGCGGTAATAACTGTCAAGTGGTTATACCTCCAAGTGTTGAGCATAATACAGTGGCTATTTTGATTTCTATTAAATAAATTTTGGTTTAGGTGTTAATTAATTGCTAAATCATTAGAAGAATATTTAAGGGTGCTATATGAATGATGGAATGAGTTTTAAAAGCATGTTACCAATTTTTATAGTTGGTATCATAGTTACTTTAGTTGCTGGTCATTATGGGTCAGTATATTTTTTTATGAATAACTTGGACGTAGGTTATAGTTTTTCATTTAAAGACTTTGGTCTACTATATGACTTACAGCAACGTTACAACTTAATGGCTAACGGTGATAATTTTAGTGATGCCAAAAATGTAGCAGACAAGATTAAACTATATATTATGGCTGGTTACTTGCCTGTTATAGTTTGGATAGGCATGTTCGTTATGCTGTTTTGGGATACAGGCAGAAAGCTACATGGTGATGCACGTTTTGCGACACAGGCAGAAATACAGAAAGCAGGGTATTTCCCTGTTACAACTGGTAAGAACAAGCCTAAATATCCTCCTATCTTATTTGGTGTATATGAGGATAAACTACTTAAATACTGTAGTAATGAGTTCTATTCTGTAGCTGCTCCAACACGTAGCGGTAAGGGTGTTTCTATTGTGATACCTAACTTGCTTAACTATCCTGAAAGCTCCGTAGTTTTCGATGTAAAGAGTGAAAACTTTGATATTACGGCTGGTTTTAGAAGCAAGTACACAAATGTTTATAGGTTTTCACCAACTGCTTTAGATTATTGCTCACATGGTTACAACCCTATGGACTATGTGAGACGAGATCCACTTCATGTAGTGTCAGATATTCAAAACATTGCAAAAATCTTATACCCGACTTCTAACCCTAATATGGATGTGTTTTTTAACCAGCAAGCACAGACCTTATTTCTAGGGCTTAGTTTGTATGTGATTGAAAAAGATTTACCATTAAATTTAGCTGATTTATTAAAGCTATCCACGCCTAAAAATGGTATGAACCTACAGGAATGGATTGTAGCGGAAATGGAAACCGAAGCAGTTAATTTAACTATTGACTGTGTAGACGCTCTTTTAAGTTTTGCGAATACATCAGATAAAACAGCTTCCAGTATTCTAGCTTCATTTCAAGCACCTTTAAATATTTTTCGTGACCCTGTTATTGCTGCTGCAACAAGTAAAAGTGATTTTAATTTAGAAGATATTAGACGTAAAAAAATGTCTATTTACGTTTGTATTAATGTGGGTGATGTAGAAAAATGCGCTGCATTAATGAATTTGTTTTTTAGTCAGTTAATTGACTTAAATACTAAAGTTTTACCTGAACAAGACCCTACATTAAAATATCAATGCTTATTGTTGATGGATGAGTTTTTAAGTCTTGGTTATATGGGTGTAATTGAAAAAGGCGTTTCGTTTATTGCTGGTTATGGTTTACGTTTGCTAGTGATTTTCCAAAACCGTGAGCAAGGGAATATTGCATATCCTAAAGGTTTTGGAACAATTCTAAGTAACATTAATGGTAAAGCAGTATTTGCGCCTAATGAATTAGTGGATGCAAGGGATTATAGCGAAATGCTAGGCTATGAGACTGTTAAAGGTAAATCACGCTCTAATCAGTCTAAAGGTGGCTCTAGTACAACGATTAGCGACCAGAAAAGGGCATTGATGCTACCTCAAGAATTGCGAGAATTAGACCCTGACACACAAATTATTATTTTCAGAGGACAAAAGCCAATTCTATGTAAAAAAATTAAATACTATGAGGATGAAGTATTTATAAAACGTGCAAACTTGCCTAAGCCTAAAGTACCAGCATTAGATTTACGATCAATTCAAAGTAGGAGTACAGAAGCACGTAAAGAAAGCTTATATACAACTAGTGAAATACCTGTAGAAAAGCTGGCAACTGTACCACATGAGAAGCGTATCAATAATGATGAAATCTTAAACATGCTGTATATGGCTGGTGGTGTGGTTGATGCAGATAATTTAGTTATTTAATCAATATTTACATAAATACATTAGTCTTAAATAGTAAGGCTAATGTATAATTTTTAACAGTATAATACAGGTGCATAATATGGATGCTTTAGCTAAAAAACCTATTCTTATTGTAATTGGTGTTCTTGTCTTAATTATTGCTGCGGTTCTTTACAATAATTACGCTGATAGAAAAGAAGCGGAACAGAAAGAGCAAGAATCTAAATCACGTTTACTTCATGGTGCTAAGTCTGACGATAGCGAGAAAAAAGCCCAAGAATCTAAATCACGTTTATTACATGGTGGCTCTAATGATTGATTTTGTTAATTTTGATTTATCAAGTCCTGAATATTTGAAACTGGTTTTTGAAAGACATTGTAATACATTGGCTTTAGGTGAAAAGATCACAATTAATGATAGTGTTAAAGGTGAGCATGAATTATCTAGTTATGCTGAGTTAATGTCTAAATTTCCTCAACTTGATAATACTTTTAAGGATGAAATGAAAGTTAAATATCATTTAAATTAAAGGATGGTGTTATGAGTGATTCTAAAAAAAAAGCCCTGAAATAATATTTATTGTTGGTGTAAATGGGGCAGGGAAAAGCAGTTTAAGAGAGGATATTAGCCACTTTGTAAACTT
>JBFXKO010000039.1:0-32529 GCA_050173715.1 Sedimentibacter sp.
TATAACACCTGTGCCTAATAAAGCAATCAAAACCCACTTGCTCCATAATTCATTGCTAATAACATTAACTAAATTCATTAATTGTTCCATGATATTATCTCCTTAGTTTATTGGATTTTTATATTATAATTTATAACATTAATATTTTATAACCACTATAGAAATTCATTTAAGGATTTTTATTAATTAATCGATTTAACTGCATTTTCTATACGTTCAAGTGCTATTTTTATATTTTCTTCTGAGTTGGCATAAGATAATCTTAGATATCCTTCTCCCGCATCTCCAAAACCGGATCCTGCAAGTGTTGATACCCCAGCATCCATTAAATAGTCTGCCATCTGTTTGCTGGTCTTTCCTGTTGCAGTAATATTAGGAAATGCATAAAAAGCACCTTTAGGTTTCTTGCAGCTAATCCCTTTGATTGAATTTAATCCATCTATCATTATATCTCGCCTATTTTTAAATTTCTCAACCATTTCAGTTACAGCATCTTGTGATCCTGTAAGTGCTTCAACGGCTGCAACCTGCGTAAAAGTTGCTACGCAAGAATTTGAATTTATCATGAGGTCTGTCATCTTTTTTGCTAATTCATTATTCATAATACCATATCCTAATCTCCATCCAGTCATTGCATACGTCTTAGAAAACCCATTCAACACAACTGTCCAGTCCTTCATTTCAGAAATAGATGCAATCGATTTAATTTGACCAGAATAAATAATTCTATCATAAATTTCATCCGAAAGAACATAGATACCTTTTCCCTTTGCTGCTTCTGCAATGTTGTTTATATCATCAGGAGTCAATACTCCTCCAGTTGGATTAGCAGGAGAGTTAATAATAATTAATTTTGTCTTTGAAGTAATTTTTGATTTCAATTCATTAACATCGAGCCTAAAGTCATTTTCTTCTTTTATTTTAATCGGAACAGGTACAGCATTTAAAAATTTAATTAAATTTTTATAAATAGGAAACCCGGGATCCGGATAAATTACTTCATCACCTGGATTTACAAGTGCTAAAAATGTATAGAAAATAATTGGTTTTCCTCCTGGAGTTACTACTACTTCATCAATATTCGTATCAACGTTATTGTATTTTTTATAATATTCAACAATTGCTTCCCTTAGGGGTATATAACCCTGTGCTGTCGCATAATGAGTAAAACCATCATCTAAAGCTTTTTTACCCACATTTACAATATTTTTTGGTGTATCAAAATCCGGCTCTCCAATTTCAAAATGAACAACATTAATTCCTTTAGCTTCTAAAGCTTTTGCTTTAGCCAATGCTTCAAATGCGGATTCACCGCTTAAATCAAACACCCTATTTGAAAATACATTTTTCACGTCAATATCACCATCCTTAAGTAATGTTTATTAATGTTAATTAAATTCTTTAAATAATTTTTCAAAATCTTCTATGCTATCTTTAATATGATATACATGTTTATCTTCTGGAAACTTTTCATTTTTAACATCTTCTACATATTCTTTAAATGCATTTGTAATTATTGTGGCTACATCAGCATACTTTTTTACAAATTTTGGTGTGAAAGCTTGAAATAAACCTAGCATGTCTCCGCAAATAACTAGCTGACCATCACATGGAAGTCCCGCACCAATAGAATAAACTGGTATCGTCAATTTATTTCTAATAAATTCAGTTACTTCTGGAGGAACCGCTTCTAGCAAGAGAGCCTTAGCTCCAGCCTGTTCAACTTGCATTGCATCTTTTATTAATTCTCTTGCACTCTCGATTGTTCTTCCCTGTGCTTTAAACCCGCCAAGTTGTCCAGAACTTTGAGGTGTTAATCCTATATGACCGAACACTACAATTCCAGCATCTGATATTGCTTTAATTTTACTGACTACTCTTCTTCCGCCTTCTAGTTTAATTGCATCAACGTCTGCTTCCTTTAAAAATCTGCATGCATTAAATACTGCATTTTCATCCGATACTTGATAAGATCCAAAAGGCATATCACCTATAACAAATGTATTTGGTGAGCCTCTTCTTACAGCTTGACAATGAGATATACAATCATCCATTGTTACAGGAATAGTTCCATCATAACCCAATACGACCATACCTAAAGAGTCACCTACCAGTATCATATCTACCCCAGCTTGTTCAGCAAATGATGCCATGGGAAAATCATATGCAGTTACCCAAGAAACCTTTTCGCCTTTTTCCTTCATTTCATAAAAATTTAATATCGTTTTTTTCCTTATCATTTAAATTCTCCTCTTATTTTTATAATTAAAAATTTATATTATTGTTTAAAATCGATTTCCTTAAAATCATTATTTATTTATTAAAGCTTTTTCTTGATTCATGAACTCTAAAACTAAAAAATCCACTGTTTTATCTATTAATTCTTTTTCAAAATCATAAGAGGTATAATCATGATCAGCACCTTCTATAAAATGAATTGAACAATTTTTAAACATTTTTTTATAATAGAATGCATTAATTGGCATTATCCATTCAT
This sequence comes from Sedimentibacter sp., assembly GCA_050173715.1. GTDB lineage: Bacteria > Bacillota > Clostridia > Tissierellales > Sedimentibacteraceae > Sedimentibacter. The sequence goes on from JBFXKO010000039.1 coordinate 2,498, forward strand.
CTTTTGTGCCCTGTATTAATAGAACTTTATTCTCATATTCTTTTGCTGATTTTGAAGGATCAATATACGGCAATTCATCAAAAAACTTCGAACATATTACATTACCTAAACATTCTACTTTTTCTCCTTTTAGTCCGTTTATAAAATTTTCTTCACCAAAAATATTATGAAAATTCCAAAACGGATTTGAAGCCGGCGACCATAATACCAGACCATCACAATTTGATTTACTTGTTAAAATTGTTGCAATGCATCCTCCTAAACTGTACCCAATAAAATATAGCTTTTTTATTTTAAAATTTTCATTACAGTATTTTAAAACACTTAATCCATCTTCTACTTCTCTACTAATAGTCATATCCTCAAAATCACCCTCACTATCTCCAGAGCCTATAAAGTCGAATCGTAATACTGTATAACCTTTTTTTGATAATAGTTCTGATACTTTTCTGAACATTCGATGAGGTGCAGATTTTAACCCAGTAAATCCATGAAAGAATATGACTAGATTTTTACCCTTTTCTTCTGGTTTATCATACTCTAATAAACCAAAAATTTTTTGCCCTCTGCTGTCAATCCACAAACTTTCTTGCACGAAATTTCCTCTCTTTCTTTTATATTTTATATTGAAGAGCCATTATTCTTAATTATAAAATCTGTTCTTTTGAGAAGAATTAAATTATATTTGGTATGAATAATAGTTCTAAAAAACCAAATTTTCTAAAATGAATTAATTGAATTTAAAAAGGAAAAGAAAAATTATTAATTTTACAACAACATCTAATTTGCAATCGTTTTTATAATATTTGTAATTATTTGATGAAACATTATTTCAGATGAATAATCTTCATAATAATTAACAAAATTTTTTAATTCAATTTACTAGATGATTATGAAATCGTAAGTATATTGAATATTACGTTTTTATATAATAAACTTAGATTTTATTTATATAATTATTTTACAATAACTTTCAAATTTTAATATATTTAAATCAAACAAGTTTTTTATCATTCCTGACATATTCACATATTCTTAATCACACAAATAGAAAGTATAACTTAAAAAGTTACAAAAAATATTTATCATCAATTTTTAGAAAATTAGTGAAATTCAGAGATTTCAGTTTTAATCATAAATAATTTGAAATATAAATAGAAAAGGTACTAATAATTAAAAAATTATTAGTACCCTAAAAAGTTAATTAACTTGATAAATATCAATTCCCTCTGCCATATTGCATAAAAAATAATGTAACATTAAAAATAAAAAAAATACTTCAGAAAACAATATTAATCTTAATTATTTAAATGTGAAGTTACGAATTATAAATAAGTAATTAATTCAGATTGAATATTAATAAAAACATTCTCATTTTTTAAAATTTGTCTTTATATTTTTGAACATATGTTGCAGGTGTATGACCAGTATATTTTTTAAAATATTTGTAGAAATTATTGAGGCTCTCATATCCAATAGCAATAGAAATCTCCTTAATGCTTAGATTCCCTTCTTCTAATAAATCCACTGCCTTTTTTATTCTAATCTCATGAATATATGAAATTGTATTTGTATCCATGTATTGTCTAAATAACCTTGAAACATGAGTCTTAGAAATGTAAAACTTATTTGATAAACATGTTAAGTCAATTTTTTCAAAATAGTTTTCATTTATAAATTCAATAATTTTATTTAATGTATCATTACTAGTAAATCTCCAACCTATAACATGTGATACAGACTGCATAAATTGTTTATAGTCTATCGGTTTTAACAATATATCTTTAGCGCCAAGGCGCAATGCTTGTTGTGCATATTCAAACGAATCATACGCTGTAATGATAATATAGTCTTTTTCAGGAGCATTTTCCATTACTTTGAAGCCATTCATAAATGGCATAAGTATATCTAAAAAAACTAAGGAAACATTCGTGCTTTTCATAATATCAAGAGCCTTCACACCGTTTTCAGCAACTCCTACTATGGATATTGGTAAATGTTCCTTTTCTATAAAATAACATATTATACTAGCAACAGCAGGCTCATCATCTACAATAATTGCATTTATCATAAAGCTTCCTCTTTATATATAATTGGGATTTCAACTATTACACATGTTTCATAATTTTCATTTGATTTTAAATCAATACTAAATTCTGTATCAAATGCAGACTTAAGCTTCTCATAAACTAAAGAAAGTCCATGCCCTGAATTATTAATTATACTTTTAACAACTCTATTAAGTGTAACTTCACTAAAAAGAATGCCATTATTTATAACTGATATTATCGCTTTATTATTTAACTTTTCTATATTTATTTTAATTAACTTTTTATTATCACTATTTAAAAATCCATGCGTGAATGCATTTTCTACAATAGGCTGCAAAAAATTAAAAGGAACTTTGATATTTTCAATTTCACTATTTATAAAATATTTTACCTCTAAGTCATTTCCATATCTTAGCTTTTGTAAATTTAAATATGTTTCAAGATATTCTATTTCAGATTTCAATGATACAAATTTTAAATCTACAGTCATTGTGTATCTAAACATTTTTGACAAATCGATTATTGAATTATATAAATCATATCTATTACCACTAAGACTCATACTTGCTAATGAGTTTAATGTATTAAAAAGAAAATGGTGGTTTATTTTTAGATTTGTTACTTTATCATTTATAACATATAAGTTATTTTTTAGAATTTCATTTCTATTTATTTCATCCTTTATTGCCTTATTTTTTCCCTCGATTAGCTGTCTGGATGAATTAAATTCACAATAATTATAAATGCTTTTTACTATTTGTTTTAATAAGCTTTTAATGCCTATGATTGAACTTATTGGGAAATCATATAATTCTTCATTACTATTTATGGAAGAATCTGATATTAAAATGTGTCCACCCCTTATAGCTCCTAAATATATCCCCTTATAAATAATTGGATAATGAAATACAGTCAATCCATATTCGCATTTGAATTTAGATCCTTCAACAATATTTAGATCATTAAAATTTCTTTGAAGCATACAATTACATTTATCATTATTTGCAGTTGGTTTACACTTTAAATTACAATAATTAGAAAAATTATTATTCTGTAAAACAATTGACCACATATCATCATAAATTGTAAACGGAAGACTGATTGACTTACCTATAAGCTGAGAACGAATTGCTTCAACTGCAACATAAATATTATTATTATAATTAATTATAGGATCTTCACTATTCTCTGAAAAAATTGAGTCTAACTTATAACTTGAGTTATAGTTTACAGTACTTGATATTAACAATTCTTTAAGTGCGACATCTCCAGTATTAATTGTCTCATGTTCGATATTTGGCTCAAAATAAAAATACATGCCCTTAGCAATAATTTTTTTTTCTCCATTAATATAATATATGCCTTCGCCATCTAGTATATAAATAAATTGTTCAATACCATAATGTATATGGTTTGTTAAGTGCTTACCTGGAAGTAGGCAAGTAATACCTACACTAAATGACTGATTTGCATCTTCACTATTAGTATGAATCCAATTGATATGTCCCCACTCTGTTTTTTGTATCATTCCAAATTCTCCGTAAATACTTTTTCAATCTCTCAATTTATAATACATATATGTATTATACTAAATTTTTGATATTTTGTCATTATGATTTCATATTATATCTTATTAAATTCAAATAACAACAAAAGTAATTATTGGCATATTTACTAGTTAAATTAATCTTTATTAAATTTATTCTAAATAAATAGCATTTTTTTACATTTTCTTTAATAATGAGAACCTTATAAAAATGGGATAGAATTATTCTATCCCTATCTTTGTCTTCTTAATTTTCAAAGGCTATTTATATTCTTTCACTTCAATTTTTCCGGTTATTTTTGTCGTTTCATCTGCTTTAAATGCATCCATTAATTCCTTTGTTTTAAAGTAAAGATTTCCGTCTATAGTTGCATCCTTTGTTTTAAATCCAGGTGTTTGAACATATACATCTCCTTTGATAGTGCCATACTCAAGAAGAGTATTTTCGCTGTTAATTACAATTTTTGGCACTGTTAATGTATATCTTATAACTGAGTTATCCTTGCCATATTGAGCCAATGCAAGAGAGCGAGTAGGAACTTCCTTTCCCTCAGCATTCTTTTTAGTAAATGTGCCATCAACTGTTAAATCCTTTGTAAATGTCAAATCCTTAGAAGTGATAATTATAAAATTACCATCCTTAGAAATCTTTTGTTCAAAGGTTGCCTCATCAGGTGCTTGTGAAGCAGAAGTCACTGCATCAGGCTCTTTAGTATCATTTGTTGGCGGATTATTGGTATCCGGTGTTTTAGGTGGTTCGCTCTTAGCACAACCTGCCATGAATAGAGATAAAACAACAATTAACATTGTTGCTAACATTAATTTTTTCTTCATATGTATTTCCTTCTTTCTATATTAAATTTTTTATTACTTTAATTATTCCATATTAATAGAAATTTATGAAGAAATTATGAAGTTACTAAATTGTATTAATAAAGACTACCGTCAATATAATTATTCTAAAATGGAAATATTTTGTTATAATTATTATATAATATTTTATTTAAGGCGCATCAAAAATATAATAAGGGCAGGTGTTTTATGAATAAATTAACCATAGGACAAATGGCAGAAATTAATCACATATCTGAGCAAACGCTTCGTTACTACGATAAAATTGGAATATTGAAGCCTGTAGTTGTAGACAAGCAAACAGGCTACAGATATTATTCCATAAAGCAAAGTGCACGACTCGATATCATTCAGTACATGAAATCTTTAGGAATGAGCTTAGATGAAATTAAAGAGCAGCTTAAAACTATGAACATAAAGCTTATTAAAAGAATTCTTGAACAAAAAGACAAACAAATTGACAATGAAATTAATATGCTTAAAAATCAGAAGCTGGCCATACAGCGAGCCTTGATAAATTATGAACGCTATGAATTGTCTCCACCTGATAAAACAATTACCCTGGAATATACTGAAAAAAGATATATTTACAAATTCAAACTGGATATAAATTTTTATGATTACGGCATAGAAATTTACGAAGAGCTTTTGAGAAAATTAAAAACTGACCTGGAAGAAAAGGGTATACAAAAAACGTATTTTTGCAATGCAGGAAGCACAGTTTCTTATGAAAATATTTTTGCAAGACACTTTTTTTCTAATGATTTATTTGTATTTGTGGATAATGAACATGTTTCTAAAGCACTGATTACAGAACTTCCTGCTAATACATATCTTTGTATTTACTGCAATAAATTTGAGCAGGAAATTGAATATGCCAACATGCTTCTTGATGAAGTGTCTCAGAAAAATTACACAATAACAGGAGATTATCTATGTGAAGTCATAATTGATCTGCCTGATTACATGGACAATCAGAGAGGAATGTTTTTTAAGCTTCAGGTTCCTGTAAAAATTTCATGATTTTTCCAAAATAACACTTGACCTTATAGTTACAATAGACTTTATACTATTTATAGAATATAATATGCTCCGATTCTCAATAGACCCAGTGGGCCATTGAGAACGCTAGGCGTTTAGAGCAATCTGTGCGCCCTCCATTTTGAAAAGGAGCCATAAAATATGCATTATTTGTGTGTTTTACGGTTTTTTATATTCTAAAATCATAGACCCTAAAGGAGCTGATGAGGTTGAAAATCAAAGTTAAATTAACAGGCCTACTAGCCGCCTCTGCAGGCTTCAGGGAAAAAACAATAGATTTACCTGAAGGTACAAACATAGGAGAAACATTAAAGTTTATTAATCTTCCTGTTAGCGGTTCATGGACGAAGAGCAGCGTTAACGGACGATTGTGTGAGAAAGGCTATGTTTTAAAGGATGGAGATGAACTTTTGTTTTTTCCTGTTGGCGGAGGGGGCTAAAAACTTTAAAGGAGGTATTATGAAACCAGGAGTAATTAAAGTCAAAACAAACAAAGAGTCCTGCCAAGGTTGTAGAACATGTGAGGCTGTATGCTCACTTGTTCATGCTGAAGCTGTATCTCCTCAAATAAGGGGTATACAGGTTAAGGAACTAAATGAGTTGGGCAAATTTAAGTTGACTGTATGTCAGCAGTGTTCTGACATGTTGTGTGCCAATGCCTGTCCTGTAGGCTGCATAACAAGAAATTCATACTCGGGAGCAGTAGTGATAGAAGACGGCTGCACTGCTTGCGGTGCCTGTGTTGAAGCATGTCCTATCGGTGCTATTGTCATGACTAGTTTAAACGGTGAAACAAGGCCATTTAAATGCGATCTCTGCGGCGGTCTGCCGGAATGCGTTTCTGCATGCCCTAGACAATCGTTATCATGGTAGGAGGTGCAGGATGAAAGGGTATAAAGATTGTTTAATTAAAGTAGATTTAGCTAACGGTGATATAAAAAAAGAAAACTTAAACAAGGACTACATAAGAAAATATATGGGAGGAGAAGGATACGGTATAGCTTTGCTATGGGAAGGTATGCCACATACAGCTGAGCCTTTGTCTCCTGAAAACATACTGAGCTTTAATACCGGACCAATGACCGGTACTCCAACTCCATCGGCATCACGAACCAGCGTATGCTTTATGTCCCCCTTGACTAATACCATTGGTGCATCAAATGTGGGAAGCCATTTTGGAGCCGAATTAAAATTTGCAGGTTATGATACAGTTGCATTTATGGGCAAATCTGATAAACCTGTCTATTTGTATATTGATAATGAGAATGTAGAGTTAAGGGATGCATCAAAGTATTGGGGTTTAAATACCAGAGAAACTACCGATGCCATCAGGGAAGACATAGGCAGTGATTTTAAAATATGCTGTATTGGCCAATCAGGAGAAATGCTGTCTAAGCTCGCATGCATATTCAGTGATGACTGCTTTGCAGGTAGAGGCGGTGCAGGTGCTGTAATGGGGAGCAAAAATTTAAAGGCAATAGCAGTGCGCGGAATCGGCAAGGTAGAAATTGCAGATAAGGATGCCTTTATGAAAACCTACAAGGATGCATACAGACAGCTAAGAGATGAAGCCTACACCTGGGGCCCAGTCCACGGCTATGGAACTCCGGCATGGGTAGGAGGCTCAGATGATTACGGCATATTGCCAACACGAAACTTCCTGCAAAATCAATTTGATAAAATTGAAAATGTGCTTCCATACCAGCTTTGGAACAATACAGACAAGTTTACTGTAAGGCGTCGTGCTTGCTATGCTTGCCAGCTTGGATGTCATAAATATGTTACCATGGGAAGTACAGAAGTAGGAGAAATGGAATATGAATCACTCGCTGCATTTGGACCTCGATGCGGTGTTGATGATTATGAAAGCATATGTTTGGCAGGTTACTACACCACCATATATGGTTTCGACTCTATTTCAGGTGGCTCAACTGTCAGCGCCATCATGGAATGGTATGAAAAGGGCATAATAACCAAGGAGCAAACAGACGGGCTTGAAATGAATTTTGGAAATGGTCCTGCTATGGCAGAAATGATAAGAAAAATAGGGCTTAGAGAGGGATGCGGTGACTTATACGCAGATGGTTCCTATGAAGCTGCAAAACGTATTGGCGGCAAAGCAATGGATTATGTAATGACTGTTAAAGGCATGGAGATTTCAGCCACAGACCCGAGAGGTTCTTCATCCATGACAATTGCTTTTGGTACCTCTGAAAGAGGTGCATGCCACATGCGACCGTACTCTGCTACTGTCGATGCATTTGGTTACCTGTTCCCGGATTTAGATATCAATGAGCCAAGGGATCCATTTAACGATTCAGAGGATAAAAAATGGCTCAAGGCTGTTAAAGAATATTTCGTTGTGACTAACCTGGCAGGCATTTGCGACTTCAACGTTATAAACGTAGAAATGAAGGCAACAACCATTGCAGAATTATACACTGCAATTACCGGCATCCAGCTTAGCAAGCTTGAATTGTTGAAAACCGCAGAGCGAACCATTGCTCTTGAACGTGCTTTAAATTATGAAAGAGGCTTCACACGAAAGGATGACAGACTTCCTACACGCTTTATGACAGAGCCTGCAGCAGGAGGACCTCCTAAAGGCAGGGTTGTTGACATGGAAGCTGCCCTAGACAAATTCTATGAAGCTTGCTCATTTGACATGGAAAAAGCCATTCCTACCGTGGAAAAATTTGAAGAATTAGACATGGTAGAAGTGGCTGAAAAAATTTACAATTTAAAAGCTCAAGAAGCATAGCTAACACTAAAGCCGCTTTGATCAATAAAGCGGCTTTAACTTATTTCAAGCACTTCCTGCCTTTGTTAATAATAACATTCATTTAATTCCTTTAGCTTTGCAGCAATATTTTTGAAATCCTCCCATGCATCCTTCTTGGCAAGTTCATTTCTTAATAAATATGATGGGTGGTAGGTTGGCATAAAATAAATATTTCCTTTTTTTACAAACTGTCCCCTTTGTCTGCTTATGCTTAAATCAGGATTTATAAGATTTTTAGCAGATACTGCTCCAAGACACACTATTATTTTAGGATTGATTAATTTAACTTGCCATCTTAAATAATCAAGACATTCAATGCATTCATCCTCCAAGGGGTTTCTGTTTTCAGGAGGCCTACATTTTACAATATTTGCAATGTATACATCACTGCGTTTAAGCTTAATAGCTTCAATCATTTTATCAAGAAGCTGTCCTGCTTTTCCAACAAATGGCCTGCCTTGAACATCCTCGTTGTATCCCGGGGCTTCTCCTACAAACATAATTTCAGCATGTTCGTTCCCTTCTCCAAATACTACATTGGTTCTTGTTTGTGCCAGTCGGCACTTGTTGCATTTAATACAATACTTTTTTAATTCTTCCATTGAATACATAGCTGCCTCTATAAAGTTAAATCTATGTGGCAGTACCCATCAGGATTTTTCTCTAAATATTTTTGATGGTATTCCTCTGCAGCATAAAAATTCTTAAGCGGAACTATCTCAGTAACTATGGGCTTATTATATTTTAATGCTTCCTTTTCCAAGGATTCATTTATGATATTTAAATCTTCTTTATCAACATAATAAATACCTGTTCTGTACTGTGCTCCAATGTCTCCCCCTTGCCTGTTAAGAAGTGTTGGGTCAATAACCCTCCAGAAGTTCTCCAAAATTTTATTTAAAGTTATTTCATTTTCATCATATTTTATATAAACTGTTTCAGCAAATCCGGTAGTGTTTGTGCAAACCTCTTTATATGTAGGATTTTCTGTAATTCCGTTAGCATATCCTACAACTGTTTCTTTCACACCACTGCGCATGTCAAAATAAGCTTGCATACCCCAAAAACATCCGCCTGCCAAATATATTTCCTTCATTTTATCAGCTCCTTTTTTTAACTTTATTATTTATATTATACTCAAATTTTGCATTTTACTCAATATATAACAAATCATAATACCTCGATATTTTGTGTTCAAGCTTTTCTAAACTTATTATCCTTGCTTCTCTTATGGTTTCTTTTCCTTGTATGTATAAAATTATTACAGGAATTGCAAATACATTGTATGTTGCGGATAGTTCAGGGTATTTTTCTGCTTCAACTTCAATTAATTTTATATTTGGATATTTCTCAAGCATTTTTTCAAGCTTTGGCTTCATTGCTTTACAAACACCACAGTTATTGCTGCCAAAGTAAATTAAAAGCATCTCATTTTTATTTTTCAGCTCTTGCATTTCTTCTATACGGTTTATTTCTTCTATACGGTTTATTTCATCCATAGCATCCTCCCGATAAATATTTTTTAACAAAGTTTTATATCAGTAAAATCCTAAAACTACCTTATTTTATCACATTATTTGATTTTTAAAAACACTTTATATAATAAAATTGTTTATTTTTTTTCAAAAAAACTATTGACTTTATATTCAAATATGCTAATATATGAATATAGCGATATTTAGAGAGGTATTTATGTTAGACTTTAACAATAAAGAAGAAACTAAAAGAATTCTTGCAGAAAAAGCAGATTTTTTTAAAAACATAGCTCATCCGGCAAGGCTTTGCATATTAGCAATGCTTATAAAGGAAGAAGAAAGCAATGTGACTGATATTCAATGCTGTCTTGATGTTCCTCAACCCACAATTTCTCAACATTTAGCAAAATTGAAAGCAGCAGGTATTCTAATTGCGGAAAGAAACGGAACTGAAATTATTTATAAAATCAAAAATGAAGAAATCAAAAAATTAATCATACAAATTTTAGAGGATTAAAATAAAGGGAGGCTCTCATGAGTAAGAAAATTTTAATTATAGGCGGTGTTGCAGGTGGTGCAAGCACTGCGGCAAGACTTAGAAGGCTTGATGAAACTTCAGAAATCATAATGTTTGAAAGGGGTTCATATATTTCATATGCAAACTGCGGTCTTCCATACCACATAGGCAATGTTATCAAAGAAAGAGAATCACTGCTTTTGCAAACTCCTGAAGCAATGTCTAAAAAATACAACGTGGATGTTAGAATTGATTCTGAGGTTATTAAAATTGACAAAGAAAACAAAACAGTTGAAGTAAAGAAAACAAAGACCGGCGAAACTTATACAGAAAACTACGATGTATTGGTAGTATCAACAGGTTCTACACCATTGAAGCCACCAATTGAAGGAATTAATTCACCAGGTATATTTACGCTTTGGACAGTGCCGGATACTGATGAAATTAAAAAATTTATAAATGAAAGAAACCCTAAAAATGCAGTTGTAATTGGAGGTGGCTTCATAGGGCTAGAAGTTGCAGAAAACCTCCATCATGCAGGAATTAAAGTAACTGTTGCTGAGGCAATGGACCAGGTTATGGCTCCAATTGATTATGAAATGGCTCAGCTAGTACAAGAAAACATGTCAGAAAATGGTGTTGAATTAATTTTAGGGGATGGTGTTTCAAAATTCAAGAGCGAAAACGGATTGGTTTATATTACCTTGGCAAGCGGCAAAACACTTTGTGCTGACATGGTTATATTGTCCATAGGCGTAAGACCTAACAGCCTATTGGCTAAAGAAGCAGGCCTAGAGCTTAATCAGCGCGGTGGAATAGTTGTTGACAAATATTTGAAAACATCTGACCCAAACATTTATGCTCTTGGAGATGTTATCGAAGTTGAAGAATATATAAATAAAGGCAAGGCAATGATTGCTTTGGCAGGTCCTGCAAACAAGCAAGGCAGAATTTGCGCTAATAATATTTATGGTGCCAATGAGGAATATAAGGGAACCATGGGAACATCTGTTGCAAAGGTATTTGATCTTACAGTTGCTTCCACAGGTGCCAACGAAAAGACATTGAAGCGCATGGGAATGGAAGAAGGCAAGGATTTTTACACAGCAACAATTTCTCAAAAATCCCATGCAGGATATTATCCTGAATCATCAGAACTTATATTAAAACTGGTCTTTTCAACTGATGGCAAAAAAATATTCGGTGCTCAAATTGTAGGAGAAGATGGAGCTGACAAGCGCATTGACACTATTGCGACTACAATCCGTCTTGGCGGCAACATCTATGATTTAAAAGAACTTGAACTTGCATATGCACCTCCATATTCCTCAGCAAAGGATCCTGTTAACATGCTGGGTTTTGTTGCAGAAAATATTATTCAAAATAAAATTAAATTAGCCAAGTGGAATGATATTGATCCTTCAAAGAAAAGTGATTACACAATACTGGATATTCGTGAAGAAATGGAGTTAATGGTTTTTGAAATACCTGGAGCGGTAAATATACCATTAGGAAGCTTAAGAAGCAGACTTAATGAACTGAATAAAGATGATAAAATAATTATATTTTGTGCAGTTGGTGTTCGTTCCTATAATGCAGCAAGAGCCTTGATGGAAAATGGTTTTAATAATGTATGGGTTTATCCTGCAGGAACTAACTTTTATAAGTCAGTTTATTACAATTATTTTAATAGCTATGACAATAATAAAACTACTGATAATTCAAATATAAGTCCAATTGACAACTCTCCAAAAAAACCGGTGGTTCAAGAAATAAAAGCAACAATTCAGGTTGACTGCAGCGGACTTCAGTGTCCAGGACCCATTATGAAAGTCTATGAAACCATAAAAAAAATAAATGACGGAGATGTTATTCAGGTTTCTGCAACTGATTCAGGCTTTGCCAAGGATGTTGAAGCATGGTGCAGAAGAACCGGCAACACATTGTTGAAGGTTGAAAAGGAAGGCAAAAACAATATTGTATTTTTGCAAAAGGGAACCGATGCAAAAAAACCAGAGCTTTCATTGGAAAAATCTATGTCTCAAGTTCCGGCAAACGACGGAAAAACAATAATTGTATTCAGCGGCGATATGGATAAGGTTCTGGCATCCTTTGTAATTGCCAACGGCGCAGCGGCCATGGGAAGACCTGTTACAATGTTCTTCACATTCTGGGGACTCAATGTTTTAAGAAAAACAGAAAAGCAAAATATTAAAAAACCACTTATTGATGCAATGTTTGGAATGATGATGCCTCAAGGGGTAAGCAAATTAAAACTTTCTAAAATGAACATGGGCGGTATGGGAACAGCCATGATGCGCAAGGTTATGAAGGATAAAAACATAGATTCACTTGAGGATTTAGTAAAAAAAGCAATGAACAACGGTGTTAGAATGATTGCATGCACCATGTCTATGGATGTAATGGGAATTACAAGAGAAGAGTTAATAGACGGCGTTGAATTTGCCGGTGTTGGAACTTATTTAGGCGATGCAGAGGAATCTAATGTAAACTTGTTTATTTAAAAAATAAAGAAAGGATTTGAGTTTTCAAAACTCAAATCCTTTCTTTATAGGTCGTCCATTTTCGTTACCTCACGAAAATGGTATGAAGGTTCAATTCTGCTATCCTAATTCATATTTGTTATTTCAGGTAAATTACATATTGAATGCATCAAATATACTTTTAACAAATATTCATTAAGCGTAATTTTTCATTGTTTAGTTTTTATAGATGAACAGTTGTTTGCCTTGCTGCATCCTGAGCATCCAGAGCAGCTTGAACCGTTCTTTTTTCGTTTTTTCATAAATAATACTACACCTGCAACTATAGCTGCAATTATTGAAATTATTAATATATCTGTTGTGTTCATCGTTACCTCCTATATGAACAAACTGCCTACCTGGTAAACAACCATACCAACCACAAATGCAGTTATTGTTTGATACAATGCAGTAAGCACTGCATACTTTAATGAGCCAAGCTCCTTTTTAGTTGCTGCAAATGCTGCTATACATGGCATGTACAGCAAACTGAATGTCAAGAATGCAAATGAGCTTAAAGGAGTAAATATTGTGCTTAATGCTGCTGAAAGCTCTATATCAGTAACAGCTCCGGTTAAAACTGATAAAGTGCTTACGACTGCTTCCTTTGCAGTAAGTCCGGTAATTAATGCTGTTGATGCTCTCCAATCATTAAAGCCTAACGGTATGAACAATGGCGCTATTATTGAGCCAGCTGATGCAAGTATGCTGTATGAGCTGTCATCAACCATGTTGAATCCCCAGTCAAAGCTTTGAAGGAACCATATGATTATTGTTCCCAAAAATATTACTGTAAATGCTCTTTGAATAAAATCCTTAGCCTTTTCCCACATGTGCATCAACACACTTCTTTGTGATGGCACTCTGTAAGCAGGAAGCTCCATAACAAAAGGTACAGGCTCACCCTTAAATATCGTGCTTTTTAACAATAACCCTGATAAAACCGCAACTGCAATGCCAATTATATAAAGTGCTATCATAACCAATGCAGCTTTCTCAGGGAAAAATGCTACCGTAATCATTCCGTAAATAGGAAGCTTGGCACTGCAGGACATGAAAGGAGTTAATACAATAGTCATTTTTCTGTCTCTTTCGCTTGAAAGAGTCCTTGTTGCCATAATTGCTGGCACGCTACAGCCAAATCCAATTAACATAGGGACAAATGAACGACCTGACAAACCAATTTTTCTTAACAGCTTATCCATTAAGAAAGCCACTCTTGCCATATAACCGCTGTCTTCCAGCAGTGTAAGAAAGAAAAACAAAATAACTATAAGCGGTAAGAAGGATAACACGCTTCCAACTCCTGCAAATATTCCGTCTATGACCAATGAATAAACCCATTCGCTCACTTCATAAGCAGCCATTAAATTTGCTGTAAATTCAGTAGCAGACCCTATTAATTCTTCTAAATAACCTTGAAGGAAAGCACCTATGGCTCCGAAGGTTATCCAGAAAATAAAGAACATAATTCCAAAAAATATGGGTATCCCCAGGTATTTATGGGTCAATATTCTGTCTATTTTTTCTGAACGGATTTGTTCTTTTGTTTCCTGCTTTTTAATTACTGCGTCTTCACATATTTTCTCTATATATACATACCTCATATCTGCCAATGCTGCTTCTCTGTCAGTATTCAAGGTCTTTTCCATGTCATCAACAACATGCTCTACTATATGAGTTTGATTTTCTGTAATTTTTAATTCCTTAAAGGTTGGCTCATCACCTTCCACAAGTTTGGTTGCTGCAAAACGCACAGGATAGCCTGCATTCTTTGCCTGGTCTTCTATCAAATGTGAAATAGCATGAATTGCCTTGTGAACCTCACCAGTACAGAAGTCTAGTTTTCTTGGTTCTCTTTTTTCTTGTGCCGTCTTTATTGCCACGTCAACCAACTCTGATATTCCTTCTCCCTTGCTGGCTGATATAGGCACAACTGGGATTCCCAAGTGTTTTGAAAGTTTAATTACATCAATTGAATTTCCGCTGGCTCTCACTTCATCCATCATGTTTAAAGCAATGACCATTGGAATGGAAAGCTCCATCAATTGTAAAGTTAAGTACAAGTTTCTTTCTATGTTGGTTGCATCAACTATATTTAAAATCAAATCAGGATGTTCTTTCAAAAGAAAATCCCTAGTAACAACCTCTTCCATTGTATAAGGAGATAATGAATATATGCCCGGTAAGTCTACTAAAGAAGCATCTTTTAATTTTTTTATCTGCCCTTCTTTTTTTTCTATAGTTACACCGGGAAAATTACCCACATGTTGATTGCTTCCTGTTAATGCATTGTAAAGAGTTGTTTTTCCGGAATTTTGATTTCCTGCAAGGGCAAATACATATTTCATATGTTAAATACCTCTTTCAATTCTATTTTTGAAGCTTCTTCTTTTCTAATAGTTAAAACATAATTTCTCAAGGAAAGTTCAATCGGATCTCCCATAGGTGCCACTTTTCTCACATGTACTTTTGTGTTTGGAGTTAAACCCATATCTAACAATCTTCTTCTAAGCATTCCTTTTCCACCAATTGATGTTATAATACCGCCTTGACCCGGTTTTATATTATCTAATGTCATAATTCATCCCTCCAATATTGCGATATTGATAATCATTATCATTTATTTGACATAATTATAATCTAATTGATAACTAATGTCAATACGTATATATAAAAATTTTTATAAATTCTGAAAAATGGGGTTAGGGCATATGCGGAGTATACGTTAGGGTTAGGGCATACAAAAAGTATGATCATTTTAGCAATCATACTTTGTATTTATTATTTTATATCATCTATATTTGAACCATATATTTCTACAACAGGCATTGCAAACATAAATCCTATTCCTGGTTCATCGAAATAATCCAGCTCTTCTTTTATTTTCTCGACCACTTCATCAAGCTTTTCCTTATCCTTAATGATGCTAAAAACTATTTTACTGTAAGGTTTTCTGCCATCTATAAGCTTTCTTACACTGTCAAGCATTGGAACATTTATATTATGATCCATCAACACCTTTCCCATTCCTTGGCTATCTATTGTTGTAGCTCCTATTTCTTCCTGATAAAAAACCTCATGTATATTATCAAGTTTGGATATGTCATTCAATATTAACACTAAAGCAAACATTCAAACCTCCCCTTGCATTTCTTACTTGTTGTTTTCATGATTATATCATATGCCTTTTTACTATTCAACAATACATATGAAATATTTTCACTAGATATAAATGCTTTCGTTAATATTAAGCACAACAACCTCTGAGGTTTTTACTTTGTTTTTATATTCAAACGGGTCGGCCTTTATAACTCCAAATGTGTTGTAATGAATAGGAACAACCTTTTTTGCCTTAACGAAGTCTGCAGCCTTTACAGCATCATCTATGTCCATGGTATAGTTACCTCCTATAGGAAGGAACGCAACATCGATATTTTCATCTTCTAACAGCTTCATATCTAAAGTAAGCCCTGTATCTCCTGCATGGTATACCTTTTTACCATTAACTTCAATAACAAAACCACCTGGATTGCCGCCATAA
Organism: Sedimentibacter sp.; assembly: GCA_050173715.1. Classification (GTDB taxonomy): domain Bacteria; phylum Bacillota; class Clostridia; order Tissierellales; family Sedimentibacteraceae; genus Sedimentibacter. The sequence continues at coordinate 18,849 of JBFXKO010000039.1, forward strand.
ACCATGCTTCCGTTTTCAGAAATTCCTGAACCATGCAAAGCATTTGTCATTTTTACTACGCCAAAATCGAATTTAGTTCTTCCTCCAATGTGCATTGAATGCGTTCTTAAATTAAATTTGCTAAAGTATGACGAAATTTCATGGTTAGTTATAATCAATGCACCAGTTTTTTTAGCTATGTCAACCGTATCTCCTATGTGATCGCCGTGACCGTGAGTTACAAAAATATGAGTTATATCTGATAATGCATCCGGATTTATATTAGCCAGCGAATTGCCTGATATAAACGGATCTATAATCCCCTTAAATTTCCCTTCTTCTATCATAATTGCCGAATGTCCTAAGTAAGTGAGTTTCATATGAGCCTCCTTCTTTTTTGTATTTACTATATCATAACTTTTAAAAACAATAAAATCAACAACATATTTTTGAGGTAGAGGACATGAGCAAGACAAGGGGACGTTTCTGTCTTCAAAAAAGACAAATGAAACGTCCCCGTGTCTACCCGTGTCTAGCGTATCTATATTGCAATCTCTTTCTTCTTTCCAAGATAAGCTTCCTGTATTTTTTCATTTTTAATAAGGTCGCTTGCTTTTCCTTCTAATGTTACTGCTCCCTGCTCCAGCACATATGCATAATCAGCAACAGAAAGTGCCTTAAATGCATTTTGTTCAACCAGCAAAATAGTCTTTCCCATATTTTTTATTTCAATAATAATATCAAATATTGTGTTTATTAATAGAGGAGCTAAACCAAGAGACGGTTCATCAAGTAATATTAAATCTGGATTTGACATTAAGCCTCTTCCCATTGCAAGCATCTGCTGCTCACCTCCTGACAAGGTGCCGGCAATTTGATTTTCTCTTTCCTTCAATATTGGAAACAGTTCAAAAATCCTGTTTAAATCTATGCTTATTTTTTCCTTATCATTTCTTAAAAATGCGCCCATACGCAGGTTTTCCATGACTGTCAAATTTACAAATATGATTCTTCCCTCAGGAACCTGGCATATACCTGCTTTAACTATTTTATGTGCTTGCTTTGGAAGCTTTGCATCCTTATAGAGAATTTCTCCATCCTTGTACCTAACTATTCCGCTTATTGAATTTATCAATGTAGATTTGCCTGCTCCGTTTGAACCTATTATAGAAACTATCTGCCCTTGTTCAACATTTAGCGATACTCCCTTAAGAGCATGAATGCCGCCGTAATAAACATTTAAATTATTCACACTCAGCATATTTATTCTCCTCTTTTCCCAAATAAGCTTCTATAACTCTTTTGTCTTCTTGAATTTCCTTTGGAGTTCCCAGGGCAAGAGGAATTCCAAAGTTAAGAACGAATATTCTGTCACATACTCCCATTATCAAATCCATGTGATGCTCTATAATCAAGACTGTTAAATCAAATTTTTCTCTTATTTCTCTTATGAGCGCCATAAGCTGCATGGTTTCCTCTGGATTCATGCCAGCTGCCGGTTCATCAAGCAGGAGAAGTTTTGGATTCAGAGCAAGCGCCCTAGCTATTTCAAGTTTTCTCTGAAGACCATAAGGCAAGTTAGAGGCAACTATGTCCTTATAATCCCAAAGTCCCATTAACTTTAAAAGTTCATCTGTTTTTTTGTTTAACTCATTTTCTTGGTGTCTAAATTTCCCAAATCTTATAATTGGATTGAACAGGCTGTAATCAGCAGATTTATGGCAAGCCGTCAACACGTTGTCGTAAGCAGTAAGCTTTTTAAACAATCTAATATTTTGGAATGTCCTTGTTATTCCCATATTTGCAATTTCAAAAAGTTTTACATTTTCAAGCTTTTTATCATAAAAACTAATTTTTCCTTCAGTAATGCTGTAAATAGCTGTTATTAAATTAAATATTGTAGTTTTTCCTGCACCGTTTGGACCAATAAGTCCAAAGATTTCCCCTTGTTCAATGTCAAAGCTCACATTGTCTACTGCAGTGAGTCCTCCAAATCTTTTTGTAACATTTTTAAGAGAAAGTACACTCATGATTCTACCCCCTCTTTTGATTTCATTTTTCTATTTTTAATAAATTTGATAACAGGTTTTAAGCTTATTTCCTTGCCCCCCATTAATCCCTGAGGTCTTGTAATCATAATCAATATTACTGCAGCTCCATATATTACCAGACGCCAATTGTAGAAGCTTCTTAATATTTCTGGAAGGAATGTCAACAGTATTGTACCTATCACACTTCCTGATACACTTCCTAAACCTCCAAATATAACTATAATAGTGAGCTCTGTTGATTTTACCATTTTAAACATTACTGGTTGTATATAACCCAGATAATGTGCCAACATGCCTCCTGATATTCCTGCATACATAGCACTTATAGCTAAAGCAATAAGCTTATATTTAAAAACATCTATTCCTATTGTTTGCGCAGCCAGTTCTTCCTCTCTGATTGCAACCATATTTCTGCCATGTCTTGATCTTATTAGTGATACCAATACATATATGGCTATAACGTTTATAATTACTACATTTATTAATGTTGTCTTGCCTACTGTGGGAATGCTTGATAAACCTCTTGCTCCTCCAAAATACTGCACATTGTCCAGTATCAGTCTGATTGCTTCACCAAACCCCAATGTTGCTATACAAAAATAATCTCCCTTTAAATTTAAGGTGAGTCTTCCTATAAAAAGGCTAATTATCATGGCTGCAATTCCACCTGCCAGCAAAGCAGCAAAATACGAAAAAGCAAATTTCATTGTCATTGTGGCAGCCACATAGGCTCCAATTGCCATAAATCCTGCGTGTCCAAAGGAAAACATTCCAGTAAATCCGGTCAAAAGGGATAACCCGAGAACAGTCATTAAATTAATTCCTGATAATATAAATATTCCTGATACATAATCCCAGCTCATATTAACCCCCTATGCCTTATCTTCCGTGGATTTGCCCATTAAACCCGTAGGCTTAAATACAAGCACAATTATTAAAAGAGCAAATACAATTAAATCTCGATATGTTGATGACAAAATTCCAGAAGTCATGGTTTCAATCAATCCAAGCAGTACAGAGCCAATAACAGCTCCAGGCAGACTTCCTAACCCTCCAAATACTGCTGCTACAAATGACTTTGTGGTTATGTTTCCTATTTGAGGATATACAGTATACTTCATGCCAAAAAACATTCCTGCAAGACCAGCTAAAAGTCCCCCTAAAGCAAATATTATAAAAATAACCATATCCACATTGACACCCATTAAGGTGCTACCTTTGATGCTATAGGAAGTGGCTCTTATGGAAAGTCCAATTTTTGTTTTTTCGATTATATATACAAGTGCCATTAAGCTTAATGCGGAAATTATAAACATTAATAAATCAATTCTTCCCAAAGCAACACTCCCAAGCATTATGGGCTCTGATGAAAAAATTGGTGGATAAGATCTGAATGTGGGACCAATGGGCGAAGCTATTACCATATTTTCTAGAAATATTGAAGCTCCCATTGCTGAAATAATAAAATACAAAAATGGAGCATTTCTTTTTCTTAAAGGTCTGTATACAATTCTTTCAATTAGTACAGCAAGAAGTCCTGTACCTAGAGCAGATATTATGAATGCTACAAAAAATGGCACATTCAACAAGGTGAGGCTAAAATAGCCAATATATGCTCCAATCATAATAACTCCGCCATGAGCGAAGTTAGAAAAATTCATTATACTGTATACAAGAGAATAACCAACTGCCATTAGAGCATAAACGCTGCCTATAGACAATCCGTTTATAACCTGCTGCAAAAATACACTCATAGTGCCTCCTCCGTTAAAAATTAAGGCGGGTAAAACCCGCCTTATATTTATTGCAAGCCATATTTTTCTTGGAATATGTAATCTGCATTTTCAATTTTAACTATTGCGGCTTGTTTTCCTATAGGATTATGGTCTTCTTCACTTATTTTAATAGTACCTGTTACTCCTTCAACTGTAACCTTTGTCAAGGATTCTGTAATTTTAACAGGGTCTGTAGAGTTAGCATCCTTAATTGCTGCTTCTAAAAGCCTGAATGCATCATGTGCCATGTATCCATTTAACTCCATAGGCAGATTGTATTTTGCTTTGTATGCATCTTGAAGCGGTTTAACCTCAGGGTCATTGAAGTCCAAATGATTTACAATGTAGCTTCCCTCGATTGAATCTGCCGCCATTTCCATTAACTGTTCTGATGGCCAACCATCTCCACCTATAAGTGTTGCATCAATTCCAAGGTCTCTTGCTTGGTTAGCACTTAATGCAACCTCCTTATAATAGTAAGGCATCAATATCAAATCAGGATTTGATTCCTTAATTTTGGTAAGCTGTGGTCTGAAGTCCATATCTCCTTCCTTAAAGCCTTCCTTTGCAACTATTTTTCCGCCCTTTTCAGTAAATGTCTTTTCAAAGAACTCTGTAAATCCTTGTGAATAGTCACTTGCTACATCATATAATACTGCTGCATTTTTTAAACCAAGTCTATCATAAGCATAGCCTGCTGCAACTGCTCCCTGATAAGGGTCTATGAAGCATACTCTGAAGTTGAATGGTTTAACATTGCCGTCATCACCCACTGTAACCTTAGGGTTTGTTGCAACTGTAGCTATATCAGGCACCTTGTACTGCTCTAAAACTGCTGATATAGATATTGCTTGACCGCTTGCATTAGGTCCTATTATTGCAACAACCTTATCCTGAGTGATAAGTCTTTTTACCGCATTAACAGCCTCTGCTGCGTCTCCCTTTGTGTCATAATAAATGCCCTCTACTTGTTTTCCTAAAATTCCTCCGTTTGCATTTACTTCTTCGACCAACATCTTAACTGTGTTGCTTTCACATGTTCCCCAAACTGCCTGGTCTCCTGTCAATGATCCAATCCATCCTATTTTGATTGTGTCACTGGGAGCAGATGTACTAGTTCCGCCGCTGCATGCTGTCAAAATCATTGAAAAAATCAACAATACACTAACTATCCATAAATACTTTTTGCTCATATTTCCTCCTATTAATAAATATGAATTTTATTTGCCGAATTATCTAAATGTAAACGTTTTATGCTAATACATATTATAATCGTTTTATAAGTTTAATGCAACATTTCTTTTATATACTCATAAATATTGTTCGTTAAACAATTAAAATTTTACAAATATTTTACTTCTGCGATTTTTCGGCATAAAAATTGCTAGAAAAATGTTGTTACAAATTTAATTTAGTTGATTTTCATTTTTAACATGATATAATATACTTAATAAAATACTATGCAATTTTAAATTGAATTACTGAAAATTGAATAATTACTGTAGTATTGACTTAAAACAAATGGCGCAGTTCAAGCACGAATATTCGGCTTTTCCTATGGAAAAGTCGATTATATAATTTTTGTAAGTTTATTTCGTTAAGTTTTCACTTCGACGGAAAGTTTAAAGCCAACAGGCTTTGGAGGATGCAATGAATACTTACTTGGTAGGACTAGATATAGGATCTACAACAGTAAAAATAGCTGTAATAGACAATAAAGGCAACTTGATTCACAAACAATACGAAAGACACTATTCTGATATAAAAAATACTGTAACTGAAATTATTAGAAATTCATCTGAAACGTTAAAAGACAACCTTATTAAAATAAACATAACCGGTTCAGGGGCAATTGATGTGTCTAAATATTTAGGCATAAACTTCGTCCAGGAGGTTGCTGCATCTACTCGTACAATAGAAAAATATATACCTGCAACGGATGTAGTGATTGAACTTGGTGGAGAAGACGCTAAAATCACATACTTGTCAGGAAATTTAGAGCAACGCATGAATGGATCATGTGCCGGTGGAACAGGAGCATTCATCGATCAAATGGCAGTCTTAATGAAGACTGATGCTGTTGGATTAAATGAATTATCAAAAAAACACAATACAATTTATCCTATTGCATCACGTTGCGGAGTATTCGCTAAATCTGATGTGCAGCCACTGTTAAATGAAGGTGCACGTCAAGAGGATATTGCTGCATCTATATTTCAAGCTGTTGTTAACCAGACAATAAGCGGTCTTGCTCAAGGAAGACCAATAAAGGGCAACGTTGCCTTTTTAGGTGGTCCGTTATTTTTCTTGTCTGAACTTAGGGAAAGATTTAAAGAAACATTAAATTTGAATAGCAGAAATTCTGTATGCCCTGAGGATGCTAACTACTATGTTGCCATGGGCGCTGCCCTGTTGTCCTCTGACAATGAAGAATTAAAATTCAATGATTTTTATAAAAAAATAAATGATACAATGGAAAATACCAATTTGGAATACCGTAAAAAAGACTTGGACCCATTGTTTGAAAATCAAGAAGAATACAATAAGTTTTTAGAAAGACACAGCCAGCATAAGGCTAAGCAAAAAAATATAGAAGAATATTCAGGACCTGCCTTTCTTGGAATAGATGCAGGCTCAACAACCACAAAGCTTGTTCTTATTACAGAAGAAGGGGAAATACTCCACTCTTACTATGCAAGCAATGCAGGCAATCCTTTAAACTCAGCTGTAAAGGCTGTAAAAGAACTTTACGGCAAAATGCACAAGGGTATAAAAATCGCCTACACTGCTGTAACTGGCTATGGAGAGCATTTAATTAAAGCTGCCTTAAATGTGGACACAGGTGAAATTGAAACTGTGGCTCATTACAAGGCTGCAGACTTCTTCCTTAATGGTGTAGATTTCATAATAGATATTGGTGGACAAGACATGAAGAGCATGATTATAAAAAACGGTGTCATTGACTCCATCATGCTGAATGAGGCATGTTCGTCAGGCTGCGGTTCATTTATTGAAACATTTGCCAAGTCGCTAGATATGAGCATTCATGAATTTGCGGAGGCTGCTTCATTTTCAAAGCATCCTGTTGATTTAGGAACAAGATGCACCGTATTCATGAACTCCAAAGTTAAACAAGCACAAAGAGAAGGGGCAACCTTAAGTGATATATCTGCAGGAATATCATATTCAGTCATTAAAAATGCCTTGTTCAAGGTTATAAGGCTTAGATCCCTTGATTCAATCGGAGACAGGGTTGTTGTTCAAGGTGGAACGTTCTATAACAATTCTGTTTTAAGGGCTTTTGAACTTATAACAAAAAAAGAGGTTGTTAGACCTGATATAGCCGGGATTATGGGTGCGTTCGGCGCGGCTTTGGTCGCAAAAAATAAATACAATTCATCCATGTCAAGCAAATTTGTGAAGGAAGAAGACTTAGATAATTTTGCATTTAATACAACCATGGAACGCTGTGGACTATGTACAAACAACTGCCTTTTGACCATAAATAAATTCTCGGACGGCAGATACTTTGTTTCCGGCAATCGCTGCGAGCGTGGTGCTGAAAAATATATTCACACAGAAAAGAAAGAGCCCTTGCCGAACCTTTATAAATATAAGCTCAAAAGAGTGTTTAGCTACAAGCCTTTAGCGGTAAATGAAGCTATAAGAGGCATGATTGGCATACCAAGAGTGTTGAATATGTATGAGGACTATCCATTTTGGTTTACATTCTTTACGGAATTAGGGTACCGAGTAGTTCTTTCCGGGGTATCCAGCAAAAAAATATATGAATTAGGAATGGGAACCATCCCATCTGAATCTGTATGCTACCCGGGAAAAATTACCCATGGGCATATAATGGATCTCATAAATAAGAAATTAACCAAAATATTTTATCCTTGTGTTTCTTATAATATTAAGGAAGATTCAAATGCAGGAAATCACTTTAACTGCCCTGTAGTTGTATCTTACCCTGAATCTATAGAAGCAAATATTGACTTGAAAAACATTAAATTCTATAAACCATTTTTAAATTTAAATGACAAAGAAATGCTTATAGATAAGCTTTACAGAGAAATCGGCTCTGAAGAAAATTTGACGTTTGAAGAAATAAGAAAAGCTGTAAACAAAGCATACGATGAACTTCTTGCATACAAGCAGGATGTAAAGGATGAAGGAACAAGAGCTATTGAATATATTAAGAAAAATAATAAAAAAGGTATAGTGCTTGCAGGCAGACCATACCATGTGGATCCTGAGATAAATCATGGAATACCTGAAATGATAGAAGGTTACGGATTGGTAGTACTTTCCGAAGATTCATTGGAAAATGAATATGAAATAGAGAGACCACTCAGGGTAATAGACCAGTGGGCATACCACACAAGGCTTTATGCTGCTGCAACCTATGTTTCCAATACAGATTACTTGGAACTTGTGCAGCTTAATTCCTTCGGGTGCGGCTTAGATGCCGTAACTACTGACCAGGTAAATGAAATACTTCAGAAAAACAACAAAATTTATACAGTTATTAAAATAGATGAAATAACTAACCTAGGAGCAATCAGAATCCGTATTCGTTCGCTGCTTGCTTCCATGGAGGATAGAGACAAAAATGGTATTGTGCATGAACATCTTGAAGAAAATTACAAGAGAGTTTTATTCACAAAGGAAATGAAAAAAAATCATACAATCCTTGTACCTCAAATGTCTCCCATACATTTTCAGTTTATAGAAACTGCAGCAAGAATGTCCGGATACAATGCAGTAGTTCTTCCGGCTGTTGATAAGCAGGCAGTTGATGTTGGTCTTAAGGTTGTAAACAACGATGCGTGCTATCCTTCAATCATAGTAATAGGTCAGCTCATTAACGCTTTAGAATCAGGCAAGTATGATTTAAACAACGTATCATTGATGATTTCTCAAACAGGCGGAGGTTGTCGTGCGACCAATTACATTGGCTTTATAAGAAAAGCATTGAAAGATTCAGGATATGGCAATATTCCTGTCATATCATTCAATGTGGTGGGACTGGAAAAACACCCTGGTTTTAAAATAACTGCACCATTTATAAACAGGCTGGTTATGGGTATGGTCATCGGAGATACCTTGATGCGCGCAACATATAGAACAAGACCATATGAAAAAATTAAGGGCTCAGTAAACAAACTTTATAAAGAGTGGGTTGAAAAATGCCACAAGGTAATAAAGTCAGGAAATTTATTAGAATACAGACGAATTATAAAAGACATAGTTAACGATTTTGACAATATTGAGCTAGATGAAAGTAAAAGAAAGCCTAAGGTTGGCATTGTGGGAGAAATATTGGTTAAATTTCATCCAAACGCAAACAATGATGTATTTTCACTGCTGGAGGATGAAGGTGCAGAGGTTGTTGTGCCTGACTTGTTGGATTTCTTCTCTTACAGCTCGTTAAATGGTGTTATCAAATATGATGAACTTCTCATTAACTCAAAGAAAACAAAGGCAATTAACAACATAGTTGTTAAAGCAATTGATTTGTATAAAAAGCCCAGCGTTGATGCTTTCAAAAATTCCAAAAGATTTACAACTCCGGCAAATATCATTGAGCTAGCTCACAAGGCAAAGAAATTCCTGTCCCTTGCTAATCAATCCGGCGAAGGATGGTTTTTGACAGGAGAAATGGTTGAATTGTTAGACTCAGGTGTTGATAATATATTATGTCTGCAGCCATTTGCATGTCTGCCAAACCATATAACAGGCAAAGGAATGATTAAGAAGCTAAAAGATGCATATCCAAAGTCAAACATAGTTCCTATAGACTTTGATGCAGGCATAAGCGAGGTAAATCAAATAAACAGAATCAAACTCATGCTGACCAATGCATTTAGAAACATGAAACAAGACATGGACAAATCGAAGAAACTTATGGGACTGAAGAATATAGAAGAAGAAATGCTTAATTTCAATATAAAAAATGCAAAAAATCAAGAAGTATAATATTTAAAAAATCCGGCAAATTTGCCGGATTTTTTAAATATTCTTTATAACTGTTCCCGTCAATCCGTTTAAAGCATCCATGGACTTATACAGAGATGTGATAATTGATTTTCTTTCAGGATGATTCTTAACAAACTTAACAGCTGCCATTACTTTTGGAAGCATGCTGCCTGGTGCAAAATGCCCTTCATCCATATATTTTTCAGCTTCATCAACAGACATAAAGTCTAAATCCCACTGGTCTGGCTTTTTAAAATTAATTGACACCTTTTCAACTTCAGTAAGAATCATAAGAATATCTGCATTTATGTCTTCAGCCAACTTTTCTGCTGCTAAATCCTTGTCAATTACTGCAGCAATTCCTTCAACTGAACCATCTTCGTTTTCAATTACAGGAACTCCACCGCCCCCGCATGCAATTGCAATTGTAGAATCCCATAATCTCTTAATAGTGTCTACTTCAATTATCCTTTCTGGCATAGGTGATGGCACAACTCTTCTCCATCCCCTGCCGGCATCTTCCTTCATAATGTATCCTTTTTCAGCAGCAATTTCTCTTGCTTCCTGCTCTGAATAGAATAAACCAATTGGCTTTGTAGGATTATTAAAAGCTGGATCATCTTTATTTACAACAACTTGTGTCACAATGGTTACAACCGGAAGTATTCTGTTTCTTTTAGCTAAAGCATATTTTAAACCCTGTTGGATGTGATAACCAATATAACCTTGTGTCATTGCTCCACACACATCGAATGGCATTGGAGGTGTTACATCCTTTGCAGTTTCAGATGATAATAAAAGCCTTCCAACCTGTGGTCCATTTCCATGTACTATAGCAATTTCATAACCTGCACAGCTTATTTCCGCAAGATATTCACTTGTTTTTTTAACAACTTCTAATTGAGCCTCTGCTGTTGATGGCATGCTTTTATCCTCTAAAGCATTTCCGCCTAATGCAATAACTACTTTAATTATTTTGTTCATTTTACCCTCTCTTAAATTTGCCGCCCTAATTTTTATGCTATTGTAGCAACTATAACAGCTTTAATAGTATGAAGTCTGTTTTCTGCTTCATCGAAAACAACTGAATGTCTGCTTCTAAAAACCTCATCTGTTACTTCTCTGATATCATAGCCAAGTTCCTTTTGCTCTTTAGCCATTTTTGTTTCAAAATCATGGAATGCAGGCAGACAGTGCATGAATATTACATCATTGTTTCCTGTAGCTTTTAATAAATCCATGGTAACCTTGAATGGAGTAAGCATTTTTACTTTTTCCGGTATTTGAGCTTCTTCGCCCATTGAAGCCCAAATATCAGTGTAAATTACATCAGCACCCTTTACGCTGTCTATACTGTCAGATATTTCAATTGTAGCTCCTGTGTATTTTGCAACTTCATATATTTTGTTCAAAGCATCTTTGTCAAGCTGCTCTTCAAGAACCTTTGGTCCAAATGCTACATAGTGCATTCCCATCTTAGCGCAACCGTACATCCAAGCATAGCTCATATTGTTTCTTATATCACCTGCAAATACAACCTTCACCTTATTTAGCGGTTTTGATATGTGTTCTTCTATAGTGAGTAAGTCTGCCAATATCTGAGTGGGGTGGTCAATATCTGTTAATCCGTTCCAAATTGGCACTCCTGCATATTTAGCCAAATCTTCAACTACTTCCTGTTTGTATCCTCTGTACTCAATACCATCAAAGAATCTTCCCAGAACCTTTGCAGTATCTTCCAAGGATTCTTTTTTTCCCATTTGAGAGCTTCCAGAGTCTAAAAATGTTACATGGGCACCTTCATCCAAAGCTGCAACTTCAAAAGCACATCTAGTTCTGGTTGATGTTTTTTCAAATAATAGCACGATATTTTTTCCCTTTAGTAAGTAATTTGAATCTCCAGAACGTTTCTTTGCTTTTAAGTCATGTGCTAAGTCTAGCAAATACCTGATTTCTTCTGTTGTAAAATCCATTAATGTTAATAAGCTTCTTCCTTTTAAATTAACAGCCATAAAACCCTCCTAAATATATTAATTTTTTTCGTATATTTTAGTATACTATCACAAAGTTGTCAGACATGCAATTATTTTTATAAACATTTTATTATATTTATAAATTTTCCCTTATTAACGGCATGCTCATACATCTAGGGCCGCCTCTGCCCCTAGACAGCTCTGAACTTGGCATTGTGTGCGTCTTTATGCCTTTTTGTTGCAATATTTCATTAGTCACATAGTTTCTGGAATATACTATAACCTCTCCAGGTGCAATGCATAAAGTATTTGATCCGTCATTCCACTGCTCTCTTGCTGCGTCTATGACGCTGTTGCCACCACACTTTATTAATTCCACGTTGTCAAGCTCTAACGCCTTTTTTAAAATATCTTCTAAATACCCTTTTTCTTCGGTTATTTTAATATTATCATCTATGTCCTTCTCAAGTACATAGACATTCATATCCGATCTTATATTTGGGTGAATGGTAAACTTATCATAATCCACCATTGTAAATACTGTATCCAAGTGCATAAAGGCTCTTGTTTTAGGAATATCTATTGCCAGTATTCTTTTAAAAGTGCTTCCGTCAGCTAAAAGAAGCTTAGCAAACTTTTCAATAGCATTAGGATTCGTTCTTTGAGAAATTCCAACTGCAATTGTTTCTTCATTTAATATTAAAATGTCTCCGCCCTCAAGCGAGTACTTCTCAGTTCTGTCATAAAAAAGCTTAGTACCTTTATATTCTGGATTGCAGTTAAAAATGTACTTAGCAAATATTGTTTCCCTGTTTCTTGTTATTGTTGACATCCTATGAATGGATACCCCTTCACCAATTGCTGCAAAAGGGTCTCTGGTAAAATACAAATTTGGCATAGGATCAATAATAAAAGGATATTGATTGCTTAAAAAATCCGCCAGCCTTGGACCTCTGTAATCATGAATTTCAGACTTCCTGATTCCCTCCATCATCTTACGTACCATTTCCTTGTTGCTTTTAAAAGATAAAAAGTATTCTCTCAATATTCCTGACTCGCCATTTTCCTTTATGCCGGCTTCTTCAATATACTCATTTATAAACTGATTTTTTATTTCTTCATTGCAAAGTGATTCTGCAACTAAATTATCTAAATATACTACCTCAATGCCTTTAGATTTAAATATATTCGCAAATGCATCATGCTCTTCCTGTGCAATTTTCAAGTATGGAATGTCATCGAAAAGCAGCCTTTCCAGATATTCAGGCATCAAGTTTTCAAGTTCCTTTCCAGGTCTGTGCAATAATACTTTTTTTAATTTTCCAATTTCTGAATATACTCTTATATTTGAATTGCTCAATATTATCACCACCATATATTTTATTTCAAGATAACGATTGTTAAAACTTGTGACAATGATTTCCCTTACTTATATTGTAATGCTTTTTATGAATTTGTCAAGACAATTTTTATATTTATGAAATTACTCTATATTTATACATTTGGTTCTAATGTTAATAAATAAAAATAAATACTTGTTTAAACTTTTAGGAATCATATTAATGTATGATTGTTTCCCAAAATAAACCTTTATGTCATTCTGAATCAAGTGAATAATCTTTGAAATACTCAAATTATGAGGTTGCTCGATAACGCTCAGAATGACAAATCATGCTTATTGGGTTTTGAGCAATGTATTAATTTCAAAACTTATTATTAAAAATAAAAACTGACAGAACATCTGCCAGTTTTTACATAAAAAAACAGCTGATTTTCATCAACTGTTTTTGAAACCCGGCGACGTCCTACTTTCCCAGGCAGTTACCCACCAAGTATCATCAGCGCTGAAGAGCTTAACTTCCGTGTTCGGGATGGGAACGGGTGTGTCCTCTTCGCTATTGCCACCAGATCTAGCCCTAAC
>JBFXKO010000040.1:0-31999 GCA_050173715.1 Sedimentibacter sp.
CTTGTTTGCCATGCTCTTTTTTACTTATTTTTAAATACTATCAACTTGACTTTACACTTTTTTCTCTCTTTTAATTTTAATTCTTGTTTTTGCTTGTTTTATTCATTTAGTTTCTGAAAGTACTCATCTTATAATTTTCATGTATATCACCTTTGTTGGTGAATATTATTTCTGTATGTTTCCAAACTTAGTGTATTGACTGATCCATGCAAGCTCTACAGTTCCCACTGGACCGTTTCTTTGCTTTGCAATAATAACATCTGTGATTCCTTTTTTCTCAGACTCTTCCTTATAGTAGTACTCATCTCTGTAAAGCATGAGCACCACGTCAGCATCCTGCTCTATTGCTCCTGATTCTCTCAAGTCTGACATGATAGGTCTATGATCCTGACGAAGCTCAGGGGCACGAGATAGCTGTGACAAGGCCATAACCGGACAGTCCATTTCTCGTGCCAGTGCCTTCAATCCACGTGAAATGTTGGAAATTTCCTGCTGTCTGTTTACAGTATTAGTTCCATCAGACATGAGCTGTAGATAGTCTATAACTATCAAATCAAGTCCTTTTTCTATTTTAAGTCTCCTGCACTTAGACATGAGCTCAAAAACCGAAATTGCAGCAGAATCATCTATAAAAATCTTATAATTAGAAATAGTGCTCATGGTTGAAATAAGTCTTGTCCAATCATCATCGTCAAGATTGCCTGTCCTAAGCTTGGACGAGTCAACCATGGACTCCATGCTTATGATTCTTTGAACATATTGCTCCTTGGACATTTCAAGAGAAAACAATGCAACTGAGGCTCCCGTTTTAACTGAATTCATTGCAATGTTCAATGCCAGCGCTGTCTTTCCCATGGAAGGTCTTGCAGCCAAAAGAATAAGGTCTGATTTTTGCAGACCTGAGGTCATTCTGTCCAAATCGCTGTAGCCTGTTGTAAGACCTGTGAGACCACCCTTGTTCATGGCTCTTTCTTCTAAGTGGTTGAACACATCCATCAAAACATCCTTGATTTCTGCAAATGAATTGATGCTTCTGTTTTGGGATATAGAAAATATCCTGGATTCTGCAAGCTCTATTATTTTTTGAACATCATCATTTTCCTTGTAGCCTTTTTCAATTATTTCATTAGAAGCGCTTATAAGCTTTCTCAATGTCGACTTTTCTCTGATAATGTTGCAATATGCTTCCACATTCTTGGATGTTATAATATTTTCAGTTAATTTTGCCAGATATTCAAAGCCACCAATATAATCAATTTTTCCTCTTTTTTTAAGCTCCTCAGATACAGTGAGAACATCCACAGGAATATTTTGAATATGAACCTGTATGATGGAATCAAATATCTCTTTGTTGGCTTCAAAATAAAAGTCATCTGTTCTTAATAAATTTATGACCTTCTCCACGGCAACATGGTCAATTAAAGCAGAGGCAAGAACTGTTTGCTCTGCCTCTGCATTGTGTGGCGGCACTTTTCCAAATTTTAATAAATCAGACATAATATCCTCTATTTTTCTGTTACTATGATTTTAACCTTTGCATTAACCTGCGGATGAAGCTTTATTTTTGCAAAATATTCTCCCACAGCTTTAATTGGTTCCATATCATATTTCTTTTTGTCTATAGCAAAGCCATGTTCCTTTTCTATATGCTCAGCTATTTCCTTGGTAGTTACAGCTCCGAAAAGCTTTCCGTTTTCTCCTGTTTTTGTTTTTATTACAACAGTCAGTTTCATCAGCTCTTCTTCTAACTTTTTAGCTTCTTCAAGCAATTCCTTTTCTTTTGCTTCCTTTTGCTTTTGTGCATTTTCTAAATTCTTCAAGTTAACCGTTGTTGCTTCTATAGCTAAATTTTTAGGAAATAAAAAATTCCTTGCATATCCGTCTTTTGCATTAATTATTTCACCTTTTTTTCCTACATTTTTAACATCTTCTAATAGTATTACCTTCATTGATTTTTACTCTCCTTTTTGTAATGAGATATTGCTTCATATAATTTGGCTTTAGCTTCATTTATATCCTGTGTTTGAATTTGGGCTCCTGCCATATTCAAATGACCGCCTCCCCCCAAATATTCCATGATAACTTGCACATTGATTGAGCCTGATGAACGAGCGCTTATATTGATATATTCCTTGTTTTTTACAAGAACAAAACTCATCTTAACATCCTTGATTGTAAGAAGTTCATCAGCGCTTTGTGCTGCTATTACATTAGAATTTTCAGAAAGTTCATCTATATATGATACTGCCGCATCTCCAAAGACAATTTCTGATCTTTCTATAATTTCTGTTTTCATCTTCATTGAATCCAGACTTTCATTAAAAAGTTCCTTGACATCTGTTGTGTCAGCGCTGTTTCTTCTTAAGAATGATGCTGCTTCAAATGTCCTCACACCTGTTTTAAATGTAAAGGAGTTTGTGTCAAGGACTATGCCTGCCAATAATGCATCTGCTTCAAATTTCGTAAGCTTAATATGGTCATCCATATATTGAACAAGTTCAGAAACAAGTTCGCAAGTGGATGATGCATATGGTTCTATATAATCCAGAAGCGGATTTTCTATATACTCTTCGCTCCTTCTGTGATGGTCTATCAATACTATTTTATCGACCTTTGTCAAGAGCTCAGGAGCTTCGGTATAGCTTGGTCTGTGTGTGTCCACTACAACCACCAACGTGTTTTGGTCAATCAAGCTCATTGCTGTTTCAGTACTTATAATGGCCTCCATGTAATGGCTTTCTTCACGCTTCATTCTTTCATACATATTTTTCAATGCGTAGTTTACATTGTTTATAACAATGTATGATTTTTTGCCTCTACTTCTTGCCATGGCATAAAGTCCTATAGAAGCGCCCAGACTGTCCATGTCTCCTACTCTGTGGCCCATAATTATAACATTGGAGCTTTGGTCTATAATTTGTCTCAACGCGTAGGAAATAATTCTCGCCTTAACCTTGGTTCTTTTTTCTACTGCTTTGCTTTTGCCTCCATAAAATTTTACAGAATTGATTCTTTTAACAACAGCCTGGTCTCCGCCCCTTCCAAGAGCAACATCCAGTGCTCCCTTGGCGCACTCGAGAAGCTGTGTAAGATTCTTTGCCAGTACACCTGTTCCAATGCTTAAGGTAAAATTGAAATCTCCGCTTCCCTTAAGAGTTCTTACATCCTCTAACATATTAAACTTTTTAGCTTCTAAGGAATCTAAAAATTTATTTTCTATCATCATCAAAAATTTTGCTGTATCATATCTTAAAACAAAGCCGTTCATTTCAGAAGCATACTTGTTAAGAATTTTTTCCACTTCTGCAGTCATGGCTGATTTTTCGCCCTTATCAAGCTTTTCTGATATTTCATCGTAATTATCTATTTGAATTAGCATAGCAACTGGACGTTCATCATTATATTTTAACTTCAAATTAGCAAATGCCGTGTTTTCATTCCAATAGCACACATAAGAAATGCCTTCTCCGAATCTTCCTTCTTCCAGTACGTAGTACATGATGTTGAATGTTTTTCCTGAACCTGCAATTTCAATGCTGCTTAAGGTCCCTTCCTTGTTTTGCTCCATAGTTTTTATTGGATATCCGGGAATAAACTCATCGATTTTGTCAATGCTTTCAACTTCATCGCCTACAAGCTCCTTGAACTTGTTGTTAAACCAGAACACTTTTCCATCCGATCCGATTATGCTTATTGGCATGGGAGAATAATAAAATGAATTTACAGACAGATTTTCTATATTTTTAGAATAATCTATCAAATAATTCTTAAGATCCTTTTCTCGTATGATTTGTCTTCGCAGAGAAAATGCAGCAACGCCCATTAAAATCAAGCTTGCAATCCCGGCATAAACATACATGCGTTCCAAAAAGAAAATTGCAATTATGATTATAATCACAATCAAGTATATCAAACTGTCATCACTTAAAAATTTAGGAGTAGTTTTATTGTCCAAATCATTACCTCCACATATATTTAGGAATTATATTGCCTTATTAATCTTTCTTAAATCTATTGCTAAATCTACCAATCCTACTAATGCAATACCTTGAGAAAGACCTGCATTAGTAAATAATGCTATGAATAATATCATAAACAATGACAGTCTTTTAAGTCCTGTGCTTATTTGACTTCTTGATAAAAAAAACTTTACAACACCAAAGCCTTGTAAAAACATTGCTGCAAATAAAATCATAAATAAATTGGCTTGAATAATACCGGCGCTGATATTTAAAGCACCCAGCAAATAAGACAATAACATCATGGCTGCCATAGCGACCATAAATGTTTTTGGAAATGAAAAATAAGCAATTCCTTCATGTTGTTTGACAGAAATTGAAAATCTTTTAGCAAATTTAAATGCAACCATATAATTAACGTATGCTGTAGCAACAGACGAAACAATCAATATGGCAGGAAATACATTCGAGATGGTGCTTACCATCATTGGACCCAGCTCATCCAGAGTCCTAATCATTTCATTGACACCTTCATTGTTCATTCCTGACGGCATATTTGACAACATATCTCTCGATGCTTTAAAGCTTTCAACATAAATGTCCTTAAGCTGCTGAACAAAATTTATGCCTAAAAAAGCATCCATCAAAAATATCATAGCTACAAATGAAATCATGTATGCTGCTGAGCCTAAAAGCATGGTCTTGTTTGCATCCATATCTTTATATATTCCATAGGAAAGGGCAATAGAAAGCGGAGTATATAATATTAAAAATGTCATGCCTGTTTGTATTCCCAAAAGCATTGATATTATAATATCTGAAGCTAACAGCGCCAAAGCTGCATATTTTATCCCCTTCCTTTTTGCAAGAATAATTGCAGGTGTAGGATAAAAAAACATTAAAATAGAAATAAAGGATGACAAATAGGCTATTACAACCAGTATACCTGTTATCATGGCTGATTCTGTCAAGCTTGAAGTTTTATAATTTCGGTTCATTGTTCCCTCATATGTACAATATTTAATTATATAATTTTACCCCAAAACCTATATAAAGTCAAAATTAATTTTACATACAAAATAAGCGCAAATATCCTACATTGAGTTTTGACATTGCGCTTACTATATTTAATATTTAATTTTTATTTTGATTTTTCTTCAAGAAAATCATATGCATACTGAGCATACAATGCTGCTCCTCTATGAAGCGATTCCTCATCCACAGTAAATTTATCATTATGATTTGAATAAATTATACCTTTTTCTTCGTTTTTAGCTCCAATGAATCCATAAAATGCAGGTACCTTTTCCATGAAGTATGCAAAGTCCTCAGCTCCCATAAGCTTTGGCATAGGAGCGAGACATTCTTCTCCATATAGCTTTGTTGCTGCATTTATAACTATTTTATTTATATCTTCATGATCATTTATTATTGGTGCTGCATAATAGTTGTAGTCAAGCACTGCCTCGCAGCCAAATGTCTTAGCTGTGTTATCCACTATGTCTCTAAGCTGTTGTTCGATGGTTGCTCTCACTTCTCTTGAATGACATCTAACAGTTCCATCCATCACTACATTGTTGGCAATTATATTGAATGCTTGACCGCCGTTGATAGTTCCAATGGACACTACAAGAGGATTTAAAGGATTGTTGTTTCTGCTGACAATAGTTTGAATATTCATTATAATTGCAGCTGAAGCCACAATTGCATCCTTTCCTAAATTTGGTGCAGAACCGTGTGATGCCAAACCCTTGACTGTGAGCCTGAAGTTATCTACAGATGCCATTCTGCTTCCTGCCTCTAAGTTCATATAAGGTGCATCCAATGTTCCCCAAATGTGCATACCAAATATAGAATCAACACCGTCAAGAACGCCATTTTTAACATAGTATTCAGCGCCGTGGCTGGATTCCTCAGCTCCCTGAAACATGAGCTTAACAGTTCCTTTAAGCTCATCCTTAACATCTACTAGCATTCTTGCAGCACCCATAAGCATGGATATATGAGCATCATGACCGCAGGCATGCATCTTTCCGTTAGTTGATGCAAATGGAAGATTTGTTTTTTCTTCAATATTGAGTGCATCAATGTCTGCTCTAAGCATGACTGTCTTGCCGGGTTTTCCTCCATTTATTGTTCCAATAACACCAGTGTAATCAGGAAATGTTTGAATCTCAATTCCCATTTTGCTTAAATCCTCTGCAATTTCTTTAGTAGTTTGGTACTCTTGGTAACTTAACTCAGGTATTGAGTGGTAGAATCTTCTTCGCTCAATAATAAAATCATTGTATTTTTCTGCTGCTTCTTTAAAATTCATAACACACCTCACATAATTTAAATATTTACCTTACCAATTATTTACTTTAATTTTAGCATCAATTGAGTATAACTGCAAGAATAACCTAGAATTATTATTTTTATTTATTTTTAAAAATTCAGATGTTTTCTGTAAAATATTTGCGATGAAATGCTTTGTATTCTTATATTTTTTATAATATAATATACTTAACCATCAAAGGTCTGTCATAATAAATCAAACTATACGAGGTGTAATTATGAATTATGAACAGTCAATCGAATTTATACGTGCAGTACACAACAACGGAACAAATCTTGGCTTGCAGAGAAACAGACGTTTGACAGAGCTCCTTGGAAACCCTCAAAACAGTTACAAAATTGTACATGTTGCCGGAACAAATGGCAAGGGTTCAACATGCAACATGCTTCATGATGTGTTAATGGCTTCGGGATACAAAACAGGATTGTTCATAAGCCCTCATCTCGAAGAATTTACAGAAAGAATTCAAATAAACCATGTACCCATTGACAGAAATTCACTTGCCCGCATTGCCACACTGGTTAAAGAAAAAATAGAAATAATGTATACTGAAGGCTATGATAAACTCACTGAGTTTGAAATTATTACTGCCATAGGATTTAAATATTTTGAAGAACAAAAAATTGATATTCTCATTTTAGAGGTTGGCATGGGGGGAAGATATGATGCAAGCAATGTCATCGAAAAAAGCCTTGTATCAGTAATAACCACCATTGGCTTAGACCATACAGAATTTTTAGGAAATACTTTAGAAAAAGTAGCCTATGAAAAAGCAGGTATAATCAAGGAAAATTCCAATGTAGTAATATATCCGCAGGATGACATTGTAAAAAATGTAATAAAAGCAGAAGCAAAACTGAAAAATTCAGCTGTGTTTGAAGTCGATGCAAACAACATAAATCGCATAAGCTCAGATTTAAGCGGACAAACCTTTGAATATATGAAAAAGGATGTGTTTTATTTACCAAAGCTTAAAATGAATTTTCTCGGAACCTACCAGCTGTACAATGCAGCTACTGCTCTTTTAGCACTGGAGGTATTGAAAAGCCAAGGACTTAACATTACCGAGGAAAGCATAAAACAAGGTCTTGCAAACTGTAGGTATGCAGGAAGGTTTGAAGTAATAAACAACGAGCCTGTCATAATATTAGACGGCGGGCACAATCAAAATGGAATTGAACATTTTGCTAAAACTATTAATGAAAATTTTAAAGATAAAAAAATAATCTTATTTTATGGAATGTTGAAAGATAAAAATCCTGAAACTGTGCTGGACTATATTATTCCTGTTTGTGAAAGAGTTTATACCATTACTCCGGACAGCTATAGAGCCATGAGCGCCACAGAATTAGCAAAACTCATAAGTATACGCTACGATGTTCCCGTTACACCATTAGCAAGCTTTGATGA
Organism: Sedimentibacter sp.; assembly: GCA_050173715.1. GTDB lineage: Bacteria > Bacillota > Clostridia > Tissierellales > Sedimentibacteraceae > Sedimentibacter. Next base: position 7,708 of record JBFXKO010000040.1, read on the forward strand.
AGCAATTGAGATATTAAATAATCTTAATCTAAGCGATGTTGCTGCATTTGTGGGTTCCTTGTACTTAATAGGTGAAGCCAGGACAAAGCTTAAAAAAATTTATAATGAAGCAACCTGCTAATAAAAATATAGCGCTGTTGTATTAAGCATTTTCATGTCATCCTGAGCATCAACGAAGAATCTCATACCGTTAAAATTATGAGATTCTTCGGGCTAAAGCCCTCAGAATGACACGACAATAAATTATTAATACAACAGCCCTCTTAATTTTTACAAGTTATTGTCCAGCAAAATCCTTTTTCATGTTTTCAATTATTGTTTCATCGAAAAGAGATCTTACCACAAATGAAGCAATGGTCTTTGCTCCCTTTTCAATTGCCCATTTTGCCTTGTCAGTTTTCACGCAATCTGCAAATTCTTTAGTATGAAGTGCCATTGGTTTATCAGTAATGGAAATCAATGGATGAAGGGTAGGGCATCGGTAGCTAACATTACCTATATCTGACGAACCCAAAGGTGCTACTGGTTCTTTGCTTAATTCCACACCAAGTTCTTCGTATATAGATTCAATTAAATAGTCTGCACTTGGTATTAGTATCATATCATCATATCCTGCCAATGAATCTGATATTTTAACTGTAGTCTGCGTAGCTTTGGCACATCCTTGTGCTGCATCCCTTCCCATCCTGATAATTTCACCTAAATAATCGGCTTTCTTATACCTGAATGTATACATGCAAGAAGCATATTCCGGAATAACATTTGTAGCAGTTCCGCCACTTAAAATCCTTCCATGTATCCTTGAGCCATCCCTAAGTTGTTGTCTCATCATATCAAGGGCATGTATGAACAAAGTCATTCCATTTACGGCATTTTTACCTTCCCATGGCGAAGCTGCCGCATGTGAAGGCTTGCCGTAAAATTCAAATGTAAATGTATCTAATGCCATAAACATTGAATGGGTCTGATTTTTATCATACATATGTATCATTATAACATAGCTGAAATCATCAAATAAATTCGCATCAGCCATAACTTTCTTGGCAGCACTATTACCTTCCTCGGCTGGAGTTCCTATTAAATAAATATTGCCTTTTAGCTTTTCTTTATTTTTAAAAAGTGAGAGGGCAGCTAAAAAGCTGAGAGCACCGCTGGCGCTGTGGCCGCAGGCATGACCGATTTCCGGCAACGCATCATATTCTGCAAGAATGCCTATTTTTATATCTGAGCTTGGGTCTTCATGTATTGTAGCTTTAAAAGCTGTTTCTATACCCAAGAATTTATCTTCAACCTTTATTCCTTCTTTAGTCAGCAATTCCACATACTTTGCACAAGCCAGATATTCTTTATGAGGCAGTTCAGGATTGTCAAATATATATTCATTTAACTCAAATGCCTTTTGTTTTTCCTTGTCTATTGTACTAATGACCAAAGATTCTAATTCCTTATATTCCATTCATTTCCTCCCTTTTCAGACAGATTTATTTGTTATGAATATAATATTAACCGCTAAGAATAATCCTCAGCGGTTATATTTTATTATTAGTTTAATTTAGTTGCTCTATTCAAAATTCAAATAGAAATTATAATTGTTTATGGCAACAATAATGGTCCGCCGGGTCCTAACGGAAGTTTTAAGAAGTACCATACCAAAAGCTGAATTATCCATGCTATCAAGAAAAAGATTGAATACGGAAGCATGGTGGCAATCATCGTGCCGAGACCCATATTTTTATCATACTTCCTGGCCAGTGCCAAAAGCATAATATAATATGCCAAAAGCGGTGAACATACGTTGATAACAGCGTCTCCTACTCTGTAAACCATCTGAGTAAATGCAGGGTGGAAACCTAGGAACATGAACATTGGAACTAGTATAGGAGCAAATACCGCCCATTTTGCTGATGAACTACCAAGGAATATATCCAATGGGATAATAAATAGTATTAATAATACCATTACAACAGGAATTGGGAAACCTGAAGATTCAAGTGCATTAGCTCCCTTTATTGCTAAAATTATACCCATGTTTGACCAAGAGAACAATGATGTAAACTGAGCCATAATGAATGTAAGTGCAATATAACCGCCCATTTCAGCCATGGATTTGTTAAGTGCCATAACCATTGCTTTGGTATCAGGAATAGATCCTGTAATTCTTCCGAAAACCATACCTGGAATAAAGAATGCCAATGTTATTATGAAAACAAGGCTGCCCATCAAAGGTGACTTAGTACTTATAATAGCATGTGTTTCAGGATCTCTTAAAATACCGTTTGCAGGAGCTGTTCCAATAACAACTAGAGCAATGAGTATAAGTACTGATATGCCTGCCATTTTCATACCTTTACGTTGAACATCAGTGATTTCTTCCATTTCTTCAACTTCATAATTTTCAAGCTTGCCCAATCTAGGTTCAACAAACTTCAAGGTAACCCATGTACCTACAGCAGTAACCAACACAACAGAAGCCAGCTGGAAGTAATAGTTCATAACCGGGTTGGTAGAAGCTTCTATTCCTGAAAGTTTAACTGCATTTTCTGTAAAGCCTATAAGAAGCATATCCAGAGATGTAGGAATCAAGTTTCCGCCGAATGCACCGGCAACAGAAGCATATGCTAACATCATTCCGGCAATTGGGTTTCTGCCTATAGATGCAAATATAATAGCTCCAAGAGGTGGCATTACTATGAATCCGGAGTCACCAGCTGCCATAGAAAGTATAGATAGAAGAATTAAAATTACAATTATTTTTATAGGTGAACCTTTAACATTGCCAAGACCATGTCTGATAGCAACCTGCAATAGTCCTGATTTTTCACAAAGACCAACTCCAAGCATACATACCAAAACAACCCCAAGAGGAGCAAACCCTGTAAAACCAGAAACTGCACTAGTTAAAAGCTTTATTAGACCTGTAGAAGATATAAGATTTACTACTGTCAAAGTTTCTTGAGTAACCGGATGAACTGCAGATACCTTGAGTAGTGATAAAACTAATGATAATACCGCCATAAATATACACAAATATGCAAATATCATAAATGCTTCAGGCAATTTGTTGCCTATTTCTTCAATTTTGTCAAGAAACTTATCAAATGCTGACTTTTTACTCTTATTTTGTACCATAACTAAACCTCCTTTATAATGTATGAAATAACTGCCGCTGACTACCCTCCTTTATAATGTTTGTTTGAATATATTCAATAATTAGTGTTTTTATGATTATACGCCTAATTAGTGTTTTTATGATTATACGCCTATTAAAAATCTCTGTCAATTAAATACGAACGAATTATTGTAAAGTTTTTGTAATATTCGTTCATTTTTTGATGCTTTATCTTTTATAATACTATGCTTTAAGCATTGATAATATTAATTATTTATTTGATAGTATCAAAATTCACATGTTCCGCATTTGTACACCCTAGTCCGCAAATAACTTATTTTATTTTGCTCAAATTGACTAATGGAATAAAATAGAATATACTTATATTAGTAAATATTTATGAAAGGAATGATACTATGAATAATTTTTTAATGGAAGCTAAAGAAATACAGGATGTTATAGTCAATGACAGACGTTATATTCATCAAAATGCTGAACTTGGTCATAATTTGCCTATAACCTCTGCATATGTTATGGCAAGGCTGAAAGAAATGGGATATGAGCCTGAATTAATATGCAATTCAGCTGTGGTCGCATTAGCAGTGGGCAAAAAACCAGGCAAAACATTTCTTCTTCGTGCTGATATGGACGCTTTGCCAATTGTAGAAGAAAATGATTTAGAATACAAATCAAAAACTCAAAACATGCATGCCTGCGGCCATGATACTCATGCTGCCATGCTTTTGGGCGCTGCTCAGCTTTTAATGAATCACATTGATGAATTAGAAGGCACCGTGAAGCTCATGTTTCAACCGGCTGAAGAAGAGCTTTCAGGGGCTAAGGCAATGATTGAAGCAGGTGTATTGGATAATCCAAAGGTAGATGCTGCTATTATGGTGCATATTTTTTCTGGTCTTCCTTTACCAGCTGGAACACTTATAATTCCTAAGGGCGGATTTATTTCTTCATCTGCGGACATGTTTCATATAAGCATAAACGGAAAGGGCGGTCACGGCGCAATGCCTCAACAATCAATAGATCCGTTAAATGTTGCTGCCCACATACATATATCCCTACAGGAAATAATCTCCAGAGAGGTTCCTCCGGACAGCACTGCAGTTATCACCATAGGACAGCTCCATGGAGGAAATGCAGCAAACATCATTCCTGACAAAGCATTCATAGAAGGTACAATTAGAGCATTCAACAGTGAAGAGCGCAACCTTATGAAAAACAGAGTTGTTGAAATTTCCAAGTCAGTTGCAGCAACCTTCAGAGCAACTGCAGATGTTGAATTCAGAATTGGATGTCCAAGTGTATACAACAATCCTGCTTTATATGAACAAATAGCTAAAATTAACAAAGAATTTTTAGGAGAAGATACAATCAAAACATTTGATGACGTATATGCAGGTGGAAAGATGACCGGCTCAGAGGACTTTGGATATATAAGTGAGGAAGTGCCTTCTGTCATGATGGTGTTAGGCGGAGGCTCCCCTGAACAAGGTTACCCATATCCGCAGCACCATCCAAAGGTTAATTTCATGGAGGATGTATTTTACTTGGGTTCTGCAGTCTATGCAAACACTGCAATGCAATGGTTAAAAATTAATAAATAAATATTAAAAAAGCGTCATGGACGCTTTTTTTAATTAATGATTTTTCAGATAAGACTCCGCACAATGTGCATACAATGCTGAACCAAGAGGAAGGACATCTTCATTTACGATCATTCCAGGGTTGTGCATAGTGCAGATGTGACCTTCTTCAATGCTTCCGGCACCTAAATACAGCATTACAGCCGGAACACGCACAGCAATTTCTGTAAAATCCTCTGACCCTGATGAAGGCAAAACCTGCTTTACATTGCTTTCCCCTATCATTTCTTTGCAATAACCGGTTATTTCATCTACTAAATCAATATCATTTACAAGAGGGCCAATGCCATACCAGTATTCAACTATTGCCTCTCCCCTGAATGTACCAGCTACGCTTTCACTTATTTCCTTTATTCTATTTTTTAAATAAGCACGCTTTTCTTCAGAAGTTGCACGTACCGATACTTCCAGCACAGCGCTTCCTGCTAAGGTGTTTACAGTGTCTCCTCCGGAAATTTTTCCTACAATTATAACAGAATTATCTTGGCATGGTATTTCTCGAGATATTATTTCCTGCAGTGCTATAACAATGTGTGCAGCAATATTTATGGCATCTATTCCTTTTTCGGGTGTACTTCCATGAGCATTTTTGCCTTTAACAGTAATCCTGATTGCATCACCGGAAAAAAGAGCTGTGCCCCTGGAGTAAAATACTTTACCTGTTTCGGACACATCATTTCCTACCATAACATGCAAGCCTACAGCTGCATGTACCTTAGGATTTTCAAGTATGCCGGAATCTACCATGTCCTTGGCTCCAGCCAACAGCTCCTCTGCCGGCTGAAACATAAATTTTACCGTACCATTTAAATTTTCTTCATTTTCCTTTAAAAGCTTGGCAGCTCCCAATAGCATGGCTGCATGGCTGTCATGGCCGCAGCTGTGGCAGTTGCCGTTTGTTGCTTGAAATTCCAAATCGGTTACTTCTTTCATGGGAAGAGCATCCATGTCGGCACGAAGAAGAATTGTTTTGCCTTCTTTTCCTACCGTGCACACTATTCCGGACTTACCTGATTTCCTTGGCTCCAAGCCGTATGATTTAAGCTTTTCCATTACAAACTGAAATGTTTTCGGTAAATCAAAACCTACCTCTGCATAGCTGTGAAGAGTTCTTCTGTTATGTATTAATTCTTCATTTATCAAGACTGTTTTTTCATAATATTTATTCATGAAATCATCCTTTTGAATGTTATTTTTCACCGTTTAAAAAATCAACTGCATACTGCACATGAAGTGCAATGCCATGCTCCAACATATCTTCATCTATATCAAATTTAGCATGATGATTATTGTAGCATGTATCCTTTTCTTCATTGGCTGAACCAACAATAACAAAGGTTCCGGGAACCTTTAACAAATACTCGGAGAAGTCCTCTGCTCCTGATTGCAATGCCATTTCCATAACAGCATCCTTGGACATTATCTTTTCAATTGACTTTCTTACTCTTTCAGTAGAAACTTCGTTATTTATTACAGGACCAGTCATAAAATCATAATGTAAATCAGCTTCAGCTCTATATGCAGCAGCTGTTGATTTTGCAATTCTTTCCATTGCCTCAGGAAGCAATTTTCTTATTTCATATGAATAGCACCTTGTTGTTCCTATTAAAACAGCTTCATCAGCAATTATATTAAATCTGGTGCCTGAATTAAATTGGTCTACACTTACTACTCCTATATCCATAGGAGATATTTCTCTGCTTACAATTGATTGGAGATTCATGACAATAGCAGAAGCCGCCAAAATTGAATCAACTGCCAAATGTGGCATTGAGCCATGGCCTCCCTTGCCCTTTACTGTAATTTTGAAGCCATCACATGATGCCATTCTTGGACCTGAACCTATTGCAATTTTTCCGGTTGGAAAATTAGTCATAATATGCATTCCAAAAACTTCATCCACACCTTGTAATGCCCCGTCCTCTATCATTTTTAATGCGCCTTTAGCCACTTCTTCTCCTGGCTGAAACATGAGTCTCACTGTTCCGTTAAGCTCATCCTTTATTTCATTAAACATTTTTGCAGCACCTAAAAGCATTGCAGCATGCGAATCATGACCGCAGGCATGCATAAAACCTTCGTTTAAAGATTTGTAAGGCACATCTCTTTTTTCTGTGATTTCAAGAGCATCAATGTCCGCTCGAAGTGCAATGGTCTTGCCTTCATTCTTACCCTTAATGTCAGCAACTACACCTGTACCTGCCATAGAAACATATGGTATCCCCATTTTTTCAAGCTCTTCCTTAATTCTTTGAGAGGTTCTTTCCTCATGCATGCTGGCTTCAGGATGCATATGGAATTCTCTTCTCATATCAATGGTGTACTGCTTGTACTTTTTTGAAAGTTCTTTTATGTCCATAACTCGCTCCTATAAATTTATTTTCTTACCTTACATTGTATTATACCACTATCTGGAGTATCATCAATCAAAAATATTTTTATTATTAATCTTCGATTTTTCTGTATAAAGTTGCAATGCTTATTCCAAGCTGTCTAGCCGCCTGTTTTTTTGCTTCAAGGTCATTGCCCAGCTCCTTGATTTTGTTTTGTATCACTGATCTTTCATAGGCCTTTGTCAAATCAGTTAACTTTGCATTTTCGCCTTCCAGAGCTTGACCTATTTTTTTTCTTAAATTTTCGGCTCCTATAATGCTGTTTTGCTCAAATATTACTGCATACTCCACCAAATTTCTAAGTTCACGAATATTGCCCGGAAATTTGTGTTTTAAAAGAAGGATTTCTGCTTCTGATGAAAATCCGCTGATATCCTTGTAATACACCTTTGAAAAATGATTTAAGAAATATCTGGACAATATGATAACGTCATAACCCCTGTCCCGGAGCGGAGGAAGATGTATGGGAACCACATTCAATCTGTAATACAAATCATCTCTGAATAAATTATTGTCCACCAACAAGCTTAAATTTTTATGTGTGGCAGAAATTATTCTTGGGTTAACTTTTATTAAGGTATTGCCTCCCACCCTGACTATTTCCTTTTCCTCTAATGCTCTGTTTAATTTAACCTGCATCATAAATGGCAAATCACCTATTTCATCAAGAAACAGTGTTCCATCCTTGCAAATTTCAAATTTCCCTATTTTTCCTGATGGACTTGCTCCTGTAAACGAACCCTTTTCATATCCAAAAAGCTCGCTTTCAATTAAATTTTCAGGAATTGCACCGCAGTTTATAGCAGTGAACACATTGTTTTTTCTTTTGCTTAAATTATGTATGGCTCTGGCAAATACTTCCTTGCCGGTTCCGGTTTCTCCAAAAATTAATACAGAGGCATCATTGTCTGATACCTGTATTGCTTCTCTTCTAGCTTGAAGCAATGCTTCGCTTTCACCAACTATGTCATCAAAGGTTATGAGGTCATTTTTTCTGTTGGATTCTAGCACAGATTCCTTCATCCTATTGAAATCTGAAAGCACAAGTATAAATCCCTCCCGATGACCCTTTACCATTATGGGATTTGCATTTATCACAAACTCCATGCCATTAAGCTTCACCGGTCCGGCTTCTCCATTAAAATCAACTGCCTCCAGCTTGCTGCACACTCTTTCGGTAAGCAACTTACCAATGCTTGGTATATTTTCTATGTCAATATTCAATCTTTCGTTGATGTATCTATTAGTTGACACGATTTCCTTATTGTTGTTTATTACTATGATGCCGTCATTGAGAGAGTTAATGAGAGTAAGCATTTCGGATGACCTGTATTCAAGCATCTTAATAATATTCTTTTCGCTGATGATGGTAGAAATCAATTCACTAAGCTGACTTTCAAAATTCATATAGCTGTCTTTGTTCATCAAAAGATTTTGTTTTGCCTTTTCATCATAAGCACACATCCCCAACACGCCTATTATTTTATTGTCATATCGGATGGGAATGCAAAACTCAATTAATTCCCTGCACAATTCAACGCTTGAGCATTGAAAACACATTTGATTTTCTCTGGGATTTTCTATAAAATATTGCTCGCCTGTCTTAATGCATTTGTGAAAGGCAGAATCAACAGGAGCCTTGTTGCCTGCTTCAGCATTTTTATTGACAGTGGAAACCACTCTTTCTAAATGCTCATCAACAATAATAATATCAACATTAGTTACTGCATGGAGAGCCTCAATAATATGCAAAAGCTCAGTATTGATACTTTTTAACTTGCTCATATTTCAACCTCATATATTTTTTCAATCTCTTTAATTCATTATAATATAAAATATGTAATTATTCAAAACAAATAATGAAAATTTATTATTTTTGATAATTTTAAATCAAATGTGATAAATTCAAAAAACTGTAAATAACAATATCTTACCGTTCAATTAGTAGAATTGATATCATTTTTGAGAAATTTTTACTACGAAGGTTTTTGGAAAGGTTTTTGGGACGGTTCCGTCCAAGACAACTGAAAAAGTATGTTTATGTCATCCTGAGCGGCAGCGAAGGATCTCATCTTTGTTGAAAACATGAGATTCTTGGGGCAAGCCCTCAGAATGACATCTAAAATAACTATAGATTTTTACTGTCTCGAACCGTCCCCCAAAAAGCATTGGTATGATTTATGCATATGTTATTTTGAGGAGGTGTAGGTATTTATGGACGAACAATTATTAGTGGAAATATTGAAAAATCAAGTTGTGCCTGCATTGGGATGCACAGAACCGGGAGCAGTTGCTTATGCAGTTGCCAGAGCAAAAGAAATTCTGGGATTGGAAATAAAAAAATTAAATATTTATGCTGACAAAAATATTATCAAAAATGGAATGAGCGTAGGAATACCGGGAACTAGTGAGCACGGCATCATTTTTGCCGCAGCATTATCATTAGTAATAGGTAAGACAGAATACAAGCTTGAAGTATTAAAAGATGTAGATAACAAAAGCATCGACAGGGCATTGGAAATTGTTGATTCAGGAATTATAACCTTAAATTTGAATGAAGATATTCAAGGCTTGTACATAAAGGTGGAAGCTGTCGCTGATAATGACTCATCATGTGTCATAATAAGAAATTCACATACCAATATAATTTATGAAAAGAGAAACGAAGAAGTCATATTAGATAAACCTGTAAGCATTGCATCATCTCAAGAAATAAAATATAAAATCAAAGATTATTCAATTGAGAATTTGATTGATTTTTCTCGCAATATGAGCATAGAAAAATTAGAATTTATTCAAAACGGCATAGACATAAACATGAGAATTGCAGATGCAGGTTTAAAGGAAAGCACAGGAGTGGGACTTGGCAGCTACTTTTTTAACAGCGCAAAGGATGTTTTCTCCATGGCTAAGGCATATACTGCTGCTGCCTCTGAGGCAAGAATGTCCGGCTATCTTCTGCCTGTGATGAGCAGTGCTGGCTCAGGAAATCATGGTCTTGTAGCAATAATCCCCATAGCATTTGTAGGAAACAAAAAAAATATATCTAATGAAAAAATTATTCGTGCAGTTACATTAAGCCATTTAATAACTATTTTTGTTAAGGCTCATTTAGGTGCACTGTCGCCGGTATGTGGATGTGGAGTAGCAGCTGGTGTAGGCTGTGCAGCAGGTCTCACCCTTTTGCTTGACGGAAATAATGTTCAAATTAAGGGCTCCATAAACAACATGGTGGCTGGAATTTCAGGAATGCTTTGTGATGGAGCAAAATTAGGCTGTTCCTACAAGCTTTCAATATCTGTTGATGCTGCAGTAGATGCTTCTGAAATGGCTCTTAAAAACATATTTATACCTGATGACAACGGAATTCTAGGCAACACACCAGAAAAAACCATAGAGAACCTTGCACAGGTTTCAAACAAAGGCATGAAGAACACTGATGAGGTAATACTTGAAGTTATGTTGAAGAACAAATGTTAGAAATGTGTTACATAGATTTCACTTTACATCTAATTTATTTTGAAATATACTTATATGAGACAAAATAAAGAGGTGGACTATGAAAAGAAAACTATGCTTAATACTTGCAGTTATAATGATTTTAACATCATTTACTCTGCCGGTCTTTGCTGAAGAAATTGATAAGGAAAAATTTGAAACAGACCTTGATTTTATGAAAAGAGTTATTTACTTTGTGCTGGAAAATTATCAGTATGAGGTAAACCAGGAAGAAATTCTTAATGGGCTTTATGATGGTTTTTTCAATGTATTGGATGATTACAGCGTGTATTACTCACCTGAGGAATATCAAGCAATGCTAGAAGATACTGCAGGAGAATTTTTCGGAATAGGTGTTCAGATAATAGACTCAAACAATCAAATTGTCGTTGTGACTCCTCTTGCTGACTCTCCAGCATTAAAAGCAGGCATCAAGTCAGGAGACATAATTAAATATGTTGATGGATATGACATCACCGGTGTCACTTCTTCACAAGCGTCAATGCTCATAAGGGGTGAGGAAGGAACACATGTGAAAATTGGAATACTCCGTGGCAATGAAAGTTTGGAATTTGACATAGTGAGAAGTCCTATTGTTATTAGCACAGTTGAAAGCAAAATTATGGACAATCAAATTGGTTATTTGAAGGTTACTGAATTTTCCGACAACACGGTACAGGGTGTTAAAAAAGAGCTTGCTAAATTTGATGAACAAAGCGTAAAGAAAATTGTCATAGACATGAGAAACAACGGTGGCGGCACTCTGAATGCAGCAATCGACATGCTTAATTTATTTGTTACTGAAGGACCGGTTGTATATGTGGATTATGCAACAGGCAAGGAAGACATATATGAAAGTGTTTTAAAAGAACAAAAATATGAAATAGCTGTATTGATAAACGAAGGTAGTGCCTCTGCCACCGAAATATTTGCAGGAGCAGTAAAATATAAAAAAGAAGGTGTTATCGTAGGCACCAAATCCTTTGGCAAAGGTGTAGTTCAAACACTCTATCCTCTTGTTGACAAAAGCGGAGTGAAATTCACAACTGCAGAATACTTTTCAGTTGACAGAACACCTGTACATAAAATAGGAATAACACCAGACATAACAATTGAAAATGTAAAAATAGATTTTTCAAAATATCCGGAGTTTAGCAAGGAAAAGAAACCAATATTGGGAAGTGTAAGCCTTGATGTGTTATCAGCTGAAATGATTCTTGATACATTGGGATATGATGTAGATGAGCCTGATGGAGTTTATGATCAAAAGTCCTTTGAACAGATGGAAAAATTCCAAAAGGATAACTTCCTGTATGGTTACGGAACCATAGATTTCACTACACAAAACACTTTGTATAATGCACTGGTTAAGCATACAGAACAAGCACAGGAAGATTTACAATTAAATGCAGCTGTAGAAGCACTAACTAAATAATAATTTTAAAGCGGAACAATTGTTCCGCTTAATTTTTATTATACACTGCTTATTGAAGCCTGCTCGTTGAAGTCTGATTCAGATGGAAAGTTCATTTTAATTCCCGTCACTATTCCCTCCGAGATAATTTCCGCCATTTCATAAATCAGTGATAATCGTGTGTCTTGAACCAAGTCATGAAATTCCTTGTCGCTTGAATCTACAACTCCAATTATGGAAAAGTCCCCTATTTCAGGAAGAATCTTTCCGATGCCCTTTCCAGGTGTTATTGGCCCTTCTCTAACCTCAATTATTCCCTGATTCTTTTTATTGCTCAAGCATGCGTCTATAGCAATAATTTTATCATAATTTTTCTTTTTAATAATTTTTATAAAATCATTTATATTCATTGCATGTACAGGCTTTTCTAGAGTTCCGTATATATCAATGTCCAGATTTCCCTTTGACAACATTGTTCCGGTCAAGGGTCCCAGACTGTCAATGATACATTTGTCAGTTCCGATACAAACAATTGCAGAGTTGTTGCTCATTTGCGACCCAAGGTAATGGCCAATCTTTATAGTTGCAAAGCTATTTTTGTAATGTACTTCTATTGGATTCAAAGGTAACACCCCCTATGTATTAGTATATACAGAAAGAGGGCTTATTATGATATATTTTAAATTAATTGACACTTTAAAATAAAGCAAATATAATGAATTCATTACATCATTGAAAGTAAGGTGGATTTGTGGAAAATTACTTGAAAAGAACCGGCAGATTGTTATTAGGACTATTTCTTTATTCACTGGGATTGACATTAAGCATTCAGGCTAATGTTGGTCTTGCCCCATGGGATGCATTCAATATGGGAGTAACAAACATAACCGGAATTTCCTATGGAAATATAAGCATATTAGTTGGTATAGTAATTTTGGTGATAGTTGCCGGCTTTTTAAAAGAAAAAATAGGTATGGGAACAATATTAAATACTATTCTGATTGGATTATTTGTAGACATTATGCAATCAATTCATTTAATACCCCTCATGACAAACTTTTTTCTTGGAATTTTGATGCTTTTATTAAGTCAGGTAATCGTCAGTGTAGCATCATATTTTTACATAGGCGCAGGTATGGGATGTGGACCAAGAGATACGCTGATGGTTGCAATGGGCAAGCTATTTCCTAAAATCCCCATTGGTGCCATAAGAGGCACTATAGAAGGAACCGTGCTTTTTATAGGCTTCCTTTTAGGAGCAAAGGTAGGAATCGGTACTGTGATTGCAGTATTTGGAATAAGCTTTATACTTCAATATACATTTAAGCTCCTTAAGTTTGATATAAAAGCAGTAGTACATGAAAATATTTTTGAAACTCTTTTAAATTTAAAGGCTGTATTAGTTAAATCATAGAAAACTAGAAACAAAAAATTCCAGTTAATTACTGGAATTTTTTCTTGCTTCTTTATATTTTAAATATCTCGCTTTTCCTTCTTCAAATAATCGTGCTTCATTCTCATTTGAAATTTCTAATTTTGGAACCTGTATTGGTCTCCCGTTATCGTCAATGGCAACATATGTGAAATATCCCGTTAAGGCAACCTTTGGTGGTTCATCCTTCTTTATATCCTCCACCATTACCACAATTGCAACTTCCATTGAGCTGTTCCCTACAAATGTCAGGTTGCATACACACTTCACATAATTTCCAATATGAATTGGTTGGTGAAATTCCAGACTGTCTGCTCTTGCAGTCACAACATTTGACCTTGAATGCCTAGCAGCAACTATTCCTCCTGCATTGTCCATGAGCTTCATTATTTCTCCCCCATGTACATTTCCCGACTGATTAGCTTGCGCAGGCTGCATTAAGCTACCAAGTTCTATCTTTGATTGTTCAACTGTCTTACTCTTAATTTTATACACCTCTTTACAAAATATATCAAATTATATCAAATCATTTATCAAAATACCACAAAAATTCTTTAATATTTTTTATGAAGACAGTTGCATTATTTCCTTCTGATTTTCCCCACATATTATTTGTTCATCTCTTCAAACAAATTCACCATTTCAATAGCAGTGACGGCTGCATCATAGCCCTTGTTGCCTGATTTTGTTCCGGCCCTTTCAATTGCCTGCTCTATGGTATCTGTTGTTAAAACTCCAAATATTACAGGTACACCTGTTTCTAATGAAACATTTGCAATTCCTTTGGATACTTCACTTGAAACAAAATCAAAGTGAGGTGTGGCACCTTTTATTACAGCACCAAGACATATAACAGCGCTGTATTTGCTAGAACCAGCCATTTTTTTAGCTGCTAAAGGTATTTCAAACGCACCAGGTACCCAGGCAATTTCTATGTTATCCTCTGACACACCGTGTCTTTTTAAAGCATCCAATGCTCCGGTTAAAAGTTTGCCACCAATAAATTCATTGAATCTTCCAACCACTATACCATATTTGTTATTTTTGGCAATCAATTTGCCTTCATATATTTTCATAAAATCCTCCGTTATTTTTAAATTATTAAAATTTTAAGTCATGACCCATTTTTTCTTTTTTAGTTTTTAAATAAAATTCATTAATCTCATTGCATTCAACTTGAATATTTTCCTTGCTTACTATATCTATGCCAAACCCTGATAATCCTATGATTTTTTTAGGGTTATTGGTCATAAGTCTCACTTTTCTGATTCCAAGAGAGTAAAGAATTTGAGCTCCAATGCCGTAATCTCTTAAATCTTCATCAAATCCAAGTGCCAGATTAGCTTCCACAGTATCAAGACCTTGGTCCTGCAAAGCATATGCTTTTATTTTATTTATGAGACCTATTCCTCTTCCTTCCTGCCTCATGTACAAAAGCACTCCTCTTCCTTCTTCTTCGATTCTTCTTAATGCTTCATGCATTTGATCCCCGCAGTCACATCTTAATGAGCCAAAAGCATCTCCTGTCAAGCATTCAGAATGAACTCTTACCAACACAGGCTCATCCGTTGATACATCGCCTTTAACCAATGCCACATGATGCTCATTATTTAACTTATTAATAAAACCTATCATTTGAAAATCGCCATATTCAGTAGGCAAGCTTGCTTCAGCAACTTTTTCAATAAGAACTTCTTTTTTATGCCTGTATTCAACTAAATCCTTTATTGTTATAATTTTTAAATCAAACCTTTTAGAATAATCCATTAAATCCGGAACTCTTGCCATTGTACCATCTTCATTCATAATTTCACATATAACACCTGCAGGATAGCAACCAGCTAGCCTTGCCAAATCAACAGATGCTTCAGTATGTCCTGTCCTTACTAATACTCCTCCGTCTTTTGCAACAAGAGGGAAAATATGCCCCGGTCTATTGAAATCATTTGAGCTTGCACCATTTTCCAACAAGTGTTGTATAGTGTGAGCTCTTTCATAGGCAGAAATGCCTGTTGTAGACCTACAGGAATCCACTGAAACAGTAAATGCAGTTTCCTTGGGATCAGTATTGTTTGCAACCATACTTTTAATGTTTAATTCATCTAATCTTTCCTTCAACATCGGAACACATATGAGCCCTCTTCCGTACTTTGCCATGAAGTTAATATGCTCAGGTGTTACCTTTTCAGCAGCCATAAGCAAATCGCCTTCATTTTCCCTATCCTCGTCATCAACAACAATAATCATCTTTCCATTTTGTAAATCTTCAATAGCTTCTTCAATTGTATTAAACATAATGACCTCCTATAAAAAACCATTTTCCATTAAAAATTTCATGTCTATTGTATTTGTTTTGTTATCTTCTTTGAATGTCAAAAATCTTTCCACATACTTTCCCACAATATCGCATTCTAAATTCACTTCATCTCCAACCTTTTTCTTAAGCAAGACTGTTTCTTCTTTTGTAACAGGTATCAATGAAACTCTAAATGAATTATCAGTTGTATCCACCACGGTTAAGCTGGTGCCATCTATTGCAATTGAGCCCTTAGGTATTATATATTTTATTATGTTGCTTGTAGTTTCAACCGTCAGCCATGTTGCAATATCTTCATCCTTATATTCTTTAATGTATCCCGTGCCATCAATGTGCCCGGAAACTATGTGTCCTCCCAATCTGTCATTTACCTTCAAGGCTCTTTCAAGATTTACAAGACTTCCCCTTTTTAGCTTACCCAAATTGGTTTTTCTCATTGTTTCAGGCATTACATCCACTGTGAATGTATATTTATCAAAGGCTGCAACCGTTAAGCAAACACCATTTGTGCTTATGCTGTCTCCAAGCTTAATACCATCCATTATTTTTTTTGCCCTTATTGTAAGCTTCATGGACTTATCTCCATTTGAAGAGCCTTCCATAACGCCTATTTCTTCAATTAATCCTGTAAACATCTATCTTTCCTCACATATGCTTCAATCATTATATCCTCATCAAAGTGGGCAATATTTATATGCTCTAATAAAACAGCGTCTTTTAGTTTTTCAAAGCCTTCTCCACCAACAGGGGTTTTGGAGCCTCTTCCTCCTAAAATTTTAGGAGCTATAAATGTTATTACCTTGTCTGCTAAATTTAGTTTAATAATTGAAAAATTTAGCGATGACCCACCTTCCACCAGCACACTGTCTATACCTTCTTTTCCCAACCAGTCAAACAAATATTCCAAGTCAACCTGTGAATTTTTCAATGGCACAATGACAACTTGAACATTTTCCATTTCACTTAACTGCTTTAACTTGTTTTTATCTGCTTTCTCAGTCGTGGCTATTATGGTTTTTTTCGTTGAATTTACACTCAATACCTTGGAGCTAAGAGGTATTCTTAAGGATGAATCAACAATAATTCTCACTGCATCAGTCCCGCCTTCATTTAGCCTTGTGGTCAACGATGGATTGTCTTTGATAACAGTATTTATTCCAACCATTATCCCCGAAACTCTGTTTCTTAATTCATGCACATAATATCTGGACTTATCATTAGTTATCCACATTGATTCACCGGACTCAGTAGCAATTTTCCCATCCATGGTCATTGCAGTTTTTAAAATGCAGAAAGGTCTCTTTTCCTGAATATATTTCAAAAATATTTCATTAACCTTTTTTGCTTCTTCTTCAAGAACTCCCGTTACAACTTCAACGTTATTTTGATTTAGAATTTCTATTCCTCTCCCTGCAACCTTAGGGTTTGGGTCAATCATAGCAATAACTGCTTTTGATATCTTTTTCTTCACCAACAAATGTGCACAGGGGGGCGTTTTACCATAGTGAGAACAAGGCTCCAGTGTCACATAAATTGTTGCTCCTTCAACATCCTCAGTTGCATTGTTTATGGCATTAACTTCAGCATGAGCTCCTCCGTAATATTCATGGTAGCCTTCACCGATTATTTTGTCGTTCTTAACTATAACGGCTCCAACCAAAGGATTAGGACTGGTTTTTCCTATTCCCTTCAATGATAGCTCCAAAGCTCGTTTCATATAAAATTCGTCCATTTAACACCTCCAAAATTATAATTACCATTTTTTTATTTTTTAGTGATAATTTGATTTTCTTGCAGAAACAGCAATCGCATTCATACAAAAAGGTTCTGAAGAAATTTCTTCAGAACCTTAAATATTTGATGTTAAGTAAAATTATGCTATTCTTTACATAAAAATTATACTACATCTATGCTAGAAAACATAACTATTTATCTTCTTCCATCCAGACTTTACTGTCGGTCTTGGAGTTTCACCAAGTCAACCGCATTGCGGCTCGTGGACTTTACCACCGATCGGGAATTTCACCCTGCCCTGAAGATTCTATTCAATTAGCGGTATTATAATATTTATGCAAATTTATGTCAAGTGCTATATGCGCTCATAATGAGCCATATATTTAAGTTATTCCCTAAAATCCCTGCATTTTTTCAAAAACATAGCAATATTTTGCTCTTCCTTTTCTATGTTAGGATTTTTCCTACCCATTCTGTCACAATATCCTAATAGTGCTACTTCATTTATATCTGCTTCTTCCTTCATAGCTTTTATATTTCCAAAAGGCATTTCCTTAACAACATGAAGTATTTGCATGTGCCAACGAATTAAAACACAGACTTTTTTAATAAATCTTTCATCTGTAGTAAATTCCTCTAAAAATTCACCCGCCATTGTAGCTCCCACCTTTTCATGATCATAGGATGTTATCTTGCCCTTTCGAACCTTTGTTGTTGGAGGCTTGCCTATGTCATGCAACAACGCTGCCCACATAAAGACTTTTTCGTTTTTACTTTTGTGCTTTACTTTGGCAGCATGGTCAATAACAAGCATAGTATGCTTCCATGCGTTACCTTCAGGGTGGTGGACAGGTGACTGCTCTGCTGTTTTTAAATTATAAAGCATACAAAAAGGATGTTTTTTAAATATGGGTACATCCAAAATACTGTTAAAATATTCTGATGGTTTTTCATCCATCAACAAATGGTTGTTTATTTCATATAAGAAAACTTCCTTAGTTTCGTCATCTAATAAATTATAATTGATTTTCTTTTGTTTTAGCTGCATAAATTACCTCTGTCTCATTTTCTTATATTTTATATTTCCACCGCAATTTTAAATTATTCTATCTTATATTGGCATTAAATCCAACAATAATTTTCATAAAATTCATTTGAATAAATAAAAAATGAACAGTATTTGACTTTAAAAAAATCATGTAATATACTTATGATGTTGAAATTATTTCATTAAATAATAATATTATTAAGGGGTGTAAGTTATGAAAAATAAAAAATTAGTAATGATTCCCGGACCAACTCCAACTGTCAGATCCATTAATGATCAAATGGGAAGAGAAACTGTTGCTTTTGGAGATCCTGATTTTGTAAAGGATTTTAAAGAATTGGTTGTTGACTTAAAGAATCTGTTAAAGGTTGACGGAGAATGTTTCGTTGTGGCAGGTACAGGAACTCTGGCAATGGAAATGGCAATATCTAACGTGACCAAAAGAGGAGACAATGTATTAATAGTTTCAAACGGATTTTTCGGAGACAGATTTATAGATATTTGCGAAAGAAAAGGATTAAATGTTGATTTGTTGCAGGCTCCTTGGGGTCATGTTATATCACCTGAAGAAATCGAAAACAAATTAAAGGAAAAAAATTATGCAGCTATGACTGTATCACATGTAGACACTGCTACAGGTGCAGTTGCTCCAATTGAAGAAATAGGAAAAATAGTAAAGAACTATCCTGATACAGTATACATAGTTGACGGTGTTGCTGCAACAGCAGGCGAAAGAGAATATGTTGATGATTACGGAATAGACATTTTGTTTACCGGCTCACAAAAGGCTTTTGGTGTAGCTCCTGGACTATTAATTTTATGGGCAGGTAAAAAAGCACTAGAAAGAAGGAAAGCGCTAGGAACTATTCCTGAATACTATATTGATTTTGAAAAATGGATTCCGATTATGAACGATCCATCAAAATATTTTGCAACTCCTGCAGTCAACATGATTTGGGCATTGAAAGAATCAGTAAGATTAATAAATGAAGAAGGAATAGAAGCAAGATATGAAAGACACACAAAAGTATCTGAAGCAATAAATGCAGCTCTTGAAGCATTAGGATTCAAACTTCTGGCTCTTGAAGGGAACAGATGCTCAACATTGTCCAATATCCTATATCCTGAAGGAATCAACGATTTAGCGTTCAGATCAACATTAGCAGGGGAAGGTGTTATGGTTGCAGGTGGCTTAGCTGCATATGCAGGAAAAATGTTCCGCTTAGGACACATGGGAAACATTGACGACCATACTGTTTACTCAACAATTGCAGCTATTGAAAGAACTTTGATTAAGTTAGGATATAAATATGAAAAAGGTATAGGATTAAAAACCTTGCTAGAAAAAATGTAATACAATCTGCTTATTAAGAAGTTAATAACAAAGCATTACGCATGATTGAAAAAGAGCACAATTTGATTGTGCTCTTTACTATTTTATAAGATAAATTTATTCTTAGAATGGACCGTAGTTTATTGCAACTGCTATAATCATAAATACGCAGCCAAGCAATGTCCATAAAAGCATTAAAGGTCCTACGAATTTTACCCATTCTTCATATTTTATTTTTGCAATTGATAGGTTAGCCAATAAAACTCCTGATGTTGGTACGATAGAGTTTGTAATACCATCACCAAACTGATATCCTAATACTGCAGTCTGTCTTGTAACACCAATAACATCAGAAAGTGGTGCCATTATTGGCATTGTAGTTGCAGCAAGACCTGAACCTGAAGGTATAATCAAATTCAAGAATGATTGAACAATTAACATACCTATAGCACTGATTGTTTTTGGAAGTGCAGAAATTGCTCCTGCAAGACCATAAACTATAGTGTCTATTATCATGCTGCCTTCCATTATAACAAGGATCCCTCTTGCTAAACCAACTACCAAAGCTCCCATTGTCATGTCTTTAGCACCTGTAATAAAATGCTTAGCTAAATCATCTAAATTCATACCTGCAGCAATACCTGAGAAAATACCTATTGACAAGAATATTGCAGCAATTTCAGTTATATACCACCCATACTTAAATACGCCGAATATTAAAACACCCATGCCTACGCCAAATATAAGAAGCACTACAATGTCTCTTGTAGTCATTTGTCTAACATTTGTTAAATCAATTGCCTTGTCTTTTTCTTGAATTTCAAGATCATATACTATGCTGTTTTTTAAATCTGATTTAACTTTGTTTGCATATCTGTAAATATAACCAATTACTAATATTAATGTACATACCCAGATAACAAGTCTTAACTCAATACCTGTGAATAAAGGAATCTCTGCAATTCCTTGAGCAACTCCAACTGTAAAAGGATTCATAAAACCTGATGTAAAACCAGCTGCTGCTCCCAAGGAAACAATTGCCATACCTACAACAGCGTCATATCCTAAAGCTCTAGCCAATGCAATTCCTATAGGAACAAACACTATTGCTTCTTCTGCCATACCAATTGTTGCTCCACCTAAAGAAAATACAAACACTATTATAGGAATCATAAGTTTTTCTTTGCCTTTTAAGCTAAGTGCTATTTTCGTGATTCCTGCTTCAATGGCTCCGGTTTGATTAACAACGTTAAATGAACCACCAACGATAAAAATAAAGAATACTATACTTTGTGCTGCTGCAAGCCCCTTTGGAAAAGCCTTCAAAACATCAAAGGGTTTTGCAGGGTTTGCTTCAACTGCAGCAAATGAGTTTGGGTCAACAACCATTCTTCCAGATGCAGATTCCACCTTTTGGTACTGCCCAGCCGGTATTACGTAAGTTAATAATGCCATAATAATAATCATTGCAAAAAGTATTACGTAAGTATGTGGAACTTTAAATTTCTTGTTTTTTGTTTCGTTTACCATAGATTCCTCCTCATTTTATATATATATATATATGAAATATTGCATATATATAGATTAACATATGATCATTTTAGTTACAAGCATTTACCCTATTGTAATGTCATTTATTTTTTATTTTTGAATTTCATTCCTTTTATAAAATCTTCCATTTGTATTGTTTATTGTCTTGCCTTCAGCAACAGCTACTTTACCATCAAGCACAACATAATCTATGCCTTCAGGTCTTACTTGCGGATCCTGGAAGGTAGCCTTATCAATTATGGTGTCATAATTAAAAATTGTAATATCAGCATCATAACCTTCTTTTATGAGACCCTTCCTTTTAAGCTTCAGCCGTTTAGCAGGCATGTAGGTCATTTTATAAATTGCATCAAAGAATTCCATCTTCTTTTCATCCCTTACATAATGACCGATAACTCTTGGGAATGTTCCGGCTCCTCTTGGATGACCTGAGTGGTTTCTGTAAATTCCATCGCTGGCTACCATTACCAATGGGTGATTAAGTGCCTGGACTATTTCATTTTCATTCATTACATATGCAACAGCCAGCATGTTTGGATATTCCTTTCTAGCCTTCTCAAATAACTCTTTATCGCAATACATTCCTTTGAATGGATCCTCTGTGAGCATTATGGAGTCATAGCTTTTGTTCCAAAGCTCAAAGCATCCATCATCAAACACTGCAGAGCCGATAAATGTGCTGAATGCCGCATATGGATACGCATCAACAAGCAAATCTGTGCCGCTATTAACAATATCCTCTATAAGCTTCAACGCCTCAGTCATATTGCCATAGGCGCTGCAGCTGGACAGGTGAGAAATCTGGAAAGGTATATGGCTTTCTCTTCCTATAAGTGCCATTTCTTCAATTGCGCTGAGAGCATGTATTGCATCCTTTCTGTAGTGAGCCGCAAGCAGTAAATCATTTCTTCCTTGAATTTTCTTAGTTATATCTATTGCTTCCTCTGTGTCTATGCCAGGACAGTATTCTAATCCATAGGAAACTCCTATGGCACCAAAATCAATTGCTTTTGCAACCATTGATTGCATTTTTTCTATTTGTTCCTTTGAAGATCTTTTATATATGTCATTATTGCCTACTTCTCTTCTTAAAAAGTTATGACCTATGTAAGAAATATAGTTTACAGGATTGCCCTTTTCTTGTATGAAATCATAAAGCTCTTCAATGCTTTGTCTGTTGTTGCCGCAGTTTCCAACGGCGCAGGTTGTAACTCCCATGTTCAGCATTGTATCAGCAATATCATATTCTTGTTTCTTTGTTAATGAGAAATCCTCCTCATGCATGTGTATGTCAATGAATCCCGGAGATACGTGGTGTCCTTTTGCATCAATGACTTGTTTGGCATCGGACAAAACATTGCCAACATCGGTTATTACACTGTCCTTTATTCCAATATCACCTTCGATGATTCTTTTGTTTTCAGCATCAATAATTTTTCCGTTTATTATTTTAATATCTAACATATTATCTCCCTTCTTTATTACTTGCAAAACTCTTCTGCTATTCTTGTATATATTTCAACATAATTAATTAAATCAATCACAGGAATTTTTTCATCCTTGGCATGTGAATATTTCAAATCCCCAGGTCCTGTGACAACTGTGGGAATTTTGCCGTAGGTGGATAATACACCTGCATCAGTCCAGCCTCTTCTTTTTTCTATGTTTGGTTCCTTGTTGGTAAATTCCTTCAACACATTGTAGACTGTCTTTGCAATATGAGAATTCGGCTGTGCAATTAACGGTGCATGGTCAAATTCCTCCATTAAATTGGAGTCCATTCGAATTATTTCTGCTTTAAACTCCGGATCTTCTGCTTTTATTTCATCAATAATATCCTGATATTCCTTTATTACGCTTTCAACATTTTCTTCTGGCAGATATCTTCTGTCAATCTGTATAATGCAGCTGTCCGCAACTGAGCTAGGCTGAGTGCCTCCCTTAATCAGTCCAAAGTTCATTACAGAAGGTCCCATCCATTCATTTTGTCTTTCTTTGAGTCTTGGCATAAGCTCTTCTTCAATCTTGCGAATAAGCTTGGCAGCCTTGGATATGGCATTGATACCAAGATCAGGAATTCCCCCATGGGCAACTTTTCCTTCCATTCTTATTTCAAGCCATTCAAGTCCTCTGTGTCCTAAGGCATAGCCATAGTTAGCAGGTTCTCCTACTATTGCTCCGTCTGCTGTTATTCCGCTTTTAACAACAAATTCTGTCCCGTCGCTTTTTTCTTCTTCACCTACTGCTGCAGTAAGGATTATGTCGCCGCCTAATTGTTTTCCTTTATTTTTAATGTTGAGCATGGCAGCTATCATGCATGCCACAGCACCTTTCATGTCGTTGGAGCCTCTTCCTAGAAGATACCCGTCCTTGATTTCAGCACAAAATGGTTCAAAAGCCATTTCATATGGAGGGACAGTGTCAATATGACCGTTGAATATGAGATTTTTTCCGGTTCCATCACCCTTGAGTCTGGCTATGACATTTCTTCTTAAACCTTCTACATGCTGATATTCCACTTCAAGGCCATTTTCTTTACAATATTCATAAATAAATTCTGCAACCTGTGACTCTCTGTTTTCTACAAACTTGTGGCTGGGAATTTTAATCAGCTCCTGAGTCAGCCTTACAACATCATATGTACCGAATCTTTCTGGCATAATTACCTCCATATATTTAATATAGTACTTTCAGAAACTCTGAAAGTGTTTATTTAACTGCAATAGATAAAGGTTGATTTTTTGGACTCACCCCCAAAAATTGCAGGTGTTAATTAATAATTATAAATTTTCAAAAACTTTTTTG
>JBFXKO010000041.1:0-26025 GCA_050173715.1 Sedimentibacter sp.
CATTAGGATCAGGTTTATTTATTTTAATTGCTTTTTTAATTATCTTATATTTATGTTTTAATGCATCATTCTTTAATCCAGTGCCACTACCTGTAGCTTCTTCAACACTGCATCCTGTTAATACAGTGATTAACGCTGCGCTTGGAGTAGTATTTCCAATTCCAACTTCTCCGGTTGCTAAAATATTTATTCCTGACTCAATTGCTTCCGAAGCAATCTTAGCACCTGTTAATAGACTTCGAAGAGCCTCTTCTCTTGCCATAGCAGGACCTTCGGCAATATTATCTGTCCCATTTTTTATGCGATTAGCCATTAGTTCCGGAGGATCAATAGTGCCTGCTATACCTATATCACTGCATATAAGTTTTGCACCTGCATGTTCAGTTAATACATTAATGCCGCCTCCTCCGGTTAAGTAACTATAGAACAATTGAGCAGTAACATCTTGCGGAGCCGCACTTACCCCTTCTTTTACAACGCCATGGTCTCCTGCCATTAAAAGAACTGCTTTTCCCTTAATTTTAGGAAATACAGTGCGTTGTATCCTTGCCAACTGAACAGCAATGTCCTCTAACACACCTAGACTTCTAATCGGTTTTATCTTGGCATCAAGTCTCTTCTGCATTCCTTCAGCTGAAGCCAAATCAGGTTTTTTAATTCCTTTTATAATTTCATTTAATGCCAACTCTAATTCTTTTTCACTTGTGCCTTTGATGTTTAAATTCTTAAAAAATTCTTTGTTCATTCTATAATACCTCCGATTTTATAAAAAAATATGAACCCCGCTCATCAACGCAATCAAAGATTGCTGATGGATTCCCAGCAACTAACAAAAAAAATCCCGCCCATAATAAAATTATTATGGTCGGGACTTTACCGTCATCACCGTTGCTTTCAGTAAAAGAAAGCTTCTCTTCCTAGGCAGGTCTCCTGACTCAGACTCAAACGTCCTATTACTCCTTCCCAGCATACGCCAGTGGTATAGTAAAGGACTCATCTTTACAGTGTTGGGTACGTACCGGACTTTCACCGGTTTCCCTATTCTCCTTAATAGGCACCTATGAATATTATTAACTTAATACTATTCTAATACAAAATTTTCATCAGGTCAAATATTTTTAATTCTTCCTCTGTAATACATGCAACTTCGATGTCTGCGCATTTATATTTTCCCTGTCATGAAAGCGCACCCCATAGACCGTAACCGACTCGCTGGTTGCCTCCGGGAACGCCTCGATGTCCGCACTCAAAACAATCCCGATACCAAAACCGCTGGTTGATAGCACATGAGTAATAATCCCGTTGTTATAGCTTTTTGTAAGATTTGATACTGATAAAAACATATTTAACACTCCATTTCTTTTTTTATTAGTTCCAATATTTGATTAAGTTCACTTTTTATGTCTTTCTCCATTTCCGCAGTCATTTCTGCCGTAAAATCATTAAATAAATTCATTTAGTGCTCTATAAAAAGAAAGAGCCGATAACCGTGATTAATCTCACATGTTATCGGCTCTGCATCTTTGCGACTGGCTCTTTGACAATTGAAATATTCAGTTGTTTTACATTGACTAACGTTTCCTGTTTACACTTGGGACAAAATAGCGGGAAGTTTTCAAGCACCGTATCATCACGCATCTTGACTCGTGTTTTATTGCCACAGACCGGGCATAATATCCACTCATAATTACACATTCTACATGCCTCCATTTACTTCATCCTTCTTACTTTGTTTTATCCGTATCCTTTTTTATGGCCTTGTAAACTTCTTGGTCAACAGATTCTTGATAGATGTCAGCGTAAGTTTTTGAATCTTTGATTAGATCGTCGCAGAAAGCTGCTACGTCACTGCCTGTCACTTCAAGAACACCTTTCCCCGAGGCCACACCCCCCTCAAAAAGATCCACAATCCCCGAGAGCAAGTCCGTCCCCTCGGTTAGCTCAACAGGGCCAACCTTAAAGAGATATTTTTGAATCTCTTTATAAACCGTCTGATAATCTTGCGGTAGCGCTTTGACCCTCGCCATGTGTGCTCGCCACTCTTTTTTGCCTTCGATGATATCTTGTATTCTCATTTTATCCTCCTATTTACCTAATTTTTTAGCGATATTATTGTTGAGTTGCTCGCGCCACTTGTCGCGAATACCCTTTGCCCCTTCTTCGCTGGCCAGCGCTGAACAGAATCCTTTGATATCGTCACCCAAAACCTCTTGGACACTCTGACCGTCCGCCACCGCTCCTTCGAGTAGACCAAGCACACCATCAAGAATCGGCATGAGGTTGCGGCCTGTGAAATCTGAGTGCGACCAAAGATTCAAACTAATTTTTTCCCATGCCTCTTGATAATCAGCCGGTAGCTTTTTAGCTCTCGAATCAAAAACTTTCAATTCTTTAGTCATATCGTCGCCTGTGATTTTTTCCCGAAAATTCATTATTTTTCCTCCTTTAACTCATTAATTTTTGATGATACGAATTCCCATTTTTCCCAGAACCTCTGCAGCTCCTCACGTCCCGCATCGTTAAGCGTGAAAAACTTTCGCGGTGGCCCCATGTTGGAGGGTTTTTTCTCGATATCCACCAGCTTGTTTTTTTCAAGCCGGATTAAAATGGCATATATCGTTCCCTCAACAACTTCCGTAAAGCCAAGCATATTCAGGCGGCGCGTGATTTCATAGCCGTAGGTTTGCTCCCGGCTTATGATTTCCAACACACAGCCTTCCAACACGCCTTTGAGCATTTCAGTCAAATTTTCCATTCAAACACTCCCTTCACTATTGTACACATTCAGTATACTGTGACGTTGATATTCAACGTCACTGGTATGCAGTGTGATTAAGTAGTAAGTATATAGTAACACTGAGTAGTGATTTTGTCAATAGAGAGATTAGAAATTTTGTCAATCAGGAGGAAGATCAGAGTAATAGCAAAATAAAGGAAGTCGTTTTCCTTCATGCTCTGCATTTTCAACCAATGAATTTTGCTTCATCCTTTTAATTCTTTTTCGAATGAAAGTTTCCATGAAATTTGAGATTCCCCAAAAACAATTAAAAGTTACAAGAAATAATGTCTCATCATCTTCTAAGTAAAATTGTGGTGACTTATTAAAGGTACAAACATCTATTAAATCCCCTTTAAATGTCTCTTGTAATCTTAAAGCTACATGCCTAGAATTACCAGTTGAACTATAGTATATTACCATTTTTTTATTACCTTCTTCCTATTACTTAGAGACATCACTAAAACTCCTTACCGGGAGCGGATTAGCGGTATGATCACCTATTATTTTTTCCATCCAAATAATATTATACCAGCGGCCAAATTTGAAGCCACATTTGTGGGATTCTGCAACCTTAACAAATCCCATATTCTCATGGAACTTTTCGCTGTCCTTTGTCAAATACTCATCCTCTATCTCCGGATAACTGATACAAGCGTTCATATTCAGAACTCCCATTGCTTTTAGCTCATCCTCAAGAGCTGAATATAAAGTTCTTCCAATCCCCATTTTACGCATATTTTCTTTTACATATATGCTTGTTTCTACTCCCCAGCTGTATGCTTTTCTTGAATGAAACTTCCCGGCATAGGCATAGCCAACAATCTTGCTACCATACTCAGCAACAAGATAAGGAAACTTATTTAGCGTTTCAATTATTCTATTTCTAAATTCAGCTTCAGAAGGAACATCATACTCAAATGAGATGGCCGTGTTCAGAACATATGGTTCATATATTTTAAGTAAAACACCTGCATCATCCGGCAAAGCAACTCTGATTTTTATTTCTTGCATAAATACTATTCCTCCTTGTTTTTACTATGTTCTTACAACAAATATTTTTGAGACAGGAAACCATGCTCATTTCGAGTACAAACTCACCAAAATCCCGTATTTCAAAGCACTTCTATACTCTTATTTATCAACCCGTGACATCAAAACTACTGTCTCCACATGGCGTCTGGATTTTTTTAATTACAACAATTTCACATTTTCAACCTATCGGTTCGGTAGATACGGTCCACCGTTTTTGCCTGTTCGGTAGATGCAGTCGACCAATTTTGCTCGTTTGGTAGATACAGTCAACGATAAATTTGAATTTAGCGTTCTGCAATTTCTTTTCATCTTACATTTATCTACATCAAATGGTTCTCGTGAATCATATTCTTGAGTAAGTTTATTAATACGGTCTTTTTCATCCTCAGGCATATGATACACCATCGTATCCTCGTCATGAATCTCATCCACTATAATAAACTTATCAGCAGAAACGAACACTGAGTTATCGTAAATTTCAAACATTTCACGGGGATCAAAATCGTATAATTCACGTTCCATTCTTATAAATTCTTTTTCTTTTCCTTTATTAAGCCGTAAATACAAGTCTTCATCTTTTTGAAAAGTGCCTTTGTGGGCTCTCATTCCAAAAATCAGAATATAAAGTATCAAATTCAGTTATATATGACTTGATTGTAGGATGATACCCATTAATAGTATAACATCCATAATATAAAAGGTCATCATCATTAAAATAATACTCTATCATTGCATCATAACCATTAAATTCCCCCGCATAAGTAATTACATCTTTATATTCTTCCACGATTATCTAATGTTTCAAAGATAGCCTTTTGCAACTTTATCCCTTCAAAATCAAAGCTATTTGCTAAGTAAAAAATATCATAAAAGTCTTTCATTCGGCTATTAAACTCCATTCGATCTATAATTGCATCCCATTTTTCAGCAATTGTAGATTCTAAAGAATATGTTAGGACCTCTGGCTTATTAAACCCATCTAGTTGAACATCTAATATCTCCTTATTTACTTTTTAGCGTATAATTGTGAATTAATTAAGTTTACAAACAAGCTCCAATATTCATCTCCAAATGCTCTGCATCTCTTTCCACATCTTTTTTGCGAGTAAATCGTAAACTATACATTCATCACTATTTTTAGCGCTTTCTCCTGCAACATTGTTCATTTCAGCGAGTTCAGTATCATCAAAAGCTTCTGTAAAATGCTGTTCCTTCCCCGACGATTCTTTTTCATTCATCAAAATTCCCTCTTTCAAAATGGAAGTTCGTCATTATTTTCATCATCTATATTTTGTTTTTCAAAATCAATTTCAAAAAACCAGTTACCTTTATCAGTATACATACTTTCCGATTGAATTATCATATCATTTAACAGTAATGTGGTTTCAGAGGCAAAGCTTTCATTTGAGCTGTTCCTATTTGCTTTCCTACTAGATTTACCGGAACAATCCTTACAAACATGATTTTTATGTCCTTTTCCTGAAAACTTTTCGTTAGCTCGTGTCCTTCCACATATTCTGCAATAGTGTCCCATTATTAAACCTCCTCATATTTAGTCAGAACATTTCGTTAATGTCTCCAACATAATTGGTCATGCAGTGCGTGGCCATTTAGAAAAGCCACATAGAATGGTTTGCATATTCAAAGTATAAATTCTATGATAATAGCATTTTATAAGTTCTTTTATTTTCAGCCATTATGCGTTCAAATTGTTTATACTCCAGCTCTTTTTCTTCCCCTGTACGGTCATCTACATATCCAAGCTCTCTACACAATTCATTCCAGGAAACATATTTCGCTGTACCATTTTCGATTTCTTCCTGACGTTCTTTTAATATTTCAAACTCCTTTTCAATTTTAGATTCAACATCAACAGAATCATAACCGAAAAAAGTGAGTTCATATAATGAATGTGCCACAACAATTGCTGAACCATATGTTTCAACGCACTTTTCGACAACTATTAAGGATAACCATTCTTTCCAAGGCGACATTTCTAATGCATAATGTTCTTTATCTTCAGGCTTAATTCCAAAAACATCATATACAAATTTTCCCGGTTCAAATTCATCTTCAACTTTTACGACAGCCAAACGAAAGCCATCATGATTTGGCTCTGGAGTTAATTCCTTCAGTTGATTAAAAACTCCCAGATATACCTCAAACGCTTCGTTCTTTAGAGAATATTCTCTGTTCAGTTCTGTCCAAACATCATCAAATGTAACAGTTTTCAATAATTCCTTAAATATCATTAAATTACCCTCTTTCAAAACTATGTAGTAATTTTCTTATTTCCAATCAGTTATATTATATTTGTTCATAAGATTCTGTGCTAATTTTATGCCATCCTCAATAATAATGAAGTACTTATCTGCCGTTTCAGCTCCCGCACAGACCACTTTGCATTTATAGCTTCCTTTTCATAAAAATTGCGTTTATCCTTATCTGATATACTAAGTAATTCACAATACCATCCAAATTAATTGCGCCTTTAAATTCACCATTCTCATTATTCGTAAATATAAATGCACTAAGGTCTTTATCGATAATTTTTTCTTCAATAATATTAATATTATCCGATTGCAGATTTTATATTTTTGTATTGCTTATTTAAAAAAGTTCTAATGGGTATATATTATCTTCTTTATAACTCTCAGGATTAGTAGTCAATCCAATTCCAACTGCTGTCACAATTATAATTGAAAAAAAATTACCCAAGATCTTGGTTTCTTATAGTTCAACACGTTTTTAATCCTCCCTTTTACATTTCTCTCACCAAAAGCAAGAGGGCTTCTATTTAAAATATGCCTCCCAGTAGCAAGCGACAATAACGAATTAGCATAAGGCTTTTTAATGATGTGGTCTTTTCGATGGATGTGGGTCTGTTCATGTAGAAAAATATAGCTTCTTTCGGTACCGTTAAGCCCAATCGGTAAATATATCTTAGGTCTTATCAATCCAAGCACAAATGGTGTTTTCAAATTCTTGGCTTTGAAGATATTTTTCTCTATTAATTGTGCACTTTTAAGCTGTCTTTTTATGATCAAAATAGATACAAGGCTATAAGCAAGCAGAGCTATTATGCCTAAAACCCAGATGTATGCCCTACTTCCACGCAAATCTGAAGTGGATTTACACTTGCTCCAACAGTTGGCACTGGAAGTGAATTGCTCACAAATGAATCAACTATTTCTATCCCACCGTTAATCTGCAGACTTTGCTGATAGATAATATCATGTGGGATTGGTACAGCATTCGTATTCCGTGGCATAAGACTAAACATGCTTTCAAAGGAGAATGGAATTATAAGGCGAAAAGCAACCACACCCCATAGGGCATGGGAGATGACTTTTGGGGCCTTTTTAAGTAACAGCCTGATAAGTATTACAAAAATGATTACATAACTTGCCGTAAGGCTCATATTTAAAACAATAATAATAATGGTGCCTCGGGTGCCTAGTAAGATAACTAAATTTTAAGGCATGGTCCATGACCAACAGCCACAAACTTAGGATTTAATTGTGCTAAATTCTTCTGCAGCTGCTCCTTTCTCTTAGGATCTGATACCTGCTCTTGAGTAATTCCATTTACTTCTGCCTGCCAATCGCCTTCTATTACTTCATCTACTGCTTTCCCTATTCAAAATACTAAATCGCTGCTAAAGAATATTCCACGTTTATTTTCTATGAGCAATAACCCTTCCCATCTTCTCTCCATTGTTTAGCTGTTATCCCAAACAATGCTACATTTAATACATCTGCCTCACTAGCATAGGTCATAGAAATTTGAAATGGTTTCAATTCCGGGGGAAGTAAGTTCTCCTTAATAGCATCTGTATGTATTCTGTAGTTAAGCTTAGAAATCTCTCTATTAAGATTCCAACCTAGAGAAAGCCTACTACTTTCATCATTTTTTAATCTTTTATAATCTTTAATAATATATAATTTAAATTCCGCTGATATCCATGAAGCAAATTCAAAAGCTATATCAGAGTGTGCAAATGTTCCACCACTGCGACCTGATTTAGATACAATTCCAATAGCATTCGTATTATTAATCCATTTTTGTGGTGATAACGTAAAAGCATTATATCCAGCTTCTTTTCTAAACCTATCGAATTCGATAGGTTTAAAATCAGGATTATGTAATTGTTCCCACAATCCTAAGAATTCGATAGTATTTTTTCCTCTCATCCAATTGTTAATAACGATAAATGGCTCATCACTTTTAAATCTCGCTATATCAGTAAGCGAAATAAACTCATTCTGAAAATCTTCTGTATAAATTGAAATGTCCAAACCTTTTGCGTGAATTGTTTCTTTAATAGATCTCTTTACCATTAGTATTCTCCTATTCTACACATAGTTTAAAATCCAAATTTAAAGACAGTTGTTTCATTTCTAATTACACAAATTTTCTTTCATTATTTTATAATATGTTTAAACTCCATATTTTAAAAGAACAAACGTTCTATGGGTATGCTATCATATTGTAAACTAAAAATCAATAATTATAAATAAAATTTCTTAGCTTTTTCATTTTTCATTTTCAATAATTTGAACCATTACATAACCTATTTCTTCTTGCTAACTTACCATTTATTGAATTATGTTTTAGCTGCATATAAATGTATCATACTGTCCCTAAATAAAACAATTAATTTTTCATGAAGTGAATCAGCAAGTCTATTAGAAAATGGGCGGTATCCATCTATTTTATTTTTAAGTGAATCAATATAATTAAAATCATAATCTAAACCAAAGTATTTTTTCTTTGAAACCTCTCTTGCATCAATTGGCTTATTTGCATCAGCAGGTATTGACCAGTTTTTACCAATTTTCACTGCATCTTCTATTCTTCTCTCACGACATAATACTCGTATTCTTCTATCACTAATTCCCCATTTTTTACTTGCTTCTTTTGTGCTTATATACTTCATCAAAATCACCTCATGAACATTTTATACCTATATCGGAATAACGTCAATAGTCAGTGGGGACGGTTCTCAATGCCACTTATAACATTGAACCATGAAGGGTAAAAGATGTTTCTTCCATTGCAATTTGAATAGTTCCTTCAGCTGTTGGTATTGCATTTAATTTTATAAAAAAATTAAATTAGAGATTCAACCCCATCATCTGTTTCCAAATATTCAGGTGTATCAGACTTCTTATTGTTAATCCTATTGCGAATTTCCGTAAAACTAAGTCTTACCATATTAATAAATATTGCCAGTAATGGCAATGCCACAATCCAGTACCAAGGAAATGAAAAATGCCTCAACAACGGTATGCCATTGGCATTTAACATTATTAGATAATTAGTGTTTAATACCCTTGACATAACAAATGCTACTACAGCTATTACAGCAAATCCTGTGAATGGTTTTTTTATGTCTTGTTCATGCTCCCAATGATCAGATACAAAGGACATTGTAATTGCTAAAATTACCATTAAAGTATGGGAAACCATACTTTGCACTGACATTATATGAATGCCCGCATAGTCGTAGAAAACCCAAATTGGATATAATATTACTCCTGCGCCACCCATAAATGACAATATGTCAATGTATGGATATAATTTTTTCTTTCCTGACAATACAATGAAAGGAAGTACAAGGCTAATTTGATTGCACCAATCAAAACGAATGTTTTTCAAATTAAAACCATTGTAAAATGTAAGCCAGCCAATCCGAAATATTTCTAAAAATATCATTAAAATTGAAGATTTCTTTAATATTTTTATTGAAAAATTTCCATCGCAGCGTTCCATTTGTATTTTGTAAATGTAATGGATGACCATAACTGCCAATGAAGATAATATGATGTGTTCTGGTGAAAAAAGCCGCGAATCTGGCACTACATCTTGAGGTTTAAAATAATTTTCGTAAAAAGTTTCCATTGTAATACACTCCAAAAAATTAGTATGATGATTTAATAATTTTAACATTTTATTATTAATTCAATATTAAATCAAAAGGTATTCTAGCCGGCTTGATATTAGTCGGCTAGTATACTTCTTATTTATTATTTATTTCATATTTTATTTGCTAAATCAACATCATGTTGGTTCAATTCGTGATAAAAAACGTCCAAAGCTCCCATATATCTTCCATTCCATGGCTTGTTTCTTCCACAGTAATGGATTACTACGCTATTCTCCCGCACCCAGTTAACACCCAGTCTTTCATTATAAGGTTGTGTAGCATTGTATAATGAAAGAATACGGTCACTAAGGTTATAGATTAGACTGTCTACCAGCTTTATTTTCTCACCGTAAAGAGCTGAAATTATGTCTTGGTCTGGTAATAATAACTTTGATTTATTTTCCTGCACGAATTCGACAATATCATTGACGTTCTGATGTTTACGCAAGGCTTTCAGGTTCATGAGCATTATACCGGAATTAATATATGGTTTTTGCTCCTTGATGCCTAAACGAATGCAATTCACCTTATTTAAGAACGATTTGACATGTGTACAAGCTATATAATAAGCTCCATCAAACTTCATGCTATAAAGATTATCCAACGGATTAATAACTACAGTATCAACATCCAGATACAGAATTCTGTCAAGTTCTTTTGGAAGCAATGATGCAGCTAGAATTCGGTAATAAATTTGCCGAGGATATCTCGATGTTACCGGAAGATCATCGAAAATGTCAGGATTGACATATACATTATGAATTATCATGTTGCTGCTTATAGCATTTTTGATTTTTTCAATGTCTTTCTTTGTTAAATCAGAATTTAAAATATAAACATGATATGGTTGTGCCGATTTAAAACGGTCAATGGACTTAAGACAGTTAATCAATAGAGATACAAATTTTTTATCGATTGCAAATAATAGGTTCATTGGTTTTACTCTCTTTCTGTTTATATATTTATGCAAATAAATCCGCTGATGATGTTTTCCATGTTGTAGTTCTAAAACTTAGTTATTAGCGAAACACATTGTGCCATCATCAGCAAATTATTACTCGCTTAAAATATTCATAAATTCTTCTCCTGAGATTGCTTCCTTTTCATAAAGATATTGTGCAAGCTCATCTAGCTTTTGTTTATTTTCAGTTAAAATTTGTTTTGCCTTTTAATATTGCTTTTTAACTAATTCTACAACCTGTTTGGATTTTACATAAATCTTAGCATTGGATTTACCCATTCCAAACATCATGGAGTTTCCTCCTCCGCCTGCCTTGTTCATCATTTTCTTTTGCATGCTTTGGCCTATGGCTGAAAAGATTATTATAGGCAATATCCAGCTAAGTAAAAAGTTTAAGAATGGTGACATCTCCTGAACTATCTCGCTGGTAAACTGAGAACTGGATAAATGAAGTCTGTCTACAAGATCTGGGTCATTCATTATACCTGTCCTGTAAATTTTAGTGTTTTCTTTATCAGTGAATATTATCTGATTATCCTGGACTTCAACTTGACCAATTTGCATATTTTCAGTCATGGTCATAAATGTACTGTAATCAACCTCTTGTATTTGTCTTTGCGCAAGCAATGGCAAAGCTAGAAAATTAAATAGCATCAATAGCATTAATACGATACCATAGTAATAGATCAACGGTTTTTTTGGGGTTTTTACTTCATTCATTATTTTCACTCCTTTTTTTATTTTTTTCTTCTTCAGTTAATTGTAAATCAATGGCACAAAATGATGCCAGCAGTGCGTGGCGCATTGCCTGTGTGGCGAAATCTATAGCATACTCCGCATAAAGGGCAGCAGATTCTTGTGAGTAAAGAGGTTCTTTTTCAAGAATCTCCTTTATCTTTTTGCTGTAATCCATCTGTGCTGCTGCAAGCTCAGATACTGCCTGAGAACGGCTGTATTTAATTCTGTTTTGCAAGAGCAAATCATTTTCTGCGCTTTCATCCTTTATTTTTGTGATTTCCTGACGTATTTTATTGTGGTCTCCATTTTGGCAAAGCTGTATGCGACTTTGCAGATGACCATAATGCTGATTAAGTTCATTAAACTTTATGGCAAACATACCACTATTAAGTTCCATAGCAATTCCTCCTATGTTTTTTCTTAATTTATTTATATCAAAATCACAAAAACCGCGCCACTATCAACTTTCTACATTTGTCTTGACATAAAAGCCAATTTGTAAAAAGGTTTTACAGATTGGCTTTTTTGTAAATACATTATTGAAATATTAGCAGTGTTAAATAACTTAAATTTTAAATAAAATGAATATATAATTAGAATAAAGGGAGATTTTATAATGCAATACACACAAGCACAATGGCTTTTGTTTTTTTTCATATATTGTTTTTTGGGATGGGTTTGGGAAACATGCTATGTTTCTCTATTACAAAGAGAATGGGTTAACCGAGGTTTTCTTCATGGCCCCATACTTCCTATTTACGGTTTTGGAGCCATCATCATTCTTTGGCTGACTCTGCCCTTCAGAGACAGTTTACTTTACATTTATGTGCTGGGCATGACTGGAGCTACAATTCTTGAATATGCAACTGGTGCTGCAATGGAGCGATTGTTTAATATGCGCTATTGGGATTATAGCCATCATCCATTTAACGTAAACGGACACATAAGCTTGTTCACCTCATTGGGATGGGGATTCTTTTCCATATTATTAGTGGAGATACTACACCCACCCATCGAACAAATGCTGCTTCAAGTTCCTTATTATGTGGCTGAGCTCTTAAGCTTAATATTTATTATTGTATTTGTTGCAGATACCACTAAATCCGTACAATCTGCTTTGGACATGAAAGAGCTTATGAAGAAGCTTAAAGAAAACAATGAATCATTTGCGATGCTGGAAGATAAGCTAAATGCTGCAGCAGCAAATATAAGCCAAGGTTCAGAAGTGTTTCAAGAAAATATACAAAAAATCGAGAAAGATTTACAGGAAAATATTGCAATATATCAACAGCGAAAAGAATCGCGAAAAAAATCCCGAAAAGCATTTCTTTTGGAAAAATTACAGGAAAGAAAAGATAAGAAGTCTCGCTTGTTTGCTTTACTTAATGAAAAAGCAGATACAGCTATCCAAGAAATTAATACACAAATGCAATCAAACATTTCTCACAGCGAGCGAGCAAGACTGTCTGCACTTCTAATTGAACTTAATGAATTTAATTCTGATCTAAAACAGCTAGAAATAAACATGGCTGCACGAAAAGACAAGGAATATCAAATAGCAGCTAATTTTATTCGTAGAAATCCAACTTCTATTTCCAAGCGTTTCAAAGAAGCATTTGAGGAAATCAAGTTACTTAACGAATCAAAGCAAAAACACCATAAAAATAAAGATACTAATTAACAGTATCTTTATTTTTATGTTTTTAAATATCTTCATTATGAAACATTTCACCTGTCATCAATTGATAAATTTGTGTGGTAATCAAATCTAAATCTACAGCTTTGCGCTTATGGTTGATTTCCAGCAATATTCCCACAATTGCATAGGAATAAAATTTAGTTGCCATTTTTAAATCCGATCGTTTCATATCCATAAACAATTCTTTCTTGTCTATCATTTCCTGCATGTAAGAACGGATTGTATTAATAAGAAGCCTCTCTGTCTGCTCCCTCTTTTGAGAATTCATAAGTTTAATAATAATTTCAGGGTGTTCCTCAACAGAAGAAACAAGTATTCTGACAGCTTCTTGCATGGAAGTAGCCTTTAGACTTTTACTCAAAATCTCTTCCATTCTTTGTTCCATAGACCACTCAATGACATCCATTATGTCCTGAAAGTGATAATAAAAAGTCTGGCGAGTTATGCTGCACTTTTCAACAATATCTTTCACAGTTATCTTATCAATGTCCTTCCCTTTTGTTAAATCAAGAAAAGCATCTGAAATCATATTTTTAGTTATGGACGTCATGTTATTCTCCAATCAAAATATCTTTATTTTTTTATCATAAATACCAATAATAGATAATCACCCAAGAATATAATTTTCTAAACTTTAAAGTCTTGAATTCTTGCTGTCACTCCTGATATGATGTTTCCCTTTTTATCAGTGTCAAACACCGCATGAACTTTATTGCGGTAATAATATGGATTTTCCATACCGATAATATTTTCAACCTTGCAAAATTTATCTAAAAGGATATTAACTTGTGTTTTTAATGTAAATCCATCTGATATTCAAGAAGTATTAATGGAACCTAATGCTTTGTACAATGGTGGTGCATTTTTGCCAGCACCAGATGAAAGAAATACAAACAAACGAAGTATACAATTAATTGGAAATTATTCAAATGGTGCATTAATAATTTTGATAATATTATTAGATCCCAAAAGTAAAGGTAATATAATTTTACAAAACAATGACCCTTTAAAAATTGTATTACCAGATTACAAGATGCTTCAAAATTCACAAGATTTAGAGCTTATTAAATCTGTCTATAAAAATTACATTAAGAATATTGCAAGTGCTTTTTCTAAAATAGATCCACAATATCAGCTAATTTCGCCAAGTGTTGATATAATTGATAACGATGAATTATTAGAACAGTTTATTATAGATAATATAAGTAATACATACAATCAACAAAGTTCACTTATAATGGCTCCCTACAACAGAGGCGGTGTTGTTGATAATCTTGGAAGAGTATATGGCGTTAACAACCTAATAGTTGCAGATTGTTCAATTATACCAAGTACTACTGATGGAAATACACAAGCTACTTCATATTTAATTGGTTATACAATTGCAAAGCAGCTAATAGCTGAAGATCAAATATATCTTTCACCACAGTCATATCCAAATTATACTTATTATTTTCATCAAAGGAACATTGATAAAGGAAAGGCATCCCTAATCTGATAATATACATCTGAAATGCTTCAGCTTTACTTTATGAGGCATAGCATCCAGAATTTCATTATAATTTTAAACTCAATATATCGCTTCATGGAAGCCTTCACTCACTAGTTCAACAAGCGGCTGAATATTCTTTTTATCTGTGAAATCCACTGGATTGTCAATTGCCTCGAGCATACCTATTGAGTCTTCTGAGGGTACTTTTTCATTTTTTAATTTTACTTTCATCATTGATATTAATATCTTGTTTGCTGTACCAAGCTTTGAAAAATCAAATCCTCCACGGAAATAGAAAGTGTGGATCTTTTTTCTCTGTTCTTCACTAAAATTACTGTCCCATACTTTTTGCAAATCTTCATCCCGTGGAGGTGTTGCACCGGTTGCAAAAACAATCAGGTTTTTTTCCTTCAATGCCTCAAAATTATTTTTAATTAAATTGATTCCGTTAATACCTACAGCATATAATCCTCCACCATATATGATTGTTTCATATTGAATCAAATCATCCAAAAAAAGCTTCGTATTTTCCTTAATATCACATTTAAGCGCTTCAGATATCCATTCTGCATATTTCTTTGCAAAACCTGTTTTAGACTTATAAATAACAACTACATGATTACTCATTTCAATCCCTCCAAATTTCCTTCTAATTTTATTAATCCTTTTACAGTATTCTTCCTGCCTTATTCATTTCCTTATTCTAACCTATTTCTTCTCTATCAACACAACCGTCCCAACGTGGGTTGTCCTCTTGATAGGTGCATTTTTTATTCTTAGCATTTTTCTTCATTTTACTTGGTGGTTTATGCCCATCTATTTTTGTGTTTAATCCTGTTCTAAATATAAAGGTTAGCATATAAGGGTCTGGAATTCCATCTTCATTGTATCCACCTATCACTACTTCTTCTACTACCGTTTTAAATACATCCCCATCAAATTCTGTTAATGGTTTAGCATTCTCAAAGATTTTCTTAAAATCCATAAGTCTATCTTTGATTGCCTTTTC
Source organism: Sedimentibacter sp. (assembly GCA_050173715.1). GTDB lineage: Bacteria > Bacillota > Clostridia > Tissierellales > Sedimentibacteraceae > Sedimentibacter. The sequence goes on from JBFXKO010000041.1 coordinate 15,640, forward strand.
TTCATCTTTAACCATATCTAGTTCTACTCGTTCTGCTTTTAATTCCTTTAGAGTTTTACTTAGTTGTCCGTATTTTTCTTCATAAGCTATTTTATCAACCTTATTCTCTAGATGCAAATCTATTAGCTTACTAATTTTTATCTCAGTACTGCTAATCTCAGCATTTAGCTTATTGATACGCTTTTTATTATCCTTAGCCTGCAATCCTTCTTCCACATTTTTTAAAAATTCCTCTACTACAGTTTTATTATCCGTACAGAGAATATTGAAAGCCTTAACAAATGCATTCTCTATAATAATTTCTTCTACTGCCTTACACTCAGGGCAACTGTTCTTGCTCTTGCGAATTGCAGTTACACAAAACCACACATCTTTTTGCTTATCTGTTCCACTGTGCCATCTTCTCCTTGTGATGTTTCCACCACAGTAACCACATCTCATCATACTGCTAAAGATATATTTTAGACTATATTTACTCTGCCTACCTTGATTGAAATTCTTACTTCTTTTACTTAATATTTCTTGTGCCTTATCAAATTGTTCCCTTGGAATAATGGGTTCATGGTGGTTTTCTATATAATACTTTTCTTCTTCACCAAAATTATCTAGTCTTCGCTTGCTTATTGGGTCTATAGTAAAGGTTTTTCCCATAAGTGGATCACCTTTATATTTTTCGTTGGTAATAATCCCTCTAACGGAAGTGTCTACCCACTCTGTATTTCCTTTCTTTGTTATTGCACCCATTTCAGTAAGTTCCTGAGCAATTACAAAGCAACCTGTACCACTGGTGTAGCGGTCGAATATGTAACGAACAATTTTGGCTTCTTCTTCATTAATATAAATCATTTTGCTTTCTTTGTCATAATCATAACCCAAACATCTCTGATTTCCTACTATCTCCCCTCGTTTCATCTTCATTTTCAAACCCATCTTTGTATTGGCAGAAATGGATTCGCTTTCCTGTTGTGCTAGGGAACTTAAGATTGTAAGCAACATCTCACCGTTCATGGTTAAGGTGTTGATATTCTCTTTCTCAAAAATAATTGCTACATTCTCATCCTTTAATTGCCTTACATATTTTAAAGTATCCATGGTATTGCGTGCGAACCTTGAGATACTCTTTGTAATAATGATATCAATTAACCCTTTGGTAGCATCTGAAATCATCCTTTGAAATTCATCACGATTATCGGACTGAGTTCCTGAAATCCCTGAATCAGCGTAAATATCTACGAAATCCCATTCTTTATTCTGCTTGATAAGGTCTTTGTAATGTATCACTTGTGCATTATAGCTGTTTATCTGCTCATCCGAATCGGTACTAACTCTACAGTAAGCTGCTACACGCATTTTATTAATCAATTTGCCTGTTGATCTGTCAATTTTTTCTTTCTGGGCTTCAATAATTTGTACTTTATTCATTCTCTCACCAACCTTTATTTGTAGTCCTATCAAGCATTACAAGGATTATAGATAGAAGATTTTTCATAGTCAAGCTAATTATCTGACAATTTCTTATAAATATTTAAACCTGTGTTTACCCTATAGAATCATAGGGTAGCACGGATTTTATATGCTTATTTTATCTCATATCTTCTTTTTAAATTTTGTTTGATGGTGGAATGTTCTTTTTCTGTGATTAAACCCTTCTTAAGTAAATGATTCAACATTCCCAATTGTGCTGCATATTTTTCTATGTTATTTTTTAAAAACTTATATCCACAGGGAGTAAATAAAATCTTAGCAACTGTTTCCATATCACCTTCTCCACATTTATCTTTTATAATTCCTTTAAATATGTTCCAGAATTGTCTTAGTTTTTCTTTCATTGAATTCCTCCAATCTATCGATTATTTCAATATGTTGTTTTGTTAAAATACTCCTGACCACCTATAGGTGGCACAAACAAATGCCTACACTTTCGGCTTTTCTGAAATTCTGACCACCTTGACCGACACAAATTCTGAAATCCGACCACCTTCTTTTATTCTTTCAACCCACGGCACTGCCGGGGGATGTGGATGGAAGGTGGAATCTTTTGACCACCTTCCTTTATCCTGCACTAAAATCGATAGGTGGGTCCACTTTTTCATTTAGGAAAATTTCGCCACATTTGCCCCACAAATTCTTTTATTGCTCATTAGGTGTTATTCTCCACTCCTACCATTACAATGGCACACAAGGGGAAACAGTGGCTGACAACTGCCAGAATCTATGCTTATTCAGTTGTAATTTAATTTTCAGGGTCTAAAGGGTCATGAGGGTCATCATTATGAAGACTTAGGGGGTACTCATTTTATCGACCCTATCGTCCCTATTTCTAAAAATCTCAATCAGTCTTTTACCATTGCTCTTACGGATAACAACAGAGATAGAACGTTCTTCAAGCTCTAAGGTGTTTTGTAATATTCTTTTGGTAAGGGTCTTTGGAGAAATTTTATCGTCCCTGTTTTTAGATAATTCCTCTGCCAGCTCTGTGGGTGTAGATTTATAATAGTCTTTATCTTTCATAAAATCAGAAAGAAGAATAACAATATCATCTGCTAATAAATCATGATTCTCAAAGCTATCAGATATTACTTGCCAAATATTATCTTCTCCACGTTTTAATTTGATCTCACGGTAATCAATATCTCTGCCGACACATGATAACATCGCAACTCCACTGCCTCTGGTTTCTTCAACCAATATAAAGCTGCTATCTACTGCACCCTGAATTCCTGTTGTACCTGATATACGATTGAATGGATCTTTATCATATTCTTTTCTCAGATGATGAATAAGTAGAATAGCAATTCCATATTTATCTGCTAACTTTTTTAGGATAGTTAAGTCACTGTAATCATTGGCATAGTTATTATCCTTGCTTGTGTTTCGTATCATCTGAAGGGTATCAATAATAATTAGTACTGTATCTGGATGCTCTGTTATAAAGGTTACAATTCTTTCTTCTAGTTCTCCACCAAGCATAGCATTCTCTGTACAGAAGTTTACTGTATCGGTTGCATCATCTGTGATTTCAAATAGTCTATTTTGTATTCTGATTTGGCTATCTTCAAAACAAAGATATAAAGTGTCTCCCTTATTTACTTTGTTGCCCCAGACATCTTCTCCTTTTGCTACAGCAACAGATAACCAAAGAGCAAGCCATGACTTTCCTACCTTTGGTGATCCTGCAAGAATATGAAGTCCTTCTGATAATAGGTTTTCAATAATAAAGTTCATTGGTTTCAGTGGCATGGTCATTAATGTTTCACCATCAATGGTATTAAATCTTTTTGTCATTTCAAATTCACCTCCTTACTTGTTTCCACATTTAGAGGATGTTTTACGAAGTTTTAATTATAAGATTTTCTCAAAACAAAATACCCCTCTAATATGTAGGCAATGAAAACATGTTTTTTAGAACCATTTTTTGAAAATATTTTGAAATAAAAAATACACCCTCACTGTGTAGGCAGCGAGAAGGTGATTTTAACAACCATTTTTGAAAAATAGTTAAAATAATTTTAAAACGCAGAAAAAATAACCTTGATTTAATTTCTTTCAAGGTTACTTTGCAGAAAAAACTCCGCTCAAACTTCGCTCATTTTTTTGAGCGGAGTTTTGAGCGAAGTTTATATTTTTATTATAATTAGAATTTATTTTTCAATTCCGGGTATCCCATCTATCATTTCATCTTCTGGTGGAGTATTTAATCTTCTAGTATTGTAAGATGCATACTCCTGTAATACCTTACGCTCCATATCTTCACGAGAAACTTTCCCTTTACCCTCTAAGATTTCTCTACGTCTAAACTGCAAAAATTCTTTGAGTGAGTTATCCCAGTCTTTCATGGTCATAGGAGTTTTACCTCTTGCCATATCTTCTGCATGGTCAAGAAACATAGTTACCATACGATTAAGATCAGTTATCTCATCTTCCTGTAAATAGTTTTTTGAAATATTAATATCACCTTTACGAACAACAGCTCCCTTAAAAGCTGTAAGACCCATATTGTCCTTAGAGCTATCTACCCTCTCTGTAATAAGTTCAGCTGCAGTTTGTCCTGTAACTGCATAGAGCAATTTATTTTGAACAGTTGCAAAAAAATCTTTAGTACTTTCAAGAGCAGGATTATAATCAACAGACAAACTATAAATATCCTTAACCTTTTGATAGAATCTCTTTTCTGATGCCCTGATATCACGAATACGCTCTAATAGTTCATCAAAATAATCTTCACCAAACTTTTTAGGATTCTTTAATCGCTCATCATTCATTACAAAGCCCTTTTGCATATATTCTTTAAGGATTTTGCTTGTCCAGTTACGAAACTGCACACCTACGTTGGAGCGAACACGATAACCTATGGCAAGGATCATATCAAGGCTGTAGAATTTTGTATCTCTTGCAACCTCACGACCACCTTCATTTTGAACTAGTAAGTAATTCTTACTAGTTGAACTTTCATCAAGTTCTCCTTCTTCATAAATGTTTTTTATATGCATAGTTATATTTTGCGGGGATGTTCCATAGAGTTGTGCAATATTAACACGACTCAGCCATATAGTACCATCTTCCATATAAACATCAATTTTTGTTTCACCTTTTTGGGTTTGGTATATAAGGATTTCGCCTTTTTGGTTTTGTTCTATGCTAATCACCACCTTACTGTGCATAAATTACTTCATTATCCATAATTTTAAGTGCTTGTTGTTCAAGCTTATGTGCTTGATATCTTTTTTCATTAGCTTCAAGGGCAAGTTCATTAATTTGCTTTTGAATTTCCTTGTTTTTTAGCAGAGGAATTGGAATCGTTGATAAGTTAATATTATCTATCATGTCCACAACCGATCCATAAGTTTCTCGTTTTATAAGTGTATTGCCCCACTCGCTGTTTAGATATATAAATACATATCCTGCAATTGTATTATCAGACGGAACCAACTTTAACACATTTTGGCTTACTGCCCATCCATTCCAATGTTTAGGCACAAGTGCAACTTTACCAACAGTTCCCCTATCTGTAACTAATATTGTGTTTTCGCTAACTTTTAACTCCTTTTCATAACGTGCTTTGTGATGGGGTTTCGATAAAAACTTTTCAACACGTGGATTAAGCTGACTTATTTCTCTACCACCCAAAAATGGTATTCCATATTCTTCATCAACGTAAATTCTTTTAAATACTCCAGCTAGTATTATTTTCTTGCTAACTCTACTATCCCCAATGGTAGTAACTTCTTCTGCATATTCTTGTAAATGTTTAATAATAGCATCTACAATAGGAACATGATATGAAGCATCCAAGCGACTATTAATTTCACTAAGTTTCACACTAAAGGTCTGCACTTCTGCTTTTTCTTCAAAAGTTTCTATCTTAATTTCATGAATAGGGAGTAAGTTCAATTCTTTAACCATAAGCTTAGTTGCTTTGTCAATCAGCTCGTTAGACTCATCACGTAACACAAAAGATCCAATAATCAGATTATGGATTTTTTCTTTTAATTCTTTCGGTGGATTTGGAATAGGTATTTCTGCCAAATGTTCAGATTCTATATGTGTAACAACTGCGCCATAGCTATTTGTAAGTAAAATTTTGTTTCCTGTTTTACTTTTTAAAAATGTATAAATATATCCAATATCAGTATCTTCTTTACACGAAATTCTAAGTAAGTCATGACTAAAAATAGTATCATCTAATGTTTGAGATACCAATGAAATATTACCAATAGTACCAGAACAGGTTAATAAAATTTGTCCTTTTTTAACTCTTAGAGCTTCAATATTTGTTTTCGTTAGTTGTGAAATATATCCGTCTGGTTTAGGATTAATGTCAAGAATTGTAGATGGTTGGTATATTGGATATTCTGAATCTTCAAGCCAAATTCTTTTAAATCTTGCACAAGTGTATGAGGTAGTTAAACCATTTTCTCCACCAATACTTGCAAGTGGGTACTTACAAGATTTTATTAATTCTCGTGCATTTTTACCCTCCACATCAAAAACACTAGCTTCCAACCGCTTTCCACGTTCGATCACCTCCGACAAGGAAACTGTACACCACTTAACAGGAGCTTTTTTTGTTTCATATTTAAAGGGCGTTCTTATTTCAAGGCTTTTAGCTAAGCTACTTACCATGCGATTCCCTCCTGTACTTTCCAATCAGAAAATATAGCTGGGACAACGGGAGTTTGGTCATCTTCCACCTTTTTCTTCTGTTGCATAGAAACTGTTTTTTCACCCTCACTTGTTTCACCTAACACGAGAACATTGTTTATATCTGGAATAAGAATTTCATTTCCTTCAGAGTCACGTTTAAAAATAGGTGTACCACGCTTATCATGACCTACCTTTTCAATCATTGCCATAAAAATATTGTAGTCTGCCATATTCCCACTTTTTTCTTCTTTATCTTTTTGTTCTTGCATCTTTTTCTGCAAAAATAGTACAGAAGTTTGTGTTCCGTTTCTTGGCTGGAAAGTATCCACGTGCAAGTCTAGACTGGCAACTATTTTTGTATTTTTAATAAGCCATTCCCTAATATATCCAAGTCCTGGGGCACCTAAAATAGAATCCGGTAAAACAATACCTAATCTACCATTCGGCTTTAGAAATTGAATACATCTTTCTATGAAAAGTATTTCAGGTGGAACAGAAGACTGTAGCCTCGCTGTTTTTGTCCATGTACCTTTTTTCTTATCATTTTCCCATATATGCGCTAAATCAAATTGTTCTAAAATAGCCTTATCTTTTACAGGAATTTTGCTACCAAAAGGTGGATTTGTAACGATTACATCAAAATGTCCAAGAGTAGTGTAATTGCGAATATCCTCCTTTTTAATTCCGATAGCTTCAGCAAATTTGCTCCTAAATTCTTCTGTCCATTCGTGAGGTGGCAAAAGAGAATTTGTTTGCAAAATATTACCACTACCATCATTGTTCATAACCATATTCATTTTGGTGGCTTTTACGAGATCAGGGTTAATATCAAAACCAAAATAGCAGTGTGAAGCCATTTCTGTAATTCTGTCTTGGAATGCTCTTATTGAATCACTATCCCATTTATCTTTTGGAAGTCCTATATCCTTTGAGAATTCTATTTCAAGCTCATCAATCACATGGGTCATGGCTGTAACAAGAAAACCACCTGTTCCACACGAGCTGTCCAGTACTTTTTCATCTATTTTAGGGTTAATCATTTCTACAACCATTTTCATGACATTTCTCGGTGTGAAAAATTCGCCTCTATCTCCACGTAGATTTGCACCAACAATTTCCTCATAGGCTTTACCTTTTATATCTATATTAGTGTTAAGTAAGCTATATTTTTGTAGTTCACTAACGATATATGCTAGGCTACGAGGCTGAAGTTTAAGTTCATCATTAGTATCAAAAATTTTTCCGTGTTTAATCTTAACACGCTCAAATATTTTAGAAATTCTCTTTTTAACTGTTAACTGGCCATCAGTATTAGAGCGTTCCTCTGATGTTGTATAAAAGTTTAAAGGTTTCGGAATATCTTTTTCATCTTCAATTTTACAAAAAATCACCTTCAGTAATTCAAAAAATGCAGGCTGTTTTTGAAGTCCATCATTTACATGGATATGATTATGACAGGTTTTAAATACAAAAAGCAGGTTATCATCATAAGCATTTTTAAGCGAATTTCTTTTTGGTCTATTGATATCATCAAGATTTCCATCTGCTGATGGTATGTCATTATAATCCATAAAGTCAATTTGACCTTTATCATTTACAAATTTCCTGTATACCTCTTTTTGTTTTCCATTCGTCCACATCCCCCATTCACAATTGGGACAGGCTGACATATATGATTTAAGCTGATCAACACCTTCTTTAGCATTGCGAGCTTCGACAGCTTCCTTTTTACATTCAATAATTATTTTAATATTTTCTTGTGTTTTTTCGATGCAATCTTTTTCAAAAATCACAATATCAGCACGAGGCTTTCTTGAACCAAGTTGCAAAGTAAATTCTATTTTTACCTGTGACGGTAAGTATTTATGTTCATTGACAAGTCTTTTTTCTATAGTTTGTCGAACATACTCTTCAGGTGTATCATTACGAAACTTACCATCAATATAATCGCAAACTTTTCCCTCTGGTATGACAATAACTTTATTTTCCATCATCTCAAACTCTCTCCCTTATTCTTTTGAGGTTTTACATAACGCACAATGTCTGATAGCTCACAATCTAGCACATAGCATATTCGTGCTAAAACATCAAAATCAGGACGTTTAATATTATTCTTACAATATGTATTGAGTTGTGTTCTTTGTAGATTTGCCTTTTCTGTAAGAAAGTTTTTGCTAATTCCTTTGGTTTTTATAAACTCCTCCAGAGTTATTTCAAAATAACCATAATCAATTATCTTATCCATTTTACATACCTCCGTGCAATATAATATATAACAAAAACTAGATATATACAACTGTATTTATATACAGTTGTATATATCTAGTTATAAATTTATATCCTAAAATATAGTTAACTTTATTTAAAATTACTCAACTTCTACTAAATGCTGATGACAATTAAAACATTCACTCCATCATTAATTGTTTTTCTTTTAAAACCCATACCATTCACGTTAAATGCAATATGTTTACTTTTATATATAAATTCATAAATAACCTTGCGTTTATGCATAGTTGAGTGATTTGATATATTGTTTTCTATCCCTATATTTTTTGTATTCCTACTACGCACTCCACGTGCCTTGAGGTGATGATAATGATGTCGGAACTTGACATTACCCCCTTGGTGGCAGAATAAATTTCTAAGGTTCTACCGTTTGCACCATAATCTTCTGCGTAAGCCAGATAGCGAGTTGTCCGACCTTTTTCTAGTGGGTCATTTCTAAAATTGTGGTTTTCATCAATTACAGCAAGGTCATAATTAAACCGATTCAAAGTTACAAGGTTAATTTCTCAAGGCTAGCCGCCCTTTCTACGTAAAAATCTTCATATAAACAAGATCAAAAATCAAACAGAGCCGATGCATCAAATAGGATGTCACTTGGCATACACACCTTATGTTTTTCACAAAACGAATTTGTAAATTCACTTGTTGGCTCCTTATGATTCTGATATTCTTGTTCAAGTTCGTTTTTTATATCTTCACGTTTTGAATCAGCCTTTTCCGCATCCACATAAATAATTCCGTATAATATACCATATGAAAAGTATATTTCATATAATCCATCTTTTGAAGAAAATAAACTCACTTCGATTTTTCCATCATATACTTCATTAATTTCCATATAGGTGTTCTTATAATGCCTATCTTCTTCTGAAAATAAATAGGTCACATTTTCCCAATTATACAAATCTTAATACCTCACTTTCATCTTCTACATAATTTAACTTCAACCTCAACGTGAAGTTTTTAGGCCATTTGTAAGTTGCCTTATTAAATTAATCAAAAATAATTTTCCCTCAAAATTTGCCCCAGATTTGCCTAGAGCACATACCCTTATAGTAACTAAATCACCTTTGCTCCGAATATTCAATTTCTTTTCTATCTGTTTATTGTAATTACCAATTGCATAAAACTCTAATCTACATCTGCCCACTTAGCAAATACTATACTAATTTATCTCGATTTTGACGATTATAGAGGAACCTTCTCACTTCCATAATTGGGGCATCAGAAATATCATTAATAACAACATAATAAATTGTAAAATTCTCTACATAAATTCGATAATATTTATATTTTCGTTCTTTAATCGAATAATAAGGTTCAAATGACTCCGCAACTGGAAGTCTCTTTAGTATTGCTTCTTCAACTTTATTTAATAAATTAATTGCTGCTTCTTGATTGTTCAGGTTTTCAGCAATATAAATTAACTTTTCATCTAAGTCCTCGTAAAAAACGGGAAGATATCTTAATTTGTAATTTTTATTCATCGATTAATTTCCTCTTGAGATTACTAAATACTTCTTCATGAGTCAATCGTTTGCTATCTTCGCCAGCAAGTTTGTCTGCTTCATCTAATGCTACTTCAACACCGTCTGTTAATTTTGAGTATTCATCAAGGCTAAGTACAACCATTGAACCATAACCATTCTTTGTAAGGTATACAGGTTCACCTTCCTTTACTATTTTCTCAATTTCAGGAAATTTATTTCTTAAGTCTGAAACAGGTCTAATTTTTATCATTCATTTCACCTCTTCTCGAAACATTATCATAATTCTATCATAGTTTTATCATTTCATTTATTATAACCGATTTCATTCTATTATACAATATGATTATAACCCATAAACTATGGATTTTAAAAAATTAATTAGTAAAAATAATTATTATTGAACCTTGAAAAGTTAATATTTCTAATAAATGGTTATAAAATAAAGAAGATAAAGCTTCTTTGG
>JBFXKO010000042.1:0-24780 GCA_050173715.1 Sedimentibacter sp.
TTTGCTTCTAACAGCGGTGAGTAATCACCACTTATTGTAATACAAAAAATTAGGTAAAAAGAACAGATTTTACAGGTTATTTTAATGTTAAATCTGTTCTTTTATTTTTTAACTGTGAATAGTAACAACGAAATATCAAAAACTTCAAATAGGAAATGAATTATCCCTTGACTTTATTTTCAATTTAATATATCATTATACAGAAATAAAATAAATATAAATGACTGTGATTGGAACAGTATGCGCAGGTAGGTCTCAAAGAGATATAATCATTTGGTGGGAGATTATAATTCCAAGTGCGTTGAAAATCATCCATGAGTTTAATTTCTGAAATTACCAGTAAGAAATTACGTATAAATGCGTTAAATTTTAGAGAAACATATATTTAGTGTATTTATATGTAATTTGGGTGGTACCGCGGAATTCGTCCCATGTCGTTTGACATGGGACTATTTATTTAGAGGAAAGGGGACACACCTTTAGTTAAGGGATAGTCTTTGCTAGTATAAGGAATGTCCCCATCAGAAATACCAAACACTGCATTATTAATAAAACTATAGGAGGATAAAATGAAACAATTTAAAGATATCTCAAAAGCAGATTATAAACAAACTGAGCAAGAAATATCAAAATATTGGGATGAAATAGATTTGCTCAAACAAAGTATTGAAACAAGAGAAGATAAGGAGCCTTTTATATTCTATGAAGGACCGCCAACAGCTAACGGCAGACCTGGAATTCACCACGTTATAGCAAGAACATTGAAGGATTCTGTTTGTAGATTCAAGACAATGGAAGGCTATCAGGTAAAAAGAAAAGCAGGCTGGGATACACACGGATTACCTGTAGAAATAGAAGTTGAAAAACAATTGGGGTTAAAAGACAAGACAGATATCGAGAAATATGGTATAGCTCAATTTAATGAAAAATGCCGTGAATCCGTATTTACTTATGAGGCTCAGTGGCGTGAAATGACTGAAAGAATGGCTTACTTGATTGACTTGGATGATCCATATATAACTTTGAAGAATGATTACATTGAAACAGAGTGGTGGATTCTTGACAATATGTTTAAGCAGGGATATATGTATGAGGGTCACAAGATACTTCCATATTGCCCAAGATGCGGAACTGGTCTTGCATCTCATGAGGTAGCACAAGGCTATGAAGAAATAAAGACAGTGACTGCATATGCTAAATTTAAGAAAAAAGATGTTGATGAATATTTCCTTGCATGGACAACAACTCCTTGGACATTATTATCAAATGTTTCATTGACAGTTCATGCAGATGTTGATTATTTAAAAATAAAGATTAAAGATACTGAGGATAAAAAGGGAGAAGTGTATTATATCTCTAAACCTTTAGTGGATAAAGTAGTGACTGAAGAATATGAAGTGCTTGAAGAAATGAAAGGCAAGGATTTAGAGTTCATGGAATATGAACAGCTTATGCCTTATGTTGAAGCTCCTGCAGGCAAAAAAGCATTTTATGTAACATGTGCTGATTATGTAACAACAGAAGACGGTACAGGTATAGTTCATACTGCACCTGCATTTGGTGAAGATGACTACAATACCGGCAAGAAATATAATTTACCTGTTTTGAACCCTGTTGATGATACAGGTAGATTCAGAGGAACACCATGGTCAGAAATGTTTGTTATGGATGCAGACCCTGCAATATTAAAATGGTTAAAAGAAGAAGGCAAGCTTTATAAAAAAGAACCGTTTCTTCATAACTATCCACACTGCTGGAGATGCCATACACCACTGTTGTACTATGCAAGACCAAGCTGGTACATTGAAATGACAAAATTAAAGGATAAATTAATTGAAAACAATAATTCTGTTCAATGGTATCCTGAATTTGTAGGTGAGAAGCGTTTTGGAAACTGGCTAGAAAACTTAAATGACTGGGCTATTTCAAGAAGCCGTTACTGGGGAACTCCATTACCACTTTGGAGATGCGAGTGCGGTCATGTTGAAAGCATTGGCTCAAGAAAAGAATTAGTTGAAAAAGCAGTAGAAGAAATAGATGAATCAATTGAGCTTCACAGACCATACGTTGATGACGTCCATATTGTATGTCCAAAATGCGGCAAGCATATGACAAGAGTGAAGGATGTTATTGACTGTTGGTTTGACTCAGGAGCCATGCCTTTTGCGCAATGGCACTATCCATTTGAAAATAAAGAAATATTTGAAAATAGCTTCCCTGCAGATTTTATAAATGAAGGTATAGATCAAACAAGAGGATGGTTCTATTCATTAATAGCAATTTCCACATTTGTTATGGGGAAATCACCATACAAGAGAGTATTGGTTAATGACCTCATACTTGACAAATTTGGCAAGAAAATGTCTAAATCAAGAGGAAACACTGTTGACACATTTGAATTGTTCGACAAATACGGTGCAGATGCCTTAAGATGGTATTTATTATACGTATCACCTGCATGGTCACCTACTCGTTTTGATGAAGACGGATTAAAGGAAGTATTAAGCAAATATTTTGGAACAATTAAAAATGTTTATACATTCTTTGCATTGTATGCAAATACTGATTCAATAGATCCAAGTGAATTTTTCGTTGAATACAAAGACAGACCTGAGCTAGACAGATGGATAATATCTAAATTCAACAACTTGGTTAAATATGTTCGTGAAAGCATGAATGCTTATGACCACAACAAGTCAGTTAGAGCTATTCAGGAATTTGTAAATGAAGATTTGTCTAACTGGTACATCAGACGTTCAAGAAGAAGATTCTGGGCAACCGAGCTTACAGAGGACAAAAAGGCAGTTTACAACACAACCTATGAAATACTTGTGGGTGTTGCTCAATTGACAGCTCCATTTGCTCCATATTTATCAGAAGAAATATACAGAAACTTGACAGATGAAGTATCAGTCCACACAAGCTACTATCCTGAGGTTCATGAAGAATTAATTGATGAAAATGTTGAAAAGAGAATGGACCTGGTAAAAGATCTTGTTAAATTAGGAAGAGCCTCAAGAGAAAATGCTAAAATAAAGGTTAGACAGCCAATAAGAAGAATCCATATAGATGGAAAATATCAAGAATTAATTGAAGATTTGGTTCCATTAATCAAGGAAGAATTGAATGTTAAGGAAGTTGTGTTTGAACATGACTTAAATGAATTCATGGATTTCTCATTAAAACCAAACTTCAAGGTTGCAGGACCTATGCTTGGAAGCAATGTAAAAGCATTTGCTGCAGCATTGGCTAAGGCTGATTCATTAGAAATAATCACTAAGGTTCAAGCTGGAGAAAAATGTGAATTGACAGTTAATGATCAGACAGTAGAGCTTAACGAAGAAATACTTGATATCCGTATTTCTGCTAAGGAAGGCTATGATGTATCAACAGGCAATAATCTGTTCACAATCATAGACACTAATCTTACTGAAGATTTAGTCAATGAAGGTTATGCACGTGAATTCATTTCAAAGGTTCAGCAAATGAGAAAGAACAATGGATATGAAATGATGGATAGAATTCAAATATTCTACAACGGCACTGAAGAAATTGACAAGGCTGTTAAGGAATTTGAAAGTTTCATCAAGAGCGAAACTTTATCAGACACAATAGAAAAAGTAATTGATGATGCTATGGAAGTTCAAAACTTAAATGGCATCGACACAGGCATGAAGCTTAAAAGAATAAATAAATAGAAAATTTAATATAGCAAAAAATCGGTATAGAAATCTGTACCGATTTTATTTTTTTAATAAGCTTAAGATTGTCATATGTTATTAAAAAAGCATTATATTCAATATTTCTCTTGCACCTTTAACACTAATTTGACCAGGAGCAGAGGATTTGTTTAATGCTGTAAATGTAAGGCATGAGCCCAAAAGATGTCCAGTCAGTCTGGTTACAATGCCAAGAGGACCCATTGACATTGTAATGAATGGTCTGTCTCCCTTTTCTTTTTTCATTTCCAATGTTGCAGCCATTAATGTGAGCACATCTTCCTCGCAATTGGGCATCACTGCAATTTTAGTGATATCCGCGTCAAATTCCTGCATTTTGACTAATGTGCTTATTATTTCATCTTTTGATGGAGTTTTTAAAAAGTCATGATTAGACATGATTACTTTAACATCATTTTGCTTTGCTAAGAAAATAATTTCTTTAATTTTTTCATCAGCGTGCAAAAGTTCAATATCGATTAAATCAATTAATCCGCTTTTAATTATGTCTTGATTCAATGAAAAGTATTTTTCCTCTGACATTTCATGCATTCCGCCTTCTTCTTTTGTCCTGAAGGTAAAAAGTATGGGCTTATCATAGATTTTTTTGATTTTTACAAGAAGCTCACTAACTTTTTGGGAATCTTCAACGCATTCATAATAATCGATTCTTAACTCCACTAGATCAAAATCATAATATCTTAAATTTTCGAAATCACAAATAATTTGATAATCGGTTATACCGGTAATGGGAACACAAATTTTTGGATTTCCGTCCTTTAATACTAAATCTTTTACCTGTACATAATTCATTATTATTACTCCTTTTCTATAGTGGTTTTTATCCTTATACCTTATTATATATCATTTACCATATTTAAAGTACATTAAATTTTATTAATTTTAGGATGTTAAAAATAAGAACTGGGCAAATTCAACAATGAAAACATTACCATAAAAATGTTGAAATTGCAATATTATTCGTTGACAATGCATTGTTTTAAGTAATATAATAATATAAATTGGGCACATAGTAACTATTTAAATAAATTTTTAATAACAAAAGAAATCTGTATGTATTAACTGAGAGGTAGTGAATATATGAAGGGTTTAGGCGTTTCATCTGGAATTGGAATTGGCAAGGCTTTTGTAATAGAAAAAAAATCCATGAAAATATTCAAGAGTAATGTAGACGACGCTGAAAAAGAAATAAACAGATTAAGAAGTGCTATTGAATTAGGTAAAAAGCAGTTAGATGATCTATACATAAAGACTTTAAATGAAGTTGGCGAAAAGGAAGCTCTAATTTTCAAATCCCATGAAATGATGCTTGAAGATGAAATGTTTATTTCCGAGGTTGAAACGAGAATTAAAAATGAAAATGCAAATGCGGAATATGCCTTGACAGAAGTATCCGCTCACTATATTAAAATGTTTGAAAATATCGAAGATGAATACTTAAGAGAAAGATCGGAAGATATTAAGGATGCTATGACAAGAGTCGTGAAAATTCTCTTGGGAATTAAGAATGAAGATTATTCTAAGTTAGGAAATGATTCAATTATTATTGCAAAAGACTTAACTCCTTCAGATACGGCACAGCTGGAAAAAGGCAAGGTTGCAGCAATGATTACAGAAATGGGTGGAAAAACTTCTCATGCTGCAATAATAGCAAGAATTATGGGGATTCCCACTGTTGTCGGATTAGAAAATATAACACAAAAAATAAAAGATAATGATTTAGTTATTTGCGATGGCAAAACCGGAAAGGTAATTATTAATCCAAATCAAAAACAATTATTCTTTTACACTCAAAAAAAATTAAGATTAGAAGAAATTAATAACGAGCTAAAAAAACAAATTGGCCTTCCTACAATATCAAAGGATGGTTTTAAGGTAACTCTTTCAGCTAACATAGGAACTCCACATGATGTTGATATGGTTTTGGAAAATGACGCTGAGGGCATAGGGCTGTTCAGAAGCGAATTTATATTTATGAATCGTGAAAGTCAGCCTTCCGAAGACGAACAATTTGAGGAATATAAGGAAGTTCTTCAAAAAATGGGCGAAAGGCCTGTAATAATCAGGACATTGGATATAGGTGGAGACAAGAATGTTCCGTATTTTGACATACCAGCAGAAATGAATCCATTTCTTGGTTACAGGGCTATAAGATTATGCCTTGGCAATGTAGATGTTTTTAGAACACAGCTAAGGGCAATTTTAAGAGCGAGTGTTTACGGAAATGTAAAAATTATGTTTCCAATGATATCTACCATGAAGGAACTAAGAGATGCTAAAAAAGTATTGGAAAAAGCAAGACAGGAGCTTTTAAGCGAGGGCATTCTGTTTAAAAATGATATTGAAATAGGAATTATGATTGAAATACCTTCTGCTGCTATAATATCAGATATGTTGGCAAGGGAAGTTGATTTTTTTAGCATAGGAACAAACGACTTAATTCAGTATACATTGGCAGTTGACAGATTAAATTCTAAGCTAGCCCATTTATACAGTCAATACCACCCTGCAATGCTTCGTTTAATAAAAGGAATTATTGACAATGCACACAAAGCAGGAATTTGGGTTGGAATGTGCGGAGAAGCAGCAGGTGACCCTAAGCTGATACCTATATTTTTAGGTATGGGGCTCGATGAATTCAGCATGAATTCTCCTACCATTTTAAGTTCAAGATATATTATCAGAAGTTTAAATAAAAATGAAATGGAAAAGATAGCTGAAGGAACCTTGAACATGGAAACTGCCGTAGAGGTTGAAGATTATTTAAGCTGTTTATTTGCAGATGAAAGTGATAGCTATTTGAAAAGATGTAAAATGAGGAGCAAAAATTAATGAGCAAAAAAGTATCAATAGTATTCCACAGTGTATGCGGAAACAATTTTCTTATGGCAAAGGAATTTTACAATGAGTTTAATAAATATGATGCAGAGGTGCAGATTTTAAGAGTAAAGGATCCAAATTATGCTGAGCTTGCAAAACAGTTTACTGTTGCAGGCCAGTATAAAAAAGATATGTTAGATATTGAGGAAGCATCAGTTGATAAGCTTTTGGAAAGTGACATAATAATCATGGGCTCTCCTACATATTTCGGAAATGTTTCAGGTGCAATGAAAGCATTTATGGATACATTTTCTACCTATTGGACTGAAGCAGCCTTTTGGGGCAAAAAATTATTTGCATTTACCTCTTGCGGCAACGGTGAAGGTGGTGGAGATATATGCCTTAATGCAATTAACATATTCGCTCAACACATAGGCATGACACCAATACCTGTTCCGGCAAATTTATTATCATCACACAGCTTCCCGGCTTACGGATTAATTCATTATTCAGGTGACTATGCAAATATGAGACCAAGCCGCGATGTGGTATTGGCAATCAAGGAAATGACTGAAAGATTAATGCAACTGTAAAAATATGACGACTACAACATAAGTAGTCTTTTTTAAATATGTTATTTGCATTATTAAAAGCGTAGTTAGTATTATCAACAAAGTAAGGGGTTTCTTTGTATTCGTCATGTTGAATGCTTCAACTAAAATTTTATATAAAGGGGTTAGAAATGAAATATAAAGTTAAAAACAAACAAAAAATAAGCAAATATTGTTTTGTATGCGGAACAGACAATAAAGAATCACTAAAGACTAAATTTTATGAATTAGAAAATGGTGAGCTTATGTCTATTTCAACACCTACACCTACCCACCAAAGCTATCCGGATAGAGTTCACGGAGGTATTATTTCTTCAGTATTAGATGAAGTTATCGGAAGAGCAATTATGATAGAAGAGCCGGAAGCGTGGGGCGTTACCGTAGAACTTAATATCAAATATAAAAAACCTGTTCCCATAGATAAACCGATTAAATCAGTTGCAAGGATTACACGTAATACACGTCTTTTATTTGAAGGAACAGGCGAAATAATATTAGAAGATGGAAGTGTTGCAGCAACCGGATATGCAAAATATTATAAAATGAGTATACAAAAATTAGTAAAGGAAACAGGTGCAAATGACTCATTGATGATGGATGACTTATCACAAGCACCTGCAGAAGTAGAAATTTAAGGAGCATAAATGAAAAAGAACGATATAATTGAAGTAATAATAGAGGATATGCATTTTCCTAATACTGGTATAGCAACCTATGAAGGGAAAAGAATAAAAATAAAAAATGCTATGACAGGGCAAAAGGTCAGGGCAAGAATAAGCAGGTCTCGAAAGGACAGTGCAGAAGCTAAGGCAATAGAAGTTATTGAACCAGCAGACTATGAACTTGAGCCATCATGTGGACATTTCAGCCTTTGTGGAGGCTGTGCATATCAAAATGTTCCTTACGAAATGCAACTTGAGATTAAATCCAAACAGGTAAAATCAATTTTAGACAATGTTTTGACAGAAAACTATGAATTTCTTCCAATAGTGCCAAGTCCTAAACAAACTGAATACAGAAATAAAATGGAGTTTTCCTTTGGAGATGAGGTTAAGGAAGGACCATTAGCATTAGGAATGCACAGAAGAAACAGCTTCCACTCAATTGTTAATACAACAACCTGTTCCATCGTAGATGAAGATTTTCGACAAATCTTATGTCAAATTCCAGGTTATTTCCAAGGAAATAGTCAGACATATTACCATAAAAGCACCAATATTGGATTTTTGAGGTACTTATTGGTAAGGAAAGCAGAAAAAACAGGACAAATTTTAATAAATTTAATTACAACAAGCCAAAGCAAATTAAATGAAAAAGAATTTGCCGATTTAATATTAAATCTCAATTTAAAAGGAACTATTAAATGCATTGCTCATTCCATTTATGATGGAGTAGCAGATGTAGCAAAAGCCGAAGAAATGAAAATTTTATATGGTGAAGACAAAATAGAAGAAGAACTTTTAGGACTTAAATTCAATATTTCATCATTTTCATTCTTCCAGACAAACTCCCTGGGAGCAGAAAAACTTTATTCCATAGTAAGAGATTTCATAGGAACTACAAAAGATAAAACCATATTTGACCTTTACTCCGGAACAGGAACCATAGGACAGATACTGGCACCAACTGCCAAGAAGGTAATAGGCATAGAAATCGTAGAAGAAGCAGTTGAAAAAGCAAACGAAAATGCAAAGCTAAACAATTTAACCAATTGCACCTTCATAGCAGGAGATGTACTTAAAAAAATAGATGAGCTAGAGGATAAGCCAGACATAATAGTCTTAGACCCACCACGCGAAGGCATTCATCCAAAGGCTATACAAAAGATAATTGACTACAAACCAGATACATTTATTTATATTTCTTGTAAACCAACATCACTTACCAAAGACCTTCCAGTTTTCTTGGAGAATGGCTATAGTGTTGAGAAGGTGCAGTGTGTGGATATGTTTCCTATGACGCCGCACGTAGAAACTGTGCTTCTGATAACCAGTAATTCCAATGGTTGCAGAGTCTAGGGTATGTGCTCTGGGCAAATCTGGGGCAAAAAATATTTTTTGTCATTGGAAACTACCCATTTTTCTGACCTTCTGTTATAAATAATTTTTTATATTTATACAGAAAAGTTTCGTTATATGCGTTGATTTCAATGGCTATGTTGATTAATAATCTCGGGCAAATTTTTAGCATTTACTTGCTATAAATTTGCCCGTTTATTATTGCGAATACAACAAGATTCCCGGGGCCCAACAGCAATCTACGATTGCGTTGTTGGGTGGGGTTCTTATTTTGCCATCAAATCATTAATAAAGTTTTCTAATTCAGTTGCTGATTTCTTTTCTATGTCATCTAATGAATGTATGTATGACTCCATTGTAGTTCTAGCATTAGAGTGTCTCATTCTCTTAGCAACTGTTTGAACATCGACATTAGCACCAATTAAAAGTGTTGCATGTAGATGTCTCAAATCATGGAATCTTATTTGAGTTAAGTTATTGCTTTCTAATACTCTGGCAAATCTTTTGCTTAGGCAATGCTTTGTTATCGGGTTTCTAGTTATATGTGACCAAAAGATTTGTTTTGATATTGGTAAATAAGGTAATTCTGTGATATATTCTTTCAATACATCCATTACAAATTGTGGTGCATATATAATACTATTTGAAGATTTTGTTTTAGTTGTTATAACATCTTCCTTTATGGTTCCATCAGTATGTCTTTTTTCACCGATCTGTTTATTAACATTAATTGTATTATTCTTAAAGTCAATATCATCTGTAGTAAGAGCTCTTATTTCTGAATTTCTTAAACCACAGCATATAGCTAAATAAAATGCTGCCTTATGCATTAAATTAGTTTCTTGCTCGAATATTTCAAATAGTTTTCCTATTTCATGCATGGGCATAAGTTCGGTTCCGCCTTTCCGTTCCCTTGCAGGTTTCCTAACATGTACGCATGGTGATGAATTAATTAGTCCCCATTCTTCAGCTAGTAAAAATATTTTAGTTAAGACACCTACAATACCATTTACAGTATTAGGTTTTAAATTGGTGTTTAATCTATTTGTGAACTTTTGAATATCAATAGGTTTTATAGATGATACTTTAATTTTTCCGAAATACGGCACAATATGATTATTCAAGATGCTTTTATAATTGTTTTGTGTAGATACTTTACATTCTATTTTAAAATATTCATCATAACATAATTGTGCTAAATCAAAGAACTTCATATTTTCATCTGTACCAATTTTGCCTCTCTCAATATCAACTTTAAATTCATCATGAGCGCTTTTAACTTCTCTTGGAATTATTGGTTTACCTTTAGAATTAAATAAAGGAGCAATATAAGAAAAATAATCTGTTGAATAATTTTTTCCTTCATATGTAATTCTAAAGCGCCACTTCTTTTCACTTCTATATTCAATACTCATAAATCTTCATCCTTCCAAATTATTGTAATTATATTATAGTCTATAATTGTAGCATAAAATTTTTACAACAGAAGTGGAGGAAAAGTTTATTTTGCACCTACTGTTACCAAAAGAGTGGATTTATGAAAAATACTATTAAGTTACTTTACCAACATTTTATTATTCATAAAAAAATGATTATTGACAAGAATGACGTCCTCTTGTCATTTTTGTAATCAACAACAATAACAATCAAAAGTAAAATTATATTCTCAATTTAGAATAAAACTTGAAAAAGACAGGGTTTTATGATAAAATCCAAATATTTAACGGAATTGATTTGGAGGCAAAATGTGCAAGAAAATTTCTTAAATGATATTAAAATAGCATGGGAAACATATGTAAAAAAAGACGTGATAACTGATATAGTTAGCCCTACTATAGCAGAATCCTGGGAAAGATCAAAAAAATACGGTGTTAATTATATTTCTCCAAATAATAAAATAGCCAGTGGAGATGAATTAGAATCTATATTGGAAAAAAATAAAAAGCTAATTAAAATAGCAAAACCAATTATAGCTAATCTTAGCAGCATTGTTAAGGGAACCGAGTCTTCATTAGTACTTATAGATGCTGACGGATATCTTATTGATAATATTGGTGATGAAGAAGTAAAAAGGAGAGTTTGGCATATAGGAACCAAAATATCAGAAGATGAAACAGGTACATCGGGTCCAGCTATATGTTTAAAATCAGGTAAAACAATTCAAGTTGTTGGAGCTGAACATTATTGCTCAATTTATCATAATTGGGTTTGCTCTACTGCACCAATACATAATCAGGACGGCAAGTTAATCGGTGTATTAAGCATGATAGCAAACTACAAAAATTCAAATAAATATACATTGGGAGTAGTTGTTGCTGCAGCCTATTCAATTGAAAAGGAAATATTTCTTAAAAGATCATATGAATTAATTACTACAACTGGAGAAACGATATCAGACGGATTAATAATTACCAATAGGGATTTTATAATTATTGGAATGAATAATATGGCGGAGAAAATATTAGGAGTAAAAAGGGAAATTGTGTATGGTATCAATATAGAAGATATTATAAAAAATGTGAATTTTGATGAAATTTTTACTATGAATGATATGTTCTTAGAAAAAATTCATTGTGAATTTACAATTGAAAATCGCAATATACTATGCCTCTCTCAAATAAAGGCAGTAGTAAAAAATAATGAAATAATTGGAATATCCATCTTATTTAAAGAAATGAAATATTTTAAGGATAAAATTAATATATTATCTGGAAATAGAGCTATATATAATTTTAAAGATATTATTACTGTTAATAATCAAATGAAAAAAGTTATTAGAGAAGCACAAATATTTTCGAAAACTAAAGGCAGTATACTAATAGAAGGAGAAAGCGGAACCGGCAAAGAATTGTTTGCACATTCTATTCATAATTATAGTTTTGAAACTGAAAAACCGTTTGTTGCTGTAAATTGTGCATCCATCCCAAGAGATCTTGTAGAAAGCGAATTGTTTGGCTATGAGGCAGGAACTTTTACCGGAGCTTCAAGAAATGGTAAAACAGGTAAATTTGAATTAGCAAATGAAGGAACAATATTTCTTGATGAAATAGGAGAGCTTCCATTGGATATTCAAGCTAAACTTTTAAGGGTTTTAGACAGCCATACAATTACAAAAATAGGTGGGAAATCTCAAATACAATTAGATGTACGAGTAATAGCAGCTACTAATCGAAATATACAGGAAGAAGTAAATAAAAGAAATTTCAGAGAAGATTTATATTATAGACTTAATGTATTTAAATTGAATATTCCACCACTTAGAGAGAGGATAGAAGATGTGGAGGTTTCAGCACAGTATTTTTTGAAAAAACTAAATACAGCTAATTATACTAACAAAAAATTTGATTATAAAGTATTAACAATTTTAGAAAAATATATATGGAAGGGTAATGTTAGAGAACTACAAAATGTTATTGAAAGATCTTATTATTTAAGTGATGGTGACATTATCAAAGAAGAATGTTTACCTGAAGAAATTATTAATATGGAATTACAAATTGATGATAATCAATTATTAAATGAAAATTATTCAACCAAGCCCTTAGAGAAAAAGATAATTGAAAATGCTTTGATTAGGACAAATGGACATATTATTGATGCAGGAATATTACTTAATATGAGTCGAACTTCAATATATAGAAAGATTAATGAATATGGTATTGATGTAAAATTATATAGATAGTAACAATAATAATTCCCACGGTTGGGAAACATTTTCCCAACCGTGGGAATTTTTTATGAATATATAATTTGCTCATATTATAAAAAATAAATATTCCAATGAAAAAATAAATTCTTTGATTATAACCCAAAAGTCTGAATGTCATTCCGAACGAAGGGAGGAATCTCATAATCATTGAAATACTTAGATTCTTTGCTTTCGGCGAATGA
This sequence comes from Sedimentibacter sp., assembly GCA_050173715.1. Classification (GTDB taxonomy): domain Bacteria; phylum Bacillota; class Clostridia; order Tissierellales; family Sedimentibacteraceae; genus Sedimentibacter. Next base: position 13,081 of record JBFXKO010000042.1, read on the forward strand.
CAAATCTTAAGACTTGTACTTTATAGGTGACAATAATTCTATGTAAACAACAATGTTGGTATGTAATTTGCTAATAATTAAAGTGTATGAAAATATTCTTTTGCTCTTGACCTTACTTAAAAATAGAAAGGAAGTGGTGAAAAAAGTAGTTATCTAATTAATATATGTCTATAATAGCGAGTACTCATCAGAATTTTCATACCACCATTTAAAATTAAACTATAATAAAAAAGGAGAAAAATATTATGGATTATATGGTAATGGCTAATCATCCATTTTTATGGGTTCTTGGCGGAATCATGGTAAGTAATGCAGTAGTTCAGTCTTTATTGTTTTTAAAAAGTTCTATTAAAACAGCTTATGAAATCGGGTTAACAAAAAAGCAGGTTCGTGGTGCTATAAGAGCAAGTATAATTACTACTATTCCACCTTCAATTGCTATGGGAGTTGCTTTACTTGCTCTGATGAGTATGGTTGGTAAGCCGATAGCATGGGCTCGTCTGTCAGTTATTGGTGCGTTAGTTTATGAAGCTATGGTAGCAACAATGTCTGCAGCAAATCAAGGTCTTACTTTTGCAACAATGACACCAAAAGGATATGTAATAGTAATGTTTTGCATGGCATTAGCAACTATAATATGGCAAGTAATGCCAATGCTTTTTGCACCTCAATACGGAAAAATGTACAAATTTATGGCTAGAGGAGATATAAAAATTATAGGAATAATCTCTCTCGGAGCTATTATGGGAGCAACTGTTGGTAATACATGGCAATACATTAAACCTTCAGTAATGTTTACACGAACATTTTGGGCTGCTATTTTAGGGGCAGCAACTTATTATATTGGTGCACAAATAATGAAAAAGTATCCTAAAGCCGGTTGGCTTCAAGAATGGATTTTTACTATTTCTATGTTCGTCGGTATGTTTGGTGTTTTATTAATTCCGGCATAAATAAAAAATTAAATACTAGTAGGAGGTTATTAAATGGATAATTCAAATAAAACAGATGCTATGAAAAGGTTTAATAGATTTACTATTATACTTGGAACGATTACACTTGGTATTGGAGCTATAACTTCGTTAATTCCCGGATTTTGGTTATCTTCGCATTTTGATATTCCGGTGACTTTTGGCGAAGTAATGTCTGCATTCTTACCATTAGTTGCTATATTCGGGATTTCATGGTTCACAGATGGGCTTGTATACTACCCTATTATTGGACTTGCAGGTACTTATTTAGGATGGCTTACCGGTAATGTTACAAATCTTAGAGTACCTTGTTCTGTAGCTTCTCAGCTTACAGCAGGTGTGCAAGAAGGTACAGATGAGGGAGGAATTATTTCAGTAATTTCAATTGCGGTATCTTCTTTCGTTACTATAGTTGTTCTTGGCATAAGTGCTGCATCAGCTACTGTTATTCTTAGTATTATTCCTGAAAGTTTGCAGGTTGGTTTTGATTTTCTTATGCCGGCACTGATGGGTGCACTTTGTTTACAGTTTGGTCTGCGAAATTTAAAAATATTATTACTCGCATTTGTTATTGTTATAATAATAAATCTATTCCTTAATCCATACATAGGCTTGCCTGTAACATGGAATATGCTTTTAACTGTTTTTGCTACGATTCTTATAGCAATGTATTTTTACAATAAAGGAAAAAAGAATGGTAAGACAAATAACAAAACAGAGGTAAATTCATCCGAAGAGTAATAAGTAAACAGTAATTATTAAATTTGACGTTAGCAAAATAATTAAAGGAGAAAATCGGATGGAAGATAATAATAGCAATATAAGAATTTTAGTAGTAAATAATGGCTCTACATCGATCAAAGTTGCCGGCTATGAGAATAGTAACAACTTATATGAAGTAGAGTTACCGATAGATTCTGAAAAAATAAAAAACTATGACTCACTTTATGATCAGATTGGTATTAGAAAACAAGCGATAGAAGAATATATATCCAAAAGGGGAGAGTCTATTTCTGAATATGATGTGGTTGCATGTCGAGGAACTTCTACAATAAAAGGTGTAAAACTTTGTTCAGGAGGCTATGTAATTAATAAAGATTATGTAGATATGTGCTATCAAATAGCTACACCTCATGCTTCTACATTGGGGCCTATCATGACCTATGAATGGATGCAAGAATACAAGATCCTCGGATTTATCTATGATGCTGAAGGAGTAAACGAATTTAACGATTATGCAACTTTAAGCGGTCATAAAGATTTTCCTATTACACCAGGATCACATACCTTGAATCAAAAGGCAGCTGCCCGTAAATGTGCAGAAAGGTTAGGAGGCAAGTATGAAGATTATACACTAATTGTCGCTCACTTGGGCGGTGGTACTTCAATTGCACTCCATGATCACGGTGAATTGGTGGATTCTACCAGTGATGGTTTCTCTCCTACACGTATGGGAGGTATGCCTATGTTAGGAATGATAGGATACACAAGAGAATGCTTTTCAGGAAAATATACCCTTAATCAACTTTTAAAAATGATGATGAACGATGGAGGTCTGGTATCTTATTTAGGAACAAGTGATTTGCGTGAAGTAGAACAAAGGATTAAAGAAGGAGATAAGGAAGCAGAGTTCTACTTTAATGGTATGGTATATGCATTAGCTAAGGACATTGGAACTATGGCTACTGTAAGTTCTGGAAAAGTAGATTGTATTGTATTAACAGGAGGAATGGCATATTCAAAGAGATTAGTACAAACACTTTCTGATAGGGTTAGTTTTATCGCTCCTGTGGAAGTATTTGCCGGATCACTTGAAATGGAAGCTTTAGCTGCGGGTATATTACGCATTATGCTTGGCAAAGAGGAACCTCATTTTATCAAGTACAAGTCATGTGCCATTTAAGGATAGGAAATTATAATTTAATGTATTATAAAATTTTTAGGAGGTATTATATATGTTTGAAAACAAAGATTATTATGTCGGAAATATGCGAAATGTTGAAAATTATACAGAAAAAATTTCAAAAAGGGGTCTTTCTCAGTTTCCACCATTAATTATTTCGTGTGCTATAACGGGAGGAGCACATGGCAAGGAAACGAACCCAAATCTACCTGTTACGATTGAGGAACAAGTACAATCTGCTTATGAAGCTTACAATGCCGGAGCATCATTAATCCATATTCATACACGTGATCCGAAAAACAATTATAGAACCATGGACCCTAATTGGGAATCGTATGCGGAAGTAAATGCAAGAATACGCGAAAAGTGCCCTGATGTTATAATCAACAATACATATATTGGCGGAAGAGTTATTGATAATGAGTTAAATGTATCTGAACCTATGTGTACTTCTGCACCAGCACTACCTGAAGTAGCAAGTCTTGATCTCGGAACATGGTCAACATTGATGAAAATGCCACTTAAGCAGGAAGATGGTACGGTAAAAAATGTAACAATCTCAAATACTTATTTGCTGAATCATCCTGAAGCTGAGAAACATGCACGAATTTTGTTTGAAAAAGGCATCAAGACGGAATGTGAAATGTACAGTATTAATGATTTCAAGTATATTAATTTTCTTATTAGTTTAGGATTAATAGAGTCACCGTATTGGATACAGTTATTATTAGGTGGCAATGGTGTTCAACCTAATATTGATTTTATGCAATTGGCTGCAAATATGTTGCCAGCTGAATCTCTCTTGTCAATTATTGGTGTTGGTCCTTGTCAAACTCCTATTATTACAGCTGCAATGATATTAGGCCATCATGTTAGAGTAGGGTTAGAAGACAGTGTATACTTTGATGCAGGAGAATTGGCTAAAAGCAATGCTCAGCTTGTGGAAAGGGCAGTAAATATTGCAAAAGAAATTGGAAGGCCGGTAGCTACACCCGCTCAAGCCAGAGAAATGATGGGATTAAATTCACCTAGAGAGTATAAGTGGCCTCTATAGTAAACAGTAAAATAATCTTTTGGAGGGCATATGGAGCTAAAGAATTTCAATGAATTAATTAATAAATTACAAAATGAATTATCTAAGAAGAAGGTTGCTGTTGCAGCAGCACAGGACGAACATACTTTAGAAGCGGTATTCAGAGCTAAGAAAGAAGGAATTATTGAACCTGTGCTTATTGGTAATAAGGAAATAATAAAAAAAATTTTAAATAAGCTTGAAATTGAATTTAATGATTTAGAAATTATATGTACAGAAAATGATGTAGAGTCTGCAGAAAAAGCAGTAGAATTAGTAAATGAAAATAAAGCAGATTTTATAATGAAAGGTAAACTTCAGACAGCAGACTTGTTAAAGGCAGTTGTAAATAAAGCAAAAGGTCTCGGAACAGGAAGGATAATGTCAACTGTTGGCATAATGGAATTACCCGGATATCATAAGTTGTTATGTATGACAGATGGTGGAATGGTTATGTATCCTACACTTGAAGAAAAAAAACAAATACTTGAGAATGTTATTGAAGTTTTTAAAGCATTTGGATATGAAAAACCAAAGATAGCAGTACTTGCTGCAGTTGAAACAGTAAATGCCAAAATGCCTGAAACTGTCGATGCAAACATACTTAAAAATATGAGCATATCTGGTGAAATTAAAGATTGTATAATTGAAGGACCTATATCATATGATTTGGCAATGAGTAAAGAATCAGCACAGATTAAAGGCTATGATAGTCCTGTTACTGAGGATGCTGATATATTGCTTGTACCTAATATTACCGTAGGAAATATATTAAGTAAAGCCTTAATATATTCAGCAGGTGCAAAATCAGCAGGAATGGTTGTTGGTGCTAAAGTTCCGGTAGTTGTTACATCCAGAGGATCAACTACAGAAGAAAAATATTTGTCTATTGTATTATGTGCTGGAGCAGCAAATAATAAGTAAGCATTTTATAGTATAAAAAAAGGGCTGTCTAAAAATAGAAAGTTAAATTCTAAGAGAGGTAGCTCTTTTTTGCAAATAAAATAAAAAACGGCTTCAAAATATTTGAGGACTATTGAAAAATAAAACACTGAAGAATCAAATATTACAGGGTGTATATTGGGGGATATTTGGGGACTAAAGACATAAAAAAGTACCTAAAAACACTTAATGGCAACAAGAGAAAAAATCACAAAACATTGAATTATCAATAGTTACCTCAAGATACAAAACAATGGCATAAGCACAAATTAAGACTTCGAATCTGTTCGTGGGGGGTTCGAATCCCTCATGGCTCATTAATGAAAGCCTTGCAAGTTCTAATGTGCAAGGCTTTTTATTTTTTATATATTTTATATATATTCTATTTTGTCGTCTATTTGCCGTCCATTTGTGCAAATTAACATAATTTCGTAAACCTTTTTCTTATAATATAAAGTTAAAATATTTTATCTCATTTTAATTGTTAATAAGAATAATTTGGACCAACGAACTTCCGGTTCATTTTTTCACTTTCCCTTTATTCCCTACAACTTCCTAAATATCCTTGATGTCAGCATTTATCATACACATACTTTTCAAAGCTTGCCTAATTATTTTATCCCATAAGTGTTAAAAAAGTGTTAAATATATTTTTATATTTTCATTCAATTCAAACATATGCCTTCTTGTTTAGCATCTAATTATACAGAAAAAAACATACCTGAGATGATATTTATTTGCATCACACTTGACATTATGCGTTGTCCAAACACCGAATTTATTTTATGATAGTTTGATATGCACTAAAAACTTTTTATAATAATCGGTTTCTATTATAATGATTCTTTAATATTCTCAATATATTTTCCACATCCAATTTATTTGATACCTTAATAGAATGATATGTACTCTCGCTATTATGACAAGGGTATGACAAGGGGACGTATGACAAGGGGACGGGGTTGTTGGTATGACAAGGGGACGTATGACAAGGGGACGGGGTTGTTGACACAATGACAATAGTGAACGTGATGACAATAATTCCGTCCTCTGTCACATGTCACAAATTTTATTATGGAAGGTATTTTGGTTTATATATTTGATAAAATGGTTATAACTATAAAAAATAAATGTTGGAGGAGAAATTTGTGAACTTAAAAAATAATTAAATGAATGGAAATAGCCGATATTGAAATCTGTGAGGATATTAGGCATATAAAAGGAATGAAAGAAATCTATGATTTAAGAAAAGAAACCATAGAGAGAACTTTTGGGGATGCTAAAGAAAATCATGGAATGAGGTTCGCTCATTATAATGGAAAGCATCTAAGAAGAAATAAACAGATCAAGACAAAGAAGAAAGGGCTAATATTCCTGCATTGGCACAGAGTCTTGGCTGGAATTATAGAAAAGTTTCTAATAAAATGATGCTGTAGAATTAGGTTATAAAAATATCTATATGAATTTCATAGTAAAGGGAGGATTTTAAAGTGGAAAAAACAACTCCAGAAAAAGCAATGAAAGAATTGACAATGATTCTAATGTATTTATCAAGATTTAATGAAGGTAACCGTTTTGGTTCAAGCATGGATATGGCTTGGAAAGGATATGATTTTGATATTATTAATGAATTGGATGAGGAAGATTATATAAGGCAGGGGAGTCATCGTTCTAAGTCTGTTGCAATTACTGAAGAAGGCATAAAATTAGACAGGTTAGTAAGGGAAGAATCTGCTTGGAGTATGAGACACATTATTATGAATTTGATGATTCGGGAAAATATATAGATGACTGGAAGGTTCCTGAAAACAAATTCAAGAACTGATACAATGGTTAAGCTATGAGAGATATATTGATGATCAGGTAGAGATAGAAGAAATCTGTAAGATATGCGAGGCATTGGTCAGGTATTTGAAAGAAAATCAAGAATCATGGGGTATCAGAAAACAGATTTTGCAGGATGTTATTGACAATGGTGGATATGATAATTATGGCTGCCATGATCCTATGACAGATTTATTGGAAGTTCTTTGTAATACCAAAGAAGAATACCTTGAAAAAGCTGATATTATGATGAAAAATGGAATGGAGGAATATCAGAAACATGCAGCAAAGATATATTACAAATATGGTCGTGAAGAGGAACTTGATCAACAGTTTAAAAATCTTCATAAAGAATTTTTACAGAATATGATTGCGATAAATATCGAAATTGTTGTAAGCAATATGCTGGAACCATTCCGCTAGAGGATGTAAAAAGAGATGTAGAGCACTTGAAGATGAATATTGAAGCTTGTTCGTAAACTCAAAAATATCTACACATTTTATTAGATGTAGATATTTTTGATGTCAAGCATTTTTAAAAATGTCCTAAAAATATTTGAAGATAAGCACCAAAAATCATTTAAGATAATGGTGCTTTTTAATTTAGTCATATTTTTGTGTAGACAATTAAATTATTGACAGCAGGAACCCATTTAATATGAAAAACAGGCTCAGAGGCAGGCTCCATCATCTGGTCAAAACCGGACCAGATGCTAGAGCCTGCGGCACTCCCGTGCCAGCCTATCATATTAAATCCCTACTGTAAATAAATGAAGTGCCGTGAAAAATATTAAATGAATTTTGGGTACAACAAGTACACCTTCAATTCTGTGCATTAAAAACAGATTAAAGTATATTAACTAACTTTTTTAGTATGTTTTTGACTTTCTACGAATTTTTCAAATGAAGATTTTCTCCAAGGATGACTCATTGGAGGAATATATTTTTTCTTAGGTTTTTCATTTAACTTTTTAAAATCAAAATTCTTGGAAGAATGTTGATGTGCTGGTATTTCTTCTAAAGCATATACTTGTTCATTTATGCAACCGAATAATTCGCCATTAAAAGCCCTAATAACCAAGCAATGAGTCCCTTTGTAATAGTGGACAGGATTTCCATTGGAATTAATAGGTCTAAAGTATTTCTTATCGAATTTAATGCAATGACCATTATCAACTGTTCTTCCTACAAGAACAGCTAAAGTCAGATTAATTTTCTCATTATCTGGTTGCTTTTCAAATACAGATTTGAGGTATACTAAGACATTATCACAAATCAATCAGAATTTGGTCCTGAAAAGGGAAGTTAGCGCTTGACAATTGCGACAATGGATAGTATAGTGTATAAAGAAAGTACATACCGACGGTCGGTATGTTATTGAGGGAGGTATTTACATATGGCTACTAGAGAAGGCAACAATAGGGAACAGGAATTTATAGATGCAGCATTGGAGTTGTTCTATCAAAAAGGTATTGAGGAAACTACAGTCAACAATATTATTGATAAAGTAGGGTTGACAAAGGGGGCTTTTTATCATTATTTCGATTCGAAGGAATCTATATATAAAGCTGCCTCAAAATATTATGTGGATAAAAAGGTAGAAGTTGTGAAAGGGATCACTAAAGAGCAAAACATCGATGCAATAGAAAAATTGAATAGAATTAATTCAGAGATTGTAAATATTAAGTTAAATAATGCAGATTTCAGATGGAAAATTTATAAAGTAATATCATCAAACAAAAATATAAAAATCGACAAACTTATTAAGGAACAATTTCTTATTGAAGCCAAACCTTATTACACAAATATTATATTGCAAGGGATACAGGAGGGAACAATAAACACACGATTTCCAGAGGAAACTGCAGAATTTCTAATCCATTTAAACAATCTAATAAATAAAATGATAACTGATTCGATTTTTGGAGATGAAACACTATTGGAAAGTATGGAGGTTATAATTAAGAAAATGGCTGATCCTCAGAATCAATTAATTATTATGAGAAAGCTTGAATTCTATGAAGACACTTTGGTGCGGATTTTGGGGACGAAAGAGGGAGACATCGATTTTGCTGAATTTATAATAAATAAATTAAGGGAGCTATATGGTAATTATGAGGGAGGAGAATAAGAGTGAAAAGTAAAGTAGTGGTTTAGAAGGACTTCTGTAAACACAAATTAGAAGGACTTCTGTAAACACAAATAGGGAGTCTTTCGGCTCCCGAAAAATTTTATTTTAAGAATAGCAACATTGACTGTCATCCTGCGACTAAATAAACGTGGTTTATTACCAATGATAAGAGTCCAGGCTCAATGTCCCACTTGTTTGTACTTGAAAGGATGACGGCACATATAATTATGCGGGGTCGAAATAAATTCGCCACTTCCTCCTCCGTGCTCTGTAGTGTATTGCTATTCCATAAGGAAATTGTAAATCAATACGCGGGGAGGTGCAACAGTTTTTCATAACTTGTTTGTGCCTTGAGCGAAGCGAAAGGAAAATTATGGATTATAAATATATTGAAAGATTAAAAAAGGGTGGAAAACCAAATATATCCCTTGCAGGGGGAAAGGGAGCGACGCTGATTAGGCTAATCAATTCAGAAATTCCAGTGCCGGAAGGATTTATTTTGCTAACATCAGCTTATCGAGAATATGCTCATTATAACCATATTGACAAGAAAATTAAAGAACTAACAGAAACTCTCTCGCCTGATGACATCGTAGGACTTGAAATTGCCTCAAAAACTATCAAAGGACTTTTTACTGAAGGGGAATTCCCTGATAAGATGCTCAACGAAATAAAATTTGCATATGATAAATATGCAATGGAATCAGTTGCAGTTAGGTCTTCAGCAACTGCGGAAGATCTTCCTGGAACTTCATTTGCAGGACAGTATGATACTTATCTTAATATTAAGGGAATACAGAATGTATTGTTGGCTATAAAAAATTGCTTTGCCTCCTTGTGGAATTCGAGGGCTCTTTCTTACAGACTAAAAAATGGGTTCAATAACGAAAGCATGGCACATGCAGTTATTGTGCAAAATCTTATTGAAGGTGAAAAGTCGGGGATTGCTTTTACAGCAAACCCATTTGATGGAAATGATCAAGAAATAATAATCAATGCATCCTGGGGTCTGGGAGAATCCATTGTAAGCGGAAGTGTAAATCCGGATCAGTGGATTATTCATAAGGTCACAGGAGAAATAATGAGCGAAGAGATTTCAACCAAAACTACAATGACTATGGGAATGGAAGAAGAAATTTCTACCATACAGGTACCAGACCAACAGAAAGATAAACCTTCCTTGAATAAGCAGGAACTGAAAGAACTACATAGGCTTATAATAAAAACCGAAGCTTGCTTCGATCATCCTCAGGATATCGAATGGACCATTAAAGATGGTCAAGTGTATATACTACAATCCAGGGATATTACATCGATAAGTAGATCAGATGATGAATACGATTGGAACAGCAGTCTTTTAGGAAATTATCTATGGACAAATGGTATGGTAGGAGATGCTTTCCCTGAGATAGTAACACCTGCAACATGGTCTCTATGGGAGACTGTTATGGGAGGAAAAGTTGAAGGACATCCTGGAATAGGTAATATTTGCGGTAGAATATATGCTAATTACTCTCTTATTTATTCCATGCTCCGAAAGTTTGGGAAAAGTCATGATAAAGCTCTAAAATTAATTGACGTTATGTTAAATCCCAAGCCTGAAAATATTCAGGCCCCAATTATTTCAATAGATTATTGGACGATAATCTTTAAAATCATACCAGCTGAGGTAAAACAATCCTTTTATGGTAGAAAGATTCTTAAAGAATTAAACACTATCCTTGAAGAATCACCCAACAAGTGTTCAGGCATATTAGATGATATCAGAAAAGAGGAAGAAGGACTTGAGTTGACTGAGATTTGGAAAGAGAAACTCTATCCTCAATTTGTTAGATTATACTATTTGCAGGATAAATACAACGAGAATTTCTTTATGTCCTATTCCAAGTTCAAAAATGATTTGGAAAAAACAGTAGGCATAGAATTGTCCACTATGATTCAATCTCATATAAGTGGTGGTTCTCAGAATTTAGACAGCATGGGACCATTGATGGGGATTATTAAGGTTAGAAATGGTGATATAAGTAAAAATGAGTATATAAATCTTTATGGGCACAGGCACTATAATGAAAATGAACTTTATGAGCCAAAGCCTTATGAGAGAACCGATTGGTTTGCAAACCAAGATTTTTCAAATGATTATCATCAAATAAACATAAGAGAAATTCTCGAAAAAAGGAAAAATGATTCTGAAGTTTTATGGAAAAAAATAGAACATAAATATCCTCAAAATGCAAAATTATTGAAAAAGGAACTTAATGAAATGATGGAGGTTATGCATGTCAGAGAGAATATACGATCAGAATTGACCCGAACAGTAGGGTGTATGCGTCAGTGCCTTCTAAAGGCAGGAGAACTATTGAAAATTGATGAAGATGTCTTTTTTATGACAATATCTGAAATTTTGATTGCCCTTAAAGGGGGGACGATAAAAAGAGAATATATTGGTGAAAGAAAAAAGAAATATAATATATATAGATCCCTTCCGTCTTACCCTCAGTTTATTGAAGGATCATTCAATCCATTCTCAAAAAAGAGTTTCTCTAATGGGATGGAAAAAGAGAATGATGCTTTATCAGACTCAGAAAAAGGTGTTATTAAAGGCTGTGCGGCATCTGCCGGTACTGTAAAGGGGCTTGTACGAAGGCTTAATAACCCAGAAGAGGCTCATCTTCTTAATCCCGGTGAAATTTTGGTTACAACTACGACAAACATCGGCTGGACTCCATTGTTCTATAGTACAGCAGCAGTGGTCACTGATGTAGGTGCTCAGCTCTCACATGCCGCTATTGTAGCTAGAGAAATTGGAATTCCAGCTGTTGTTGGAACAGGTACGGCTACAAAAAGTCTTGAAACC
>JBFXKO010000043.1:0-24125 GCA_050173715.1 Sedimentibacter sp.
AAGTGTAATACTATATTTCAGACTGATGTATTCAAATATTTCTTTTGCCCTATTTGATATGCCTTCATCAAATACTTTCTTTCTATATTTTACGACCATAATCAAATGATAATTCAACAGAAAAACCTAATGAGCATTCCTATCTAATTTCATGTTCTTATCTCTCCCATAACATATATCGACTGATTACAGTATACTAAATCATATTGCATTAGTCAATACAATATTTTCCAATTCGTCCCACCACCTTCATTTTCACTAATGTGAACAGGGAAATTTAGAGGTGGGGGAATTCTTGAAAAGTTGAGTTAAAATAATTATTAATAACTTTATTAATATCTTACCTCTGTCTGAGCAGCTAATTTTTAGATTAAGCATGAATAATAGCAAATGATGGTTTTGTAGTAGTTAAAATATTATTAATTAGTAACTATTTGTATAAAATGAAACAGCTAAAACCATATGTCAGTTTTAGCTGTTTAAAATAAATTATTTCCTATTCTATTATAGTACCGGTCAACTCATTTAAAGCATCCATTGATTTATACAATGATGTAATTATTGCTTTTCTTCCAGGGTGTGATTTCACAAACTTAACAGCTGCCATTACCTTCGGAAGCATGCTACCTGGTGCAAAATGTCCTTCTTCCATGTATTTTTCAGTATCAGCCACAGTCATGAATGATAAATCCTGCTGGTTCGGTTTTTTAAAGTTGATAGATACTTTTTCTACCTCTGTCAGGATCATAAGAATGTCAGCATTTATATCTTCAGCCAGCCTCTCTGCCGCTAAGTCCTTGTCAATTACTGCAGCAATGCCTTCAACAGAACCATCTTCATTTTCAATTACAGGTACTCCCCCACCACCGCATGCAATTGCAATAGTAGAATCCCATAATCTTTTAATAGTGTCAACTTCAATTATTCTTTCAGGCATTGGTGATGGTACAACTCTTCTCCATCCTCTTCCTGCATCTTCTTTCATAACATAGCCTTTTTCCTCAGCAATTTGTTTTGCTTCCTGTTCTGAGTAAAATAAACCTATTGGCTTTGTTGGATTATTGAAAGCAGTATCATTTTTATTAACCACTACCTGTGTTACTATGGTCACTACAGGAAGCATTCTGTTTCTTTTAGCTAAAGCATATTTTAAGCCTTGCTGAATATGATAACCAATATACCCCTGTGTCATTGCTCCACAAACATCAAATGGCATTGCAGGTGTCACTTCCTTTGCAGTTTCAGATGCAAGTAATAGTCTTCCCACCTGCGGTCCATTTCCATGTACTATTGCTATTTCATAACCCGCACAGCTTATTTCAGCAAGATATTCACAAGTTTTTTTAACAACCTCTAACTGAGCCTCTGCTGTTGATGGAAGGCTTTTATCCTCCAAGGCATTTCCACCCAATGCAATAACTACTTTAATTATCTTGTCCATAAATATCCTCTCTTAAATTTTCTGCCCTTATTTTTATGCTATTGTAGCAACTATTACTGCTTTTATAGTATGAAGTCTATTTTCTGCTTCATCAAAAACAACTGAATGTCTGCTTCTAAACACCTCATCAGTTACTTCTCTTATATCAAAACCAAGCTCCATTTGCTCTCTAGCTAATTTTGTTTCAAAATCATGGAATGATGGCAGACAGTGCATAAAGATTATATCGTTATTTTCTGTTGCTTTTAATAAATCTGTTGTAACTTTAAATGGTGTAAGCATTCTAACTCTTTCTGGTATCTGAGCTTCTTCACCCATTGATGCCCAAATATCTGTATAAATTACATCCGCTCCTTTTAAGCATTCAGGGTTATCAGATATTTCTATACTTCCTCCCGTAAATGCTGCTACTTTGTATACTCTATTCAGTACATCCTGATCCAATTGATCACTAAGTTCCTTAGGTCCATAAGCCACATAATGCATACCCATTTTTGCACAACCGTACATCCATGCATAACTCATATTATTTCTGATATCTCCTGCGAACACAACCTTAACCTTATTTAGCGGTTTTGATATATGTTCTTCTATAGTTAATAAATCCGCCAATATCTGGGTTGGGTGGTCAATATCTGTTAATCCGTTCCACACAGGTACTCCTGCATATTTAGCCAATGCTTCAACTGCTTCCTGTTTATATCCTCTGTATTCAATTCCGTCATAAAATCTTCCTAGAACCTTAGCTGTATCCTCCAATGATTCCTTTTTCCCCATTTGTGAGCTTCCTGAATCTAAGAATGTTACATGTGCACCTTCATCTAAAGCTGCCACTTCAAATGCACATCTTGTTCTGGTTGATGTTTTTTCAAATAATAGCACAATATTTTTTCCTTTTAGTAAACAATTAGAATCTCCAGAACGTTTCTTTGCTTTTAAGTCATGAGCCAAGTCTAATAAATATCTTATTTCTTCGGTTGTAAAGTCCATTAATGTTAAAAAGCTTCTTCCTTTTAAATTTACTGCCATAAAAGCCTCCTTACAATTTCTATAATTTATTTATTGTCTTCAATAGCATAATAATTTGAAACAACATAATCGAATAATAATTTGGATGCTACAATGCTTGTCATATTATTAAAATCTGTCATTGGGTTTACTTCAACTATATCAATTGCATCAATATAAGGTGCAACAAGTTTTACAAATTTAAATAACTGATAACTTGTAAATCCGCCCGGCTCATTTGCACCGGAACCAGGAGCAAATGCACTATCCAAGACGTCTATGTCAATTGACATATAAATGTGGTCTGTTCCATTTGATGCTACTTCTATTGCCTTTTTAGCTACTTCTTCAATGCTTGACTCAAAAACCTTATTAGCCGGAATTAAAGTAATGCCACTGTTCTTAATAAAATGGTAGTGTTCTGGTGAATTATAACTTCTCATACCTATTTGAACAAAATTTTTAGTATTAATTCTATCAAGCTCTGATGCTCTTCTCATTTGACTGCTGCCTGAATATAATCCTTGAATTGGTGAATCTTTAACAAGATCCAAATGTGCATCTACATGAATTATACCAATTTTACCTTTTGTATTGTCATATAATGCTTTAATACCTGGCCACCCTGTAGAATGATCTCCGCCTAAAAGAATTGGAGAGTATCCTTCTTGATATATTTTATCAATGTTAGATTTTATATCATCTAATGCCTTTTTATTGTCATATCTGCTAATTTGATTAGTGTCTCCGAAATCTTTTATTTCAAATTTAGACATATCAATTAGTCGATTCCCTTCAACATCAAATAACATACCTTCTTCAACCCTGTTCTTTATCCATTGCAAAGATTTTCTAATTTGCTCGGGAGCATATCTAGCTCCCGGATACCCTTTGGACGTTGTAGTATCATATGTCATACCCATTAGTCCAAATTTATTTTTATATTTAATTTTCACTCTAAAAACCCTCTTTCTATAATAATCATTCTATTTTTCCACTACATATTGTCCATCTTTAACCACTAGAATAACAAGGTCTTTTCCTAAAGGTTCTCTAGCTCCTTGGAAGTTTGTAACACCAGTTGCACCTTGGAAATCAGCTGTAGCTGCTATTGCATCTCTAATTGCTTTACCATCTGTTGTACCTGCTCTATTTATTGCGTCTGCCATTACGTGCATTGCATCATAAGCATATGGTGACCATGAATCAACTTTCTTGTTATATTTAGCTTCAAATTTTTTAACAAATTCTTGTGCTGCTGCACTAGGATCAGATTCATGGAAATAACATACAACGTGAGTTCCATTAGCAGCATCACCTGCAAGTGTTAAGAAATCATCAGTATATAGACTGTCACTAGCATAGAAAGGAACGTCAATTCCTAAATTTCTAGCTTGTTGGATAATTAATGAAGCCTCAGTATAGTAGCTTACTAAGACTATAACCTCTGTGTCACTATTCTTAATTTTAGTTAATATAAGTGAAAAATCTTTATCCTGTCCGCCTAAGTATGTCTCATTAAATAATACTTCTCCGCCTATTTCTTTAAAACTATTTGAAAATACATCAGATACTCCTTTTCCATAGTCACTGTTGTCATAGACAACTGAAACCTTATTGTATCCTTCCGCTTTCAATAATTCTGCTAATTGTGAACCTTGATAATTGTCCCCAACATTTATTCTATAAACATAGTCCCCAATATTTGCAACATCAGGATTTGTGGAAGCAACTGCAATTGCAGGAATTTCATTTTGTTGGTATATTGGACCTGCGGCCAAGGATGCACCACTGAAAAAGTGTCCTATAATTCCTACAATATTTTTATCACTGGCAAATTTCTGTGCAACACTAACAGCTTCTTTTGAATCTCCTTTATCGTCTCCATAAACTATTTCGATTGGTTTGCCTAATACGCCACCGGCTTTATTTATTTCTTCTACTGCTAATTCAACACCATCTTTTGTATAATCTCCAAATTGTGCATAATCACCTGTATATGGAGAAGCAACACCTATTTTTATAGTGTCTGCATCTTTGCTGTCAGCCCCTGAAGAACTACATCCTGTAAATATTGCTGCTAATAATACAGCCATAATCATAATAGAAATTAATACTTTTTTCATTTTATCCTCCTATAAATCATAATTTTATTTAAAAATGATATTTAATCATCATTTTCACCTAAATAAATTTTCTTAACTTGTGGATTTTTTAATAAAGAATCTGCATTATCTTGTAAAATAATTTCCCCTACTTCCATTACATAACCATAATCAGCTACAGAAAGAGCAACTTGGGCATTTTGTTCAACTACTAATACGGTTGTCCCATTACTGTTTATACTTTTTATAATTTGAAATACATCCTCTACAACAAGTGGAGCTAATCCCATAGAGGGTTCATCCAGCATTAATAACTTTGGCGCTTGCAACATTCCCCTAACAATTGCAAGCATTTGTTGCTCTCCTCCGCTTAATGTTCCTGCTAGTTGATTTTCTCTCTCCTTCAATACCTTGAAATTTTGTAAAATATTATTCATTTCCTCAACAAATTTAACCATAGTTATATTTCTTGAAGAAGAACTCATAATAAGGTTTTCTTTGACTGTTAAGTTGGGGAAAATATGTCTTCCTTCAGGAATATGTATTAAACCTTTCTTGACTATTTCATGTGGTTTCATTCCTGTTATTTCATTACCTTCAAAGAAAATACGACCTTCACCTGGTGAAATAAGACCGGATATAGTCTTTAATGTACTTGTTTTGCCTGCACCATTATTTCCTATTAATGCAACTATTTTTCCTTCCTCAACCTCAAAGGAAATATTTCTGACAGCGGCAATTCCACCATATTTAACGGTTAAGTTTTCAACTTTAATCATTTTTCTTGCCCCTTCCTAAATAAGCTTCTATAACCAATTCATTATTTTGTATTTCAGAGGCTGAGCCATGAGCAATTTTTATACCATGATCTAAAACTGCTATGTTATTGGATACTCCCATTACAACTCTCATGTTATGTTCTATTAATAAAATGGTAAGGCCTGTACTATTTAAATCTCTGATAAATTCCACAACTTCTTTTGCTTCTGAATTATTCATTCCTGCAGTTGGTTCATCTAATAATAGAAGTTTTGGTTTAGATGCTAATGCTCTAATTATTTCTAACTTTCTTTGTTCGCCATATGATAAGTTCCTAGCAAGATCAAATGCCTTTTGTGTTAGACCAATAGTTTCTAATAAACCCATAGCCTCGTCATAACAATCATTTTCTTCGCTGATATTTTTATTATTTCTTAAAATACAGTCTAGCATGCTGGATTTAAGCTTAATATGAAGGCCAATCAAAACATTCTCAAGAACTGTTAAATTAGAAAATAATCTTATATTTTGAAAGGTTCTTGTTATTCCCTTTTCAGCTACTTCAAAATCTCTAAGACCAGTTATATCTTCCCCTTCAAAATACTTTTTCCCTTTTGTAGGTGAGTAATGACCGGATATCATATTGAACAAAGTAGTTTTTCCCGCACCGTTAGGACCTATTATGCTGAATATTTCTCCTTGCTTTATAGTAAGGGAGACATTGTCAACAGCCTTAAGTCCACTGAAATATTTACTGATTCCATCGAGTTTTAATATATCCATTAATATTACCTCCTTACCTTTTTATTAATTTTGATATTCTTGATGGAACCCTTTTTTCCGGCCAAAAACCTTTTGGCTTAAATACCATCATAAGAACTAACAATATACCATAAATAAGCATTCTGTAACTAGCGATTGGTCTTAACAATTCCGGTAACAAGAACAATATGACAACACCAATAATTGACCCTACAATGCTACCCCTTCCTCCAACTGTAATCATACATAAAATAAGTATAGATTCATTCGAAGTAAAGTTATTAGGATTTATAAAATTCATATAATGCGCAAAGAAACTTCCACCAATTCCTGCAAAAGCAGCTGTTATGGCAAATGACCAAATTTTATACTTGCCTGTATTTATACCAAGAGATGTAGCTGCTATTTCATCCTCTCTTATTGCAACCAAAGTTCGTCCAAATCTTGAATTTGCCATTCTGTTCATCACAACACACGTAACTATGACCAAAATCCATATAAGATAAAACATTTGTTGCTTTGTATTTAATGTATAACCAAATATGGTCGGAGATGGAATTCCTTTTATCCCCATAGGACCATTTGTAATACCCTGCATATTTAAAAGTACATATCGAATAATTTCATTAAATCCCAAAGTGACTATAGCTAAATAATCACCACGAATTCTTAAGGAAGGTATTCCTAAAAGCAAACCAAACAACAGTGAAATTAATCCGGCTAATATCATACCAATCCAAAAATTATCAAATATATTTATAACAAATAAACTTGACACATAGGCACCTATTCCAAAAAAGGCTGCATGTCCTAAATCTAATTCCCCTGTAACCCCAGCAACAACATTTAAACTTACACCTAATACTACATAAACACCAAGAAGGATTAAAATATGAAGTATATAATTATTATCTAATATTATTGGAAATATAAATATAACTAATAAAGAAAGAGGTAATATTAACTTATTATTTATATGATCAAATATTTTATTGTTTCTACCTATTAACTTATCCATAAAAATCACCTACACTTTCTCGACTTCTTTCTTACCAAATAAACCAGTAGGTTTAAATAGCAGAACTAGTATTAGTATTATAAAAGAAAATGCATCTTTGTACTTAGCTGATATTAAAGTAGCTCCTAGACTTTCAGCCAGACCTAATACAATTCCACCTAACATAGTTCCGGGTATATTGCCAATTCCACCTAAGACTGCTGCAACAAAGGCTTTTAAACCCATTGAAGACCCCATATTAAATACTAGTGAATTATAATATATGCCTACTAATATACCTGCAGCTGCACCTAGTACTGCACCAATTGAAAATGTTATTGAAATAACCTTATTTACATTTATACCCATTAAACTGGTCATTGCAGAATCCTGTGCAGTTGACCTCATAGCTATGCCAATTCTTGTTTTGTAAATTAGAAAATATAACGCTATCATAAAAATTATAGCAACTATCATAATTAATATTTGTGTGGAAGATATTGTTATGTTTGAAAATTCATAAGCGGTAGTGTTAATTACCTTTGGAAAAGGCTTTGTATCAGATCCCATTGTAAGCATTATTGAGTTTTGTAAGATTATAGAAACACCTATGGCACTAATTAACTGCGAACTCCTCGAGCCATTTCTAATTGATCTAAAAGCAGTAAATTCAATTAAAGCTCCGAGAATTGCAGAAAAAATTAAAGATATAAAAAATGAAATAATAATATTAAGTTTTAAAACTGAAACACAAAAGTAAGCTATAAAAGCACCAACCATATAAACATCTCCATGTGCGAAGTTTATAAGTCCTAAAATTCCATATGCAAGAGTGTATCCTAAAGCAACCATTGCATAAATTGAACCTATAGTCAAACCATTAATCAATTGTTGAACAATCATCATTTCCTCCTTATATGTATAAATTTATAATTAAATAAACAAATTGATTTTAATTTTTACACTTAGATAATATGCATAAATCATGCCAATAACAAACGTTATCATTTTTGCCGAAATATTAAAGATAATAAAAAAAAATTGGTAACCCTTTATCAATAGTGACCAATTTTCATAAAATCTATTATTCAAGATTATATTTCTTAAGTTTATAATATAATGTCTGCCTTGGTATACTCAAATATTCTGATGTTTTCAATATATTATATTTACATATTTCTAGTGCGTCTTTAATTAATTTACATTCATAATTATCGACCATAGCTGTTAACGAACTATCTATTAAACTCTCTTTTTTATCACTAATAATTGAATTTAATAAATATTGTGGAAGATTGTCCTTATTTAAAACACCATTTTCTGAAAAATTCAATGCATATTCAATAACATTTTTCAGCTCCCTAACATTACCTTTCCACTCGTGATTATTCAAAATTTGTAATACATCTTTAGATATACCAGTAATATTTTTATTTAAAATTGAGTTATATTGATTTATGTAATAATCTACTAACACTTTTATATCTTCTTTCCTATCCTTCAAAGGTGGTACAATAAAACTTATAACATTTAATCTATAATATAAATCTGCTCTAAATTCACCTTTATCAACCTTTGTTGCCAAATCCTCATTAGTTGATGCAATTATTCTTATGTCAATGTCCCTTTCAATATTTTCACCTATTCTCATAATACTTTTATTTTCTAATGTTCTTAGTAATTTGCTTTGCAAATCATACGGAATTGAATTTATTTCATCAAGAAAAATTGTACCTCCATTTGCTGATTCAAACAAACCTTCCTTATCAATTGATCCTGTGAAACTACCTTTAGCAGTTCCAAAAAGAATGCTTTCCATAATTGAACTTGGTATAGCAGCACAATTTTGTATAATAAATGGTTTATTTCTCCTACTGCTATTGCTATGTATTGAATGAGCTATTAATTCTTTTCCTGTCCCGGTATCTCCTATTATTAGAACATTTGATTCACTGTTTGAAACCTTTTTTAAAATTTCTAAACTTTTCTTAAATTCTTGGTTTTCTGTAATAATATCTTCAAAATTATATCTTGAAGTAGCTTTCTTAACCTTCTTCTTTACTGACTTGCTTGATAACTCTACAGATATTATTATACCACCTATAACACCCGTTTCGTTTATCAGTGGAAAGGCATTGTTCAAGCAATTCTTTTTAATTCCATCAACGACAAAGCTTTGATATTCATTTAAAATTGGCTCTTTTTTATCCATTGCCCTAAAAACAGTAAAATCTTTTCTTTCAAAGAATGGATATAATTCAAATATATATCTTCCTATGACATTCTCTTTCTTTAGCATATTCAAATTATCATCATAGTCGTCGTAATATACTACCTTACCATTTTTGTCAATAATTAGAATTAAATCGCTATCATAAAATAGTTCTTTAAAACCAGTACTATTCAATTGGTTCACCCCTTAATTTTAAAAATTTATAAAATATTTTTAAAATTCGTCACTATATTATAAATTATATACTAAAAATTAAAAAAATGAAAACATTTTTCTAAAATTATAAAATATTTTTTAGAACAAAATAACCATAGATGATTTGGTAAAGCATTATATGCAAAAATCTCACCCCTTGATAGGATGAGATATATGTTATGGTATTATATGATTTAAAGCCTAATGTAAAGCCAAAGAAATTTAATAGTAATGATAATACTTATTATGCTTGTTTGCAGGTACTTTGTTAAATACTGTACCGATAATAATTTTCGGGCGCCTGGCACGGGTGCTTTTTACTTGATACCTAATCTATCTTTAATAGCTGCTTGTAATAATTGAGAAAAATTCAAATTATGTTCAACACCTATGTCATTTATCCATTTAGGAATAGTTACTGTTTTTTTTACAGATCTATTTTCCATTTTATCTCTGACAGGAATCATCCATACATCAATTAACACAATTGATTCATTTTCTTTTAATCTTATATATGATAAATCAGAAGCATCCGGAATCTTAATGCCATCTTGCTCCATATCATACAAGCATAATTCTAAAACATCTCTTGCGCTATCCAATGCATCTTCTAAACTCTTTCCGAATGTAAAACAATTCTCTAAATCTGGAAAACTTACTATATATGAATCGTTCTCCAATTTAATTATTGCAGGATAAATATATCTATTTTTCATTAACATGCCCTCCTTATATCCTATAAAAAAAGAGGCGAGGGATTAAAATTTAATCCCTGTAATCTTCTCAATACTTTTTAGGGTTCCAACCGGAATATCTTTGCTTGTACATTTTACCGGGCAGGTTTTCCCTTCAGCATTAACATAGATTTCATGAGAGCCACTCGTTCTTTTAAGTTGCCACCCATTTTGTCTTAAGATTTTAACAACCTCTTTATATGAATAAGTCATATTGCACCTCTAAGCAATATTTCCTAATTAGGTAGTTCCGACCACTATATACAATCACACAAAAGGTGCAACTTATTCTAATAATATTATATACGTATTAACAATACGTGTCAATGAATATTATTATTTACATAGTTGAATTTTTTATACTATTGATTATATAAATTTTTTAAAAAGCGAAAAGGATATCTTCGCTGCTCTTGAGGAATTAAAAATAGAATTTTCAAAGGGTAATTTAACAGAAGAAGAATATTTAAGAAAGAAAAGAATATTAAACGATTAAAGGCAGTTTATTTTTGATATTGTTCTTTCTAATGTTTTAGCTTTATTTGCTGTAAAATTACTTGGCATTCTTTATTCCTGCATATAATAAATAGCACATCTTTTTATTCTTATTAAATTGTACCCTATAAAATAATTATAACCGTCCCTTTTAATATGCACAATTGAATTATATAATTAAACAGTATATGTTGATATGAAGACATAGGTTAATTTTTAAAGCATAATAAATAAAATGATGGCGCTAGATATCTAAATTAAAAACATGGAAGGTTGTTGATTTTAAATGAAAGAAACTATTAATTTACAAACAATAAAAACAGAAGCAAAGAAAAATTTAAACGGTTATTGTCGAGTATGCCCTATATGTGATGGACGAGCTTGTGCAGGTGAGGTTCCAGGTATGGGCGGCACAGGAACCGGATCATCCTTTATGGAAAATGTAAAAGCTCTATTAGCAGTCAAATTAAATCTGTCCGCTGTACATGATGCAATATCACCGGATACGACAATATCACTTTTCGGCCAACAGTTAAAAACACCAATTATGCCTGCACCAATGGTTAATTATCCATTAAACACAGGTGGAGGGTTAACAGAGATTGAAGCAGCTGAGGCAATTGCAACTGGTAGCCATCTTGCCGGTAGTTTAACTTGGATTGGCGACCCTGTAGACACACAAATGTACGCAGCATGGCTTGAAGCGATGAATAAAGTTGGTCGCGGAGTAGCTATTATTAAACCGCGTGTTAATCATGACAGTATATTGGAAGCATTCGAAAAGGCTGAGAAAAACGGAGCAGTTGCTGTAGGTTTAGATGTAGATGGCGCAGGTTTAATTACAATGAAACTTAAAGGGCAGCCGGTTGGACCTAAGACGAAAAAACAACTTATGGAATTATCACAGTCAACTAAATTACCGTTTGTGGTTAAAGGAATAATGACTGTTCAAGATGCTGTAAAATGTGCTGAAGCCGGCGCAAAGGCCATTGTTATCTCAAACCATGGAGGACGAGTTCTTGACCATACTTGTGGTACTGCAGATGCTCTACCTGCTATAGCAAAGGAGTTAAAAGGCAAAGTTTCCATATTGATTGATGGTGGGATTCGCTCAGGTATTGATACACTTAAAATGTTGGCTTTAGGGGCAGATGGTGTTCTTGTAGGTCGTCCGTTTGTAATTGGTGCCTACGGTGGTAAAGCTGAGGGTGTAAAATTTTTAGTGAATAAATATACTGAAGAACTATACGCAGCTATGATACTTACAGGCTGTGCAAAATTGCAACAGATAGATTCAAGGATTATTTTTAAATAGTTTTAAATTGCATTATTCTAATATTAATACCTGCTGTATCTTATATGAATAAATACAGCATAAGTTCACCATATATATCATTTGGAATATAATAATAAAAAAAATATTTGGAAGTGATATTATGGAAAATTTAGATAAAATACTGCAAATTTTAATACCAATCCTTACAATTGCGCTGGGTGCATTGTCAGCATATTTAAAAGCCAACGACAAGTTAAGATCCTCTTCAATTAAATATATTACTGAAGCCGAGGAAATGTATAAGGATGCAACTAAATCAGGAGGACAGAAATTTGCATGGGTTGTTGACTCATTATACAATCTGGTTCCAGTTCCTTTGAGAATAATAGTAACAAGGAATTGCGTTGAAAAGATAGTTCAAAGCTCATTTGACAGCATAGAGGCTTATGCCAAAACTCAACTTGATAAGGCAGTAGATAAATATATTTTAAGTAAATCAGAATAAATTATAAAACCGGAGCTATGATGAACTCCGGTATCTTTTTATCATTTAATAATAGTAGTAATACTTGTTATGTTTATTAGTTGGTACCTTATTGAACACTGAACCGATTATATTTGCATTAACTTGTTTTAAGAGGTCTATTGACCTTTTAATTGTATCCTTGTCCGTTTCTGCATAAGCTATGGTCAATATAACAGCATCTGCATACATAGCTATATTAATTGGGTCACTAACCAGGACTATAGGTGGTGTATCCAATAATACGTAGTCATAATCTTCAGATAATTGTTTAAGCAATTCTTTTATTACTTTAGAATTAATAATTTCTGTTGTATTTGAAGGAACTCTCCCAGATGTCATCACATCCAGCCCAGGTTGAATATTATGAATATACTTTTTATAATCATCCTTATATAAGAGCAAATCTGTTAAACCAGAGCTATTGGTCAAGTTAAAATACTTATGAACAGCAGGTTTTCTTAAATCAAGATCAATCAGTAGTACCTTCTTATTTAATTCAGTCATAACACAAGCTAGACTGCTAATAGTTGTAGTCTTACCTTCATTTTCCATTGAGCTTGTCATCATTATAGTATTTATATTGCCATCGATATTTGCATATTCAATATTAACCGCTAATTTCCTGTAGGACTCAGTTATATGTGAGCTTTGCTTATTCCTTAGTGAATGACCTTCCATGATATTTACCCCGACAATTAATTTTTACAAGAAAAACTACTAATATGTTACTCCTTATAAGTAAATAAATGTGTCGAATTGTGATTAGTTTAAAAATATATAGACAAGCAATAAGGTCATTCAAATATTCATTGTTTAATTATTATATAAGCTTAAATAATATGATTTTTTTATCTCTTTTTCCTGTTTGTAAGCATCCTTTAGAACTTTTATTATTTCAGTATCACCCTTTAATTCTATTAGCTCTGCTTCTAAATCATCAAGGACCTTAGCAACATCATCATCACACTTCTGTTCAAGCTGTGCCACATACTCAAGATTGCTCATTATAATTTTATACTTGCTTTCCTTGTTTTGCTCCTCCTTAGGAAGGCTTGTATATTCATCATACACTTTTCTTTCAACTTCACCAAGCTTGTTTACAAACTTAGCCTTTAATGCATACATCTTACTTACGCCTTCACTTATGGCTTTGTCAATTGCTTTGGTATCTGACTGTATATCTTCACTGACCTCTTGAATATCAGTTTGTTCAACAGGAATGTTGTTGGTCTCATTATTTTCAGCATCAGGATTACTATTTGTCTCATCATTTTCGACATCAGAATCTTTCATATAATCCAGAGGCAGGTTATATTTATCAGCAATATCTTCTACAGTCATTTCACCTTTAACAAGCTTTTGTTCATCTTCAGCTGAAATATCAGTTATAGGTTCAGAAACATACTTTTCTACTTCTGACTTTAAATTAGCTCTGTTCGTATCCATTTTTTCAGCTAATTCATCAGAAGTATTGTTAAGCCCGTTAATTAATGCTGCGATGTTATCATATTGCCAGTAAATAAAAATACTTGCTGCAATCATAACTATTAAAAATGATGAGAATAATACTTTTGTAATCTTTTTCATATGTAATCCTCTGTTACTTGATTTGTTTATAGTAATATAGGGACGGACCTGAAATTTAAGGTCCGTCCCTGGAATTTCTTAAGTCTATATTTTATAATCTACTTCAGGGAAGAAAAAGTCTTTTAATTCAATGAGATACAATGTTGGAACTGTTGTTTTTATTTTAGTTACTAATGAGTCTTGTTCTGCTTCGTTCAATTTTTCCTTATATTTATTATATATTTCATCAGCTGCTGCTTTATAGTCATAATTATTGTTTTCCATATAATTATTCATATTATCAATAATATCGTTTACTATTTCAGCCTGGTCACTATTTAATGAAGAAATCACCTCATCATTTAGTACTGATATGGTTTCCTCCATTGCAGCATTCACTTCTTCTGAATCACTAACGTTAGATCCACCACCTGATGCTCCTCCAGCTACTTCCTGACTTTCTGGAACTAAAAATTTCGCCAATGCATCACTTACCTCTGCTCTGGTTGCAAAATCCTTTGCTCTAAAATTATTACTTTCATCTAACAGCATAATTTTATTTGATAATACTTTATTTACATATTCTGTAGCCCATGTTGATACTTCATCAACAGGTTTATTTGCACCTGGCAATTCAATTAAATCAACAATTGCATCTATTATTTTACAAAATTCTTCTCTTGTTATATTGTTATTAGGCTTAAAGGTTCCATCCGGGTATCCGTCCAGATATCCGGCATTTTGAGCTATTAAAACTTGTTCATAGTACCATTCAGTATCAATAACATCAGTAAAGCTTGTTTGTTCTTGTTTTTGTGTATAATTGAAAACCAAATTAGCTATTTTTACAAGCTCAGCTCTTGTAATATTATTATCCGGCCTAAATGTACCATCTGGATAACCTTCGATTATTTTTGCATTAACCAGATTATTAATTCCTTCATATGCCCAGTAATCTTCTTTTAAATCTGAAAATTCTATAGCTTTTGGTACTTCTTCACCTAAAGCAATCTGACTAACAAAGATGCTTAAAATTAAAATTAAACATGTTAATTTAAGTATTTTATTCATACAGTCCTCCATATGTGTTTATAAGAAAAGGGCTTAAGCCCTTCTCTTATTAGTATTTATTTTTCTGTTATGTTTATTGTAAATGTTCCTGTTGTGTCATCACCAAGTGTTGTTGTAATTACTATTTTATTTCCGTAAGTATTTACAAAACTTGCTAATGTTGTATATGAGTTTGCATAGTTAGCATTTATAAAGTCTACAAGCTCATCTATTTGGTTAATACCGGATTTATCTTTTGTATTATTAGCTGCATCAAAATTCATATTAAATTCTTTTACAGTTGAACCATATGTATAAGTAATTGCCTTAGTTGAGTCTTCATTAAATTCATTTTCTAATGTTGTTTTTATCTTAGTTAAATCATCTTTAACTGTATTAGGATTACTGTAAACTGCAGCATATGCATCTAACAAGTCATTAATGTCATTAATATCCAATGCTATCTTATCCAACAAACCTGGATATTCAGAAGATAAATGAGTTTTAAGAGCAGTACCGTTTAAATAGCTGTATGCATTGTCATTCCATCCGTCTGCCTTAGTATAAATTACCTTGCTTCCAAGTTTTATTGTATCCGCATTTACTATCCTAGAATTGTATGATGCTAATAACTTTTCAACTTCAGTTTTTACTGATGCACTATTCATTATAGTCTTTGTCTGAGGTATTAAGCCTTCAAATATATCTGACATGATTTCTGTCTCTTTAAAAGATATAGTAGGTACAAAAGGAATATTACTATTGTCTTCGCCATTTTCTAAAGCTATGCTAAAGTCAATCTTATATTCTTTTGTTGTGTCGCCGTCTCCACCACCGGTTCCGCCCCCACCGCCTCCACCAGCTGGTGGTGTTTCAACTTGTGCAGGTTTCTCAGTAACGCCTGTTCCAGTTACTGTTTTTGTAATTTCTACTTTAGCTTCAAATGTAATTCCATTAGAATTTGCATTTAATGTAGTAACTGTACCAGTACCTTTAATTACTATCGGTTTAGCAGCAACTATTGTTTCTACCTTTGCATTGTTTAATACTATGTTTGAATTTGCAACAACTGCAACATCCTTGAATGTTCCTGTCAATGTTACTTCTTTATCGCCTGTTAAAGTTACCTTCGCAACTGTTCCGTCCGTATTCTCCAATTTTACTTCAGTAGTAATTTCTACTTCCTGCACTGTGGTTCCTTCGCCTAAAACTAATCTAACCTTATCTTTTTCAACAACTATTTTAGCAACCTTTAAATTGTTGAAATATAAGGAATTTTCTCCACCGCCGTATACATAAAGATTACCTTTAACTTCAACATTGGTTAAATGAACATCGCCATCTCCCACAGTCTTGGCAATTATTAAATCACCTTCAACAACAAAGTCTTTAAGTTCAGCTCCAGCGTTATAAACAACAACATTCTTTCCATTGACCATAACATTGTCAATCATTGTCAAAGCTTCTGCTCTAGTTAAGTTATTAAGAGGCTTTAAGCTTCCATCAGTATAGCCTGAAATAAATCCTGCTTCAGATGCTGCTCCAACACTGCCCTTTGCCCAAGAAGACATATCGCTGCTGTCAGTAAACTTTCCTGCAGCCTCCTCATTGTTTGCTAAATATTGAATTCTTGACAATATAGACGCTGCTTGTTCTCTTGTTATGTAATCATTAGGTCCAAATTTTTCAGCTGAATAGCCTGAAATATAACCTATCTCCTGTGCAACTCCAACATAATCATAATACCATTCAGTTGCAGGCACATCCTTGAAAGTTAAATCTGCTTTTTTATTAAAATCAATAATACCATTTACAAGCTTCACAAACTCTGCTCTTGTTACATTTGCATCCGGTTTGTAGCTACCATCAGGATAACCTGATACTTTTCCTGAATCCATCCATTTTTGAATTGTTGCTTGTGCCCAATGTCCTTCATAATCCTTTACATCTGCAAATGCAAAACTTCCCAATGCCATAATCAAACAAAGAATTACAGCGATTGTTTTCTTCATTCTTCTCATCTGTGTTCCCCTTTCATAATACTTTTTATATTAGCTTTTATTAAATAACTTTGAAATTACACCTTTTTTAATATCAAATTTAGGGCTATCAAAGTATTTATTCATAATAATGTTTTCTTGATTCTCATTAAAAATCTTTTCAGCATAATTATGACTGCAAATTTTATTAACTATACTATATGCTTTATCCAAATAAAAAGCTCTTGATTCTATATTGTGAACATCAGAAGCAACAAAGCTGACCAATTCATTTTTCAGCAAATAATTAGCAAACTTATAACTTCCCCTGCCTTCCTTGTTTATGACAGTAGTTGCATTAACTTGAAAATGAGCACCTTCATTTAGGATATCTTTAATCAATTGACTATTATCATATAAAATATCATATCTTTCAACATGAGCTATAATTGGTATTAATCCCTTAAGTCTTATTTCATAACATATTTCAGGTATGTTCTTGGGTATATCTGTCATGCTGAATTCAATTAAAACATAATCTGAATCCGCTAAAGTAATAATAGGTTCTTTCCATATAGTATCATAGTAATTAAAATCCAAGTATACTTCAGAGCCCAAAAATAACTCAATTTCTAAATTTTCTTGTAAAATACTTTCTTTTAAAATATTAAAATTTTCAGTTATTTTTTCAATATTTAAATCACTATGCCTCTTATTGTAATGAGGAGTAAGAATAATTTGATTTACACCTTTATTTATTTCATCCTTAATTAAAGCTAAGGAATCATCTGGTGTCTTGGCTCCATCATCTACACCAAATAAAATATGGGTATGCATATCAATCATAAATTACCCCCTGAGATTCTTTAATAATAATGGTAGTAGTACTTATTATTTTTTGATATAGGAATCTTGTTTAGTATGGTGCCTATTACATTTGCATTGACTTGCTTTAAACTGTCTAGTGACCTTTTAATAACTTCCTTTTCAGTTTCAGAATGAGCTATGGTTAATATTACTGCGTCAGCAAATGTAGCAATTGTCAAAGGATCACTGACCAATACCAATGGGGGAGTATCTAAAAATATGTAGTCGTAATGCTCAGATAATTTTTTAATCAACTCTTTAAGAGCATTTGAATTTATTATTTCAGTAGGATTTGCAGGTATCTTGCCTGAAGTTAAAACATCCAGTCCCGGATATATGTTCTGCAAATAACTGTTATAGTCACCCTTGTTCAAAAGTAAATCCGTCAACCCAATTCTGTTGGACAAATTAAAATGTTTGTGTATTGCAGGTTTTCTTAAATCCAAATCGATAAGCAAAATCTTTTTATTTAATTCAATCATCACACTGGCTAAATTACTTATAGTGGTAGTCTTACCCTCGCTTGCCAATGAACTAGTTACCATAATAGTTTTAACATTACCGTCTATATTAGCAAACTGAATATTAGTTGCAACTTTCCTGTATGCTTCTGCTATGGGAGATCTCTGATCCTCTTTTACTTTGTACTTTTCCGCTTTCTTTTCCATATGTCTGCTTCACCCCTTGATTAAAATTAGGGATTGTCCCGATTACGGATATTCCCAAATACTTTTCTATATCTTTTTCTGATTTTATTGTGTTATCCAAATATTCCTTCAAGAATATAATCAACACAACAATCATTTCGCCTAATATCCCTGCAATAGCTGTATTCATAACCTTATTAGGTTTTATAGGATTTCCAGGCAGTGTAGCATAATCAACAACTGCCACGTTATCTGTCTTTGTTATCCTAACTATTTCAGTAGTAAATTCCTCTACTAGAGTATTTGCTATATCCATTGCTAACTGCGGATTTGTATTCTGAACAGCAACCTTCAATATTTGAGTATCCTTTACCGGTGATACTGTTATAGACTTACCATTAATTTCATAGAGTCCTAATGAACTTCTTGTATTTTCTAATACTGTGTTCGATTTAGCCATTTCTGCATATGTATATACTAAACTTTTACTCAGATTAACATCAGTTATATTAATCTCTTCATTTGAATCTTTATTTTGTCTTACTATGAGTGTGGTTGAAGCTTCATATACAGGATCTATCAAATATATACTGACTAAAGCCCCTACTATTGCAAAAACAATAGGAACAATAATTAAAATCTTAATATATTTCTTTAATATTTGAAAAATTTCCCTTAGCTCAATCACATCATATTCTTCATTTTCATACATTACCTTTCTCCTTTTACCCCATTATATGAATATCTTGAATGCTCCTGCAAATCAAAATATATCCATATATATATCGGTCAATCAAACAAAAAATAAACAATCAATATTACGCTTTGCATTTAAATTTTAACTTAAATGCCCTATAATGTCAATTGATTAATTAAAATAAAACGGATAATTAAATGTTACTAAATCATCATTTTTCCCATTTTCTATCATTTACAATAGCTCGTCAAAAAATATCTTTAAAATAATATACTCTTGACATAATTTCGACACAAATTAAATTTATACTAGCATTAAAAGGAGGTTGAAAAATTATGATGATATTTATATGGATAATTTTGGGGTTATTTATTTATTACATGTACAAAAATAACGAATCCCTCAACATAAATACGCAAAAAACCAACAGTTCAATGGAAGTATTGAAACAAAGATATGTTAGAGGCGAAATTGATGATGAAACTTTTGAAAGAATGAAAAAAATAATGAAAGAATAGGAGTGATTAATAATGATGTTTTCAAGAGGATACAGAGGTTTTGGCAGCTGTTTTGGATTCGGAAACGGATTTTACGGCGGAGGATGGTTTATGCCTTTATTGATGATAGCTTTTTTGGTAGTAACAATTGTTGCAACTGTTTTAATAATAAAAAAAATAAACCATTTACCAAAGAAAAATTCTTATAGCGCTGCTCTTGAGGAATTAAAAATAGAATTTTCAAAGGGTAATTTAACAGAAGAAGAATATTTAAGAAAGAAAAAAATATTAAACGATTAAACTGCCATAAAAGGCAGTTTATTTTTAATATTGTTATTTTTATATGGGATAACTTATCCTGCCCATGCAATAACACCACACCTGAGGGTGAGACTATTTCCAAACCTGTGAGAAAATACGCATCCAATTACCGCCTAGTATCCTGCCGTGCATTAGAAACTTGGTGGTGTCATAGCCCATACTGATTCGCAGACTTTATCGCCAACATTAACGTAACGGTGGGGTATTGTGCTATCAAAATAAATACTGTCACCTTCTGTTAGAAGATACTCCCTATCTTCCATCTTAACCATTAGTTTCCCTTTAATTACAATACCACATTCCTCGCCTTCATGAGTCACAAAATCCTTAGTACTTGAATCACCGACTTTAATTGTAATATATAAAAATTCTATTTTTCTATTCAAATCTTGGGATAACAATTCATAGATTGCATTATTGTTAGATGCCACTATCCTTTTTCTTTCATTTTTGTTGACCACAGGGCTCAACAACGGTTTTACTTCTTCATCAAAAAAATATCCAACAGATACATCTAATGACTTTGCTATTTTCCATAATGAAACTATAGATGGAGTTACAATATTTCTTTCAACTTGACTTATAAGTCCTTGACTAACATCTGATTTCTGAGCTAATTCTGAAATGCTCATATTCTTGTCTTTCCTTATTTTTTTGATTTTATCACCTATTTCAATGTCCACAATTTCCTCCAGTTTTTAATTCACTTTATTTTAACATATATTTGTAGAAAATTAAAATAAATATGTTGAAATTTAATTTAATATGTAAAAATTTTATATAATATATTGAATTATTGTTTAATATATTATATAATAGATTAAAATCTAAAACTTTTAAAGGAGGATGTATTATGACAACGTTCTTTAGTCCAGAAAACAGTTGGGCGTTATGGTCAATCTTGGTATGTATAACTGCAATAAGTATTTATTTGGAGCAAACTTACAAATGGGCTTCAAAGGTTACCGGTGCAATTATAGGGCTTGTTATTGCAATGATTTTAGCAAATTTAAGAATAATACCGACAGATGCTCCCACATATGATGTAGTTTGGGGTTATGTAGTTCCACTAGCAATACCACTATTACTTTTTAATGCCAATATTAAAAAGATATGGAAAGAAAGTGGCAGAATGATGATAATTTTTCTACTTAGTTCTGTGGGGACACTAATAGGAACATTTATTGCATTTATGTTATTAAAAGATCATATCTCGGAATTGTATAGAATGGCAGCAATGATGACAGGGTCATATATTGGCGGAGGTGTAAATTTTGCAGCTATGGCTGAATCTTTTGCAACACCTGGAGATTGGGTATCTGCATTAGTGGTTGCCGACAATTTAAATATGGCATTATATTTCTTTGTACTGTTAGCAATTCCTTCAATTGGTTTTTTCAAGAAACACTTCACTCACCCTTATGTTGATGCAGTCGAACAAAACGTTGATACAAGTGAAGGTGAAACTTTAGCTGCCAAGTACTGGGGTAGAAAAGACATATCATTAAAAGATATTGCTTTTGCAGTAGCTATTGCTTTTGTAATAGTATGGCTATCAACTGAAATAGCAGGATATTTAGGAAAAATTATACCTACAGGAAATTTTGCTTTAAATCTGTTTAATGGTTTATTAGGTAATAAATATCTGTTAATTACTACATTTACAATGTTACTGGCAACCTATTTTCCAAATTTCATGTCCAATATAAATGGTGCTCAAGAGATAGGTACATTTTTAATTTATATTTTCTTGGTTGTAATAGGGGTACCTGCCTCATTACAGCTCATATTATCCAGATCACCATTGTTATTGGTATTTACAGGTATTATAGTAGTAGTTAATATGGCATTTTCATTGATTGTTGGGAAATTGTTTAAATTTAATTTAGAAGAAATTTTAGTCGCATCAAATGCGAATATCGGTGGTCCAACAACAGCTGTTGCCATGGCTATAGCTAAGGGATGGAATAAACTTATTGGACCTGCTATGCTGGCTGGTGTTTTTGGATACATTATAGGAAACTACCTAGGCATATTTATGGGTAATTTATTACAATTTATGTAAAGTAATATATTCAGGATATTTGAGGCATATTTATTATTTTTGAAGTATGTCTCAAATATCACTTTTTTATTGTTTAGTAGGAGGAACAAATTATGCTGTTTGATATTCATGGCGATATATGGACTGATGTAACCGCAAAACGTGAACAAGGTATAAAAAACGTAATTAGAGATTATCATCTGGACAGATTTAAAGCCGGTAACATGGCTGGCGGTATTTTTGTGGTATGGGCTGACCCTCCGCATGATAAAACCCCAAGAAAAAGACTTTTACAAAGTGTAAAAGCAATGTCTATGGAAATAAATGAAAATAAAGATATTTTTAAAATTATATATAGTGCTGATGATTTTTATAATGCTGTTAATGAAAACAAACTTGCGGTACTTATCGGACTTGAAGGATTAAGTGCCATACAAGATGACATAGAAGAGCTTTATATATTGTACCAGTTAGGTTTCAGACATGTATCCCTTACATGGAATGAGCAAAACAAAATAGCAACAGGTGTAAAAGGTGACCCGGATAGCGGCTTGACCGCTATAGGAAAAGAAGCAGTTAAAATAATTGAAAATTTAGGAATGATTTTGGATGTATCACATTTAAATGATAAATCTTTCTGGGATGTTTATAAAACTTCACAAAAGCCTTTTATTGCTTCTCATTCCAATGTCAGAACATTATGCAATACCCCAAGAAATCTTACAGATGATCAAATTAAGGCAATAGGAGAAAGAGACGGATTAATAGGTATAAATTCCTTTAATGAATTTATTCATGAAGATCCAAGTAAAAGAAATTTGGACTATTTGATTAAGCATATGGAGTATATTATCAATTTGATTGGTATAGACAAGGTATCAGTAGGATTTGACTTTTTTGAATATTTAAATGAAGATGCAAAAAGCTTTACAAATGAAGAATATGTCGGTTTACCCGGATTAGAGGATATATCTAAATCTGGCAACCTTATTCTAAGGCTTAAAGATTTAGGATATTCTAAGGAAGACATAGATAAAATTTCTTATAAGAATTTTATTAATTACATGGATAAGGTATTATAATAAAATATTTTATTTTAACCCTGTGGCATAACCATTGCCACAGGGTTCCTTTTTAGCACGTACATATCTACTTAACATCTTTCATTAAAATCCCAATAGCACCTGTCACACCGCTAACTAAAACACCAATACAAGTCAATGGTGCCTGGGAGATTTCCCTGGCACGTGCGCTGCTTTGACGCGTGGCATGGATGCCTTCAAAAATAGCCAGCTGTGTCTGAACCAACTCGGGCTATAAAATTTTCATCTTGAAGCATTTTCATATTTCTTCTTATTGTCCTTGTAGTTTTATTCATTTTTTCGCTTATCTCTGCCTGAGTAATATACTTATCTTTCTTAATAAAGTTTATGATACTCTTTTGAGTATTATTGAGCTTAATGGTTTCTTCACGGACATTCTCAGGGACATTCTCACGGATATTCTCTGTCGCTTTTATCAATGAACAATAACCAAATTCAGCATTCTCAATTAAGTCAACTTTATCCGTTCCTGAATACTTAGCAACTTTCATAGATATGCCATTGTCATCAGCCAATAAATATGCTGCATAATTTAGTTTATTCTCTTCAGTATATAATTCTAAATTATTTAAAAACTTATCAAATAAATCATACCCATTTTCTTCATAATAAATCTTAAGTTGTTTAAAAGTTAAATCTTGTCTAGGTGATATAAGTTTTCCTAAAGAATTTCTAATGCGTCTAGAATATAAAGAGTCAATCATTTCCATGGTCATTTGTTGAACTGTAGTGCCTACCCTCAATAAACAACCATTAGGAGACATTCCGTATTTTTTGATATAATATGGTTTTTCAGGACCACTTGATATTATATACTTGGTAG
>JBFXKO010000044.1:0-23945 GCA_050173715.1 Sedimentibacter sp.
TGCAAAAAAGTTTTTGAAAATTTATAATTATTAATTAACACCTGCAATTTTTGGGGGTGAGTCCAAAAAATCAACCTTTATCTATTGCAGTTAAATAAACACTTTCAGAGTTTCTGAAAGTACTAAAGATAGCAATGGAGGTAGAAAGATGATTTCACAAGAAATGATCAGATTGGGAACTTCAAGGTCAGTTATCAGAGAATTATTTTCATACGGATTACAAAGAGCTCAAGAAGTAGGATCTGAAAATGTTTTGGATTTCAGCCTTGGAAATCCAAGCGTGCCTGCGCCAAAGGAAGTGCAGGATACCATTATGGAAATTGTAAAAAATAATGACCCAATGGTTTATCACGGATACAGCTCATCACAGGGTCACAATGGCTGCAGGAAGGCAATTGCTGATAATTTGAACAAAAGATTCGAAACTGAATACTCAATGAATGATTTGTTCATGACTTGCGGTGCTGCAGCATCCTTGAACATTGTGTTCAAAGCTCTCACAGCTTCAGCTGATGATGAAATAGTAGTGTTGGCTCCTTATTTCCCTGAGTACAAGGTATTTATTGAAAGCCAGGGAGCAAAAATGAATTTGGTTCCAAGTCGCAATGACATGAAGCTTAATATGGACGGAATAAGAAAAGCTTTGAACAAAAACACAAAGGCAATTTTGATTAATTCACCTAACAATCCTTCAGGAGTGGTTTATTCAAAGGAAGAGATAAAAGAGCTTACTGATTTCCTCAAAGAAAAAGAGCAAGAGCTGGGAAACACAATTTACCTGATTTCTGATGAACCATATAGAGAGCTTGTATTTTCAGGAGAGCCAGTTCCATTTGTTCCTCATTACTATGATGACACAATAATTTGCTATTCATGGTCAAAATCTTTATCCTTACCAGGTGAAAGAATTGGTTATGTCTTGGTAAACAACAAATGTGATGATAATGAAACTGTAATGGCGGCAGTGGGCGGCGCAGCAAGAGCATTAGGCTATGTATGCGCACCAACACTGTTCCAGCTTGTTGTTGAAAAGTGCGTAAATATAGAACCAAATTTAGATGTTTACAAGAAAAATCGCGACATATTGTACAACGGTTTGACAGAAATGGGTTACAATGTTGCTAAACCTGATGGAGCATTTTATTTGTTCATAGAAGCACCAAACGGAAATTCTGAAGAGTTCTCAGAAAAAGCAAAAGCTTATGACATGCTTGTAGTTCCCGGCACAGGATTCGGGACAAAATCTCATTTAAGATTATCTTACTGTGTTGACACAGAAAAATGCGAAAAATCATTGCCAATATTTGGAAAATTAATAAAAGAATATAAATAAGAACCCTACCCTACACGCAATCAAAGATTGCTGTTGGGTACCCAGGAACCTTGTTGTTTA
Organism: Sedimentibacter sp.; assembly: GCA_050173715.1. Lineage (GTDB taxonomy): Bacteria > Bacillota > Clostridia > Tissierellales > Sedimentibacteraceae > Sedimentibacter. The sequence goes on from JBFXKO010000044.1 coordinate 1,394, forward strand.
CACAATAGAAAAATGGCGCACAAGCGCCATTTTTTACATTCATTGTTCACTGTTCAATATTCATTGTTCACTGTTCACTGTTATCCTACACCATTCTTGCAATTATTATCTTTGAACCAGGCTGCAATACATTGTCTGCAGGAATTTCGTTTAATTCTTTCAGATAATTAATTGACAAGTTGTAGTTTTTAGCTATATCCCATACCGTTTCTCCCGGCTGCACAACTCTAAACACCAAGCTTGGCATCTTGCTTCTGTCTATAGGACCTGTTTCTGTTATGTTTGAGATAACCGAAATTTCATCTTTATTTCTAAGCTTCATGTCTACGTTTATATCGCAGTTTACTATGACTGAGTTGCTGCCCTTTCTGTATGCTCCGCTTTTAGAAATTTTTACATTGGATGTAATGTCGCTATGCAGCTGATTTTCTTTTAAATCAATGCTGGCTGTAAACGGCAGGGATGCATATGCCTTATCAATTTTATTGATGTCGCCATTTAAATATAAAAGATTAACATCTAGGAAGCCGTCAACAACATATTTATCATCAAAAACCTTCTTTTCAGAAATTTTCGGACTTACATCAACTGTATAAATGTCTTTTATTGAACCTGAAATAACATCAAATGTATTTTCATATTTAACTGTCTTGTTTACTAGTTCCTTCAATGATGTTAAATTTACATTTTGAGATTCCATGTCAAGCAGACAATCAGTTGAATAACAATCTGTGATTATGTTTTTCTCAACTGTGTCGTACATTGCTGCATTAATTGTAAATGGAAGATTAAATTCTATTAATTTTTTTTCGTTGTCATAATTTTCAGCTATATTGTAGCTCATTTCACTCAATGTAACATTTATGTCCTTCGTCATGTCATCATTAGAATTCTTTACTTCAAGATAGTGGGTAAATGGGAATTCTTCGGAAACATAACCTGTTGTATTCAATGTATTGTCTTCTGTGTAGAGAAATCCAACCTTGCAGGTTCCTTCTATCAACATTTTATCATCCAGAGTATCAATATTAGTTATGAACACTTCGGATTCAGCCTTTAAAATTTTTGCTATTTCATCTGAGCTCTTGTTAAGCTCCACTGCATCATTAATGTTTACTTCTTCTGACAATACTGATACTTGGTCAGTATATGCTATATTTTTTGTCTTTGCCTGGAATGTACCATCTGATTCAAGATTTGAAACAAAATTAACCGGATGACTGTTAGCAACATCAGTATCTAATAAAACCACTGCCTTTACCAAGTAGCTTCTTTCACTTTGTTGCTCTGCGTCTATGTAATCAATATAAGCTTCAACTTGAGCTTTCATTCCTTCCATTGCGCCTTCAAATGGAATTTCTTCTGTAAAATAAATTTTATCTGATGCTGAGCTCACCATCACTTCTTCATCATTTGAACGATAAATGATGTTGTAGGTAAGTGTTCCGTCAACCTTTACTGCGTCCTCGTTTACCTCTGCATTGTTTATTTTGACCTTGCCTTCAGTAGATATGACTTTTTCTATATCTGGAGCACCGTCAGCGAGTGTAAACTCGTTTTCTAACAAAACTTCAGTGGAAATAGAATCAATAATCTCATTAATATTAAAAGTATCGCTAATTAATTTAAACAAATTAAAATCCTCCTTTAAGAAACAGATAGAATCGCATTCTTTTATAAATGTATATGCGTCATAAATTTCGGATAGTACAACTTTACAAAAAAATTTAAAAAATCATTGACCTTTTACTTTTTTTAATATAGAATTGATAAGTAAATTAATTATCTAAATTTGTTGTTTTAAAATTTAATTTTTTATTAAACTATATATATTTAGAAATAATAGAGACTAAAAAAAAAACCCCTTTTTTGTCTCTGTTTTTATGTTTAAGGGGCTGTCTCAAGGTTTTTAGATTCGCATTAATATTTAAATTTATTAGGCAATTAAAAAAATAAAATAGCGGTATAATAGGATATGAATACAGGAGGAAAAAATGCCAAAATACATTTTTATTACAGGAGGAGTTGTATCTTCATTAGGAAAAGGGATTACAGCAGCATCATTGGGAAGATTGCTTAAAGCAAGAGGACTTAAGGTCACTCTTCAGAAGTTCGATCCGTATCTTAATGTGGACCCGGGTACTATGAGCCCATACCAGCATGGAGAAGTTTATGTTACAGATGATGGTGCTGAAACTGATTTGGACTTAGGTCATTATGAAAGAATCGTAGATATAGATTTAACTAAATATTCAAGTATTACATCCGGTAAAATTTATTGGACTGTTTTAAACAAGGAAAGAAAAGGTGACTATCTGGGAGGAACCATTCAGGTTATTCCTCATATTACAAATGAAATAAAATGCATGTTAAAAAGAGTTACAACTGTTCAGGATGTTGATGTGGTTATAACTGAAATAGGAGGAACAGTAGGCGATATAGAAAGTCAGCCGTTCCTTGAAGCAATCCGTCAAATCCGTTATGAAGTGGGAAGAGAAAACATAATGTACATACATGTTACATTGCTTCCTTATTTATCAAAGGCAGGCGAGCTTAAAACTAAACCAACCCAGCACAGCGTTAAAGAGCTTTTGAGCATAGGGATACAACCTGATGTGCTTGTGTGCAGGTCTGAAAAAGAAATAAGTATGGATTTGAAGTCTAAAATTGCTTTGTTCTGTAACGTGGATAAACAAAATGTAATTTCAAATACAGATGCTGATTCATTGTATGATATACCTTTATTGTTGGAAAAGGAAGGTCTTGCAAAAATAGTATGCGACAGATTCGGATTTAATTGCAAGGAACCGGATTTAAGGGAATGGAATGACATGGTTCAACGCTCAAAAAATAATGCTCATTGTGTTAAAATAGCATTGGTTGGCAAGTATGTTGAGCTTAAGGACGCGTATCTTTCAGTTGCGGAAGCATTGAGGCATGCAGGAATTGACAATTCAGCAGAGGTTGATATAAATTGGGTTCATTCTGAAGAAGTCAATGAAGAAAATTACAAGAAAATCCTTGAAGGCAGCCATGGAATATTGGTGCCTGGAGGCTTTGGGGACAGAGGAATCGAAGGCAAAATATTAGCTGCCAGATATGCAAGAGAAAACAAAATACCATTTTTGGGAATTTGCCTTGGAATGCAGATGGCAGTAGTGGAATTTGCAAGAAATGTCTTGAATTATACGGATGCAGACAGCACTGAATTCAATGCAGAAACAAAACATCCTCTAATAGATATTATGGACGAGCAGAAGGATGTTGAAAACAAAGGTGGCACAATGAGACTTGGCAGCTATCCTTGCAGACTTATTGACGGCACAAAGGCTAAGGAAGCTTATGAAGGCGCTGAGATGATAAATGAAAGACACAGACACAGATTTGAATTCAACAATGAATTCAGACAGTCTTGTGAAGAAAATGGCTTAATTATTTCCGGAGTATCGCCTGACAACAAGCTTGTTGAAATAGTAGAGTTAAAGGATCACCCATGGTTTGTTGCTTCTCAGTTCCATCCTGAATTTAAATCAAGACCAACAAGAAGCCATCCTTTATTTAAACATTTAATAAAGGCTTCAGTAGAATATAAAAATAAATAGACATATAAAAAAATTCAGGTTATCCTGAATTTTTTTTACCTTCATTGTTCATTGTTCCGTGTTCAATGCTCATTATTCATTGCATCTATTGTTCCCGCATACATTGCAAGAAGCATCATTATCTGAGGCGTGAGAGCCACAGAATCAACAAGCCCATGAACCATTGTCATAACAAATACTGCAAATGCAGAAACCCATATTTTGCTCTTTTCATCTATTAATTTTCTTTTAAACTTTTTTAATACATTTAATATTATGATGATAAATATCGAAAATCCCAAAATACCTGTTTCAGTGAAAATCTGAAGGTATAAATTGTGGCTGTGTTCTATTTTTGTGCTTACAACTGTTGAATATTCTCCTACATGCATAAATAATGTGCCAAAGCCTATTCCTGAAAAGAAATTATCCTTTATTATTTCAATGGAAGTCTTCCAAACCTCCAGCCTATATAAAAAGGAGCTATCCCCAACTGCTTTTAAAGGATCTGCTCTGCCTATGCCAAGCAAGGTATCAGCGCTGAATATGGCAATGGATACTATCAATGCATATCTTATGTATTTTTTATCTAATAGGGATGCTACAAACAATGCTAAAATCAATGATAACCAGGACGTTCTTGAAAATGTCAGTATAGAACAAATTAATCCGCTTAAAAATACAGAGTTGTTTAAATTGATTTTTTTCAAATCCAGTCTTTCCGTTGCAAAAATAATTATAAGGTTAATATAAAATCCAAATATATTAGGATTAAAAAAGGTTGAATAAATTCTTTTGTTTAATTTATATTCACCTGCATCAACCCATTTAGACGGCATTGCAAAATCAGGATTAAAATACTGCATAATTCCAAACAAGAATACAATAAGTGACACGGTAAAAACTAAGTTTCTTAATTTATATATGTCATTTATGCTTATTGAATCTTTAAAAATCGTGTAGGAATAAAGGCAAAGGAGCATTATGATAACATATACACAGGATATCAATTTATAATCCGATGATAATAAACCTATTAAAAGATAAGCATATACTAATATATGAAGCTTATTTATTGGTTTAAGACTTACTCTGCCTTTAACTAAGCTTTCAGTAAAAACTGCTGCAACAAATATATAAGCGGCAGGAATAAATACAACGGATAATATTAATAATAAAAATAACTTTATGTTTAATTTTCTTGATGAAAGCTCGGATATATAGCTTCCGGATATTTCATAATTCATTTCAGTTCCTTAAATCTATTTATTTGTTGTTTTAATTTCTTTAGTTTGTGAAACAAGGTAATAAAATATACCTGTTATGATTATCATGCCTCCTACAAGGGTATATATAGAAGGAATTTCTTTGAAAATCAGTAAAGCCAAGATGCTTGCAAATATTGGTTCAACTAATGTGGAAACAGAAATCATTGTTGATGAAACATATTTGACCATGTAATTGTAGACTGTATGACCCAGTATAGAACAAAAAAATGCCATTGCAGCAAAAAGAACAAATTCTCTTGGCGCATAGGGGTACACAGGAGTTCCAGACACAATGCACATAGCGAATAAAACTATAGTTGACACTGAATAAACTAAGAATACGTAAATTCCTGCACTTAGCGTTTTGCGTGCAATGCCACCTATTACCAGGTATCCTGCAACAAAAATTGCTCCAAGGAATGCTAGAATATTTCCAAGCATCATGTTGCTTGCAGTATCTTTAGATGAACCCATGGCTATTATGAAAGTGCCCGCAAGTGACATTGAAATTCCGACAGCCATTTTACGTCCTAATTTTTCTTTAGATATAAAATAATTTGCCAAGGCTACAAAAATGGGGCTGCATGAAACAAGTATTGTTGAATTGGCAACTGTAGTCATTTTAATTGATGAAATCCATGCTGCAAAGTGTAGCGCCAGAAATATTCCGCTTGTTGTGCAAAGAATAATTTCCTTTTTAGTGATTTTTTTAAATTCGCTACGGTTTTTAAGCATGACAGGAATTAATAACATCAATGTTGTAAACAGCATCCTGTAGGCTGAAATTACCAGTGATGGAGCCTCGGAGAATCTAATAATAATAGATGATAATGATGTAAAAAATGTTCCTACCAGTATAATATATTTTGAAGGTGATTTTTCCATATATACCTGCCTAAAGTTTAACGCTGAAATTTTTCAGCTTATTGCATATTAGCACATTAATTGTAAAATTTCAATACATGTAACAAAAAGTATAAAGAGTAATAAAAGAAATAATATTAGCTTGGAGGAGGTGCAGCCATGATTGATTTTTTCAGCTCTATTTCATTGATATACCTAATTAACATAGCAATGGTCGTTGTGGTGATTTTTTTAGAGCGCAAAGATCCTACCGCAACATTGGCTTGGGTTTTAGTGCTGCTGATTTTCCCTGGCTTTGGTTTTGTATTTTATTTGTTGCTTGCACAAAATTTCAGCAGAAAAAAACTTTTTACAATGAAAATATATGCCAAGAAAACATTTGGTGATTACATCAAGATTCAACAAAATCTTTTTAACACCGGAGGCATCATATATAACGATAAACAAACAGAGGATTTTAAGGATTTAATTAAAATGAACTTGTTTCATTATGATTTTTCATATACGCAGAACAATGAAATTAAAATTTACACTGATGGGCATGATAAATTTGTTGATTTGTTTAATGATATACAAAATGCCAAGCACCATGTACATGTGGAATACTATATTATTAAAAATGACAATTTAGGTAATGATTTGTTGAATCTTCTAGCCAAAAAGGCTGAGGAAGGAATTGAAGTAAGACTTTTGTATGATTCTGTGGGAGGAAGGCACATACCGGAAGAAACCATTAGCAGGTTAAAAAAATCCGGGGTTAAAGTAGCTGTATTTTTTGCAAGTAATCTTCCGTTTTTTAATTTTAAGATAAATTACAGAAACCACAGGAAAATTGTAGTTGTTGATGGTGAGACAGCATATATTGGAGGCTTCAATGTTGGAGATGAATATATTGGCCTTAATAAAAAAATCGGTTATTGGCGAGATACGCATATAAGAATTTCAGGAGATGCAGTTATTGATCTGCAGACTAGATTTTTCCTTGACTGGGGCTATGCTTCCAAAGAGGACTTAATGTTCTTGCCCCATTATTTCCCGGATAACAACAAGTCCGGTAGTGTGGGAGTTCAAATAATCAGCAGCGGTCCTGACAAACAAGATGAAGTTATAAAAAGCAACTATGTTAAGATGATTAATTCAGCAAAGGAAAGTATTTTAATTCAAACTCCATACTTTGTTCCGGATGCCAGTGTTATAGAATCTCTTAAAATTGCCGCTATGTCAGGTGTGGATGTAAAAATTATGATACCCTGCAAGCCGGATCACCCATTTGTATACTGGGCTACCTATTGGTATTGTGGAGGTCTGTTGCAATACGGTGTGAAGGTGTACACCTACGAAAATGGATTTTTGCATGCCAAGACACTGGTTATAGATGGCAAGGTATCATCTGTAGGAACAGCTAATTTTGATATGAGAAGCTTTAAGCTTAACTTTGAGTGCAATGCGGTGATATATGATACCAAGACATCATCCATGTTAAGGGATGTTTTTATGGATGACTTGAATTATTCCTTGGAAATAACAAGAGAGCTATACCTTGAAAGGGGAATTCTCATCAGGTTTAAAGAATCAATATGCAGATTGCTGTCTCCTCTTTTATAGATTGAATTATTCTATAATTGTGTTAGAATGAATTTAAATGATAATTTTATGAAGGTTAAATAAATAAGGGTGAACAAATGAAAAAATATTTTGTTATATATAATCCTACCTCAGGAAAGGAACTTGCAGGACAAAAAATATTCCATGTATCTGAAACTATAATGGAGATAGAAGACATTGAGTTTACTTTTTATGCTACAAAGAAACGTGGAGATGGAGAGCAAGCTGCCATAAGAGGCTGTAAAGAGGGCTATGACATGATTATATCATGTGGAGGTGACGGTACCGTTCACGAGGTTGTAAACGGAATTATGAAAAGTACTTGTAAAACAAGACTTGCCATTATGCCGGCAGGCACTGTAAATGATTTTGCTGCTCAGCTGAAAATGCCAAAGGCATATGCTAATTTTGCCTCATTGTTGATGAAACAAAACTTTAAAACCATTGATGTGGGAAAAATAAATGATGATTATTTTGTAAATGTTGTGGGTGGGGGTGCCTTCATGAACATACCTCACGACGTTACAATTGAAGCAAAGACTATTTTAGGCAAATATGCTTATTATTTCAAGGCAGCATTCGAAGTTCCCGGTCAGTTGGTGAATACCAACAATATAAACAATATAAATTATGTAATTGATAACCAGGAATACAGCTATAATACTCTTTTGTTTCTTGTGATTAATTCCTCAGGAGCAGGAGGATTTAAGAAATTGTGCCCTAAGGCAACAATAGATGATGGGTTGTTAGATATTGTCATATTTGAAAAAGCCAACAATGCAGATCTTCTACAAATATTCACAAGCGTATTTAACGGACAACACATAAACCATCCCAAGGTTCATTACTTTCAAGGGAAAAATATAAAAATTGACTGTGAAAAGAAGATACAGATAGATACAGACGGCGATTTAGGCGGCTATGTGCCCGCAGAAATTTCATCAGTACATAATGCATTAGAAATTCTAGTACCATAGGTTTTTTGGGGACGGTTCTTTTCATTTCCGAATTTTTCGTTTGAAAATGAAAAGAACCGTCCCCAATATTTTCTTTTAAATATTCTTTAAAAATGTGCTGATTAGCTGTGTTGTTTTTTTTGCTGCTATTTTTGTGAAGGTGGGGAAGTCCATGTGAGCAGAGCCATCAGCCTTGTCTGAAATTGCCCTTACAATGCAGAAATCTATATTATTTAGGAAGCATACATGACCTATTGCTGCACCTTCCATTTCTGCACAGAGAGCATTGAAATGCTTTACAATGTAGTCCTTTTTGTCTTGATTGCAGATAAATTGATCCCCTGAAGCAATTGTTCCTACTATGACATTGGTTTTTTCCAGTGTTCTTGCAGAGCTTTCAATTTTTTCAACCAAGCTCTTAGAGCAAGGTATGTTGATTATGTCTACCCCGGAAATAAATCCTACCGGGTCTCCAAGACCAGATGTGTCCATGTCGTGCTGCACCACATTGTCAGAAATAACTAGGTCAGCTATGTCTAAATCAGCATTTAGGCTGCCTGCAACTCCCGTATTAATTATTATATCTGGATTATATTTCAAAATCATGGTCTGGGCACATACTGCTGCATGGACCTTGCCAACTCCGCATTTTGCAACAACAACATTTTTGCCTTGCAATGTGCCTTCATAATAGTTTGCACCGCTTATTGTTTCTTTTTTTATATTTTCCATAGATTCAATGAGTTCAGAAACCTCAACATCCATGGCTCCTATTATTCCTATTTTCATACTTATCCTCGTCACCTGTTTTTAAATTATTCTAATATAAGTAATAGCAAATGTCAAATTATGATTAAATTGCAGAGAATGGTGTACCAAGCTTTATTTTTTATATAAAAATCATTTATTTATAATTTTTTTGTGTTAAAATAATTATAATTACAAAAACTAAGGGTGATAACATGCACTATGTTTACATAGTAGAATGCAGAGATAAAACATTATATACAGGGTATACAACTGACTTGGAAAAAAGAGTAAAGACACACAACGATAAAAAGGGCGCTAAATACACAAGAGGCAGGACTCCTGTTACCCTAAAATATTATGAGGAGTTTGACAATAAGGGTGATGCTATGAAAAGGGAAATTAAAATTAAGGAAATGCGCAAGAAAAAAAAGCTCATTCTTATAAATAAAGAATAAAATATAATTGTATACTTTGTCAATATTTGCTATAATTAACATATTAAATCAAGGAGAAGGCTTATGAAAAATAATTTAGTAGTTGATAGCTGCACTGACTTTATTAAAGATACTGAAGACATACCAAGAGTCCCGTTCAGGATTCTTATAGAGGATGAAGAAATAATTGATGAAAATTTAGACATTAATACCCTTATTGCTAAAATGAAAAATACAAAAAATCAAATAAAGACTGCCTGTGCACCTCCTGAAGATTTCATAAAAAAATTAAAGGAAGAAGCAAATAATTTTATTGTTACGATTTCTGCTCCCTTAAGCGGCTCATATAACAGTGCCATGGTTGCAGTTGAAACATTCAAGGAAAAATTCCCTGAAAGTTTTGTACACATATTTGATGCAAAGACTGCTGCTGCAGGTGAGACACTAGTTGCTATGAAGGTTAAGCAGTTAATTGAAGAAAATTTAAATGCTTCAGAAATAGTGGAGCACACAAACAAATATATAAATAAGTTAAAAACCTTGTTCATACTTGAATCGCTGGATAACCTTGCTAAAAATGGAAGGATTACAAACTTCAAAGCAATACTGGCTAACATTATGCATATTGTTCCTATTATGGGGGCTGATGATGAAGGCAAAATAGTACTTATGGAATCAGTAAGAGGCAAGAAAAAGGCTTTTACAAGGCTTGTGGATATGATTGCCGAGTATAATGTGGATTTTGAAAACACAGTTTTAGGAATTACACATGTAAACTGTCTTGAAAAAGCAGAAAAGCTCCGTGATGAAATTAAGGCAAAATATAAATTTAAGGATATTAAAATTTTTAAATCATCAGGCTTGAGCACAGTCTACGCTGATGACGGAGGCATTGTAATAGCTTTTTAATATATCATTTGTATTCACCAAATAAAGTCCATCATCTACACAAAAAGTCCATCATCATGAAAATAAAGTTCTGCATCGACCAGGAGCAAAGTGTTTTTCCTCTCTCACTTTCTCCTGGTTTTTTTCTGCCTTTTCTCCTGCCTTTTCTCTTTCTTTCCCTCTCTCCCCTAAACCCTAAAGCCCTAAAACCCTAAAACCCCTTAAATCCCTGCTTTTCCCTCTCTCCTTAATCCTAATTTCTTAACCCTTAATCCTGCCCTTCCCTCTTAATCCTTAATTCCATCTTTTTCCTGTTCTTTGAAGAACTTTATTTGCCTAAATTCATAATATCTGATAAAATAATGGAAAGAATAATTGAGAAAAAATGGAATTCCCTTGAAGAAGGTATAACCCCTATGACTTAATGAAATTAACATTTGAAAAAATTGATATTTGTGATTTAGTAATTATAGACTTAACAGAAAAGGGTGTAGGATTAGGTATTGAGGCAGGATATGCTTATGCAAAGGAGATACCAATTATTACAATAGCTAAGAAAGGTTCAGATATATCAGAAACATTATTAGGTATATCTAAGAAAACATTCTTTTACAACAACATTGAAGAGTTAGGAATTCTAAGAATTTGAAGGGACAACTTATGCCAAATCATTTTGGATTGAAGATTATTGAAGGAAAACATGGACTTAAGTTAACGAGAGAAAATTATGCATTAGTTAGCAATAAAAATTCATTGGTTCGTTTTTCAAGAGATATTTATGCTGATGAAGAAGGAAAAATTTATTCTGATGAATGGTGTGCGGAACAGCTTGATAACTGTTTGAAAAACTATGACTTAAATATGGAGTATTTTTCTTTATTAAGTCGTGAAGATTTCAATACAGAGATAAATAAATTTCTTGAAGATAATAAGTGCTTTCTTGAAATATTTGACCTTAATTTATATGAAGAAAAATCAGGATATTATATAATGGTTATTGATGAATATTGCCAATTATACATAGGTACAACAAATAACATAAAAAGGCGTATTAGACAGCATTGGAGTAAAAGTAAGCCATTTGATAGACTATTATTTCCAATGGGGGCAGTTGATTCTTCAATACTTTCAATTGATAGTTTTAGAGCTTTAGATACTACAAGAATTTATGTATATTTAACTGAAAGGACATTTGATGACGAAGATGAATTTATAAACCAATTTCCTGCTAAATTTGTATCTAATAGGCTTGATGGTGGTAAAATAACTGGTGGTTTATTTCAAGCAATCACAATGATGAAAAAGCGTAAGTTTGAGTAATATCATAAATTAATTTGTTTTACATTTAGTCAGACAGGGAGTTTAGTTACAGAAATTATTAACTTTTAAAGTGCGTACAATTGTAAAATAATATTGGCTAACTCTTTGAAAATTCAAAAATATTAAAATAGATATAGTGATTATTTTATAGTTCTTAAATATGAGGAAGAAAAAATGAGTTTAACTACATTTTTAAAGAATATCGAGGTTGAAAAAAAATTTAAAGAAGAAATAAGGTATCCTGTCTTTAAAAGTAATGCTATACCATTAGCAGTTCCACAAACAAAACACTATTCTCTTGTTGGAACAGCATTTGATTATTTACTACGTTTCTTTATTGAACGCATAAATGAAAATGTAATTATAGAAGGATGGGTTGCATTTAATGGGTTAAGAGATATAAAAAATCAATTTTCTAACGATGTCTATCAAACTGGAAGGAATATTATATTAAGTGCAGAAAAGAATTATAAGAAATACTTAGATACAAAGATAATCACAAATGAGATGCTAAGTGATGTATTAAAACTTGCAAAATTAGATATTTTCTTTAGGTCAGGTTGTATAGATGATTTGAATAAGGTAGATAACGCAGACGTAGAAGATTTAAAATATCTATATAAATTAATTAATCCAGATGAATGGTATGCAAAGAGCGTGTGTATATTAAATCCAACATTCAATGAAGCGTCTTTATTAGTTGGTGGAGCTGATGCAGATATTATTATAGATGATATGCTAATAGATATAAAGACTACTAAAAAACTTGAACTCAAAAAGGATTATATTAATCAATTAGTTGGCTATTATATTTTATATAAAATTGAAGAATTACATGGTATTAAAAAAAAGAAAAAAGATATTGAAATATTAAAATTAGGTATATATTTTTCAAGATTTGGTATTCTTAAAGTCTTTTATATAGAGGATATAATAAACTTAGATACTCTTCCTCAATTTATTCAATGGTTTATTGGACAATGCAATATTACTAATGACAGAATAAAAAAGAATAAAGTATTTGAAAATTATAATATAGAACCTAAAATTACACAGTTTAATAAGAATAATAGCAAATTAATGTTGGATGAAATAGGGAATTTTATTGTAACGTTTATTGAAGGAAAAGAATTGGAGTTTTATGATAAGTATTATAATAGCTTTATAAATGCAGAAGATTTTAAAAATAGGTATGTTGATATTATTGAAACAATAAATGAGGATTATAAATTAGAAGATTTGACACAGACCACCTTTGAAAGTTTTATTATAATTGTGAATAAATGGGGTGATTTTCAAATATAAAATAAATTTATCTAAAGAACATAAATAATAAAATATTAACTTAATATTTCAAATTTATATAGAAAGATTTACTGAGGAGAATTAAAAATGAATAAAATTACATGTATTTGCTTAGGTGTAAGAAGTATGGAAAAATCGATAAAGTTTTATAGAGATGAACTTGGATTTCTAACAGATGAAAAAGGGAATAATCCTGATGTAGTATTTTTTGATACACCTGGTACAAAATTTGAACTGTATCCTTTAAAGTTATTAGCAAAAGATATTAGCGAAGAAAATACCCCAAAAATAGCAAACGGTTTTGCTGGAATCACCTTAGCATATAATGCTGAACACAAAGAAGATGTTGATAAGGTTATCGAATTAGCCAGAGATGCTGGTGCAAAAATAGTTAAAGAACCTCAAGATGTCTTTTGGGGCGGATACCATGCGTATTTTGCTGATTTAGATGGCTATTATTGGGAAGTTGCTTGGGGTCCAAACTTTAAATATGATGATAACGGAATGCTTGTTTTTTAATTATTAATCTCATTTTGTTGGCTTAGAAAAATGGACATAAGTGATTGATTTTTTACACATTTTTTTAAAAATAACATTGTACAGTACAAAGAGGGGTATTCATGAAAAATTATATTATTACTAAATTAACAGAGGATTATGCAAAAGAAATTTGCAATTGGAAATATGAAGATGAATATGCTGTTTATAATTTTTCTGACTACAATATTGTTCTTAAAAACGGATGGGATTTAGCAATAGAAGAGAAAAGGAACGAAGAATTTGTAGGGATAGTTTATAACGATGAATTGATTGCTTATGGGAGGATTACGGCTAACTGTGATAAAAGTATTATTGGTGTAGGATTGAAGCCTATTTTTTGCGGTAAAGGTTATGGAAAAGATGTAATGAAGCTACTAATAAAAGAATGTAGAAGAAGATTTCCTGAGAATCCAATAACACTTGAAGTAAGAACCTTTAATGAAAGAGCATTAAAATGCTATTTAGATGTTGGATTTGAAGTTAAAGATAAATATATCAAGGATACATTTAATGGTAATGATGAATTTTATTATATGGAATATACATTGCTATAGAAAATCATAACTGTATTTTATTATATTCTCAAATCTTGTTATAGCAATGAAATATGCGAAGCAAATATTATTATAAAATGCAAAAATAAAGTATGGGGGAATTTGTATGGACAAGTGCGTGTTAATTAAGCCAGATTTTTCTTTTGAAAGTGATATTCAAGCCTTTCGTAAAGAAATGTTAGATGCTAACAGCTCTATGGACGGAACAGGTCCATTATATCGTATGGATAACATTAAAGAATGGCTTGAATTTAATCAGAGATGTGAAAATGAAGAAACTGTACCTGAAAATTGGGTTACATGTGAACAATTTATTTATGTGCGTGAATTGGATAATAAAATAGTTGGTATGATTCAATTTCGTCATTATTTTAATGAATTTCTTGAAAAATATGGTGGGCATATTGGATATTCGGTTCGACCAGATGAAAGAAGGAAGGGCTATGCTAAGATGATGCTCGCTGATTGTCTTAATATTTGTAAATCATATGGTCTCAAGGATGTCTTGGTAACGTGTATTCAAGGAAATGAAGGCAGTAAACATACTATTTTAGCTAATGGTGGTGTGTATGAAAGTACAGTTTGTTGTGAACCTGATGATGTATACCTCGAAAGATATTGGATACATATTTAAACTTTTCTATTTGTCAATTACAAATTATTAAGTAAAAATAAAGTTTAATTGATTCTCATTTTTTAGATAGTACAAATTAGATAATTTAGGTTAAAACATAAGAGAGATATTATGAGTGAAAAATGGATAGCAATAGTTGGTAGCCAAAGAAAGGGAAAAAATACAGATTTGTTAGTAGACTATATAATTCAAGTGTTAAATGAAAAAAATATTATGGTAGATAAATTTATATTAGACAGTAACAATATTACAACATGTTCAGGTTGTGAATGTTGTATAAGAACAGGGAAATGCATCGTACATGATGATATTACAAAAATTATCGAGGAAATGAAAGTTGCAGATGGCTATATATTTGCCTCACCATCATATAATTATAACGTTACTGCTCAAATGAAAGCCTTGTTAGATAGAACTTTCTGTTTGAATGATTATAGCAATGGCTGGAAAAGTCGTCTTTCCCCATATAAAAAAGCAATAGTTGTTGGTGTATGTAAAGGTAAAGCTAAAGAGGCCATGGGATACACTGTAGAATGCATGAGCAAGTCCCTATCAGAACTTGGTGTAAAAATCATTGATACAATAGAGTATTATGATACGAAAAACTTACCAGTAGCCAATAATGATAGAATTGAAGATAATTTATTTAAAATAATAAATCTTTATGAAGAAATTAGCAATATATGATTACTTATATTTTGTGAGGGAGAAATGAATTAGGACAAAAAGAGTTATTGTTTTTCCATATAATTATTTATTATCGGCAGTCAGCTTTATTATTTCCGTATATTCGGTGTAAGATTATGAGCTTAATACAAAATCCAAGTTGTAGGGGTAACACTTAAGGACTGATAATACATCCTTAAATGTTTTTTTAGTGTGAAAATTTATTGTTCAATCGAGTAGAAGGAAAATAATTATTTTCCTTCTACTCGATTGAACGCATCTTTCAGCTTTTTTTATATTAAATGTGAAAAATCTTTATGCTATATTCTTTACTTTTTTACATCATAATATACTTTTATATCCCTGCCATCAAAGTATACAAGGTCACCTGTTTTATAGTGCCATACAGCTTTTAATGTTGTTGGATATTTTATTCCGTTTATGTCTTTATAATCTTCACAAACTGCTGACCATTTTGCCTTTTGGATGTTTCCATTCATATCAATACTTTCTCTGTCATCAGTAGTGAAACTTGTCATCGCACCATTGTTATCAAAGGTAAAAACTCCACTCACTGATATTCCGTAATATGTTATTGTAGCCTTTGCGTGAGTTGTTAATTATAAATACACTGTTTGATAATGTCAATAAATAATATATCAATATATATGAGATATAACATAATTCTAATCTTAACGATTTGTTTATCATCATTGAATTCTAAAACCTTTTTAGGTGAAGGAAAGTCAGAGCAAAAAACTGATGGAACTGCCTTTTTGCTGTCGTAAAAGGGTTTTAGGGATAAGAATTTAGGATTAAGGAAGTATAAGTTACCTTATTACCAATACTTAATTTCTGGTTCTAATCTTGCCATTATGATTAGAACCTTTTACATTACTTATAACTAAAATACTTTATATTATCCATTTAGAGGGGCTGGTGGTAAAACACCATAGGTTGTATATGGAATAAGATTAAATTAGCATATATTGTGTTTATAAATATTTTATATGCTTTTTATGCCATGTCTCATGAAGAATTTGATTTTGAGATTTTTGTCTGAAACTTGTTTTTCATTTGTAAATAAGTTACAATTATATGGTAATTCGGAATTGTAGATAGTGTAATGTCGTATCTTTCAAAAACTGTGTTGCAATAGTAGAATATGAAGGAGTAAATTTGTAATGTGATGTGAGAAGGAGGGTTATAATATGGAATTTAAAATTCGTACAATGAAAATAGACGATTGGAATAGTGTTGTTGATATTTATATGCAAGGAATAAGCACTAAAAAAGCCACATTCCAAACAGAAGTACCTGAATATTATGATTGGGACAAAGGGCATCTTAAAATTGGAAGGCTTGTTGCAGTTGACAACAATGACCAAGTGATTGGTTGGATAGCATTAAGTCCAACAAGTAGCAGATGTGTATATAAAGGAGTTGTTGAGGTTAGTGTTTATATTAGTGAATCTTGCAGAAAGAATAATGTGGGATATGAACTTATAAATAGAGTTATAGAAGAAACCGAAAAGGAAGATATATGGACATTACAATCAGGGATATTTTCTATTAATGAAGCAAGCATTGCATTACATAAAAAATGTGGTTTTAGAATTGTTGGAATAAGAGAAAAAATCGGATGTAACAGTGATGGAATCTGGCAAGATACAGTTTTAATGGAGAGACGAAGCAAGATAACAGGGATGTAGAACATCTTACAGAACAGTATGTAGGTATGAGATGCCCCAGAAATACCATTGATAATAAATAAAAATGTTTTGAAAGTTAATTTTTTAAATTGGAAAATAACTTTCAAAGATAATTGTTACATATAAGAAATGAATTTAATCTGATAATAAATAGTTTCAGAACATTCTTATTGTACGAAACAGTAGAAAATTATGAACTAACAATATTTGTTTGAAAGGGGGAGACTTTGATATTGGTCGCAGAAGAAAAACTAATAAAAGCCTTAATAAAAGGTAGGTATGAATGTTATGTAAGAAAGAATTCTTCATATAATCCATATACAAAATAAAGAAAAAACGCATAAAGTGAATGTTATGACTTTACAAATTTGCAACTGATTATAAGATTAGTTCGAATTGCTCACAATTGTAATGTAATGCATTCCATCATCATGGAAAGAAAAAACTTTCTTCAAGATGATACCTTATGTGTTCCATTTTTAGCTATTTTTCGAAAAATTCAAATATTAAGTTGTATTAGTAAAAGAGTTGCGAATTAGCATAGGGAGTAATGGGGAACTTGACACCCACTGTCTTGGTCGTGGTTTTATAGGTTATGAAAGAGGCATATTTAATCCTGATGACATTACAAAAATTCTTGGCATACAACCGTTTAAGTGTTGGAAAAAGGGAGATAATAGAAGCGATGGCTCTCAATATTTATTTTCTTCCTAGTCTGCTGAAAAATCTAATATTGACAGATTAGATATTGAAAAGAGTGTATGGAGACAATAAAAAATCTAAAAAACAAAATAGAAGTTTTAAAGCAAATTAAAGAACAATATGATGTATATTATGTAATTATGATTGTACCTGAAATTTATGGAGAAGAATCACCTTTTATAAGCTTTAATGAGGAAATTATTGAATTTTGTTATCTTACAGGTACAACTATAGAAGTAGATATGTATATAAATTCAGGAAATAATATGTAGGTTGAATTTTTTGAGTTTATTTATAAACGGAGGAACTTATGATAAATTTATTAGAATATTTGTATTTAAAAGTAAAACCTATAATTGAAAGCTGGGATGAAGAAGGAATCTATGCAATATCGTTTTTTGTTCACACAAATGAAGCTTATGATAACATACCTATTTTTGCTATAAGCTATAATACCGAAGAAGATTGTAACCATAGTCCACTGTTAAGCGAAGAAAGATGGAACTATGCTTTTTGGAGACAAGATGAAAAAGAAATAATTGGAGATGAAGAATCAACAAATATCTTGTTGCAGTGGTATGAAGAAAATAATATAAAAAATATTGGTCAAGAAGATGAAGATTTAATGTACGATGATGACAACTATTATATTGGTAAGGGTCCGAATGGTACGTATGAGCTCATACAAGTTATTTCTGATTTATCAAAAAGGTTGCATGATGAAGGATTCATAGCAAACACTTTTAAAAAAGAGATACCCATTATTATTCATGATTTAGAGTATCCATGGTATGAATTAGAAGCAACCAAAAAGGGTAATCCAGAGGGCTTAGTTGATATGTTCTTAAAATCCATTAATACTTTCCTTTCATAAGAGCAAAGAAAAGATTACTTATACTAATATAAAAATATTGAGAGGTTAATGAATGCTTAAAGAGCAAATACAAAAAGAATTACAACTGCTGGGACTAAATTCTATCATACAGCCTTTATTTTATAACTGCCAATATGGTATCCGCTTTGAAATAGGTGTTGGAGATGTGTATGACAAAAATATGACACCACGAAAACGTTTGGGATAAGTAGTAAATCTGGAGAGATATAGAGGAAACGTAAAATGAAAATAAACAAGGATGAAATTATTGGTGGTGTTTCTGGATTAATAGGTGTAGCAATTTCAAGTTATATATTAGGACTAATGCCATCTGGAATAAGAAAGTCTATTTATCAAGTTATTCTTGGCCTAACAATCTATGCTTTGTTTTATTGTATTTATAAAGGAATACTGTTTTGTTTGTTTAATAATAAGAAAGGTCAGTAAAATATAAAGGGGTGTTTGATATTAGAGTTGTACAATTTTTTATATAAGAATACTTTAACATCAATTTATAAGGAATTAAATAAATGGATACTTGATTATGACCGCAGACAAAAAGGTTAAAATAAGAACAATGTTAAGTGATAATGAAATAAAGTTGTTAGAACGAATAAAAGCAAATAGTTCAACAGAATTTAGCCAAATAGAGAAAGATATTTTTAAACAAATGTATCATGACGTTGAAGGCTCAGGACCAGGACCATATAGCTATAGAATCTGGCGTTTGATTGTACAAGATGTTGTAAAATTATTTCATATTACTGAATTAGATAAAAACACACAGGCATATTTAAATAAAAAGGCCAATAGAATAATATCTGGTTATTTTAGCATTGGAAATTATTCAGTAAATTTAATGGCTAAAATTGTAGCCTTATGGGTTGGAGAATTTTTGATATATAAGGATTTAGGAACTGTTTCATTGCTTGATGATAACATGCGGGGGTTGAGTGGAAGTAAAGAAGCGGTCGTATGGGGCATTATGTCAAGCTTTTTAAATTGTCACAGCGGAATGGTAAATTTGAAGCATTCAGAAATTGATAAATTTATGGTACAGCAATTATCTTGTGAGTTTTACTTTGTATTAAACGAATTAAAGGATGAAGGTAAAACTGAACTTGAATTATTAGTATCCATACTTGGTTATTTAGGTTTTAAGTATATGGAAAGGTAGTTATGTAAATATGTTTAAGTCGGATAAATATTATATAATAGTTAGTAATAGTAGCTTTATAATAAAAAAAGATGGTGGTAATATTGAAACTGTAATCGAACTTCAATCATTTATGCCCAATGTACCTGCTTATCATCACTTATATGATATTGATAAAAAAGATTATATTGATGATATAAAAAGACAAATTAAGAAATTAAAAATAAAAGATGCAATAATAATTATGCCAGATGATACAATAGAACTTGAAGTAGATAAAAGAATGCTTATTGAATTTTTTTTACAAGTTAAAGTAAATAAAATACAAGTAAGTTTTCAGTGCTATTATATGAGCTTTGACAATAAAAAATATATTTCTATTTCTAAAACGAATAGAATTATTGTTTTGCAATATATTTCACACAATAAAACAGTTATTAAAAAATATTATGATAAAAATTATATTGATATAGAACAAGTTAAAAAAGGTATTAATAATATTCATGATGATAATATGTATAGTATATTGCCTGTATATATAAATAATATAAATAATGATATGGAAGAATTTAAGGATATTGGAAATTTAGTTTCTTTAGATGAATTTGTAGCTAATGTTATGAAAAATGAAATTAAATAAAAAATCGTAAAAGTTATAATTGGGAAACTATTTATTTGAATTAATCAAGAAACACATATATACCTTATAAATAGGAATTTGTCAGGCAGTTTAAATATAAGTCAAAAGAGGTGTAATCATGAGAATACATGATAAATGCTTGCCATGTGTGGTCAATCAAGTTATCAAAGTGGCAAATATTACAGGTGTTGATAAAAAAGAAGAGTTATTGAGGGAAGTTTTTACTTATCTTAGTAAAATGGATTTTGAGGTAACCACGCCAGAAATTATAGGAGAAATTTTTGGCATGATAAAAAAGAATACTAATAATCAAGACCCATATAAAGAAACCAGAAATTACTATAATACATTGTTTTTGAAATTGTTACCCGAATTTGAGAGGAAGATAGAGCAGACTGAAAATTCGTTTCAATTAGCAATGCGATATGCCATTGTTGGTAATATCATAGATTTCAATCCTATTCACAATACATTATTAGAGGACATTTATGATTGTTTTGAAAAAATGGAAGAATTTGAATTAGCAATAGATGATTCTAAGACACTAACTGAAGATATTTTAAATGCAAAAATATTATTATATTTAGGTGATAATTGTGGAGAAATCTGCATGGACAAAATTTTTTTAAAGAAAATAAAAGAATTGAATCCTAATGTTAAATTATTATTTGGAGTACGGGGTAAACCTGTTGTAAATGATTCTATAGCTGAAGACGCATTTGCTGTAGGAATTGATGAATATGCGGAGGTTATAGATAATGGAGATGGCTCTCTTGGTACTGTGCTTAATCGAACAAGCCCTGAATTCAAAGAAGCTTATAGAAAGGCTGATGTAGTAATTGCTAAAGGGCAAGCAAACTATGAATGCTTGAGTGAAGAAAACAAAAACATATATTTTCTGTTAATGACAAAATGTGATGTAATTTCAAGTGATATTGACGTTGAAGAAAATAAAATGATTTGCATGAAAAACAAAGTTTGAAGAAGCAATCCAACATTATTTAGCAAGTAACAAATTCCAATTTGTTGTAAAGTATAGCAGAACTAACCAGAAACATGGAAACGGCAATCAGCCTGTTCGAGATTATCTTTTTGAATTGCAAAGTAAAAACAACAAGGACAGTAGAATAAAATTAAATAAAATACAAGATTATTTAAGTGTATTAGCTCAATATGGAACGACTGCTGGTATTCCGTATGTAAAGCATGTATCTGGAGATATTTGGGAGCTTAGACCTTTGCGAGATAGATTTTTCTTCTTTTGTTTGAGGGGCGATAAGTTTGTTTTACTTCATCATTTTGTTAAGAAAACCCAAAAGACTCCAGCTCGTGAGATAGAGCAGGCGAAAAGTAATTTAAAAGATTTTATTGAAAGGATTGATGATTATGAAAAATAAACCAATTTCCCCAGTTGGGGATAGCTGGGAAAATGTAAGAAATGAGATTTTTACTGCTGATGAAATAGCAGAAAGTGATGCACGTGTTGCTTTATTGAGTGAAATTATAAATATAAGAAAAAGTAGAAATATTTCACAGAAAGAACTTGAAAAATTAAGTGGTGTAAAGCAACCTGTAATTGCCCGTTTAGAAACTGGAAAAACAGATCCTCAGCTTTCTACTATTTTAAAACTTTTAAATTCAGTTGGAAAAACAATAAAAATAGTTCCTCTTGAAACTAAAGAAAAGCAGCAATTTATCCCTGCAAGAGCAAGAAAAAGAAAGCTAGTTGCTCATAAAAGAGATATTTTAAGATAAGAAGAGAAAGCATTAAAATAGCTAGTTCAGTTTGGTAGTATAAAAGTGTAATTGTAACACTCAAAAAAGAGTGAAACAGGAGACAACTTAGAAGAATCTATTAAATTTTATGAAACAATTACAGAATTAACTGTTTCTTGCCGCTTTAACTCAACTTTTCAAGAATTCCCCCACCTCTAAATTTCCATGTTCACATTAGTGAAAATGAAGGTGGTGGGATTAATTGGAAAATATTGTATTGACTAATGCAATATGATTTAGTATACTGTAATCAGTCGATATATGTTATGGGAGAGATAAGAACATGAAATTAGATAGGAATGCTCATTCGGTTTTTCTGTTGAATTA
>JBFXKO010000045.1:0-23748 GCA_050173715.1 Sedimentibacter sp.
AACAGAAAAACCGAATGAGCATTCCTATCTAATTTCATGTTCTTATCTCTCCCATAACATATATCGACTGATTACAGTATACTAAATCATATTGCATTAGTCAATACAATATTTTCCAATTCATCCCGTCGCCTTCATTTTCACTAATGTGAACATGGAAATTTAGAGGTGGGGGAATTCTTGAAAAGTTGAGTTAAAATAAATTACCGAATGTATAAAAAACTGACTTAATGACTTATTTTCCTGTACACCTCTTTATATTTTCTGCAAACTCTTTTGCTTTTTCTCTTATATCAGCAATTTTCTCTATTTCTCCGAAATCGTTAGCGGTTTCCATCAATGCAAATTTTGGAGGAAGCATGAATGTTTTGTTGATGTTTAACGAGCTTATGAGCTGCTGGGCTATTATGTCACTGCCGCTGAAGCCTGAAACTATGATGGAATATATAAATTTATCGTAAAATTTTACTTTTCTGAACAATGCGGTTAATCTGTTGATGGCAGCAGAGAGATTTGCGCTGATGCTGTGAGGAAAGTGCTGGTGCTATATAGGGCTTAAATCCGGTTTTTCGAACCTCCATGTTTGCTTCAACAGCAAGCTTTGTGAGTTCTCTGGATAATTTGTCATCATAATTTATTATGCTGTTTGCAATTACTAAATCATTGCCGTGAGGACCAGAATGACAAGGGAATGACAAGGGGACGGAATGACAAGTCCATCACTAAATGTTTTTTTTGCCATTATTCCTGTCCTCCAATACGGACTATTATAATACAAAAAGACCCCATAAATAAGGTATAATTAAAAATTTATATATAGGGTCTTTTTTTAACTGTCCTTTTTATAGGATCCATCTTATATGAAACGCCATTGTTTTTTTAACTTTTGTTTACTTCTTCATATTTCATTTTATAAAATTTTAAATCATTATTAATATGTTCTTTAACACAATTCTCTGTTCTAATGGAATCTCTAGCCTTTATAGAATTAAAAATATTTATATGTTCATCTATATATTCAAGTCCTCTTTTAAACACATAGAATTCATTAGCACGAGAAAGCATTGAAAGCGCACTTATTTTTTTTATGTATTCAATAATTAATTTATGCTCAGATGCTTCAGAGATAATCCTATGAAACTTAGAATTATTGTTTACTATCTTAAGATAATTATCTTCTGAATTATTATTAAATTCTATCATATTATTAATACATATTTCTAATTTTGCTATATTGGAGTCACAAATTTTTATTGCAGCAATTCCAGCTGCATATGACTCTAGCAAAATACGGCATTCATAAACTTCAATAGTATCTTCATATGTCATTGGATTTACAATAAGTATATTCTCTCTCTTAACTATAAGACCATCATTTTCAAGCATTCTGATAGCTTCTCTTACTGGACTTCGACTAACGTTTAGCTCTTTCGATAGTCTAACCTCTTGGATTTTATCACCGCATTTTAATTGCCCTGCAATTATTCTTTCTTTAATATTGTCATAAACTTGCAAATGAAAAGGCAAACTTTTTTTAGGTAAATTCATTTATTGTTATTACTCCCGTCAATTTTATTTTACGATTTCTTTTTGTGGATATTTCTTAATTATCCAGAACTTCATCAACAAATAATAACAAAGTCCTCCAACGAACATTGATATATACATTGCATAATCTGGAATAATCAGAGCTGATAATATTCCGGGTATAAATACAATGAATGCAGCTGGATTATAATTATTCATATATCGATATTGCCCATTACTATCGTATAAATCTTCAATAACTAGTTTTCTCTTTCTTAATAAATAATAGTCGCTAATCATTATACCAAGAATTGGACCAAGTAAGCAAGAAATTCCAAGTAAAATAGTCGGTACTTTGTCCTCAAATAACCAAGGTCTAATTAGGAGCCCAATTACACCTGCAATGATTACTGCTGTTGAGAATTTGATTTTACCAGGGAAGAAGTTAACTATAACATTTCCTGGTGGTAGCAGATTTTGCCCTGTATTAGAAGCAACTTGCGCAAATATAACAAAAGAAGCTAATACCAAAATAAGCATAATTGGATTACCTGCAAATACTTGTGTCATTACTTTAATAGGATTATATTCTCCTGTTGCAATTCCACTAGTCATACCAATTATTACGAACATTGCCATAGCAGGTATCAAACCCCAAAATTGAGATATCATGCTACCCTTGTTTAATTCAAAAAATTTATCACTACTCCCTTTTTTTAGATATCGAGTCATATCACAAATATTTACTGGCATTGTAATTTGTGGTCCTGCCATTATAGCAAGAGCTGCAATAATACTTATTCCACCTTCTCCTGGAGCATTAAATACTTCCCATGTAATGTTATAATTCTTTATTAGATAATATTCAATATACACTCCACAGACAATAAGTATAGGTGTTGCGACCCAATCAAATTTTGCAATAGCATTAATTCCTAATGCAGTATTCCATATTTGTATTGCACCAAATACAATTATAATTACTGTTAGATTCGATGCTCCAAAAATAATTTTTATTATCTCATCAATGGCCTGTGCACCAAGAAATGTCTGAAACCCAAACCAAAAAACCGCAGGCAAAGCTCTAGCAATTCCAGGAATATGAGCACCCATATACCCAAAAGGTGCACGAATATATACTGCATAAGGTATTCCGTATTTCATTCCAATATCCCCTGTAAGTACAAGAAGAACCCAAACAAACATATTACCAATTATTGCAGTAATAATAATAGTTTTTGGTGAAAGTGCGGGGTAAAGTTGAGCTCCAGTCATAAATGAAACAAGTTGAACATACATTCCTACGCAAATCATGAAAAAAGCTGTTGTAGTAATTTTTCTATCTGTTTCAATAGTTGGCATTAATTCTTTATCTTTTAAATTGACATTATTAAATTTATTTTCAGACCCTAACTCCATTATAAACTTCTCCTTTTTATTTTGATTTTAAATCAATAAAGTACTGGTGAATGTCTTTTTATAAAGTTGCCTCTAAAATTTTTGTTAACATATTGACTATCATTAATAATTACATTACCCCTGATTATTGTATGAGTTACTTTCCCAGTCAACTCGAATCCTTCAAAAGGAGTATAATCTGTTGACATATGTAAATCCGTGGCTTTCATAATATATTTAGCATCTGGATCAAGTAGTATTATGTCAGCATCTGCCCCAATTGAAATAATGCCTTTTCTTGGGTATAATCCCATGAGTTTTGAGTCATTTGTAGACAGTAATTGTACAAATTGATTTTCAGTCATTCTCCCCTTCATGACACCTTCAGAGAACATAATATTACCACGTGTTTCAATGCCAGGTAGCCCATTCGGAATTCTTGGAAAATAATCTTTATACTGATTTTTTTGTTTAGTATCATAAGCACTATGGTCACTATTTATAGTATCGCAGAGACCATCTTTAATCATATGCCACAATTCATCACAATCTACTTGACTTCTCATAGGAGGACTACATACAAAGTTTTGTGCATCAATTCTATTATAAACTTCTTCAGTTAATGTTAGATAATGTGGACAAAATTCAGTATAGATATGACTTCTACTTTTTGCATCTTTAATGTAATCTCGTACAGATGCTGAAGTCATATGAACAAAAATGATTGGTGCACCTATAAATTCAGCTATTGGAATTAAACCTGCAACTGCAGAAGATTCAGAAATCGTTGGTCTGCTTTTTGCATGGTAATATGGTGTTAATTTACCCTCATCAACATGTTTCTTTATCATTGCTTCAATAATTGGAGCACTTTCTGCATGTATTTTAGCGATTCCGTTGTTTTGGGCTATAACTTTTAAAACTTCTGATACCCCATCAAGTTCTAACATAACAGTATCACGGTATACTGTAAACATTTTTATGGAAGGTATACCTCCTGTTATCATCTCTTTTACTTCATGTAATGTTTGTTCATTAGAATTTGTAACACAACCATGAAAAGAGTAGTCAATAATAGAATTGCCCTTAGCTATTTCAATTGATTTTTGTAATGCTTCCAGTGAGGTTTGATTACCAACAGGAATTGAAAACTCAACCATAGATGTCGTTCCCCCATAAGCAGCAGCAATTGTACCATCTTCAAAAGAGTCTAAACTTGTAAATTCTCCTAGCTCCATACCGATATGTACATGTGAATCTATTAATCCAGGCATTACAAGTTTTCCAGTTGCATCAATCTCTTTTGCAGTCTCAGAGAATGAATCTCTATTACCGATACAAACGATTTTACCATTTTGTATACCGATATCAGCATAAATAGATTCATTCCAATTTACAATTTTACCATTTTTAATTACTAAATCTAACATCTTGCACCTCCATATTAAATAACGTTAGTTGACCGTCGACCGTCCACTATTAATATAAACGATAACATAGTAATATTTATTTGTCAATAGGTAGTGGCGAAATTTATTTTGACCCCGTATATATATGTGCCGCCATCCTTACAAGTACAAACAAGTGAGACATTGAGCCCGGACACTTATCATTGGTTATTAAACCATTTAATAAGACTCTGGATGACAGCCAATGTTACTGTTCCTTTTTAATCTTCAAAAGTAGTGTTATATTAATCAAATATTTTTTTATATGGTTCTACTACGAACCCTTGGTTAAAGTTACCCAAAAAACACAATATTTTTCACACATCCTTTTAATATATATTTAAGCTTTCCCCTTCAGATAATTATAGTAACACAAATATAATTACTGCATAATATAGTTTGTACTCATGATGTTAGCTTGTCTTGCCATCATATTCCTAACAGACATGAAAATCAGCCTTTCGGTCAAAAATATGTAAAATCATGCAAAAAACATAAATCTCAAATTTGCCCAAATGACACTTTTCATACATATGGGGCAAAATTTAAGATTTATGTGTAATACGGTAAACCTATTTGTTGAAATCTCGCGGTCTTTCATTATTTCAACATCTTTGCAGATTTATACTGTCTGGTGAATAATAACTCTTATTATAGATTATTCGTCTAAATAATCACTATTAGCTTACTCAGGTTCCTATTTTCCTGTACACCTCTTTATATTTTCTGCAAACTCTTTTGCTTTTTCTCTTATATCAGCAATTTTCTCTATTTCTCCGAAATCGTTAGCGGTTTCCATCAATGCAAATTTTGGAGGTAGCATGAATGTTTTGTTGATATTTAACGAGCTTATGAGCTGCTGGGCTATTATGTCACTGCCGCTGAAGCCTGAAACTATGATGGAATATAAATATTTATCGTAAAATTTTACTTTTCTGAACAATGCGGTTAATCTGTTGATGGCAGCTGAAAGATTTGCGCTGATGCTGTCATTGTAATTTGGGCAAAGCATTATCAATATGTCGCAGTCTATGATTGCTGGGTAAACTTCTTCGACCATTATTCCGCCATAAAAACAGTTGTTGCTTTGGGAATAGTGCTTGCATGCCTTGTAGGGACAGCCCTTGCAGTCTCTCACTGAACCATTTTCAATATGTATTTCGTTTATATTATAATCTGTTAGATTTTCCTTGACCATATTCCACAGAGACAGTGTGTTGGATGTCTTGTAGTTGCTTGAATGAAGCGTCAGTATTTTGGGGTCTGAAAGTTTTTGTACATTAAAATCCACCAGTCTTTCAACAACATTCCTGCTGTCTTCAAGGCATACTTCCTCAAGACTTAAATGTGGAGACCTTTTTTGCTGGGTATTAAAACACTTCAAGGAGCCTGTTGCTTCTGATAGCGGTCTACCTGGAAACATGCAGCCTGCCATGTTGGCATATAAAATTACTTTTCGAGCAATATCTCTTGAAAACAATTCATTGTTACTGTTGGTTAAGATGCTTCCGAAAGAATTCTTCATAAAATCATTGCCTGATAGCTTAATTTTTTCAAGCATTTTGAAAAGCTCTATATTTATTCCGGATTCTCCTAATTCAACAACAAACAGAATTTTTTTATTTTTTAAATCTGTGACCCTGTCAAAATCTTTAATTATATAATAATCATAACCAATTACTGAATAATCGAACATCTTTTGAAGCCTTTCTGAAACTTCCCCAGGCATTAAGACTATTAATTTTTCCAATACGCCACCCCCGATAGCAGTGAACATTGAACAATGAATATTGAACAATGAACAATTATTATATTTAATGATTAAAACCCAAAAAGCCTTTTTTGTCATTCCGAACAAAGTGAGGAATCTCTAAACCGTTCAAATTATGAGATTCTTCGCTAGCACTCAGAATGACAAGTCTTCTATTTGTACTTATTAGGTATACATATTATAACTTATTAAATTATCATAAGTGTATTTAATTCTTTGAAACAGTTCTTCTGGCATTTTTATTTTTTCTATTTCCAACCCGATAGGCAGGCTTCTGTTTTTTGCTCCCATGAATGCACCACCTAGGTAGTTTGAACTGTAATGCCACTTTCCTTCCAAGGTGTATATTATGGATATTGCTCCTGAGGAAAGTGCCGGTGCTATATAGGGCTTAAATCCGGCTTTTCGAACCTCTAGATTAGCTTCAACAGCAAGCTTTGTAAGTTCCTTTGATAATTTGTCATCATAATTTATTATGCTGTTAGCAATCACTAAATCATTGCCATGAGGACCATATGCTCTTCCTTCTGTTAAATAAGAAGAATACTCATCATGCTTTTTAGAGTAATAAGCTGCTCTCGCATTCATTACTCCTAAACCATAACCTTTTATTTGCTCCGGAGCAAGAACTCCCCTACTTTCCTTTAATACAGTGGCACAAAGCAAATCAACCGGGTCAGAAACCACAGCAAAGATTCCTTTAAAATTATTATCGGCTGCCATTTCGGCATATTCCTTTATGAGCTTGGCATTTTCCTCAAATTGAACCATGCGCACATCGATATTTTCCTGCCCTACAGGCGGAACTCCTTTTGAGGCACAGAAAACAAACATGTCACAGTCAAAAAGCTGATTTTTCTCAATTCCATGCACCTCCGGCAATTTATCAAACTCAAATGGAAATGATGTCTGGTTCATTTCATATTCCCATCTTTTTACTTTGTCAGGACTTCTGTCATAAATACCAATAGAGCTTACACAGTTTCCTCCTAAAAGCTTAAGACCTGTCAAAAGTGTGCTTCCCACATCTCCCAATGCTAAAAGATTAACCCTTTTCTTTGCTATTTCATTTATGCAAAAGCATTCTTCATAGTTGTCGTAATCTGTATTGACTGCTTTAACTCTTTCAAGTTCAATTAATCTTTCAATGTTGTCAGGGATCTTCTCTGTGTTCTCAAACTTCTCTTCCTTGTTATCTTTGCTTTTTAATTTTAACAAATCGAGATTTTCTTCTTCATTAAATATATCCGATACATGTGTCAGAGCATATGTTTTTTTAGATTTATTCTTGTCAAATTTATATAAAAAATAAAGCTCTTTTATATTTTCAGGATTATCAGGAATGTTGTCGATTCTTTCATAGCTGTAATTGTCTGACAACGAAAATAAATATTTACCCTTGTGTTTGTAATAAAACATTATTTTATAATCCTTTCAAGTTTAATCAGCATCTCAATACTTGAATCCATATAGCTGGATGCTTCCTTGTTTAAATCATAATATATATTGTCTCCCAAATAAGGCAATCTTGGTGATATTAAAACCTCCCCAAGCCTTTTTACCGTAAGATTTTTCTCAAACAATTCCTGATATTCTGTTTCCAATGCTTGAAGGATTAACTTTGAGTTTTCCAAGCTCACTAAGGACAAATTATAAATTGCCTCATTAGTGGCATTGCCGATGTACATTGGTGAATAATATGGCAATATTAAATTGATTGAAGGTATTAAATTAAGCATATTTTCATTGTCTTGGTACATTCCATCACCCCCAAGGAACGGATACATGAGGTTTTCATTAAACCAAAGTCTTAAGTTTGGTATGAAATATGCGCAATCTGCATCTCTTCCCTGTATATCCATCAAATCCTTTCCTCTTCCTGACATAATGCCTACGATTATTTTTTTAACCGGGATATCATATCTTTTCATGATTGGATCTATTTCCTTAATTCTGTATCCCTTATGAAGAAGGTCATCCACCAATATTACAGGCTTCTCAAAGGACTTCAATGTTTTAACCTGTATTTCTATAGGCGAATAAAAAGGATATTCTGTAATTTTAAATGTCTTGGCATCTGTTGAATAAACCTTCTCTGTGTGGAGAGATTTTGTTACAGTGTTAGGAACAACCATGCCCTTTAAAATATTTCCAAATGGCACGCACATATTTTCTCCAAGAATCCTTGGAACCTGCATTTCGTTGCTTACATCATTTATCGCACATATTTTGTTTATGAGCGTCTGGTTTATCATGTCATTGTCAATGGATAACACCAGTGAGCCTGGATAAAGCTCTGTCATGGATTTTTGCAGTCTCTTTCTTGCATTTGCAATGGCTTCATGAACCTTTGCATTTGTATTCAATGGTTCCTTTATAAAGCTTTCCATGTTTAATGTCAAACAAATAGGGAATTTCATGTCAACTGCATAGACTGATTTATTCATAGCTTCATCGTTAATTTTTTGGAATCCTTGAAGAACTAATGTCTCTAATACTGTATCCGTGTTCATGTTAGACATAATATTGAAATAAAGTGCATAGGTAAAGTCATTCTTCAAACAGTATGCTAGTGTTTCAGTCAATATTATTTGTTCCATATTGTCATATATTTTGCTTGGATTGATGAATATGCCATCAATTATTATTAATCTTCCTGCCGTGTGCTCTCTTACATAATTGGCAATATATTGACTTTGGAATTCTCCATAAACATCTGAAGAGCGAATTTTATGGAATGCAGAAAAACCTAACAATTTATTTGAATTCTTTGAATCTCTTATAACCAAAAGATTGATTTTTTTTGAAATAAGCTGTTCTCCTATATTTTCATATAAGTTTGTATGCATGAAAATGTAATGCCCGATTTCATCAACAATTTTTTGGCTTAAATCCTCTATTATTTCTATTGTAAAGGGCTTAGATTTCAAAACTCCTTTTTCTAAAGGCTCTCTCATATAAAGATTTCTGTCATATATGAAGCTTTGAGCAAGAGAATCAATTAAGTTTGATATATCTCTGTTGTTATCTATATTGTCTCTTATTTGTGTTGAACTTATGTCTTCAAGATACAAGGGAAGCTTTAGCTCAACAAGCGAACCCTTTATTCTGTTTTTTGCTTCCTCTGCTTTTTTTAAAGCTGTAGGAGACATATCATCCTGTGTTCTTTTAAAAACAATATGGCTAAAGCTGTGTATTGAATGCTTGGTTGGTCTTGCTTTATATGCTGTTGCATTTTGCAATACGTCGCTGCCTACTACAATATATACATCCTTTTCAGGGAACAATGATTTTAATGATTTCAAGTCATTTGAGCTTGCCAAATTAACAGGTACGTCATCTGGAAATAGGAACAGCCCCAATTCATCTGCAATGGACATATTAATAATTTGTCTTCTTATCATTCTTGGCTGAACCTTCTTAGACCATGAAAATTCATCCACAGACAAATAAACCTCATAGCCAAGGTCTCTTATTGCTGTTACAATTCCCTTGTGACTCAATGAAAAAGGATCAAAGGTGCCAGGGAAAAATGCAATGTTTTTATTTAATACAATTTCAAAATCCTTGTAATAAAATTCATAGTCACTTATAAATCTGTATATGTGGTTGAATGATGATGAATTGTTGAAGAAAAACAAATCGCTTAACTCTTTTTCACTGATTAATGTCAAAAGTTTTTTGTATATTAAGAGGAATATTTTATGTTTTTCCTTTAAGTCCAATATTTTAGAGCCAAATATATGCTGTCCTATAACAAGAAATGTTTCTTGCTTAACCTGCGTATTGTAATTTGCCAGTCCGCTTAAAATAATTCCAAGCAACCTTTTCAGCCTGTAGTGATAAGTTTCATCATCTTCATTAAACCTTGCTTGATATTCAGGATAATATTGAATTATTATTCCCAATGTATTAACCACCAAAGAACTGACTCTTGGATTTGTACCCTTGTAAATAAAATTTAATTCTTGCACGAATTCATCCAATTCTTTAGGTGGCAATAAGAGCATAAAACGACCCAGATATTCCGGAATATACTTTGCATACTGCAACTCATCAATTTCAAGTCCCTTGAAAAGCTCCACAGCGATTTCATTTCGTTGCTCTACTGAAAGCAATGTGCCAATATACACAAGGGAGTTTCCTGCCTTGTTTCTCACTGATTCCTTTGCACTCACCTTTACTAAATTTGCAAGGTGGGTTGCAGTTTGAAGCAATGTAACTTCATTTTTATCTTTTATGTTTTCCATGATAAAATCAATGCTTACTGTTTTTACATTCCATGGCGTGGCTGTTTTCAGATTGTTTAAAAACAAATCAGATGTCTTGTACCTGCTGCTGTTAAGCAGCGCATTGTATCTATTCACAATTTCAGATGGCATATTTAAATTTCCCGCCATTTTAAATTTCAAGTAATTTATGCACAATCCATCATTTTCAGAAATATCCTGGGTATAATTATATATCTTTTCTAAAGAAGTTTTTTCAATAATCTTATTGTTAACAAGCTTATTAAAAAACTGCACTGCCATAAGTCTTATATCATGAGCAGCATCATTGAGTGAATTTAATGCATATTCTATTACAAAATCAAGCTGTTCTGCATCATACATATCACCATTTATGCTCAAGAGAGAATTTAATGTGCTAAACCTTGCTAAGCCTTCAAGCTGACATTTTTTCAAAACATTTATAAATGCATCAATATAGCTTTTCGTATCCTTGTTTCTGTTTGAATTTATGACAGAATCAACAAAAATCCTCATTGAATAGCCAATCCATTCCTTGTGATTGTCAGTTACCTTATGGCCTGGATTCAAATATAATCCAAGATATTTTTCCCAAAGAGACAATCCTGTCATTTCCACATTAACATTAGTCAAGACATCATCAGGCAGCTCCTTTGAATGTTCAAGATCATATGTAACTATTATGCTTCCCATGAGACCTGCTGCTTGACGCCTGATATCTCCTTCTCTGTAAACTAGCATTTCATATAAAAAGCTAAGTGCAAATAATTTTTCCTTTTGAGAAAGGTAAATTGAATATTCTTCAAGTATATTTAAGTAGGCTCTCAAATTCTGCCAGTTTTGTTCGCTTCTCGCTGATTCTAGCATGCTTGAAAACACAACTTCATTATTTAATTTGCTCATCAAAGATGTGTTGTGCTCAATAGCCATGTACTTGAAGTTCTCAACAACCTCATATCCATTTAAAAGAGCATAATCAATAAATTTCACAGGTACCGGTTCATCTGTTTTAAAGTCAGTATTTATTCCTTCATGAATTATGTAATTTTCAAAATCCTTCAGCTTTGAATAAACTCTCTGATATCTTTTTTCCTTTTTCTCATCTACATTATCAAGCTTTTCTAAAATTATCTGAAATGACTCACTGAGCTCGTAAATGTGCATTTCATTTCCATTTTTAGCTGTCTTGTTCTTTACTCGGAAATCTGCATATATGAGTATTAATGATTCCAATGGCAGGTTTTCAAGTTCTAGATCCCAGGTAGAGTGGTTTGTTGCAATCAATCCGATATTTGGCATGTTATACTTGGTAAACCACTGGTCTGTATAATAATAATGAAGATAAGGTACTCTTCTTTTTTCAAGTCCCTTGCATCCGTATTTTCCTATATCGTGTCCTGCAGCTGCACCGGACACCATGCCAAGGTTTACCTGAGAGCCAACCTTCTTCAGCTGTCTTGCTATATGCATTGCTACATAATGAACAGCAGCAACGTGATTTAATGAATTAAATCCGTTAACCTCCTGGTCAAGCATCATCAGCTCATATATATAATTTTTATCAAATTTATCAAGAAAATTATTATACTCATCCGGATTAGGCAAATCATTTATTTCCTTTTTTGTTAAAAAATTAAAGTCAGTAAATTTGTCAAAATCACCGCTGTTTTTTCCATGATTAAGTATGGTTTTTAAAATTTCTAAATATATGAGCACTCCACTTTCATATTTTGGATAAAGCTTTATGGTTGCTGCATCCGGGAATGATTTATGCAATGTATATTGAAATATGTATGGAAGCCATTCCTTTGGTTCCTCTGTGCAAATGCTACTTAATATATCCGATGTCAAGTCAAGGACGTCACTGCATAATAAATGCTTTTTGTTAATGAGTATGAGTAAATTATTAACAAATTTTTTATTTATTATATATGATTGTATTTTTTCTTCAGATATATTTATCTTTTTTATAAATTCTTTTTTTGTTAGACTTTGTAATATTTCCTTATGTAGTTCATTCAACATAAATCTGCTCATGCCATACCTCTTTAAATAAAGATTTCAATATTATAATTATAACATACAGAGAATTTTACTGCAATAAATTCATAAAACAAGCAATCCAATATTAGACATAATAGACAATTTTACTTGAAAATTTTTTCCTAAAGTATTATATTAATTATTATATAAATTAAGGAGGCTCTTCTATGTATCTGTTATCATTTTTATACCAAGACAAAGAATCAGTTGGATTTTTAAATGAAGAAAAGACTGGAATTATCAAAGCTTCATCATTGTTTGCAAAATTAAACATGATTGAACCCTCAAACATGTTAAATCTCATTGAAATTTTTGAAAATATAGACTTAGAAAAAGCAAATGAAGCATTAGCTTCATTAAAATGCGAAATAGCTCTTAATGAGGTTAAAGTATTGGCTCCTATACCTTACCCAAGAAGAAATGTGCTGTGCTTAGGAAAAAATTATCTTGACCATGTAAATGAAGTAGGCAGCTTAAAAAACGTAGACTCAAATATTCCTGTAAAGCCTATTTATTTCAGCAAAATAGCTTATCCTGCAGTGGGTCACATGGATTATGTAGTAGCTCATTCTGATGTAGTGAAGGAATTGGATTATGAGGTTGAGCTTGCAATAATAATAGGGAAAAAATGCAAAAATGTTTCTAAAGAGGATGCAGAGAATGTTATTTTTGGTTATACAATTGCAAATGACATTTCAGCAAGAGACCTGCAGCAGGATCATATACAATGGCATAAGGGAAAGTCCTTTGACACATATTGTCCAATGGGTCCATACATAGTTCATAAATCAAACATTGCTTTTCCTCCAAGCTTGGAAATCAAAAGCTATGTTAACGGTGAATTAAGACAAAATGGAAACACAAATCAATTAATTTTCGATATTCCCACAATCATCAGCGATTTAACCTCAGGAATCACATTATATCCGGGAGATATTATTTTGACCGGCACACCAGCTGGAGTCGGAGCAGGCTTTAAGCCTCCAAGATATTTGAATTCCAGCGACACTGTGGATTGCGTAGTTGAAAATATCGGAACTTTGTCTAACACAATACAATAATTACATTATGTTTTCCAAGGATAAGCATTCATTTTCCTTGATAACATTAAACAAAACTCTTAAGTGCTCAAGCTCTGCTTGAGCCATTGTTTTATCTCGGTTTCTTATGAATGAATCCAGCTTGATTATAGATGAATCAATGTTGTCTATGTCATTTTGATTAATGAAATAAACCCATAGATTTCTCACATCCTCCCAATTGTCATAATAAAATTCCATGTTTGACTCAGCTTTTTCCCATTGGTCTGTATATATTAAATTGTTTAATTCAATCAACTCCTCATAATAATATGTAGTTGTGGGCTCCACAGAAGTAAAATGAAACCAAATCCATATGCCTACAAATACCAGCAATACTATTAATGATATTATTACCATCCTCATATTCTACCTCGTATAAAAAACAAATTTTTCATCCTCATCAACAAAACCATATAAAACATGACTTGGTCTTAAATTCTTCTTTTTTAATTCCTTTTCAAAATCCTTGTATGAAATATTAAACTTTTCAAAATTATTATGCATTATTTTGCCATCTAAAATAGTAGCAATAGGTATTCTCTTACACTTTGTTCCCGGGGGCTCATCTGGTGCTATGATGCTCATTTCTCCGTTTGTTTCCATTATAATATAGTCTATATTCTCAATATTGCAATATCCCTTTAAACGCATTTGTCCAAGTACATCATTGACGTTGATTCTTAGCTTGTTCATTTCCTTCATGTTAAATTTTCCATGGTCAATTATTATTGTTGGTGTTCCACATATAAATTTTCGTGCACTGTTGCTTTTTAAAGTTATATATGAAATCAAACACTGTAAAAACATTATTGTTGCTGTTGCAATGAAACCATGAAGCATTGGAGCACCCAAATCCTCCATAGGCATAACTGCCAGCTCTGCCAGCATCAATGATACAACTAGGTCATGAGGCTGAAGCTCACCAAGCTCGCCTTTCCCCATGATTCTCATTGAAATCATCAATGCAGTATATAAAACAACTGCTCTAATAGCAACTATTATCATAATAACACCCCAAATCATAGATACATATATTCTTGCCACAGGACAAAAAAATATACGATTGAAAAAAAGCATATAAAAAGGTGCTCTATTGAGCACCACTAAATATACAATAAGTCTATCTATAAGAGTCAGGTCTTTACAGAGTTTTATTTTCTTCCTTAATCGTCATTTATTTTTAAAGGTTTTTTATTAAAAAATATCAGCTAACTTTACCTTTAGATTTTCAAATATTATTGATTTTACAATATCATCCTTAGAAAACATTGAAGGTTCCGAGTAAACTCCGTTTTCTTTTAATGAAAATATTTGTACTGTGCTATTTTGTGGTGAAACTATCCAATATTCTTTTATACCTGCATTCATATAAATTCCCATTTTTTTAATAAAATCAATAGACGCAGTAGAAGGTGATAATACTTCTACAACAAGGTCAGGCACTCCGTTATAGCTTTGCTCACCTAATCCTTTTTTATCACATATTACTGTCAAATCTGGCTGAACCTTGGATGTACTATCTTTATAACTTAGTACAACATCAAAAGGAGCAACAAAATGTCTGCATTTTTTCCCTTTAAAATAAACTCCAAACTCTGTAGATAGATTAGTTACAACTGTTTGATGAATTACAGAAGGAGCTGATAACAAATAAATCTTCCCATCAATAAACTCTAAATTATCAATACTGCTCTTATCAATTTCCAAAAATTCTTCATAAGTAAGCTCGTTTTCTAACGGAATCATATTTTCACCTTCATTCAGTTAATTTTTAAATTTCAATTCTCTACATTAATCTTAATCTCATTTTTATATACAAATTATATCACTTTCTACATTTTTAATCCATAGTTTATTTCTTTAGATGATTTTATTTTACATAGAAAAACATTAAGGGTAAAGTTTATGTATCCATCATGATCTATAGTATAAATCCATACATCACTAGATACTTTATTAGGTGTAAACTTACTAATAGAATCACCTTTTTTACATTGCATAGATGGGCAGATTTTAAAGTTTTTATTAATTTCCTCAAAAATTAAATTATCTTTTCCTCTTATAATAAGGGTTCTTACAATAAACATTCACCCTTAATAATTTAAAAAACTTTTTATGTTTTCCATCTTAATTTCATTCATGAAGGACTCATAAAATTCCATTAATATACTTCTTCTTTTCTGAGCGATTTTTCCTGCTTGTTCAGTGTAAAACTTATTATACACTTTAATCAGTTTATAATTATATTCTTTAATAAAAGATTCCGGATCTTCTTTTATTCCTTTATGGATTACCATATTTTTATCTACAGTATAGAGAGGTTCGTTTACTTGTCCTTTAAAAATTAATGTTCTAGCTATCCCAAGTGAGCCAGTTATATCTAGTTTATCTGCATCAAATAATATTTTAGCTTCTATTGTTTTTGGTTGATTATCCGTTCTAAATCTATGTGTTGTAATACATTCTTTTACATGTAATGCATCTGGTTCCTGCCATCCTATATTAATTAAAAACTTATAAGCCATATCCCCGCCAATTATCGCATGACATAGAGTAGAATCTCGAAATTGTGCTGCTCTACCTATATCATGCAATAGAGAACTAGCTAATATAATTTCCTTATTTGCTTCAGAATATTCTAATGCTATTTCCATTGCTTGATTTAAAACTCTATATACATGCAAATAATCATGTACCCGTTTCCAACCTTTCCCTGAATCTGTTGTTTTAAACAAGCCGTTTTCATCATGTACCCATCCGTTACTTTTATCAACAAACTGTATATCCAAAATCCCTTTAAGAGATAGAGCGGATAGAATGTCATTTAATGAGGTCCAGGTTGTTCCGCCATCT
This sequence comes from Sedimentibacter sp., assembly GCA_050173715.1. Taxonomy (GTDB): domain Bacteria; phylum Bacillota; class Clostridia; order Tissierellales; family Sedimentibacteraceae; genus Sedimentibacter. Next base: position 16,373 of record JBFXKO010000045.1, read on the forward strand.
GCTGTTTTCATAAAATCCTTGCCGTCGTCTGCAATAAGCCATCCGTTCTCTTTATCCGCAAAGCTGTATTTAAGGCTGCCTGAGTCATTATACACTATTTTTTTATCTTTCTTTATCCAGGATTTGCCGCCGTCACCCGTATAATAAAATAAGCTGTAATGTTCGTTATTAACAGAGTAGAAGTATTCTATCTGTATCAAACCATCCGTCCGATTAAAAAAGGTGGGAGAGTCAACTTTGACGCTGGTATCACCTATAAACAGTATAAATTCCTAGCATGACGAGACCTTCAACCCTCAAAATTAATTAATATATTGTGACTAGCATGGCTAGGTCTCTAGCACCATCATCGTGTAAATACAATAAAACGGCATCCGTTATAACGGATGCCGCATCTTCGTTCTTTAACTCATAATAAGGTAAACAATCTTGTTTACATATATAAGTATACTAGAGCGAAGTATATTTGTCAATTATTATTTTCAAATTATTTTATATTATTCTTTATTCTTTATTCTTTATTCTTTAAACTTTTTATTTCTTCTAAAAGTTTTTTATTTTGATTAGTTAAATCGCATAATTCATTTGTTAATGAATTATATTCTCTATAAAACACTTTTTCTAATATTATATGCTTTACTTGCTTATAAAGTGAATTATTTTTATTTATATCTTCTGTTAAATGACCCTTTTTTTCTAATAACCTGCCTTGACTAATAGTGCATACATTTCCAAGTATTAATGTACATTTTTCAGCGAATCCGTCAGATTTTGAAACTTCATAATAATACCAGCATCCACTTGGATTATTTTTTGGATGGTATGCATTAGATAATTTGCTTGGAGATGTAGATGTTGGCACTACTAAAACCAAATCTCCTACTACTTCTAATATCAGAGCCGGATGATTGTATGACATTTCCGGTTCATAATTTATACCAAAATCTACATTAAATATATCTCCAACATTTACTGTTTCTCTGCACGTTTTAAAAGTTCTTCTGTTTAAATATTGTTGAAAACTTTTTGTAAATAATGATAAATCAGATTCTGTAAATGAATTTGCTTTATCCGCAAAGTTTGATAGCAAATTTAAAAACTGTGATAGTGGTATACTTCCATCCTTTGCTATTCTCGTTTCTGATGATAAATCTCTAATTATTTTATCTAATTCTGAAAATTCCACACGTGCCATTTACATTTCACCTCATCAATTTATATTATACAATAAACTATTTTAACACTAAATATTACATTATTCTACACTATTTTCTACTTGTTAAATATAATTCCTTAAATGGCAATATTGGATGAAACATTTTCACCAGCAGTTAGAAAGCCAAAAGATAAGGCCCATACAGAAGGTACAGTTGGGATAATATCCACATACATACTTGCTACTATACGAAATCAACAGTTTCTCTCACTAACCGAGCTAAACGAATCTATCAAGGAAAGGCTTGAGTTTTTTAATAATAAGCCATTTCAAAAGAAAGAAGGAAGTAGGTTTACGGCTTTTGCTGAAGAAAAATTGTTTCTTCTACCTTTACCACAAAGACAGTTCGAATTATCAAAGTGGAAGATTGCAACAGTTGGGCCAAATTATCATATCAGCATTGATAATCAAAATTATTCAGTTCCATATGAATACATAAAGCATAAGGTAGATGTCAGAATAACCAAGAATGTAATTGAAGTATTTTTTGACGGCAATCGAATATGTTCTCATCCAAGGCTATACGGCAGATTTGGACAATATAGCACTGTAGAGTCATATATGCCGTCAAATCATCAAAAATATGTTTCATAGAATGCTGAATGATTTATCAAATGGGCTGAAAAAATCGGTGAAAATACTACATTTATCATTCGATTCTTTTTAAATAGATATAAGGTCGAACAGCAAGGTTACAAATCCTGTATGGCACTTTTAAAGCTTGCAGATAAGTATTCTGTAGAACGTCTTGAATCTGCCTGCACAAAGGTTTTAACATATACTTTAACGCCAGAGTATAAAAATATTCAAATAATATTACATACTGGTCAGAATTCCATAACATCATAATTCTCGGGGCAACAGGAAGCAGCAAAACTTATCTTTCAACGGCTCTTGATATGTCAGCAAGTAGAAGCTTCTATACTGTAAAATATGTTAGACTGCCTGAACAATATTTGCTATTTACGATCGTATTGTTCATGATTCTTATACCATTGTTATTGGTGGTAAAGATTCTTGCGTAAGAAAAAAGGTATTGAAAACATGGCTTTGCATAGGGACTCTGTCCCTAACCCTGAGGTTATCGCATATGTTTTCTAAGGAGAGTGATTTTTCTGTTAAATCAATAAAAGAGCAATACCCACTGCGGTATCACTCACCTTACTAAACCTTGTATAGCGCTCATGTCGCTCCACAGCGTTGCACTATCCTCCATACAAGTAAAAGCAATTTTATGATACCTTTTATTATATTTAGTTGTCAATATTCAATCTGTGCGGAAAGCCTGCTCAATTTAAACGGAATGGCTGCACAATTTAAGCGAAAGCTATGCACAATTTAGCCGGTTTAGGTGCACTAAAAAACGTAATATACACTATAAAATCGAGTCGATGGTATCATACCTTGTAGGTAAAACTTACCTTAATTATGGAATAGTAGTTTTATATTCTTGTATATTAATCATTACCTTTAGTCGCGAAAAAAGACCACATTCCATAAAGTGGTCTTTTTATACCGATTTGTTGCTGTTTACAGTATTTTCGTTTATACCTCGTAAAATACATAACACCGGATTATTATAGCAATAAGCATACTGATTTAAACTCTGCGGTTCTTCCTCAAATCCATGGAAAGCATCTCTCGATATAAATCTTCCAACACCTGGGTCGTAATATCTCGACATAAGATAATATGACCCTGTAGCTTCATCATATCTGTATCCTGCATATCTAAACGGATTTATGGCTGCCATGCTTCCGCTTTGTGACAGGATTTTACCCCATGCATCATAGTTGTATTGAGCAACTGTGTTTCCGCTTGCATCTGTCATTGCTGTTACATTTCCGTAACCATCTAAATGGTAGTAATAAGTCACGCCGTTATAAGTCATGGTAGCAGGATTTCCATATGAATCATATGAGAATTCAGCTATAATATTATTGTTTCCATTTGTATAGATTACCTTATCGCCGCTGTAATGAAATTTAGAGGTTTCACCCCATGCTGATAAGCTGATTCTTCTGCCTTGGTCATCAGGTGTAGGAAGCAATAACATTTCCACCAGAATCTTTAACCTGAGTAAGTTGATTTACTTCGTTGTTGTATATATACCTGCCGCAATATTGTTTAGTTTAGTTACATTTCCATTGGCATCATATTCATAGCCCCACTTCTGTACTCCGTTGTAGGATATACCGTCCAGACGATTTAATGCATTGTAGGTGCTTGTAATTGTATCACCCTTAGGCAATATAGTCTTTGTATTTTGTCCATTTTTATTATATCCGAACTGAGTTATCTGATTCAACGGGTTTGTAATTTTAGAAACTAAATTAAATTCATTGTAATCATAAGTTGTTACCTTAGTTCTTGCATCTGTAACCGCTGTTCTGTTTCCAACATTATCATAACCGTAGGTTGTTATACCGTTTTTTGCATCTGTAACCTTGGTTAATAGGTTACGACTGTCATAGGAATAAGCGTAGTTTGATTTTTGGGATCTTTTGCTGTCAACATATTGCCAAAAGCATCGTAGGTAAAGCTTGATACATTACCCATAGGGTCATTAACACTTGTTACATAGTTGTTGTAAACATCATAGTTGTTAAATGTGTGGGATGAACCAACTTCAAGTCTTGGAGCATCAAACCATGCTGTTCCTGTTTGATCATAGTAGCTATAATATACTTCAATCCAATCAAATGTAGATGTGGGTTCTATTTTAGCTGCCACGTGCTGCCAGCCATCTTCAACTCTGCTAAAATTATTACCTAACCAGTCTGTTGTCCCATTAGTATAGTGGATAGCAACCTGCATCAAGTAACTGCCCGTTTCATTAGAACCAACTTGCTTTGACCATCCTGAAAGAGTAAGCTTAGTATTTGAATCACCGGAAATATTAATATGCTGTGTAATAAATTTATCTTTTCCGCTTTCTCCTGTTATTTTCATGGAGTTAGCACCAATATGGCGTTCACTTGTATCAATTATATCGTTTGAAGTAAAATTGCCGCTGGTTACCCAGTTATCAGGTAAATTGTTAGTTGTTCTTTCGAAGCTTGAATTGTCTATTAGATTATACGAACTTAATACAGTTCCTTTTTCAAGCTGCATGCCATCAAAATATGCTGTTCCTGTTCCTGCATTCATACCTACTGATACTCTTATTTTTGCTGTACCTGCAGGTATATTGTCTATAACTGCTTGTACTCTTGTCCAGTCATGTGTTCCTTTCAATTCATAGGATGCTTTTTGACCTATCCATACATCAGTGGAATTATAAAAATCAACCTTAATAAGTGAGCTTCCGGTTATATTTGAAGTTTTAACATATCCGCTTACAATAAATTTGTCATTTACTGTAGCAGGTATATAATCAGAGCTTGCTACTGCCCAACCTGTTGGGTTTGAAATACTAATTGATTTATTACCGTATTTTGCTGTGCCTGACCAAGCATAAGTGGCAGTCTTTCCTGACTCTGTAATTTTAGTCCAATTATCAGGCCAGCTATCTGAATTAGCATCAAGCTCCATACTTGAGTTAGTAATTAAATTATCGGCTGCTGACATTAAATTAGTTGAGTACCACAGATTTCCGTTTGACCAATATCTGTTTGCTGATGTCTGAATATTAGCATCAGTTGATTCTAACTGATTACTGTCTGAATCATAACTATAGTTGCTAGTATTACCGTTAAAATCTATATTCTCAATTGGATTATTCTGGCTGTCATAAGAAACAGAAGCAGATTGATTTTCAGGTAACTGAACCTGAGTAATGTTTCCATTTACATCATAGGAATACACGTATGCATCTGTGCCATCTACTTTGTTTGTATTTGGAGCTATTACTTTTGTTAAATTATTGTAATTATCATAAGCATAAGTCGTAACAGCCATATTTGTAGGATCAAGTGGATTTTCCGTAACCTGCACAACATTGTTGCTTGGATTATAGGTGTATTGGATTTTCTTGTTTTCTCCATCAGTAACAGTTGTAGTTAAATTTTGTATATCGTATGAGTAGCTCGTAGTACTTGTCTGAACTGCTCCATCGATAGTAATTGGTCTGCTTATAGTTGAAACCCTATCATTTACCGTATCATAACCAATTGTAGTCGCTATGCCCCTCTGATCTGTCAAAGTTGTTATATTATGATTTGTATCATAATTCATAGTTATATATTTACTTGCCGGATCTGTAACTTTTGTCAGGTTATTGGATGCATCATACTCATAATTTACAACGGCTTGGTTATAGGTTATATTTGAAACATATCCATTAGTTCCATAACCTATTGTAGTAGTTCTACCTGAAGCATCAGTAATTGTTGTTAACTTACCTGATGTATAGGTATACGCTGTAGTATTGTAATTTGTGTCTACTATGGATGCTATTCTGCCGGCAGTATTAAAATTAATTTTTGTTCCATCCGTCAGAGTTATAGTATAGGTGCTATCACCGTTTTTTACTAAGTCAAGATAAACTCCTCCGGCAGCAATATATCCTCCGCCTACTTTTTCACCGAAAATATGACGAGTATTATCTCCATCAATAAATATAATAGGACCATTACCTGGGTCTATTAGCTGAGCTTCTATATTACTATGCCAGCCATAACCAAACATTCCGGCTGTATCAGATTTTCGGCTGTTGTATGTTCTTGTGATATCCACAGGAATTCCACGTCCTGAAATAGCAAGATCTGTTTGTTGCATTACCATATTTCCGTTAGCAGGGTTTACATTATCTTTTGTGTATCCCCAGAAATCTTCAAGTCCTATGGGGTCAACTGTATAAGTTAGCAAACGCTATCAAACGCATTATAATCTCAGGGTGAAGTATATACAATCATATATATTTGGAGATATTAGAAGGGATATCATAAATGAAGAAATCTATGGTAAGTGGACTATATATTACGTGAAATATTCAAAATACACTTACAACATTTTAATTTAAGTTGATATTGTTAGGAAAAAAAATAATCCCCAAATTTCATATTGAAATTTTGGGGACTGTTCCCGTATTTTCTTATGGAAGCAGTTTTATTTTATAATATTTCCATTTTCATAAGTACATTTGGGTACAAGACATAAATCGCAATATAATTTATACTCATAAGACGTTATAATTGCATAAAAGTTTCACCTTATTACCGATTCTATTTATCCTTATTAATTGTATTGTTGATAACTAATTTAATTGAGAAAACAATTAATAAAACAAATCCAACAAATGATATTATGTTTATAATAAAATTATAAATTTGATATATCATAGCAAAAGTAAGACCTCTAGTATTTTCAAATATCCCAAGCCTTGAATATTCAAATATTGGATTATTCAGTAAGGTAAGTATAAAACTCCCTAAAATACTATACAATAATCTTAGGTTTTTATTCATATATATTCCTCCACTCTAATAAAAATTGATTTATTTAATATCAATGTACACATTATACATTATCAGGAAATTTATACACTTCATTTAAATCTTTATCATACGCATTAATCTGTATTACCCCGTCAAAAAAATTATTTCTTATTATTATAATCCTACACCATTAGTCTCTTCTTCAATACTAATTTTGTCAGTATACAATATTTTGATATTTTTAATATGTCCTTTTGTCTTCACTCAATAAATTTTAGGTGATGCTTGATTATTTATGCTGTAAATGTGATAAGATACAAAAAGTATTAAAAGAATAATATCAGCAACAATCATTTCTTTAATTCCAGTTTTATTAAAAATAAATCCTATTTTATGCATAATAATATCCTTAATCATGTTTAAAATGATATACAATTCAGCAAAGTAAAAACCTAAACTAGGAAAATTATTTATCAAAATTAAGGTGATAAAAAGTGTCAATCCCATAAAACCAGTATTGATGTACCTTAAATTTCTTTGATTCATTTCTTTCATTCCTTCCAATATAAATTATATTAATATGCTTATTTTACCATAATAAGCTATAAGCGTGAATATGGATCACTCAATAAATTTTGAATGATCCAAACTTATTTGTTACTATTCACAGCCAAAAATGACAACTAAAAATTAATGGTGGAAGAATTCTTCCTGTTGAAGGATTTTTCCGCCATTTTTCACATGGGATATATATTTCAAAAAAAGTCTTTTTTTGTTGAGTT
>JBFXKO010000046.1:0-19879 GCA_050173715.1 Sedimentibacter sp.
TGCAAATGCAGATTATATAATTTAGATAATAAAAAAAGCAAATTATATTAAACTTGCTAGATAGTTGGAATGCTTTAATTTGAATTTTTTATTTGGTTTTTAGTTAATATAAAGTGACCGCTAACAACTTATATGTAATAAATCTCTTTTGTAATAAAGAAAAATCATATTCAACTTTAAGGTTTTCAAAAAATTCATCCTTCATAAATGAATGCTCGTCAAAACCAATATTTTCAGCTAATGCATCCATTTCATTTAAGAAAGATGTAATATTTTTAAGTTTCTTTTCACAGTCTTCTGTAATCAATTTGATCTTTTGGTTTATTTCAATTTCTTTTTCTTTTTTTTGCAATAATTGAATGTTTTTCTTAGCAAGTTTTTCATTATTTTCTTTTAAATCACTTTCAAACTGTGACATTTTTTCAAGCAACTTAAATTCATCTTTATCTTGAAGACTTTCTTTTTTAGTTTTATAAAAATTTTCTTCTATATAGGCATTTTGCAAGCTTTCTTCAAAATTTTTTATTTGCTTTTCTTTTTCAGCTATTTCATTTCTTTTTTGTTTTTCTTCTTTTTCTGTTTCAGCATATTCCTTATTTATTTCTATTAAATTTTTTGTTTTCTCATATAACAATATTTGATTATATCTGTTGTAAACATTATTTATTTTATTTAGTGATTTTTTTGACTCTATTAAGTTTTCAAGTCTATTTTTAGTTGAATCCATACTTTCAATTGCTTCTGACATTGGTCTTAAGTCTTCATCAGTTAGAGTCTGCAATGAATTAGTCATAATTTCATAAAGAACGGTTGGTTTAAAGTCCTTAGAAAGCTTCGGGCTTCTCAGCTGAATTAAAAGTTTAATAAGCTCTCCGTAATCATCTATATCGCTGTATCCAAATAATAAATCATTTACCTTCTGCATGTATTCTTGCATTTTGTCTGTTACAAACCCACCGGTACCCAATCTGTTTTCTAACTCTTTTTTAGAAAGAGGTATTTCTCCGGTTGTAATCTTTGTAAGATTAAAGTCAATGCCGACTCTTCTTCCATCCATTATACAAAATCCCCATGACAATGTAGGTGAATTTTTTTTAGCTCTAATACCTAGTCCAATAGTTATAAATGTATCCGAATCATCTTTTTTAAATTCCATAAATATATAACCTGTGCGTTCATCTTCATCATTATCTTCATCAAGCAGATAATTGTCTATTTTCCTTGCTCTTGATCCAAATGGGTCTAATCTTTCAGGTCTTTTATCACCATCTAAAAGAAGAGGTATCAAGCTTTGCATGGTTACAGACTTTCCTGAGCCGTTACTTCCTCTTAACAATAGCCTTCCATCTTCAAAATTAAATATTTCATCATCATAGTACCAAAAATTTATAAAACCTGCTCTATTCATTTTCCATCTCGACATCATCTTCACCCCTTTTCTTGTAGTCCTTTGGATATTTACCTATTATTTTACCGGCTAGGGGTAAAATAATAATTCTTTCATCTTTATCATTAACTTCAATCATTTGATAATCCCTCATTTCAAAAATTACTTCTTCAATAAGCTTATTTAAACTCATTTCACGGAAATTTTTGCCCCAGCCCTCTGAATACAATTCTTTGCATTTGCTTATTAAATTATGGAAAACCTCTCTAGGTATATCAATTTTTCCGTTAATATCCTCATATTCACTTCTAATTAAATAACTGATTTGCAAAATTATATCAGATATATTTTTATTATTCGGAAATACATCCTTGTAACTTCCGCTTGGTAAAATTATCATGGCGCTATCTTTATGTATGTGTAAATTTCCTTCAAGATATTTTGATATATCATTTTCCAGCATACTTCTATAATTCTTTATATAAATTAAGTCATTTTCATATCCGTTATATTTATAAACTACAGGGGACAAGATTAAACTTCTATATACTCTGTTCTTACGTATGATTCCTTTGTCTTCATCAAATCTGTTATATTCGTTGTCCTCAAAATCCTTATATGAAGTGAATTCAGAAATATCATCCCAAAATCTATTAACCAAGTATTTAGACATACCTATATTTTCATACAAAACTTCCGCATCAAGGCTGTCTGCAAAAAACATTTCATTACCGTCATTAGCCTTTATCAAATAAATCTTGGAACAGTATTTCAATACTCTTATAAATCTCTTTCTTAAATCATATTTTGTCCAATCTATTGGATTATCTTTTTCAGGCCACTGAGTCTGAATATAATCAGTTAGCTGTGATAACACAAACTGCTCGCCCTTTTCTTTATCTTCTAAAAACATCAAAACTAAACATAAGAGCGCATACTCTATCTTGCTGTCAAAATCCTCAACGCGCATCCAAGGTTCAGCCTTTCCCGGAATTTTTTCTAATTTTATAAAATCAGAAGTAATGACTAGTTGATAGCCTAGCTTGTCTTTTATAAAATCTCTAAAATCTTTTATATTATCTTTGATACTATAATATAAATCTTTATCCTTTTCTCTGATAATCCACTTATTTTCCAGTAAATAAACCAATTCCTTCATATTATATTTTCCTTTTTTTAAATAATTATTATTCTACTTTTAATACAAATGCAGGCATTTCAAAATTACCATCTTCACAGTTTATAATGCATTTTCTTTTTTCTTTTGGATTAGTAACTGTAATAACCTTGCCATTTTCATTTTTAGAAGTAAAATTATCAGAAATTAATGCATCACTTAGCCAACTTAGCATGGTTGTTCTTACGTATTGATTAATAAATCCTAATTTTTCAAAATTTATTTCTCCATCTTTAATATATTTATTTATTAACTCTTCTTGTTCTTTTCTTTGTTCAAGAATTTTATTTAATAATTCTTTCTTTTCTTTTGATTTATCCTTTATAGCATATCTGTTAAGTCTTTCTCTGTAGGTTCTTGTTCTAGGTTTAATTATTACTTCAAAAGGCTCTTCTTCAAATATGTCAGAATTAACGCTTTCTGTTTTTCGCTCAAAATCTCCTTGAATATGTCTCATATGTTCAACACCAAAAACATATGATGATAAACGATGGGCACCATCAGCGTTATCGCAAGCTAAAAAAAGTTCACATAACTTTTTATAATCTTCTTTTCTACTAATACTGTTAGTCATGGATTCAGACAGCTGAGCGGCATACCTGGTTAATTTTCTGATTATTTCATTTGTTATATCAAACAGCTTTTCTACTTCACTTGACTTGCTCGTTTCACCTATGAACCATCTTCTAATGTTTTTCCATTTTGGAATAATGTTGTCCATTATTTCATCATAAGTTAAAACTTCAACTCTAGGTATACTTAAATTATAATTTGTTATTTTGTCAAATAATTTAATTTCATCATCTGCTGTTATATTCTTTAAGATGTCTTCTATGTCATAAATATTTATCTGTAAGGTTTTTATAAAATCTCTTAAATATTCTATAAGTTTTTCCTTAAATATCAAAAATGCTCCTGTATTCATCATATCTTCTGGCTTTAAGCTATAAATTTGCTTTATATAATCCTGATAGTTAACATTTAATCTTTCAAAATCTGAAATTAAATCATTCCACCATTCAAAGGCTGCTTTATCATCCTTATTAATATTATACTTTGCAGATTTTAGAGAATTTTTTATTCGTTCTAGAAGAGATGGCTCTAATGAAGCTCCTTCAACCTTTAAGTTTTCTAATCGCAGTGTTAATCGTTCTATTTCAATGGAATATTGAGAAATTTCATATCGATATTTCTTGTTTTTAAATTCAGCGATTGTCTGAACTTTGGAAGTGTCTTGTATCGCAATTAAATTCCCCCAGCTAACCAATGCATCTAAATCCAATGAACATTGTTCAAGGGTATAACCTGAAAATATTGGATGTTTTATTAATTCTTCATATACATCCTCTTTATACAATATATAATTAATTTGTTCAAACTGCTCATAAAAATATCTAATAATAACTCTGTATCTCCATGAGTTCTCTACGATTAAGTATTTGGTTTCCGTAATTTGTTTTGTTAATTTATCTGTTATTTTCATGAATAATCCCATATATTATTATAAATTTGTTTAATTAAGTCTAATCTTGTTCTTCTTAATTATTATAAACTTTATATCCCAAAATATCAACAAAAATCCCCCTTTTAGCTAGCATCCTAATGTGAAAAAATCTCCCGATTTATTTTCGGAAGATTTTTATACTAAGTCTAGTTTTATTGAATCAATGTTTTGAAAATCATTACTGCTGCTTCAACTCTGGCTGCATTGTTTCTTGGTTTAAATGTATTGTCCTCATAACCGTTGATTATGCCTAGTTCAACAAGCTTTTGAATTTCTACTGCTGCCCAGGAGCTTATTTGACTGCTGTCATTAAAGATTTTGCCGTTTGTTGAATCAGAGTCAATAGCTCTGCCGATAATTGTTGCCAGTTCTTCTCTTGTTATAAAATCTCCTGCTGAAATATAAAGCTTACCGTCAATATTCTTCCCATTCACCAATCCATGCATTACTGCAGCTTTTATGTATGGTAAAGCCCAATCCGGGATGTTTTCAATATCTGCAAAATTAAGCTCTAAATCTTCTGCTTCGCTTAAGTTTATATGTTGTGATGCAACTAAAAGTTTAATAAACTCAGCTCTTGTAATTTTCCCATCCGGTTTAAAAATCAGTGTTTCGTCATTATAACCGTTAATAACGTCCAGATAATTTAAACCATACACATAATCATATCCCCAATAATTTGATGGAATGTCTGTAAATATACTTTGCAAAGGATAATTCAGCGCTATATATGTTCCCGGTCTTGTTATATCTGCAGTAACTGACTTGTTGTCAGGAGACATTACTCCTCCCTTGTATATCAAAGCACCAAGCTCTTCATCATAGTAATATACAAATGCATTATTGAATCCTGAAACCGGCAATGTCAGCTGGGCTGGTTTTACAAAGTCAGTTACCAGGTTTATGAAGTATGGAATTGAAGATGCCATAGCTCCTTGTGGTATGTTCATTTCATTTACCAAGTCTTCGTTGTCATTGTATGTGAGGATATCTATATTATCCTGATAATAAGGCAATGCACCGCTTGGAACAAACAGTATCACACCATCATCTGTCTTAATTGTTCCTCCGTTTGTGGACATAGAGCTTCCAACAAGCCAAGTAAACATATCTCTTGAAAAAATAGGAGGATAATATTTGGCTGAGCCATGGTATTTATCACCATCTACATCAATTACTATGCTGTCGCTTAAAGAAACAGTATCAGTAAGGAAGAATTCGGATTTTGCTACTACAACTCCTTCATATTTTGCAGTAACTACCCCTTTTTCGTCAATGGATGCAAATTGGCTTCCTTGTACTATGGAATATTTAACCGAACTGTTCTCAATTTTTTCACCTAAATCGTCATTTGATGATATGTATGTGGATAGCTGTTGCTTTGTACCTGTTGTCATAAGTTTGTATTCAGGTACAACAGTGATATCCTCCACCTTTGCTTGGTCATTTAAAACACTGATTTCACGTGTTGTTACGTTATTTACTGAATCTCTTGCTTCTAGTTTTATTTTTGTCAAAAATGAATTTCCAAAATCTAATGCTATGCTGAAATTACCATCAACATCCGCATCATAATTCACATTGTTAACAGTTACTACCGCATAGGGATCAGTCACACCTGTTACTGTAATTTTTCCGTTTTGTGTTACTGTTCCTTCCTTAGGCTCCAATACAACTAATGAAGGAGCTTTATTGTCATATTCTGCCATGTATTCCTCAACAAGGGTATCGCCATGCTCATTTTTATATGTTATGATAAAATAATTTATCCCTTCTTTAAGTGTTATTTTTTCGCTATAGTTCATTGCAAAATTACCTGTTGCAGCAAGAATGTTTCCATCCCTCTGAATGCTGTATCTTACAGGAATGTTGCTCATACCTGATATTATGATGTTCGGAGAGCTGGTAACATATTTGTAATATCTGTGCTCTATGCCATCCAAGTCCTTTTCCACATATGGTTTATAAAATATTTTGCTGTCAGCAGACTTAAATTCAGTATATGATATTATCTCTTCTGGTACCTTCACAAATACCGAGCCTAAGGAAGGCATGCCCATTGTGCTCTTACCAACTGCCCTTAAGTCAAAATAATATGTTTTATTTTCAGGTTTGTCAGGATCCAAGATATCTCCGTCTACAACAACTTCAAATTTATCCATTCTTTCTCTTGGTAAATTTCCAGGCCAATTATCATAATTAGGAGCATAATCCAATGGATCATATACCTTGTATATGCACAATGGTGAACTTAAATCATATGTTTCATTGGCAGCATTTTTTCTGTATATGTAATATTCATCCATATTGTAATCAGCATCCCAAGAAATACTGATTTTATTGTTGCCTATGTCTTTTATTGCCAGTCCTGATGGTGCATACGGGGTATTATAATTTAAAACCTCAACTTTGCTTACTGCATAATCAGGAACTGTGTTTTCTTTATCAGTCTTAGCATAAACATAATAGCTGCCAGTAGACAAGTTTAATGGACCGGTGTTATATGTGCCTAAGATGCCATCCTTAGTTGGAGGTGTATATATTATCTCATCTTCTACCTGCACTGTGTTGCCTGATAAATCAGTATAATCCTTTGTAGTAACAGTCTGACCATAAAGCAGGCTTCCTTTTCCCCAAAGAGAAGCAGGATTATTTAATTCTTGTTCACTTACTTCATCGGCATTAACTACATAAAATCTGAATTTGTCAGGTTCTCCATCAAGTTTCCAGTTTGCTGTTAATGTATTGTTTGTACTGTTGAATGAAGCACTGAATTCTGTTATTTCAGAATTTTTCATAGTAGAATAAGGCAAAAGCTCCATTGAACCATTTGTAATAATTGTCCACAGACCATTTTTAGGTGATGCTATGGGGATTGTTACCAAGTATTCATTTGATAATCCTGCAGCAGCATTATTTATCAATTGTTTAACTGCAATTATTTCATTTTCTCCTAATCCAAACTCATCGATGGATTTAATTGAGCCATCGCTCTTTAGTAATGCTGCATTATCAATATACTTGACAGTGGTCAAGCCGTCAGTTCCCGGTTTAATTACCTTTATGCTGTTTTCATTAAGATTATTAAATTGCTCTTCTGTCATTCTTAATATCAGCATTACGTTGCTGTTGTTTGTTAAGTTAAGCTCAGTTATAAACTGTGAGTCTGCATCTGCATGCTGAGTAAATTCAATAGGTGCATAATTAAAACCATATTGTGTAATGCAGTCATCATCATATTCTAAAATTAATCCATGATTGGAATTTTCCAGTTCCTCTTTCATTTCAAGAAATTCCGTGCGACCATTTGGAAAATAGTATCTTACACCCACATCCTGTTCTAAAGCATATATAGAGCCTGCAATGCTGTATTCAGTAACTTCTACTATTACACCAGCAACTTCAAGTCCTCCGATAACGGCAACTTCTTGAGGAACTGCAACTGCTAATTCCCCTCTTCCTAAAAATGATTCGCCTTCAAGATATTGTATATAAACTTTACCGTTAAAGATTTTATAATGGATGACAGCATCTACTATTATTCCTCTTTTTTCAATGTCAGGATCCCATGTCTTCCATACAAATTTAGTATAAACTTCAGCTAAATCAATCATGTATAAATCTGCTTCTGCTTCACCCTCTAAATGGAAAGGTGACATGCTTATTTCTCCTTCTGCCGTAAGAAGGTTGTAGCCCTTTGCTTCAAGGCCTGTTGTGTCTTTAATAAAAACACCGATTATTATTGTAATAGGAAATGCGCCTGCAAAAGATAAATTCGATAGACCCCCTCCAAAACCTGTAATTCCTATAGGTATAGGAGGTGACACAATTATAGGTTTTGGGAATCTTGCTCCAATATATATTTCATCAAATCTTCCTTTTCTTAATCCTATTCTTGCCTTGGCCCCCACACTTTTACTCATCATTTTTCCGATGCTTACTTCCGCTTCTATAACTAGATGCTCTTCTCTTGTATTTATTTCCAAAACTGCTTTGCTTCCTGCAACTAAGGAAATTGCAAATGGCATTTCAAAGTTGAATTTTCCTTCTATATCCATCCCATCCTGGCTAATTGATATATTGTCAACCTCTGCTTTGTAAAATCCTAATGAAAGACTGTCTAAATCTATTTCTTCAGGAATAAAATCATTTGTGCCGTATGTTAATGGGTTCAATATTCCCATGGAGCCTTTAATATCTATACCTTCAGATGTTATTGTTACTGTATCCAAGGTTATGGGAACACTTTGGTACGATACATCATACATTGTGTCTGAATATGCTTTATCAATATCATAAACCATTCGAACAAAAGTGTCATTATCTCCTATTCCACTGGCTGCTTCAAATCTAAAGCCTGATGAAGCAATAATAGCCTGAGCAGCCGTCTTGTTTCTCTCGTTTATTATATCACACCAAAGTATGCCTTCAGATGCTTCTATAAATGCATTAGTTGGATCCGTATTTATAGTTAATGTTCCACCTGCATATTTTAATGTATTGTTTATTCTGACCGGATTGTCTTCATCTGCTCCCTTTGATGTATAAGTGCCATTTTTGTTGTCAATAAACTTGCCATAAATATTAATTTCTTCTTCAATTGTGTTATATCCATCATCTATCATTACAATAGGAAATTTAATTTCTGATACTAAGTTTAAGGAATACTTTATATCATCTGATATTTCTACAGCTTGTTTAAAAGTTTTTTGGTCATTTTTATTTCCTGTGGCATCTGATACTGATACAAACAAATCATAAGTGCCTGACGGCAAGTTATCAGGAATACCGACACTTATAACTGTGTCTGATATTTTTTTGAATGTACTAAAATCCAAAGAATATTTTTTAGTTTCTTGAATCAGTGTTGCTTCCATAACCTGACCTATTGCGCTTCCAAATGAGTCAAATCCGCTTCCGTTTATAAATACGTTTCTGGAAGTGTCTTCATAATAAAAAGGCTTCTTTGGAGTTGAATCAAGAAATGAAACAGCAGGCATTCCAGCTTGTTTTCCCTCCATTATTAGAACCTTTGTAATTCTTTGAACAGGCAATCCCTCAGCTCTCAATAATACAGAATATGCTGAAATCGTAAAATCTTCCTGGACTACAGGTTCTATTTTCCACATGCTTCTATGATATGTGCCTGCTTTTAATTCTTTCAAAACTGTTTTTTGTTCACCTTCAACCAACATAAGCTCATCTGGAAGTTCAAGCTCAATTTGAAAATTTGCTATATTTTTTGAGTTGTCAAAATTATTGTCAACGTTAAATTCTGCATTAACATATTCAGTTGTGTAACTTGATTTTTCTTTGTTCATGTTGAGCTTATCTGTACCTTGAAGGCTTATCCTATAACCAGGATCGCTGTCTTTAATGGATGCATCTCCTACTCCATAGGATGTGTCAATTATCTTTGTTTCTCCCTGATTTAGTAACTCAGGTTCCCAGTACATAACAGCACAGCTGTCTTTTGCCGCATAATCTACAACAGCACCATCAGGGGGATAAATTCCATTTTCTCCTTCATATAAAACTCCGTCTATTCTAACTTCTATTATTGGTTTTTCAGGATTGACAGCATAGTCCCACTTAGTTTGTGATACATCGCCCCATGCTGCAAATTGCAGCTTGTCAGGCTTTGACAATCCTTCTCCTGAAACTGTTCCCAATGCAATTATCTGAGGAGTGATGTATTGATCATATGCATACCAGCTTGAAGGTATTTCATCACCGATAAATTCTTTTTCCTTATATATAAAACCTCCACCTGGAATTGTTAAAGCCGGAGAATCAACAGTTCCGATTTTAGTATCCAAAAGCATCCTCAAGCCCACTGACTTTGGAGCATTCCCATTATTGACTATATCATAAGAAACAAAGACACTGCCTATGGTTGCAAGCTTTGGATTATTAGTTAATTTAAGCCTCTGAGTAACAACAATATCATTTATTGACCACTGGCTGATTATGCTGTTGGTATCAGAATCCACATAAGGTTCTACAGTATAATGCCCCTGCAATCCTAAAAATCCATAATCATTACCATAAATAAAATCTTCACCGTCTATCTTTACAGAAGTATAAGATGTTTCAGGACTTTCAAATCTGTTTCCATACAACAGATCCTTGTAGTCATCTGCGCTTTTGTTTGGAAGACCACTTATAGTTTCAGCTATGAAGCGACCTGTTTGTTTATCTGAAGTAACGCGTATGGTACCATTGTCTAATTGCACAACCGGTGAGCCCCATTCCTTATATAAATCTTCATTTGGCTCAGGTGCAACATCTGCATATGCAGGATGAACTATGATGCTTGAAGCAATCATAAGCAAACTCAAAACCATTGACATTGATCTTTTTATATTTTTTCTCATAATTTCACCACCTGACTTGAAATTTTCACTGAAGGACAGGCCTAAGCCTGCCCGGATAAATTATTTATAAAAGTTAAGCTTTATTATTCTTGTATTTCTTTCCTGGTCTTGCAAATATAAAGTATACATCCCTTTTTGAGCAGTAAATGTTCCAAGCTTGGATAAATAGCTTCCATTAATTTTGAAATAATTATTGTCATAGTCTTCGCCCTTAGCATACTTGGTGACATATTTTCCGTCAATGCCTACAAATTCAGTATAAACAACTCCTGATTCACCTATCTGAATATTGTGAACATCCTGACTTCTCAAATTGATTACATTGTCCTGAATTATAGCAACTGCTGAATCAATATCAAGGACATGCACATATCTTGTTTTGGTACTTGTATTGCCGGCTGAGTCCATAATTGTATAAGTTACCTGATAAGGAGTGTTTAAAGAAACTAGAGTATTAACAGTGCTGGCAACCTTTATGCCTGAAGTAATATCCCCGTCCATATTGTCAATTGCATATGCACCTTGGTCATAATATTTTTCTCCTACTTTCAAATAAACATGTTCTCTTCCTTTAATGTTCAAAACTGGCTTTTCTTTATCAATGTTATATACAGGAACAAATATATCACCTGCGTTCCCGTATTTGTTGCTCACTTCAAAACGATAATTGTCGTTTTTATTTACAGTGAAGCTTCCTGTCCTGTCATTTCCTGAATCTGTTAATGTAATTGTTTCATCATCAAATTTAAGATTTGCATTTTCAGAAACACCATCAATTACTTTAAATTTGATTACAACATCATTATTGGTTATAGTGTTATTAAATTCAACATTTACGGTTGGAACACTTTTATCAATCCATGTTACATTTGCTGTAAGTGTTCCTTCAAGAGGATCATCATCAGCTATTTCAATTTGTCTGTAATTAAAGTCCTTGGTTCCGTTTTCTTTAAATACATAGGTAGGTGATGCATCCTTTTCAATTCCTTCTACTATATCAAATCTCTTAATCGGTCTGTTGGCTGACATGGAAACTACAACGTCTCTGTTGGTATAATTAGTGGTACTGTAGTTTAATTGAGTCAAAAGATCAGTTCTGTCAATTTCATTGATTACCAGTTTGTAATCCAACACATTGCCTAATGTGTCTATGAAAGTTAAATTCTCTTTGTAATCAGGTGTAGTGCCTTCAGAAATTGATGGATTGTATGCGTAGATAAATTTATAAGCATAACCTTCAATATTTGAAATATCCTCCATTGTAAAATTACTGATATCCTGTAACTTTACCGGCCTATCTCCTTCACTTTCATGAGGAAATGTTATTTCAACAATTACATTGTTTTTAGTTTTATAACCTGAAGTTATTTCCGCGCCCTTTTCACCCACATCTATCTTCCCGTCATTGTTGAAATCATACCATACATATTTTTTAGTTACAGGTTCAGGGAAATCCTTGTCTATCCAGCTTACTTTTGCATCATATTCTTTTATATTGTTTTCTGCATCCTTTAATATAAAACTGTAGCTGCCGTTTCTGTTAAATACATTGAACGTTATGCGGTCGTTGTTTAAAACCGAATATGCTTCATTAATATTTGCTGTTACATCCTCGATTGTAAGCTGTGGACCATTCAAAGAATAGCTTATTGCTGAAGATGATGTTACCAGAGATAATGATGGTGTATAGTCTTCGTCAATATAGTCAATATTTATTTCATGCTCTGTCACTTGTTCATTAGCAAATTTGATTTTAAAGCTATAAATTGCGCTTCTGGTAATTACAGCTGTTGCCACTACATCATCACCTATAACGGCAACATTGTTAATAACACCATACTTGTCTGTTATAACCGATCCAAACGGCATGGCAATTGTTGCTTCTACAGGTTCCTTTACTTTTCCTTCTAATGGCTTAACAGGACTAAGTGTTGATGTAATATCATCAGAAACATATTCCACACCCTTCACGACAAGTTCTTTAGCAAATATATTTGTTCCATCTTTGTAAACTAACAAATAATTTCCATCTTCGTATATTTCTGTTTCTCCTGTCACATCAAATTTGTATTCAATGCCATCATTTTGATACAATGAATAATTTAAATATTCAGAAACATTTGAGATATTGACAGTTCGGTTATCTCTGTTAAAGATCAAATTTCCATTTTCCATTGCCCCCACATTATCTGACGTTATTTCCCCTATGTCAAATCCATTTACAGATACTCTGCATTTTATTGCTCCACCGCTGGTTACCAGACTGCCGGGTATTATTCCTGCTGCTTCTGTTTCAGATATTTTATACAACTTACCTACACGAATGGCTGTTCCAGAGCTAACACCTAATTGGTCAAAGAAGTCAACTTTTACTATGTTTTTTAAATCAGTTGAATTCTTGGTTGATATTCTGATTAGTGTATTGTTTTTTTCTCCATTTTCCATACCATAGTAACCATTTTCAGATTCTCCTATTTTTATAGATACCGTCTTTATTTCATCTGCAACTTCAGGCACGATTAAACTGAATTTTTCTGTTCTGTAAATGTTGTTCCAAATATTTAAGAAAAGGTACATTCTGTTGTGGATGTAGCTTCCTGCTTCTGCTGGAGCAAAATTCATACCACTTATGGCTCCATTTGTTGTCACCCAAGAAGTAGGCATGTCATAAGGATTGTCCACCCACTGATATTTTATTTCATCAAAGCTTGACTTAACATTTTCTGCATTTATTTCTACAAAGTACTCAGGCAACACTTGCTTTATATCAATTGGATATATGCTTTTGAAAGTTGTGTCATCTGTAGAATTATATATATCAATGCTGCTTAAAACAAATGTTCCACCTGCTCCGTTTGTATCAGAAAGACCAATATATGGTATGTTAACAACTGCTACATTTTTCGTTCCTTCGTCTTTTGCAAAACTAATATCATATGTTTTTAGTATGTTTATTTGATTTTGTTGCCATAGCGCTCGTACTTTATCAGGTTTATGCAATTCATCTACCATGTGAAGCTTATCATCTACAGATATAAAGATTTGATTTTCGCCCATTGCCTTGTCTGTAGCAGTTATTTCGAACCTTTCATCGTTGATGTTATCATTTAGCACATAAAAAGGTCCAAAGGATTTTTCAACATATTTACCTGTTGAATTTTCTGCATACACCGCTAAATAATATGGTTTGTATAATTCCTGTCCAGAAACATTTGTGATATCCTTAGGCAACAAATTTGCAGCGCTGTCACTGCTCAGTGTCAAGGATTTTCCACTTATAGTACCATCATCATTTATTAAAGTGGAATCTGCATTACTAACCCAATCATAATAAACATATTTTAAATCAACTATTGGTTCTTCAATTGTAATGCTTACAAAAGGCGTTACTGAATTGTTGTACTCTTCTGCAGTCATATAGGTTCCCACAGTACCTTCAGACATTCTGACAATCGGAGGTAAATTTGATTTCTTGATAACTGTAACATTGTTATTAAATACTTCCACTTTATTTGATGAAGTATATTTTAAGTGAACTCTTTTTTCGCCGGCCGTTTTAATAAAAGAATCTCCGGCTTTCTCCATGTTCAACAATGATGCTCTGAACTGTGCAGTCATAAGATTTGAATCTTTATCAGATGCAATAAATTCAGTTCTTACAAATTCTTTATCTCCAATATCTGTGTCCCAATTTTCCTTAGGCAACACACCGCTTTCAGATATAGCATACAGACTGATATAATCTTTTAAATCTTCTGTTTCATCTTGGAATGCTGTTATTGTGCCATTGCCAAATTCTATTTGAATATCCTCAAGTTTTCCATCCACTATGGAATTCCTAGAGTATGTAACTGTAAAATCAAGATTTTGATTTACTTGATTATATAATATATTGCTTACGCCTATTACCGGGCTTTCAACATCCACAGGAATTTCATGAACAGTAACATCGCCTTTATTTGAATAAAGCGCCAATATAACTGTATATCTTCCGGTTCTGTTGCTTATTGAGGAAATAGGAATATTGTATTCTCCGGAACTGTTTTTTAATATAGAGCCTTGATCTATATAGGATGCAATGTTGTTTTCCTGAGAGATATAATATTTAATGCTTGATAGATATTCGTGATTTTTTGTGACATTAAAACCAATATCTTTCTTGTGATTGCCTGTGAAACCATAATGTGTAATATCGCTTATTCCCTCTCCCTGCCCTGTACAATCACAGCCTCTGTTTATAAATTCACCAGTCACAGGATTGCTTGTTAATGTAAAATATCCGTTGTTATTATCTGCATCCAGAGACTCTGTTCCATCATATTTAAGCGCCATGGAACCTGTCCTTAATTGAAGTCCATTTGTTGAAGCATCCTGCATGTTTGGTATAATATATAAATATCCTCCATCTTTATATACCGGATACAGGTAATCACCTTCACCTTCATTTTTTATGATCACAGGTACTGATATGGGCTCTGTTTCATTTGAATTTTGTTTAAAACTAACTTTATTCCAATTTTTCGCAACAGGATCCTCTGTCAATATGTTTTCATCATAAGCACCCCATTTATAATAAATAACCGGTGATTCACCTTCATTTAAATATTTTGGTGCAATATCAGTTGTCAAATACATATTTGTCAAAGCATAATCAGTATACTTGTTTACATCATCCGGCGATATGTCAAGCAATGGATTATTGCTGTTTTTTAATTTAAATTTCAAGGGCTGCTGATTTGATATTAAAAATAATTCCCTTAGTATTTTTGTAGTATTTCTGTTGCCATACAACGAAGAAGTATCATATACCAAATCTGATGCTTCTATAGTAACATTAAAAACATCAGTGATGTTTGTGTTGTTTTGAATTGTCAGCATACCTTTTTTAATTGAATCAAGTTCATCGCTGCTTTTGTAAGCAGATTTAACTGTAGTTTTGTTTTTTTCAACATCCAGTATAGAATTTGTGTTGCTGATGTTTTTTGAAGAAGTCATTGTAGCGGTAATTTTAGACAATCCAAATAAGTCACTTACTTTGAAAATATTTGGATATATATCGTTTGTTATTACCGGAGGCATAGTGTCAATTCTTTTGTTCAGAGTTACATATGAATTAGATGTATTGCCAAATGTATCTTTTAAAGTGAACGAGACTTCTATTCCGTTAAAATGTTTATATATGTTGTTGTTGTAAAGCTCTTCAATTCTGATTCTGAACTTATAGGTAACATCACCATTAGTTGAGTTAAAATTATATTCTCCTAAAAAATCTAGCGGCACAGTATTGATTCCGTCATTTGAGATTAATTTTGCCATTATGGCGCCTGAAAATGTACAATCCTCGCTGACTGTTATATATATGTTAGGTTCTTGAGCTTGAGTATTTTGCCTTATTATTTCAGTATCATATGTCATATGTTCAGGGTAATCATTTTTCACACTCACAACATAAGGTTTCGTGGTATCAATGACATATCCGGTTATTTTGTTTAAATTAAAGTCCAAATCCTTGTTTAAAAATCCCCCAGATCTTTTTGCATATGCTCCGTATATAATATAGGCAGCATTTGACGGAACAGATTTATTCATCCTGTTGTCAACCCAATTAGAGACACTCTTATTTTCACCTGAGTGAGTTCCTAGTGAATTGCCGTCTTTGTTATAAAAAGTAATAAACGGACGTCCATAGTCATCATCGCCCTTGTAGTTATCATAATAAATACTGTTAGTTGCAGTAAGCTGTCCTTTCAATGCTGCGCCCAGCATATTATGAGCATCAAGGTCAACAGCAAAGCCCATTGATGCGTTATCTGTTTCACCAGGCCGCGTAACACCTTTGCCGTCAATTGTATCTTTTCTCCAACTTCCATCGCCATATTGATTGGTAGGGTCTCTGTAAACTGGTCCGCTGTCGTTTGGATGCTGAGTATAATAGCTGTAATTATACTGATTAGAAAAAACTCCCGTATATGAAAAAACCAATTTAGTTTTTTTCATGTTCTTAACATTTGGAGCAGTAGCACCGTATGCAAAGTTTACAGGCAGCATTGTAAAGATTATTATAAAAACAAGAAATACCGTGATTGTTTGTTTCATCTTTTTAATGCATTTTTCCATTTTATCACCTCTCTTTAAAAATTTTATTTTAATTTATTGTTTCATTCTACCTTTTATATAGATGTTGTTTTGGTCATCAATTGCAATAAAGTATGTTTCTGAAGCATCAATAAACTTTATATTTTTAAGATCATCAGTTTCGCACACATCATAGATGTTTCTGCCTGTTGCTGTAACTGTACCGTCTTTTTTAAGTCCTATTATAAAACCATCCCCAACTTTTATGGAAACGATATCTTTCCACTTGCTAACATTGCGCTGTCCGTACAAATTATCACCTGCAACAAATGCATTGCCATTTTTATCAATAGCTGCAGTGTTTCTTGTATTAGAAGATGAATAAATTATATTTCTCCATTCGTCGGTGTCCATTTGATTATAAAGATTGTACCCCTTTGTCAAGACTTTACCTGACTTGGTTACGGCAGCAACATGATGTGCCCCGGATGAAATTTGCACAACATCTGTTAAATCATCACCTTCAATTGTTTTCAAATAGTCAGTAACATACACATTTCCTCCATAAGTAAGACCTGCTGTAAAATTTGAAGATAATGACAGCTCTTTTATATCTATCCATCCTCTTAATATATTTTTATTAAATACATTGTACCCTGCTGCCATTGGTACATTGCTGGAATTGATAGCTGCTGTGTTGTCTCTGCCTGCATATAATTTGATAACATTTTTCCATTTGCTTGTACCAGCACTGTTTAGTTTTGTTTTGTCATAAATTTTAATGTTTTCATTTTCAACATAAGCGATAAGGCTTCTTCCAGCAGAAAATTCATTTAATTTCGGCAATATTAACTTTTCTGCTTCTATCCCGGTTGGATCTTTATTAGTTAAAGGAGAAACTCCATTTTCATTTAGCTCTTTTAAATAATAATTGGCTTTGATAATATCAACAATACCATATCCTGTACCCTTACCATCAACTGATATTGCTGTGTCATATAATGCATAGACTATGTGCTCAGGATTTATTTCAGGATAAATGCTTATAAACTCCCCTATTATTCCACTGATTGCCCCGACAGAATAGGATGTCCCTGTTTTCTCAGAATATCCCATATTATCAGGAAGAATCATTTTTTCTCCGTCAAATAACAAGTCCACATCATCATTGCAGTTTGAGAAACTGCTCCGTGTATATCCATCATTTGTTGAAGTACTCGAACCTACAGATATTACACCCTCATATGCAGCTGGAAAAGAATATGAATCCAACCCGCTGTTACCGGCAGCTGAAACAAATACTACGCCATTTTCTAAACCGTAACGTATTTTTTCATAAACGTTGATATTGGCAACTGCTGAGGAAAAACTCATGTTTATTACATCAGCACCTTCATCTACTGCGTACTGTATTGATTGACTCAGCAAGTCCCCATAGTCCCGCTGGATATCAATAACATTTATTTCTATTGGCAAAATTGAAACATTGCTTTCTTTGCCTAACGCCTCGGCAGTTATGGAAGAGTACTTTACAACAGCTCCTGCAACGGCTGTTCCATGTCCTTTTGTATTGCTCTCTTCAATTATAAAGCTTTTACCATCCAAGCAATTGTTTGTTATGTATTCATGCTCCGTATTTATTTTGCTATCTATTACTGCAACGATAGTGTGGTCTGAATTATCAATTCCTTTTTCAACAGGGATAGAAGAAGCTTGAATATTGTTGCTCAGCATTAAACAAATGGTTGCTATAAGAAAATTCTTTACGATCATTTTTCCCTCATTATTGTAAGTTCAATTTTTTAGAGTTGTTTATGATTTTCTTTGCAATTTAGTTAAATTTACTGTCGTTTTTACATTTTTATTTGATTTAACATCATACGAATCAAATTATTTCCATATGAAACAAGATGAAAGGAACCTTTTTTTAAACACCAATCATATATAACCCCTCGAATGCATGTTGTTAAAAAGGATATAATATCGTCTACTGATAATTCTGTAGTAATTTCTCCATTCCTTTGAGCATCTTCAATTAAATCTTTAAAAACATGATAATACACTCTATCTGATTCTAATAAGAATCTTTGTGTAGTCAAATCCTTTATCTGTGAGGAATAAATTGCAGAAATAAATTCCAATCCTATATCTTTTTCCATCATTTCAAAGACATAACTTATAAATGAAGATATTTTATCAATCATATTTTCATATTCTTTGTTTGATTGTGAAAATTTTGTATAAGCTTGATCCACCATAGGAACCATATTGATAATCAGTTCTTCCTTAGTCTTGAAGTGTGTATAAAATCCACCTTTAGAAGAATTTGCTTTTTTTATAATATCGTCAACTGTTACATTATAGTAGCCCTTTTCAACAAACAGCTCTTTTGCAGAATCTATAATCCTTTTTTTTGTTTGGTTCGCTTGCTGAATTCTTTTATTCATTTGTATCCCCTTATTTTTAAATTTAACAGACCATGGTCTCTAAATGATTATACTACTTATACCACTTTATGTCAACTCATGTAAAAAAATACACACTGATTCGTAAGACATGGTTACTTCATGGATATCTTTATATAAAAATACGATAAGATGTGTAAAGAGGATGAAGTTTTAGCAGATTTTTTTAATAAACCGTATAGACAATTCTACCATATAATATTTTATTTTCATATTAGTTGATAATAGTTCTACTGTCACATTATTTTAAAAGAACAGTGGAAAATAAAAATCCCTCGATTTATCTCGAGGGATTCTTTAAATATTGTCATTTATGATCGGCCATCCATAATTGCCTTTATGGCACCGTATAAAATGCCGGCTACTGGCCATATAACCCAGGATATTGACCAGTTTTTTGTAATAAGGCTATATCCAAGATAAATAGCTACGATTACGGGCCAATATACCCTTGGAACAATTTGGTTTGCTTTGTTTGATTTATATTTTACTGAATAATCACCTTGCTGTAAAAGTACATTGCAGATTTCGTTAGTGCTGCTTTTAATGATTAAGTTATAGGTGGAGCTTGCAACAATTATTAATGTAACTACTACAGATATTACACTCAATCCTTCAACTTCTGATATAAGCGGAGTAATAATAATTGGTAAAGCACTTAAAAAACTCCTTTCACGAACTTAGGTTTATCTTAAATATACTTAAAGCTCTACTTTTTAAGTTTTCCATAACGCTCCTTATCGAGTTTTTTACCTTATTATTGTCACTTCTTTAGTAGGTCAAGGGGTTTACACCCCTATGCCCCTATTCAAAACCGTACGTGCCCTATTAAGGCATACGGCTTTTCACTCTATATTCATACTTTATCTATAAAACAAACTAATCTTGATATTC
>JBFXKO010000047.1:0-19513 GCA_050173715.1 Sedimentibacter sp.
AAGCTTTTAAAAAGAGAAATTATTATAAATGAATTAAAAAATAAAAATGAAGAATTAGAAGAATTATGCGAAGAGCTAAGAAATGAACGTGAAAATTTCACTAAGGAAATAAGCTTAATGAACAACACAAAAAGCAGTTTGAATGGAAGAATTTCAAAGCTGCAGCTTAAGCTTAATGAAAGAGAGCAGACGGTAGCACAGCTTGAAAAAACTATACGCGAACTAAAAAGTACCAATGAAGATAAAACTCAAAGGTTGTACAATATCAACGATGATCATCAAAAATTAAATTTAATTATAGAATCCAAGCAAAAGGATATTGAGTCATTAAACAATAAAATAAGTACACTTCAGAATAAATTAGTTGAAAAAGACGATATCGTCTCTGATAAAGATAAGATAGTGACAGAGTATAAAAATAATGCTGAAGTACTAAAGAAAAAATATGACTTGATAAATGATGAAAAGGAAAAATATTTAGAAGAGTTGTTGGAGGCAAATAGCGACAAGGAAAATCTCATTAACAACATAAATGAGCTTCAGGAAAAATTAAATCGCAAGGAAGCTGAAAACTTTCAAAATCGCTTGGAAATCGACAAGCTAAAAAAGGATAACAGAGAGCTTTTGGAGCTTCTTGAGGATGAAACATCACATTAATTCTAATGAAGAACGCATTTGCGTTCTTTTTTAAAGACAGGAGAAAAGATGAAACAAAAAGTAGAACTATTAGCACCGGCAGGAAGTATTGAGTCATTTTATGCGGCAGTTAACAGCGGTGCAGATTCAGTGTACCTTGGCGGTAAACTATTTAATGCAAGATATAACTCACAAAATTTTGATAATGAAGAAATGAAAGCAATAATAGCATATGCACATAATAAAGATGTAAAAGTCTATGTGACTCTAAACATAGTGTTAAAGGATACAGAAATTATAGATGCCCTTAATTATGCCTTATTTTTGTATGAAAATGATGTTGATGCAGTGATTGTACAGGATTTGGGAATGCTATACTTGATTAAAAAATTCATTCCAGATTTACCTGTTAATATAAGTACACAAGCAGCAGTATACGATGAATATGGTGTTAAATTCTTTGAGCATTATGATGTTCGTAAGGTAATAATGGCAAGAGAAATGTCTTTAGAACAGCTTAAGACAGCAGTAAATAACACAAACACAGATTTAGAAATATTCATTCATGGAGCATTATGCACTTGTTATTCTGGACAATGCTATATGTCAAGTTTTCTTGGAGGAAGAAGTGGAAACAGAGGAAAATGTGCACAGCCATGCAGGTTGAGCTATAGTTTCTATGATAAGGGAAAAAATGAAGAAGTAGATGAATTTAGTGTTGTGCCTGTTTTAAGCTTGAAGGATTTTATAGCAGGTGAAACAATACCAGAGCTTATAGAGGCAGGAATCACAACATTTAAAATTGAAGGCCGCATGAAGGGACCTGAATATACCTCTGCTGTTGTAGAATATTACAGGCAGATAATAGATGATTATTATGCAGGCGTAAAATCTGATTATAAGGATTTGGAAAACAGAGCAATGGCAACATTTAGCAGGGGCTATACCAACGGCTATCTCAAGCCTTCAAAGGATGATGAAATGCTGGCTAAAACCAGTTCGGGAGTAAAGGCAGACAACATTGAGGAAATCCAGGAAGAAACAAAGGACATTGCTCAGGAGTTTTCAAATTTCAGAAGGAAAAAATTAGACTTCAGTCTTTCGTTGAAAATTGGAGAGCAAGCGATATTAAAGGCTTCTGACGGTAAGAATACTGTTGTTGTTAATAGTGAAGAAGAATGCGAAACAAGTCTTAAAAATGCTGTAACTGAGGATATGGTAAAGGAACAACTAAATAAGCTGGGAAACAGTATATATGAGCTAAATAGTCTGGAAGTTTCAATAGATGAAAATGTATTTGTAAGAAAAAGCACATTAAATCAGCTTAGAAGGACTGCAACAGAAAAGCTATATGCTATGGGTGCTGTGCATTATAACAGAAAAAAAGCAAAAGATATTACCCGAGATGAAGCATTTTCATTTAAAAGAATTCAAGATGAAAATAATCCTAAATTAAGCTTAAAAATAAACAGCGATGATGAATTCAGCTTAGTGGATAAAATAAAAGTAAAAAGACTATATATTCCATATGATTTAAACATGGATTTAGTTAAAGATATAGATGTTAAGGAAAAATATTTATGGCTTCCAAACATTGTTTCTAAATCAGAGTACAATTTATTTAATAACAACATGAAGCTTTATGAAGAAATATTTGACGGCGTATGCGTAAACAATGTGGGCAGCTTTTATTTTTTCAAGGAAAATAGCAAATTAAAGCTTCACTGTGGACCGTTTTTCAATATTATAAATACATTTTCAGTAAATTTATTGGAGGAACAAGGTGCTGAAGGCTTTACATTTTCAGTTGAAGCAAATATTCGTGATATGGAAAGCATCAATAAACATTCTTCTATTAAATCAGAGATTGTTGCTCACGAATTTAATCAGCTGATGGTCATGAAAAACTGTCCAATGTCATTGATTAAAAACTGCAAAAGCCTGCAAGACTGTGAGAAATGCAACTTAAGAAATAAGTATGCATTAAAAGACCGAAAGGGTGTTTATTTTAACATCGAGAGAAAAAATCGCCTCACCCATATATATAACAGCGTACCTTTGACATTAATAGGCAAGGTGGATGATTTTGTTGGTGCAAATATTGAATACTTCATGGTGGATACAAAGTGGCTGGATAATCCTGAAGAAATAATTGACGTAATGTATTGTGAAATCAACGGAGTTCAAACATCCAACGTGTTAAAGGAAAACAACTTTACCAGAGGGCACTACTTAAAAAACATATTGTAACAATTGGAGAACAATAGATGAGCAATAGGTTTATAGTTATGTCATCCTGAGCGAAGCGAAGGATCTCATCATTACTTTTGATAATGAGACATAGTGCTCGATCCCATAAATTATCAATTTATAGAGGAAAATAAAATATGAAAAATAAATCAAAATCAGTATTGGAGTTTAATAAAATTATAGAAAGACTTTCAGATTATGCCGAAACAATCAATGGCAAAAAGGAAATTATGAAGCTTGATGTGTCATCTGAATTGGAAGGTGTTAAATTCAAGCAAAGACAAACAGCTGAAGCTCTTTCTATAATAATTGAAAAAGGAACTCCTCCAATGGGAGGAATTACTGATATAAAAGAATATGTAAAAAGAAGATCTGTTGGAGGAATTATATCTTTAAGAGGTCTGTTAAACTGTGCAGATACATTAAGAGCTGCAAGGCTGGTTAAAAATTATGTGCTTTTGAATAACCAGGAAGAGCGCAGCTATGAAATATTAGAAGAGCTCTGTCAGGGTATTTATGCCAATAAGGAAATTGAAGATAACATATATGAAATAATAATCAGCGAAGAAGAAATAGCAGATGACGCCAGTCCTGAATTAAAGCGCATAAGAAAAGAAATTAATGTAAAACAAAATGCCATTAAAAATAAAATTAATCAAATAGTTAGCTCATCAACCATGCAGAAGTACCTTCAGGAAAGCATAGTTACAATGCGTAATGAAAGATATGCAATTCCTGTGAGAAAGGAATACAGAAGCATGGTTAAGGGCATTATTCATGACCAAAGCTCTACAGGCTCCACATTATTTATTGAGCCTATCGCTATAGTGGAGATGACCAATGAAATATCAGATTTGAAGGTTCAAGAAAAAAAGGAAGTTGAAAGAATACTTTTAGAATTAAGCGGAATGATTGGTGACATTGCTGATGAAATGATTTCTAATCAAGAAATTTTAACTACCCTTGATTTTATATTTGCAAAAGGTAAGTATGCCATAAGCATTAATGGAATTGAGCCAAAGATAAATGATAGAGGATATATACGAATAAAAAAAGGAAGACACCCATTAATTGACCCCCATGTGGTTGTTCAAATAGACGCATATCTTGGTGATGAATTTACAACATTAATCATAACTGGACCAAATACAGGAGGAAAGACTGTTTCATTAAAAACTTTAGGGTTATTCTCATTGATGGGAATGGCAGGTCTTCACCTTCCTGCAGAATATGGAACAGAAATATCAGTATTTAGCGCCGTCTATGCAGATATAGGTGACGAGCAAAGTATTGAACAGAGCTTAAGCACATTTTCATCTCATATGACCAATATAGTTAAAATCATGAAAGAGGTTGATGAAAGGTCTTTAGTACTTTTTGACGAATTAGGAGCTGGAACAGACCCGACAGAAGGAGCAGCTCTTGCCATTGCCATACTTGACACTCTCCATGAAAGAAAAATCATTACTGCTGCTACGACTCATTACAGTGAGCTTAAGCTTTACGCTTTGACGACAGATGGAGTAATAAACGGAAGCGTGGAATTCAATGTTGAGACACTTAGTCCTACCTACAAGCTTTTAATAGGAGTTCCTGGAAAGTCTAATGCATTTGAAATATCAAAAAAATTGGGCTTAAGTCAAGAAATAATTGAAAGAGCAAGACAAACTATTGAAACTGACAAAGTGGAGTTTGAAGATGCTTTAAGGCAAATTGAGGAAAGACGAATTTATATTGAGGAAAAGAAGCGTGAAATTGACAGACTCAATGAGGAAAGCCAGAAAAAGCATTCAAGCTTTTTAGCAAAGGAAAGAAAATCTCTAGAAAAAAGCGAAAAGATGGTTAATGAAGCAAACTATGAGGCAAGAAAAATTGTTGAAAATGCCAAGAAGGAAGCTGCTGAAATCATTAAAGAGCTAAGAAAGCTCAATGTTGATATGGATAAAGATAAGGTGCGCCGTGTCAATGAATTGAGGCAGAGTCTTAATGATAAAACAAAGGAATTTGAAGAAAACCAATATTCCGATGAAATATATAAGCAGGAAAATTATGATGAGGACACTCCATTGTCAAATGGAGATGCAGTAATGGTGCGTAGCTTAAATCAAAAAGGTCACATAATTTCTGAAGCTGAAAATTCTCAAACTGTAATGGTTCAAGTTGGGCTTTTGAAAATGAAGGTAAAAAAATCAGATTTAATTAAAATAAAATCAGAAGAGGAAGAAAAACAAAAAACAAATACCTCAAGGATGATTAAACTTAAAACCTCCTCCATAAATCCAGTAATAGATTTAAGAGGATTAAATCTTGATGAAGCCTTGCTTGAATTAGATAAATACCTTGACGATGCATTCATGTCAAACTTAAATGAAGTGCAGGTTATTCACGGCAAAGGAATGGGCATACTTCGTGAAGGAGTCACTCAATTTTTAAGAAAGCACAAGCACGTAAAGGAATCAAGGCTTGGCACCTTCAACGAAGGCGGCGACGGAGTAACAATTGTGAGATTTAAATAAAACATTAAGAAACTTCTCAAATATGAGGAGTTTTTTGTTTGCTTGCAATAATAATACGACTTGACTATGGTTTTATTGCTGGTTGTGGAATGTTAAAGTGAATGTTATAAACTTTAAAAAAAATTAAATTTATTACATTGATATTATAAACTTGAAGTACTATATTGTAGATATGGGATTACGTAATTATTTACTTGGTTATCGTGACGGAGATAGGGGGCATATACTAGAAAATGTCATATACTTTGAACTTTTGCGACGTGGATATGATGTTGCTATTGGTAAGGTAGGTAATAAAGAAGTTGACTTCGTTGTAATAAGATTACTGGCATCCATGTGCATATAAGAAGTCAGGAATTGAATGCAGATATTCTTGCAGCTTATTATAAAAACATATTTTTGTTGGCTGAAAAATTCCAAAAAGCAAATAAAAACACGCTTGAATTTATCAATATGGGTTCGGGAATGGGAATTCAATATTCCGCAAAGGATGTGCCACTGGATACAGAACTGCTTGGGAAAATGGTCAATGAGCATGTGAAGACTTTCTCTGCGCTACATCCTGAAACCAAAATCATCATAGAGGTCGGACGATATGCTGTCGGTAAAAGCGGTGTATATGTTACCACTGTGCTAGACAAAAAAGTGTCCTACGGAAAAACGTATCTTATTTTAAAAAATACATTGAATGGCTTTATCCGTCCGTCTCTGGCGAAGTTGGTGGCAAAATATACGTCTGAAACTGCACCCGTGGCAAGTGAGCCGTTATTTACCTGCAAGGATGCCTTCGAATTTCTGACACTTAAAGAAGAACTCAATTTCGAAAAAGTAACCTTGGTCGGAAATCTATGCACGGCAACAGATGTTATTATGGATGATATAATGTTACCTCACCTGGAATGCGGTGATACAGTTATTATTACAAATGCAGGAAGTTATGCGGCAGTATTGTCTCCAATGCAATTTTCTTCACAGGAAAAACCTGCAGAACTGTTTATGACGAGAAACGGAGAAATCTTTAGTTAACAGCGATAAATTCCAAATTTGATGGAGGATATTAATGGAAATAAGAATGATAAAAAAAGAAGAACTAAGTGATGCCTTGCAGCTTATAAATGGGAGTTATAGCTACACGAGATAATCATAAGCATATATGTTGCTTTTTTGTTTCTGCTCAATACCAAAGGAAAGGTATTGGGAAAAAACTATGGGAGTACGTAAAAGATAATAGCAATCACTCAATAATTACGGTTAATTCATCACCATTTGCTATACCGGTATATAATAAATTGGGATTTGAGAATATAAGTTCAGAACTATTAACGGATGGAATAAGATATATTCCAATGAAATTTATTCGTTGATTTAATTTAAATTTAAAGTTAAACAACTGAAGTTAGAAGGAGTACAATGATATGGAAAAAGATTGGCAGAAGCTTTATGATTTGGCAATGGCGGTAATTAATCCTCATGAAATATCAGAGCAGATGTATGTTGGAAGTGTTGCGGCTGCTGTATTAACAAAAAAAGGAAACGTCTATACAGGTATATGTATAGATACAAGTAGTTCATTGGGAATGTGCGCAGAAAGGAATGCAATGTCAACAATGCTTGCAAATTGCGAAAATGAAGTAGAAAAAGTTGTTTCTGTGTATAAAGATGGTACAGTTATGCCACCATGTGGGGCATGTCGAGAATTTATGATGCACTTAGGAAAAAACGCAAAATATATAGAAATCCTGCTCAATAATGATGGTAAGACTATGAACTTGGGGGAATTAATGCCTGAGTATCCATACTAATGCAATAAAGCATGGAAAGTATTCTGATAAATTATTTGGCGGTATTCTAAGCGGTTGGTATTTCATTTAACTTCAAGAAAAAGGTATATTATTTTATTTTGTTTTTTGGAGCATTAGTTGCAATTATAGTATTCTTACATTTAAGAATTAAATCAAAGAAAAATGTAAGATTTTACAGGGGATTGATTGAATGAGAAGGTTAATATTAAGTAAAACAATGAATACTCGTGATTTGGGCGGTTATCCAATTGATGGTGGGAAGTATACTGCATATAAAAGATTTATACGTAAGATGCAAGTCCTATTAATCAATTATTTACCATGTTGACCAAGTTGGAAAACAAAAATGAAATAATGTTGTGGGTGCTTTCTATTTGGGCAGTTGGTGTAATAGTCTTCCTTGTGTTGAATTTTAAAAAATATGTAGAAGTTACGGTGAAATGATATTATCAGTGTTGGATTATGGAGTTAATAAAAGAAGTATTGTTGATGTTGCTTGTATTAGCAATTTTTGTAATACCAAAAATAATATTAAAAGGAGGCTATTAAATATTATGAATTCGAAGAAAATGAAAAAATCAATGGTTGTTCTGTCTATTTTAGTAATTGTTTTACTGATTGGAATAGGAGTTTATGCTACTATGGTTCAGAATCCAAGGTTTTTGGAAGTATTTTTTACGCAATTGAGAGCGAAAAGTTACCCATTGAAGATGATAAAGTTGTAGTGGTCAACGAAGATACTACATTGAGTAAAGAATTTGATATAACAAATAAGTCTCTTGAAGAGTATCTTAATAGCATTGAAGACCCTACAAAGAAAGAATTACTTCAAAAATATTTTTATTTACCATTTGAATTAATTCCTGAAGAATATAAGATCAACAATTTGGATCCAGTAAAACAAGCTGAAATTATGTCAAAACTTTCAAACGAAGAGTTAAAGGATATTGTTAATAAAATGGAAGCAAAAATACCTGAATTAAAGAATAAAAAAGAACAGGAATACAATGATAGTTTTAAAGATCCTGATCTTATTGCTGCACAAGGCACAGATGGGACATATGGTTATGTTTTAAGTGAAGATTTGAACGGACCTGAATTTAATACACCTGAAGAAGCTGTTAAATGGCAAGAAACGAATAAAGGTAAACGTGAAATACCTTTGTATGCTAATGATGGTAAAACAATAATTGGTAAATTTGAATTGATATCTGCAGATAGTAATGAATAATAAATTGCGTATTCATATTTAAATTAGAAGTAAGGAATTAAAAGTTGAAAATATTATATAAAAAATTATCATTTTGTGAGGTGAATGAAAATGAAAAAAATGACTAATGGTATATTGAAGATACTACTTTTATCAAGCATGATATTTTTATTTGGTGCTTCATCAAATACATCTAATGCCTTTGCAACCGAAGTAACTGTAACACTGCCAACGTTTAATGTAAGAATAAACAATGTAGAAATAGACAACAAAAACAGAGAATATCCACTGATCGTATATAAGGATATTACATATATTCCAATGACTTTTCATGACAGCCGTTTTTTAGGTTTAGAAACAAAGTGGAATGAAAGTACGGGATTAAAAATTAATAAGAGTGAAAGTAGACATGGATATGTGGATTATAACTCTACAGCAAATAAATCAAGATATACTGCGGTAACTCCAAATTTTGATGTTGAAGTGAATGGTAAATCAATTGACAACAGCAAGGAGAAATATCCCCTTCTAGTATTCAGAAATGTTACATACTTTCCACTTACATGGAGGTTTGCAGTTGATGAATTCGGATGGGATTACAAATTTACTCAAGAGAATGGTCTTGAAATAAACAATCCAATAAATACAGGCCTTAAAGTTACGGAGGTAAAATTACCTCTTGCAGGTAAAAGAGATTTTCACAATGGAGCATTTACTGTTGCCGGCGATTATATTTATTTTGAAGGCGAAAAAGGAATCATCTATCAAGCACCTATTGATAATCCAAGTATCCAAAAGGCTGTATACGAACTTCCAATGTGGACCTATGGAGACAGCTATGTTTATCCCAGTCTGGAAACAGACGAAAGCAGAAATTTTGGATATGGCTTAGCAATGTTGACCTACCATCAAGGAGGAGCAACAATGGGAACCGAATATAGAATAATCCTTAATGATGATGGTACCAATGAAACTTTTGCAATAGGTTATTTGAACAGAAAGGTTTTCGGAGATACATTCGGAGATATCACTGTTGAT
Organism: Sedimentibacter sp.; assembly: GCA_050173715.1. Taxonomy (GTDB): domain Bacteria; phylum Bacillota; class Clostridia; order Tissierellales; family Sedimentibacteraceae; genus Sedimentibacter. The sequence continues at coordinate 9,453 of JBFXKO010000047.1, forward strand.
GTTAGTCACTTTCCACCACCTTTTCCAAACAATCTTTCAATGAAGAAAGAAGGGGAAGAAGAATTTAGGGCTATGGGAAGTGCTGATTATGTCTACGGCTGGGTTAAAAATGTAGGGCAAAGCCGAAGTGATGATTTATATAAAATCGATAATGAAATATATGTATTGGCATACAAGTTTAATGATGAAAAAGCTACAACCGGAATCCACAGAGTAAATATTGATACCGGTGAAACTGTAAGAATTTGTGATGAATCTGTTCAAAAATTTGTGGTTGATGGTAATATGATTTATTTTATGGATTTAGGTGGATATTTGTATAAAATTTCCCTTGTTGATGGCAATAAGGCAGAGAAAATAACAGATTTTACTGTAAGTAATTTTACAGTTTCATATAACATTGTTTATTATGTTACAGAAGAAGGCAAAGGGCTTGAGCTATTTAAATTAGGTGAAAGTGTATCTGTAAATCCCGGAGGACGTGTACGTGAATTAGTTAAAACTGGAGGCTATGTTTACTGCATATTTGAAGACAAAGCTCCTTACAAATTAATAGTTTTTGACAAGGTAGGACTACAAATTTTCAAAACAAATGCAAATATAAGATTTGTAAGCATTAATCAAAACAGGTTGTTTTATCATAAATAAATTTATTTCATATATTAAGCATCGGTACTACAAAAAGCATTGATGGACGAATTATAGAAATAAATTTGTGCATCTTTCAAATTTAGATTTTTCTTTTATCTGATTTAAGGTATAATGGAATACGAATATAAAACAGAATATTAGCTAAAGACAATGATGTATAGTGAGGTACTTAATATGGATGTAACAATTAGATTGGCATATAAGGAAAAAGAAGAAATAATCCAATTATTTAATGAATATACGGACAGTATTTTAGCAGAAGGTGAAGAAGTTGCTGCATGTTTGAAATCGCAGCATTATGGTGATGAAATAAATGGGATTGAAGAAAAGTACGGTTTGCCGGAAGGAAGATTATATATTGCAAGTATTGACAATAATTCTGTAGGGTGTGTTGCATTAAGAAAAATTGACGAAGAGTACTGTGAAATGAAACGCCTATATGTCAGACCAGGTAATCGAGGAAAACATATAGGAAAGAAACTTATGGAAAAGATTGTTTCTGATTCGAAAGAAATTGGCTACAAACATATAAGACTTGATACGTTTCCTTTTATGAATAACGCTATTAAAATGTATAAGAATTATGGTTTTTACAAAATTGAAAGATATAATGACAATCCAGCACCTACAGCAGTATTTATGCAATTAGATATATAATGACTAAATCCAATTATTAGCTAATTAATTACGCATAATTCATATATTAATGTGAGAGCCAGAAGGCTCTCATTTTGCATATTTACAATTCAACTACTTTTGTAGCAATATTTTCATTAAACATAAGATCATGCTCAACAAAAATCATTGTTGGTTCAAAGGCTTTAATGAGCTCTTCAAAATGAATTCTAGAATAAACGTCAATAAAGTTCAATGGTTCATCCCATATATAAATATGTGCACTTTGGTAAAGACTTACCTCTCTTGTTTGTTATTATTATATAATGCTGTGCTGTCATGAGTATGTCAAACAAGAATTAGTGTTATTAATAATGATAAAATATTGCATTTTAATACTGTAAATATTATAATAAAAAATAAATTACATAAAATAGAAAAAACTAGAGTAGTCGGAGGTAAAATGGAAAGAGAAATAGTCAGATTAGATATGGATAGAGATTTCGAAGCATTTGAGGAATTGTCCGTAATATCCTTTGGAGAAAATACAAACAGCAAAAAAGAAATGTATGAATGGCTTTTTGATAAAAACCCTTACAATAAATCAGGAAACATGATGTATTTATTAAAGGAAGGTGAAAAGGTAATAGGATGTGATGGACTATTGCCAAATGAACTCTATGTTAACGGAAAGGTATTATTGACTGCTCATTCAGTAAAATCAATGACCCACCCAGATTATAAAAAACAGGGAATTTTTAGACAAATGACTATGAATTCCTGTGAGCGTGGGCTTCAAGACGGGGTGGATGTTGTAATCGGTCTTGCAAACGATCAAAGCTATCCGGCATACCAAAGATTTAACTGGCCTACATTATTTGAAAAAGAAGTATACGTTAAACCTATATTAATAACGAACATATTAAAAAGAAGAATAAAAGTTGGACCTTTGGCTTCTTTGGGCAATTCGGTATACTCTACATATATGAAAAGCAAATTAAAATCCCAAATGGATAAGGAAATAAAATTTGAGATACTTGATAAGGTTCCACAGAGTATTCAAAAGTGTTGGGATAAATTCAAATCAAAATACAATGTGATGTTGGTTAGAGATTACAAATATTGCAATTACAGATACAATGAAAGACCGGATGTTAACTATGTTACAATACTTGCTAAATTAAACAATGAAATAATTGGCTTTGCCATTTTGCATAATTCCGTAGCAAATGGCTCAAAAATGACTTCTGCTGTTGAATTTTTCACTGACCCAACAAACGAAAGATTTATAAAAGCATTGGCAAATGGAGTTTCAAAATACTGCTATGATAACGGTTTAGAATATGTTGTTGTAGGAACGGGTCTTTATGGAGATTATAAAAAGGTACTTTTAAACAATGGCTTCATGATTACAAGAAAACCACCAAAAAACAATATGATGATTGCTAACATACTTTCTGACAATGTTACATTAGAGGAAATTACCGGCCATAACAAGTGGCATATAACACAAGGAGACGGAGAAACTGAGCTTGATTTATAGTTCGTTTTATTGACATTGAAATATTGCTGTGATATCATTACTAAAATATAACTAATAATTTACATAACAGGGAATACCTATGGAGGATTGAGATGGATTTTAAAGTAAAGGTTGCTGAACTTTTTACATCAATAGAAGATGAATTGTCTCTGGATGAGGCTCTTGCGTTAATAGAGATACCACCCAGTCAAGATATGGGCGACTATGCCGTGCCATGTTTCAAATTTGCAAAAAAATATAGAAAATCTCCTGCTGTAATAGCTCAAGAAATAGCAGGTAAATTAGGAAACATAGAAGAATTTGAAAAAATTGAAAGTGCCGGACCATACGTAAACTTTTTCGTTGACAAAAAGCATTTTGTGGAAAAAGTATTAAAGGAAGCATTTAAGCAGCAAGAAAATTACGGCAGCACCAACGTGGGGCAGGGTAAAAATGTAATAGTGGAATTCTCATCCCCAAATATCGCAAAACCTTTCCACATTGGACACATCAGAACAACAATTATAGGAAATTCAATTTATAAAATATATGAATATTTAGGATATAACACAACAACAATAAATCATTTAGGAGACTACGGCACTCAGTTTGGTATGTTGATATCAGCGTACAAAAAGTGGGGCACACCTGAGGTTGTTGAAGCAATTGAAAAAAATCCTATTCAGGAATTATTGAAGCTGTATGTAAGATACAACAAGGAAATTGAAATACATCCGGAATATCAGAATGAAGCAAGATACTGGTTCAAGGAATTAGAAACCGGAAATGAAGAGGCTCATAAGCTTTGGACTTGGTTCAGAGAAGTAAGCTTAAAGGAATTTAACAGAGTTTATGACATGCTTAACATTAAGTTTGATTCTTATGCAGGGGAAAGCTTTTATTCAGACAAAATGCCTGATGTTATGAATGAACTGGAGGACAAATGTCTTCTTCAAGATTCAGAAGGCGCTAAAATTGTTGAACTACAGCAATATGGCTTAACAGATGCAGTTGTTCAAAAGAGTGACGGCTCGACATTGTATGTAACCAGAGACATTGCAGCTGCTATGTACAGAAAGAAAACATATGATTTCTATAAAAATATTTATGTTGTGGGAGCTCCTCAAAAGCTACACTTTGAGCAGTGGAAAAAAATAATTGAACTCATGGGATATGAATGGGCTGAGGACTGTGTTCATGTTATGTTTGGAACAGTAAGTCTTGAAGACGGTGTGCTTTCAACACGTCAGGGAAGAGTTGTATTTCTGGAGGATGTATTAAATAAGGCAATAGAAAAAACAATGGAAATAATAAATGAAAGAAATACAGGTCTTGAAAACAAGGAACTAGTTGCTAAGCAGGTAGGTATAGGAGCAGTAATATTCCAGGAGTTATTCAACAACAGAATCAAGGATTACACATTCTCATGGGAAAAAACATTAAGTTTTGAGGGCGAAACAGGACCATACGTTCAATACACCTATGCAAGAACATGCAGTCTTCTTCGCAGAGGAGATATTGAGGTCGATGACAATGTTGATTATTCAATATTAACTGACAAGGAAGCATTCAATGTAATCAAGAAAGTTGAGGGCTTTAAAGCAGCAGTTCTTGGTGCTCATGACAAATATGAACCTTTCTTCATTACAAGGTACATTGTAGGTCTTGCTCAGGAATTCAACCGATTTTACCATGAATGTCCGATTGTTGTTGACGATATAGAAGTTAAGAAATCAAGACTTCTTTTAACAAAGACAGTTAACACCGTGCTTAAAAAAGGAATGGAGCTTTTAGGAATGGAAACACCTGAAAGAATGTAATATATATTGAACTATCAGTGAATAATAGTTGAACAATTGCAGGAACACATTTCAAGATGTGTTCCTTATTACTGTCTAATTTATGAAAATATTTTTAATATTTCCGATGAAATAGACTTTAGTCGCCAATACATTTCATTTTTCAACAATACATGTCACCTTTCTTCATTGACCTGAAAATAAAGGAAAAATATAATTAATTAACAAACATAAGGGGTGATAAAATGAAACGTGAAAAGTACATGACGATACTTCTTGTAATGTGCATGCTGTCATATTTTATGATGGTAAACTTGAGCATGACTGCGGTGGCTGAAGATTTATCAAATTATCAAGCTAAAGATGTAATTAAAAGAGATGCTTTAATATATGATTTGAGAAACTTATTTTTAGAAAAAAAAGAATTAATTGAGTATACACAAAGCTTGACTGGTTTTGAGTATGATGACAGTGAATTCATTGTCAACGAATGTAACGATAAAAATTTAGATTTGTTTATTGTCCTGGGGGTTATTAAAAGAGAAAGCAATTTTGATCCTAAGGCACAAGGCGCAGCCGGAGAGCGCGGATTGGGGCAGCTTATGGAAAATACCGCAAGACCTGTTGCTGAAAATTTAGGCTATGTGTATGACCCTGACAAACTATATGACGCAAGGTACAACTTAAAATTAACCATCACACAAATTGCTTACCTGTATGATTTATATGATAAAGATATACATAAGGCACTTACTGCTTACAACAGAGGTCAGCAGGGATTGACTGAATACATGGAAAGCAGTGAAAACAAGAATTCTGCTGTTAGCGAATATTCAGAGAAGGTTCTCCAATTTGCCCAGGAATATAAGAATAATTTTTGGAAAAGCACAAATGTTAATTCTTAAATAAAATAATGAGCTTTTAAATTTATAAAATTGATTGTATAATAGAATCACGGTTTAACTGATTCTATTTTTTTCTGAAAAATGGCGGTAGGTAAGACACAATCGAGTTCCCAAAGTATGCCACCATAAGGAGCAAATACTTTGGTGAACGGATGAGACTGAGATAAAGGAGCAAATATGCTGTCAAGAATATATGGTCTGCTGAATTATTGCTACAAGGACAATTCAGGGGACAAATTGCCGGACATTGAGCTGCAATTGTTTTTAATTGCAGTAAAATGCCTTATGCCCAGCGAAAATGAAGTAGGGTGTTATTTTGATGTTGAAAGATATAAAAAAGAAATTGAATTGTTTAAATGCTATAAAAATGGACTTGATGAAACTTTAGAATATTATATTGAAAATAAAAAGCCATCAGAAAAGTATGATAATTTGTTAGAGTATAAAATAATTCCCATAATAACAGCAAATACACAGTGGGATATTTTATTAAATGAAGCTTTAAGAACTTCCATGTTTTATTCACTAAACAAAAATACAATTTTAAATACAATATTAATATCATCAGCAATAAATGGATACCTAAATGCTAATTTAGAAAATATTAATGAAATTACAAAAGAAAGGCTTATTAATTTTTCCTTGAAGGATTTTTTGAAAAGCAACAATATAATTATGAACAAAAATAGCTTAATTGAATTTGAAAAAGAAAGAATAAAATTGCTTACCCAATCAAAATTGATTAATGATGAATTGATAAGTGAGTTTAAGTCTCTTCATTACGTATATAATGAAATAAAAAATGAAAACATGGAAGCAACAAATGAAACAGTGCTTTGTAGCTTTTCTTCATATTTGTTTAAGCTTCGAAAGGGTATAATAAATCCTGAAAAGCTTAAGATATCAACAGACAATGTACCCGAAATCAAAGAATTCTTGAAATATACAACATTCAGCCATCCTCTTCTTGGCAGATGCAAGGTAATAAAAAGAGGAGAAAAGGAAGTTATACTTAAGAATAAATCAGGTCTTATAAAGGTGAACATATGAAAATTTTATTAGTAACTCTTGATTCAAAATTCATTCATGCTAATCTTGCAGTGAGATATTTAAAAAAATTCTGCAAGGATATTGAATGTGATGAACTAAATATTGAAATAAAAGAGTTTACCATCAATCAAAAACAGGAATACATACTAGGTGAGATATTTTATGCCAATGCAGATTTAATATGCTTTTCTTGTTATGTGTGGAACATAGAATACATAAAAGAAATTGCTTATATTATAAAAGAAGCTAAAAATAAGATTAAAATCTTATGCGGTGGGCCAGAGACTTCCTTTGAAATTGAAAGATTCATGAAAAGTGAGCCTTATTTTGATTTTATTATCTTTGGTGAGGGAGAATTGACATTCAAGGAGTTCCTCTTAGAATTTAAAAAAAGTCATGCTGATTTTAAAGCTATCAAAGGACTAGCATACAGAGATAATAATAAAATAACAATAAATCAATCAAGAGAACCAATCATTAATTTAGATTCAATTAATTATCCATATGAAGAAAATGATAATTTTGAGGATAAAATAATATATTATGAATCATCCAGAGGATGCCCCTTTTGCTGTAGCTTTTGTATGTCCTCTATTGACAAAAAAATGCGGACATTTTCCATGGACAGAGTTAAAAAGGATTTAAAGCTTTTGTTGAATACAAGGGCAAGACAAATTAAGTTTGTGGACAGAACCTTCAATGCAGATTATAAAAGATCCATGGAAATTATGGATTTTATTATTGAAAACAATAAAAGCAACATGAAAATACATTTTGAAATAACAGCTGATATAATTAATGAAGAATTCTTAGAGTATATAAACAAGCTGCCTGTCAATATGTTTCAGTTTGAAATAGGAGTTCAATCCTTAAATGAAAAAACTCTTGCTGAAATTAACAGACATATGAATATAGAAAAGCTCAACAAGGTAATTGGAGGAATAGTAAGCAGCAATAATGTACATATTCATCTTGATTTAATAGCAGGGCTTCCATATGAAGATTATGATACATTTAAAAAATCCTTTGACGGAGTTCATAAGCTACATGCAGAAAAAATACAACTTGGATTTTTAAAGGTATTAAAGGGGACTAAAATTTATGAAGATAAAATGAAGCATGAAATCAAGTATAGAAACACATCTCCCTATGAAGTAATATGTACAAAGCACATTACTGTTGATGAAATATTGCTACTAAAGAATATTGAAGAATTAGTAGACAAATATTACAATGAAAAATACTTTGAAAAATCTCTTCATTATATATTGAGTAACATTTTCGCGGAATCAGCATTTGAATTTTATGAGCACTTTAGTCTTTATTGGCAGCAAAATGATTTGTACAAAATGTCCCACAGCAGAAAAAGGCTTTACAAAATATTGTTTGATTATATAAAATACAATAATAAAATGACCGATGAGTTTATATGTTACTTGAGATATGACTATGTTTATAACAATCAATTTGAAGAATTGCCTGACTACTTAAATAAGCAAGCAGAAGATAAGTATAAATATATAAAAAGATTTTTATCTAATGAGGAGAAATTTAAAGAAAAGTATTTCAATGAATCCGGCAATATTAAAATTGTCAATGAATTCAGAATAGTAGATATAGGCGATGAAGCAGTATTGTTTATATATAAGGAAAAAGACAATATTTTTAACCGATGCAAAACACAAAAAATAAATGATTTTTTGAAGGAGATTGAAAATGAACAAAAAGGATAAATATTTCATGGAGTTTTATGAAAAGAAAAGAGACGACATATCATTTATTTCCTTAAAGGAGGGAGCATCCATAAGTTTTAAGGACAAAACATACAAAACAGTTACAGAGCTTCCCGTTCCTGTAAGAGTGCAAAAGCTTTTGGAAGACATTAAAAAGCAGGATGAAAGAGACGGCATAACCTTAAATAACATAATAGACGGAATAATATATATAATAGGAACAGATATAAATTTTGAATATAACAAAGAATATGAAATCCTGCTTCAGAAGCTTGAATTTGATATTAAGCCTTATATCATATATTGCATTAATAAATTCGAAGAAAATGAAACAGAAGATTCAGTTGTATACGGAAAGGCATTATTAAATATAGAAGAAGATGAAAAAAGCTGCTTTGTATATGCATCTGCTTTGGAAAAAATGGGATTGAAACACAGCCAATATTTCCTTGAAGAAGCAAACAAGTATTATGAAAAAAGCTTAGATTACGATGACAAGTTTGCTTTGGCGTATTACAAGCTGGGATATTATTATAAGCGCAGCCAGCAGTATGTTAAGGCTGAGCTCATATGGAACAAGCATCAGGTAATTGATGATGATGTATTAAGAATAGATGAAATAAGAAATGAACTGATTCAACTTAAACCATATGTTGATTTTGAAAACGGATATAATCTTGTTTTAAAAGATAAACCGGAGGAAGGACTGGATCTCTTATTGCCATTGGTGAAGAAATTTAGCAGCTGGTGGAATCTATTATTCTTCATTGGACTTGCATATAGAATGCTTGGACAATATGATATTGCCGAAACATACTTTGAGAATGTTTTAAAGCTAGAACATGAACAAAAGGATGCATTGAATGAGCTTGGTCTATGCAAGCTCTGCAGGGGCAAATATGTGGAGGCTGCAGAATTGTTTACAGACATATTAAACATAGAGCCTGGTAACTGCGAAGTGTTCTGCAACCGTGCAGTTTCATATATGTATAACGACCAGATAGAACGAGCAAAAGAAGATATACAAACAGCATTAAAAATAAATCCTAATGATCCGGTTGCATTGAGCATAAAAGCTGAATTAGATAAACAATAATGGTTATCATATAAATTGAAGGAACGCAAAATGCGTCCCTTTATTAATATAAAAATCAGAAGCTAAAAAAGTTAATGTAAATGAAAATTAGGGGATTGACAAAGAATATTAGTTGAGCTACAATATAAAAGCACTTTGTAAGAAGTGTGGAATGTAAAAAACAGTTGAAAAACAAGTAAATTATTAATTGACAATTAAAAATAACTATGATAAACTAATAAAGCTGTCGAATCTTAAAGAAAACAGCAGACAGAAAAAATACTTGAAATTAGCAAGAAAGTTCTTGACAAAAATAACATGAACTGATAAACTATTAAAGCTGTCTCAACGAAGCGGTCAAGAAAAAAGGAATTATGAAAGCTCTTGACATAGAAATTCAAGTATGATAATCTTTATTTCTATCCCAAAGGGTAGAGAGAAAAGAAAATATTGGCAGTTGACAACATCGGCAAGATGTGATAAACTAGCAAAGCTGTCCGAGAGACAGCAAAGAACCTAGACAATAAAACAGCATAAGAAACCTTTGAGAGTTCTAAATAAAGAACAAAACAAAAGTAAAAAAAGATAAAGATAATGCTAAGCGTTATCTTGAGCAAGAATATTAAACGAGAGTTTGATCCTGGCTCAGGACGAACGCTGGCGGCGTGCCTAACACATGCAAGTCGAACGAGATTTACCTTTCACTGAGTG
>JBFXKO010000048.1:0-16903 GCA_050173715.1 Sedimentibacter sp.
ATTTCAAGATAAATTACTAAATTTACATCATTTATTTCAGCTTTATTTTAATCATTACGCCTATGCTTTTCAAGGTTCAATAAAATTTATTTACCAATTAATTACCATGTTTTTGGGTGACAATCATTATATTATTTATATTTCACTCTTATTACCGCTTTTGCTATATTTGATTAGTTTTATTATATTTATTTAAAAAATAAATAATTAATACTTGTATAATACAACTATTGTATGTTACAATGATATTGAGAGGTAAATAATTATGACAAAACAAGATGATTCAAAACAATTATTAGAATTAGTAAGAATATTTGAAAGAAAAATAGAAATGATGGAAGAGGTTGCATATTCATGTTGCAACATAACCATTGCACAAAGTAATGCTTTATTAGAAATAGGGAGAAATGTAAGTGTTTCTTTAAATGATCTTTCTAAGTCATTAAATCTGGAAAACAGCACTATGAGCAGGACAGTTAATAATTTAGTAAATAATGAATTAGTAAAAAGGGAAATTGATTCTTCAGATCGTAGATATATATCAATATCACTAACTGAAAAAGGATATAAGCTTTATAAAATAATAGAGGACAATATCAGTAAATATTTTGAAAAAGTATATCAAGACATTCCTGAAAATAAACGTACACAGGTTTTAGAAAGCTTGGAAATGCTTTTAAGTGTTATAGATGTAAATGAATGTTGCAAATAAAAAGGAGGAGCAATATGAGTTTTGATGTGAAAAAAGAGGTAAAGAAGTTTTATGGAGGGATTGCAAAAAGTGTTAATAGTGGCAGTAAAAAAGGTTGCTGTTCAAATTCCTCCTGTTGTGGGGATATAAGCAGTTCTTCAATTATTTATAAAGGACAAAATTTAGCCGATATTCCAAAGGATGCTTTAGAAGCTTCATTAGGATGTGCTAATCCTGTAGTTTTTGCAAACCTAAAGGAAGGGGAAATTGTTCTAGATTTAGGTAGTGGTGGTGGAATTAACGTTCTAATGGCTTCAAAGTACATTGGTTCATCTGGCAAGGTATACGGACTTGATATGACAGACGAAATGCTGGATTTAGCTAATAAAAATAAAGAAAAAATGGGTGTATCAAATGTAGAGTTTTTAAAAGGTTACATAGAGGATATACCACTGAAAGATAATTTAGTGGATGTCATTATGTCAAATTGTGTAATTAATTTATCAGATGATAAGGAAAAAGCTTTAGCTGAAGCTTATAGAGTATTAAAGCCAGGGGGAAGACTTGCTATCGCTGATATTATTACCATAAAGGATATTAATCCTGAAGTTAAGCAACAGATTTCTACATGGGTAGGATGCTTAGGAGGTACTTTAAGGGGTGAAGAATATAAGGATATCCTTGATAAAGTAGGATTTAAAGATATTGAAGTTGTACCTGAACACATTTATACAAAATCTGTTATTGAAGAAAATTTCTTAAATGACAAAAATATGGGCGATTTTATTCAAAACATAGATTTGGATATGGTTGACGGAGCATTTGCTGGTGCATATATAAAAGCTATAAAATAAAAATCATGACCATCGGCTCAGCCAGAAATAACCCAGTCTTTATTCTATGTTTATAAGTATGCAGTTAAATGATTAAATAATCGTAGATTTTTGTTGTGCTAAGCATTGTTTAAATTACAATATGTATATCGATTTTTTGCAGTAAAATTCTGTTAAATTTGCATTTCGTCATGATTTAACGTATTTTCATCATTTTTAGTTTTGGATAAAATTTATATTTATACATCATCATACTTATTTTGTAAAGCTTAAATTGAAAATATTTTTATATATTACTATATAGCATGAAAAATGAAAATCACTTAAATTATTTTGTTAATTTTTTGTAATAAAGTATTTATAGTAGTTTTTTTAAAATGAAGATGGAATAAGATGAATTAATAAAGCAACACCTTCATAATTTCAAGGCGTTGCTTTTTAAATTATCAATAAATTGAAGTATAACCACTAAAATAATGTATGTGGCCATCTTCCATGCTGGTCATTCCGTTGTAGTAATGTGTATGCCCTCCTCTTACTTCCATTTCAGGACCAGTTGTTACAGAAAATCTATGCCTGTGTCCATCATCAAATGTTGTAGTGCCTGACATATAATGCACATGATTTGGGACATCAGGATTTGCTGAAGTTGTACCTCTATAATAATGACGGTGCATATCATTTACTGTTGTTGCACCTTCAAAGATATGGGAGTGTAATTCCCTATTCATATAATTCACCTCTACTTTACTTGTACAATATTTTATGGCAGAAGTTTATTAATGTTACAGTAAATGCAAAATAGGCATATTAAAAAATTAAATTATAATGAATTTTATGTTCTAAATATAATAATTCTAGATAAAATTTTGAGGTGGGCTATGGAGAAAAAGATTTTAAAATGTTTTACATAAATTTTTTTTGTAGCAATAAATAATTACAATCTTCTTCATAATTTCTTCATAATTTTATGTTATACATGTAAATATACTAAACATATAAACTTAATAAGATTAAACATAGTGATTAGGGAAAGTAAATTTTGTGGATCATACAGAGAGGGGCTCAAATGCTGAGAAAGCTCTATGCAAAAACTTAATTGAAGTGCCCCTATGAATGTTAGGCCGAATAACAGTAGGCTGCTACGGGACTCCCGTTACTGAGATACAACATGATGGTGTTGGAAATGAGATAGACATTATAGTAAGCTTATATTGTCTGAACAGAGTGGGATCGCGGAGTTAAACCTCTGCCTCTGATTAATTATCAGGGGCAGAGGTTTTTTGTTTTCTACAGTAAAAAAGGAGGGTTAAAGTTAAAATTAGTTTTGCAATAATAAATTTAATTTAGTTCTAATCAATAATATAAAAATGAAAAGGAGAATTATATGAATACAAATATTTTAGTAGTAATTAATATTGTAGTTATGTTAGCAATTGTATATGGATTATCATTATTAAAGAAAAAAAGAGTATCTTTTACAATCAGGGTTATTTTAGCATTGGCAATAGGGATTATTTTTGGAGCAATACTTCAATTGAAATATGGAACTTCATCTGATGTAGTAAATCAGTCTAATTCATGGTTTTCAATTATAGGCACCGGTTATGTAAGACTTTTAAGTATGATTGTAATTCCATTGATTTTTGTTTCGATTACATCTGCTATAATAAACCAGGACTCTAAAAAATTAGGTAAAATGGCAGCACTGATCATTGCTATATTACTTATAACAACTGCAATAGCAGCCTTTATAGGCGCAAGCACAGCTAATATTTTTAAACTTTCAGCTGAAGGATTTCAAATAGGTGAAAATGAACAAAAAGCAGCTGAAAAAATGGAAACTAGATTAGATGGCTTCAAAGAAAAACCAATACAGCAACAGATAATTGAGATAATACCAACTAATCCATTTTATGCTATGACAGGTCAAGGAAGTGCTTCGACATTATCTGTAGTTGTGTTTGCGACTTTTGTTGGCTTAGCAGCAATAGGTATTAGAAAATCTTATAAAGAATCTGCTGAAAGTTTTGTCAAGTTTATAAAAGTGTCTCATGACATAGTGATGAGAATGGTTACAATGATATTAAGATTGACACCATATGGTGTATTGGCTCTTATGACAAAGTTAGTATCAACTAATAACTTTAGTGAAATATTAAGACTTATTAATTTTGTAATTGCTTCATATGCAGCTTTGATTATTGTCTTTATTATTCATTTGTTAATTTTAGCAATGTTTAAGCTAAACCCAATAACTTATATTAAAAAAGCTGCAACACCACTGATGTTTGCATTTAGTTCAAGATCATCTGCCGGAACTTTACCGATTAATGTAGAAACTCAAGTAGAAAAACTTGGAGTACCTCAAGGACATGCCAATTTGTCTGCTTCGTTAGGCACAAGTATTGGGCAAAATGGATGTGCGGGAGTTTATCCTGCAATGTTGGCCGTAATGATAGCGCCTGCTGTAGGTATTAATCCATTAGCTCCAGCCTTTTTAATAAAATTAATAATAGTAACCACTTTATCCTCCTTTGGTATAGCTGGAGTAGGAGGAGGAGCAACGTTCGCTTCTCTAGTTGTCTTACCCGCTATGGGTTTACCAGTAGGATTAGCAGGATTATTAATAGCAATAGAACCATTAATTGATATGGCAAGAACACTGGTTAACGTTAGTGATTCTATGATTGCCGGAATAGTTTCAAGCAAGCTGATGGGTGAATTAAATACTGATGTTTATAATAACAAAATAAAAATTGAAGGATAAATAAATAAAATTCCGTAGAATAGTTAATTCAAACGGATGTACTAACCTGATATGTATATTTTAATATCAGGTTGGTATTACTCAATTCTAATAACTCTGTCGGCTACTGCCTCAACATCATTATGGTCGTGAGTAACTAAAATTGCACTCATATTGCATTTCTTTAGTAAATATTTAATTTCTTTTCTAACAGATATTTTTAAATCTTCATCTAAATTAGAAAATGGTTCGTCCAGCAATAATATACTTGGCTCTGCTGCAAGAGCTCTAGCGATAGCAATTCTTTGCTGTTGACCGCCGGAACATTCACTTGGGTATTTTTCTGAATGATCGTCAAGTTGTACCATCTTAAGATAATTTAAAGCGATTTTTTCTTTTTCACTTTTTCTTTTTCCCTTAATACCAAAGGTAACATTTTGTAACACAGTCAAATGAGGAAACAAACTATAATCTTGAAATATCATTCCAACTCCTCTTTCCTGTGGAGATAAATTTTGTTTTCCATTAAACATTTTTTTCTGATTTATATTCAATGTTCCAGAGTTTGGCATTTCCAATCCTGCAATTAGTCGAAGTATTGTACTTTTTCCGCTTCCGCTGCTACCAAGTAATGCAACTATTTCTCCTTTATCTAATTTCATAGAAAAGTTTTTTATTACTTCTTCTTTTTGATTTGGATATTTAAAGCTTAAATTTTTTAATTCAAAATATGACATTTATATCTTCCTTTCTTTTTTTGTAAGTTGCACAACAAAAATCATGCAAATGCTTATGATTATTAAACTTGGAACTGCTGATTCTGGTAACATTTCATCACTGGCATATTGATAAACCTGAGTAGCTATTGTATGAAAGTTAAAAGGTCTCAAAATTAAAGTCAAAGGCAGTTCCTTTACTAAATCCATAAAAACCATGGAAAATGCGCTGATTATAAACGGTTTTAAAATTGGTATATCAACTTTTATAAGAGTAGAATAATAGCTGTTGCCTAATAACCTTGAAGCTTCGTGAAACTTAATGCCTATTTTTTGATATCCATTTTCTACATTTTCATATGCAACTCCCATATACCTAAGAACATATGCAGTTATGAGCATAAATATGGTTGTTGAAAGCGAAAGATTAAATGAATTATCCAAGCTCATAAAAAACAATATAATCATCATAGCAATTACAGAACCAGGAATAGCATAAGAAAGCAATGCAACTTTTCCATACAGAGTTTTTATACTTTTTAGACTAATTCTTGTATAAGATGCAAGAGTCATTGATAATATTAAAATTAAAAAAGATACTAAAATAGCTATTGAAATTGTATTTTTAAGCATATTAAATATTTCTACATATCGAACTTTATTTATTGAAATGAAAGTCCATTTGAGAAGCTGATAAATTGGAAGTCCAAATGTAAACAAAATAACAGTAAAACTCATTATTAGCATACCTATTTGAGCCTTAACAGACAATTTATTCCTTTGAAAAGGTCTTGATTTTGTAGTAGTAGCTGAAAGATACTTTTTATTAAGTAAAATATTTTTAAATACTAATAAAATGAAAACAACTATAACCAACATACCGCTAAGGCGTATGGCACTGTCAAAATCTTTGAAACTGATCCAACTTTTAAAAATTGCAGTAGCAAAAGTGGGTAATCCAAAATATTGGACAACACCAAAATCTCCCAATACTTCCAGACCAACTAAAATCATGCCACTAAAAATAGCTGATTTTGAAATAGGTATTATTACTGTTGTGAAGATTTCCAGTTCCCCTTTTCCAAGTAATCTTGCATTTTCTATATAACCACCCATATTATAACTTAAATATCCTTTAACTCCTATATATACATAAGGAAATAAAAAAAGAGTAAATACTAATACAGACATATATAAAGAATTTATGGGGATAGATCTACCTACAATATTAGCAATTATACCATTTGGTTGAATCATGTTCATATATACATAACCACCTATGTAAGGAGGTATTGCAAGAGGAAAGTAGAGCATAATGCTCAATACTTTCCTGCCAAAGAATTCAAAACAGGTAACCAAGTATGCCATAACAGTTCCAATAACACCGCTAAAAATCATGCTGAAAGAAACGAGCAATACAGTATTCACGATATACTCAATTAATAAATTTTCTATTATATGATTCCAAACAGCCTTTGATGGTTCAAATATAGCCAGTACAGATTTGCTTAGTATACTAATAATTAATAGTATAATAATTGTACTAATTATTCTTATGGCATTTACCTTGTTTTTCATTGTTATTTCCACCCTAATTCATCCATTATCATAATTGCTTCTGTTGTATAATTTCCAAGCTTTTCATAATCAACAGCCATTTGCTTAAAATCTCCAAAACCATTTAATGTTTCACTTAATTCAACATTAATATTAACTGGATATTCACCGTTTTCATTCATATAAGTTTCCTGTTGTTCAGCTTGTACTAAGTATTCCAATAGTTTTTTAGCATTTTCCTTATTTTTAGAATCTTTTACAATTCCACCCCAACTAATATTAACATGTGTTTCTTCAGGAAATGCTAAACTAATTTGTTTAGCTGTTTCAACTTCTACAGGATCTGCTGAAGTAAGCATTTTTATAACATAATAAGTATTCATAATCGCATATTCACCATCACCGGCAACTACGCCTTTTGCTTGATCACGGTCATTTCCTTGTGGCTCACGAGCAAGACTGCTTACAACTCCGCCCACAAATTCACGTGCTTTTTCCGAACCGTAATTTTGAATAATATTTGCAGTTAAAGCAATATTATAAGATGAAGTTCCTGAACGAACCAGCAATTTATCATTATATTCATCTTTTGATAAATCTAAGTAAGATTTAATTTCATAATCAGGATTTTTGCTTTTATCAAATGCCATAACACGTGCTCTTTTTGTAAGGGCTGTCCAATCGTCACCATAAAAACCATCTTCTAAGATTTCATTTAAATTTTCAACTTCATGATTTTGCAGTAAATCCTGTTCCTTCGAATAGAAAAGAGTTTCTGCTCCAACAGTTAAGAAGATATCTGCTTGAGGATTGTTTTTCTCTCTACTCATACGCTCTAAAAGTTCATCACCTTTGCCTTCAATTAAATTAACCTTTATTCCGGTTTCTTCTTCAAATCTTAAAAATATGTCTTTATCGACATCATAATTACGAGCTGAATAAACATTAACAAAACTTTCTTGATTTTGTTCATTTGTCTGAACTTGATTCTCTTCAGTCTTAGTACTGCACCCTATAAGAGAAATTATTCCTAATATTAATATGACTAATAAGCTTTTTTTCATTTTTTCCTCCAAATGCTTGTGGTTGATTTTGATAATCATTATCAATAGGATGAATGTAACATATAATTGTGAAGGTTTTATGAAGAAGATAAATAAGGAATGTGGGCAGCAATATTTGCTGGGGTAGCATATTTAGCAAAAAAATAAGACCTTAGCGGTCTTACTTTTTTGCGGGGGGATACTAATTGCAATAAATCATAGCAGATTAATATCATAATTAAATTGTATCTTATGATTGTGGAGAAATTAAGGAGATTTAAAATAATATTACATAGTGTTACCAACCCCGCCTTTACCAAGGTCAATTTTTATAAATATCTAAAATACATTTTAATATTTTGCTTAAAAGTTTCTAATAATCAAACAAGCAATCACTACTAATGTAATAGTGATTGCTTGTTTGATTATTATTAGATTATTTAGTTGCTGCTCCATTTTATTAACATTTAATATTCATAATCATTCTACCTAATGTTAAAATTAAGCAAAAAAATAGCTCTGCCTCAGTATTTTTATACGAAACAAAGCTAGAATGGAGGGGATTCTGATAGATAACTATTGAAGCCGTTTATTAAAATAAGCTCTATCCATATAAAATCTTCACAATTATAATTTATAATTAAGATCCTCAGGTCTTTACATATAATTTTTCTTTATAATAACTATATGATATAATGTTATATAGATGTGTATATAATTCTGTTAGTAAGAAACATTAGAGTAAAAAGAAAATTAAATAAGGTGAAAAAAATGAATGAGAAAATATTAGTTGTTGATGATGAGATTAATCTTTTAAATGTTATTAAAGATTATCTTTTACGAGAATCCTACGAAGTTTTTACTGCAAAACAAGGAAATAAAGCTATTGAATTATTTCATGATATAGAACCGGATTTTATTATTCTTGATTTAATGCTTCCGGATATTTCTGGAGAGGAAATATGCAGAATAATCAGAAAGGAATCTGATGTGCCTATTTTAATGCTAACAGCAAAAAGTAGTGAAGATGATAAGGTTACAGGTTTATATATTGGGGCAGATGATTATTTGACAAAGCCTTTCAGTCCAAGAGAGTTAGTTGGAAGAGTAAGAGCAATTCTCAGGAGAACAAAAGGCAATTCTGAATTGACAGATGCTTTAGAATTTAATGATAAAGATTTGTTCATTGATATTCCTAAACATATAGTTAAGAAGGCAGGGCAAGAAGTAAGTTTAACACCAAATGAATTTAAGGTATTATTAACATTAGCACAAAATTCCCATAAGGTTTTCTCCAGAAGTCATTTGGTGAGTTTGGCTTTTGGTTATGATTTTGAAGGATTTGATCGCACTGTTGACACTCATATTAAAAATTTGAGACAAAAAATTGAGGATAATGTAAAAGAACCTAAATATATTGTAACTGTTTATGGTGTCGGATATAAGTTTGAAGGTGAATAAAATGATAAAAATAAGTGAGCAGTTACGAAAGTATTTTGTTACGATTTCAATATTATCAATCGCATTTATTACAATTACTTCAAATATAAGTATAAATTATTTTTTCTCGGATTATATCAGGGATTCAAGAAGCAGAGATGATTTAAAAGTAGTTCAGTACGTGGAACGTGTATACAGCGATTATGAAGAGTTAAATTCACATTCTTTAATGAATATAATGCATTATGCCTTCAGCGAAGATGTTGTAATACAAATAAGGGATAAGAATAATAATGTAAGCTGGAACAGCAGTACATTTGGAATAATATATGGAATGATTGATGAATACAGCAATGATGAAGGTGATTTTTCGTTTAGAAGTTATCCTTTAATGATTAGTGGAGTACAGGTTGGGACTGTTGATGTCGGAAGACCTAAAAGCATAATATCTAATATTGAGGATGAAAAGTTTTTAATCATAATTAACAGTATTTTTGGTATTGCGTCAATATTGACATTGATTATAGCCTTTCGTTCAAGCAATAATATATCAAGGAAATTTCTAAATCCTATATATGTTATTAAAGAAAATGCAAAACTAATAGAACAAGGAAAATATAAAAATTTAAAAGAAGTAGAAACTAACACATTAGAATTGAATGAATTGTCGGTATCAGTTAAAGAGCTTGCAGAAAGGTTAAATTATCAGGAGGCCTTAAAAAGAAGAATGACTACAGATATAGCTCATGAGTTAAGAACTCCCCTGGCTGCTATTCAAAGCCATATAGAGGCCTTTATGGATGGGGTGTGGGAGCCTAATGATGAACGACTTTCTGTTATTCATGGAGAAATAATAAGGTTGACAAAATTAATCAATGAATTATCAGAATTATCTATTGTTGAGGACGATGAAATAAATTTAAAATTAAGCACTGTTGATCTTTCTGCTACTTTAAATGAGATTATGAACAGCTATGAACCTATGTTCTTAGATAAAAATATTAATGTAAATAAAAACATTCAAAATGGTGTTAATATTATGGGAGACATGGATTATTTAAAACGTATTTTCGTTAATATTCTCTCTAATGCTATTAAGTACACTAATGAAAAGGGATTTGTCAGTATTTCTCTAGAGCAAGTAAAAGATAAAATCAGAATAATTGTTAAGGATACAGGCATTGGAATCCCAAAAGAAGATTTAAAATATATTTTTGAAAGGTTTTATAGGAGTGATTTATCAAGAAATCGTCAAACAGGTGGAACCGGTATTGGACTAACAATTACAAAGGCATTGGTAGAAGCACATAAAGGCACCATAAAGATAGATAGCGAAGTTGGAAAAGGAACTAACGTAATAATTGAATTCTATGCATGATTACAAATTAAAATTCTCAATTACACCAATTGGGGATTTTAATTTTGTTTAATAACACAATTTCTTCATAATAATATTGTATAATTGCATGTTAATTTAATAACTGATAAGCAGGAAGGAATATCAACATGTTAAATAAGATGACACTATGGGATAAAATATTAATTTGTTCATTAATAATAATCAGTATTACTTGGCTAGGGCTAACAGTTTTATTTTATTCTAATGAGGGAAATAAGATTATTGAAATTGAAGTATATGGAGAGTTAGTTGAAAAACTGTCATTAACTGAAGATGCTGAAAATATTTACAGTTTTAAATTTGGAGAAAATACTGGTTACATTGAGGTAAAAGACGGAGCTGTGAGAATGTTAGAGATGGATAAAGAAATATGTCCAGAAGGAATATGCTCAAATACGGGATGGATAAAGAAAGAATACGAAACAATTGTTTGTATGCCTAATGGCATCATTGTAAATATAAAAGAAAATAATGAAAGCAATCAAGATATTGATATTATTGCATAAAAAATAAGATCGAGAAATTATGGAGAGAAATATAAAATATATAAAACATATAATTCATAACTGATAGTAAATTAGCTATAAAAGATTTGTGAGACATTTCATAACTTCTCCACAATTTAATGATATATTATGAAAAATCAAGAACTAGTAAGAACTAGTTTTTTTATTAACAATATTGGAGGTTTTATATGAGTAATATTATTCATATTGATTTTGATTCGAAGAAAAAAATCTATTTATATTTTTCGATTTTTTTAACAACAATGGCTTTATTTATATATGAGACATTGCTTACAAGGTTGTTTTCAACACTATTATCACCTGGTTTAGTTTTTATAGTAGTGTCTGTAGCTATTTTAGGTGGTGGTATTGGAGCTATTTTTACACATAAGTATATAAATGAAAATAATTCTGAAAAACTGCTATTACAAGCATCGATTTTAATGCCTGTTATTTTTATAGCTGTTGTATCAATCATGTACTTTCTACCTTATAGTTTAACTAGAATTATATATATACCAGCCTCGATTTTGCCTTTCATAACTGGTGGTTTTATAACATCAATAATTTTTAAGGAAATGGCAAATGAAAGCAATAAATTATATTTGTTGGATTTACTTGGAGCAGGTCTTGGAAGTTTGTTAGTAATAAATATTATAAACTCCTTTGGATTTGTTCGCAGTGTTGTTATAACATGCATAATAGTTGCAATTTCTGCTATTAGTATAAGTATATATTATAAAAAGAAAAACGCATTAATAATACCTTCAATCTTTTTAATTTTAATGGGAACAATAATTTTTAGTAACAGTATAATTAAAAACATTGAAAATACCTTTTATTCTTACTACACAAATCCCGGGAAATTAGTGGCTAGTTATGAAAAAGCAGCCGGTAATGCTGAAATAATATTTTCCAAATGGGATGCTTTGTCTAGAACAGATGTAATTAAAGTTGATGGAAGAGATGATTTGTTAATAGCCACAGATGGTGGTGCAGCTGCTCCTATAATAAAATTTAATGGTGATTTAAATTCTGTAAAATATATGAGATTTGATGCAAATTACATCCCTTTTTCATTTGGAAACAATGACAAATCACTTGTAATAGGATCTGGGGGAGGAAATGATATTTTATATGCTCTTCTTGGTGGCAATAAAAAAATTGATGCAGTTGAAATTAATCCTTCAACTATAGATGCTGTCAATGAATTTAAAGAATTTAGCGGGGATATATATAATTATCCAGGAGTTAACTTATATAATCAAGATGGGAGATATTTCATAGAAAACAGCAATGATAAATATGACAACATATATCTATCAAAAGTTATGACAGGTTCTATTGAAAATACAATGTATTCACTGGCAGAATATTATATTTATACTGAGGAAGCAATAGATCAATATTTAAATCATTTAACCGAAAATGGTAAACTAACTTTTGTGGCTCATAATACATTTGATTTAACCAAAGTTGTTAATACCGGTATTAAGGCATTAATTGATAATGGTATTAAGGAAGAGGATGTTGTTAATCATTTTATAATTATAAATGGAGCAACCAGGGGACAAAGTAATGCTCATGGCAGTATCTCAATGCCTGTTGTAATTTTTAAAAATGCGCCTTTTAGTTCAAATGAAATAAATTCAATTATAACAGTTGCTGAATCTCAAAACAGAGACATAATTCAAATGCCGGGTTATGAAATTGAACCATACAAATCGTTAAGCGATGGAAAAGTTAATTTTGAACAATTATTAAATGGTTTTGGACATAATGCAAATCCAACAACTGATGATAAACCATTCTTTTATAACTATACAAAATTATTTCCTTTAGAAATGATTTTAATTTTAATGGTCATTTTAACAGTTGCTGTAAGTATTAAAAAGAAATATATAAATAAACTTGAAAATAAGAAGGCTTCAATATATTTTGCAGCATTGGGCGTAGCTTATATGTTAGTAGAGATTCCTTTAATACAAAAAACAGTATTGTATTTTGGAAGTTCTTCTCTCGCCTTCAGTTTCATTGTATTTAGCTTATTAATCAGCAGTGGTATTGGTAGTTTGACAAGCGGAGCTAAACCAATTGAAAATATTACAAAAAAGTTACCTCATTACATCCTTTTGTCAGGAGTTACAATATTAATACTTCAGCTAAAATTAAATGATATTTTACTATCAACAATCAATTTTAGCTTAATTCAAAAATTTTTAGTTATGTTTATATATGTATTTCCAATGGGTTTTTTTATGGGAATGGCATATCCATCAGGTATTAAAAAGGTTAACAGCATGGGTGAACAGGAAAGTGTAGTTCCTCTTATGATTGCAGTAAACGGAATTTTTTCTGTATTCGGTTCCACATTGGCAGTAGCCATTTCTATGTTGTTTGGATTTAGTACTACAATTTATATAGGCGCAGCAGTTTATATAATTTTATATTTTTTAAATCCTTTAAAAAGTTAAAAAGTAGATAGAATGTTTGATAAGGTATGACCCGTGAGCAACAAAAGTAAACCAAGAAAACAGAACAAAATTGATGTTGTCCGTAGCGAGAGAAAAGCTTCAAACAAAAATTAAAGGTTCTTACCAGTTAAAGGTAAGAACCTTTAATATAGAAAAACCAGTGATCAATAATTAATTGAACACTGGTTTAATTTTATATATTTTTATACTACATTATAAAATGGTCTTTGTTTCACTTAATGCATCATTGCCATTATTTCCATGGCAGCCACCTGCACTTCTCATGGAATTTTGCATTTCTATCATTTGTTCTTTGCCTATACTCTCCATCATATCTGCCATCCCTGGATTTGTTTCTCTCATTATATCAATCATTTTTTGGTAATCTTCATCTGTCATGTTATTCATGAAATCATCCATTGATTTGTAATTTCCATTTTCTAAGTCATCTGCTATGTCACTGAAGCCATTGTCTCTCATTACTTCAAGCATACCATTGTATTTGTAGGATTCATTATTTGTGACAGAAGTTTGCGCATAGACAGGATTGCTTAATATTTTATCTGCACCTAATTTTGCAAAAGATATTGAAGCAATTCCTAAAACTAAAACTACAGCAGTAGTCAATCCTAAAACTTTTTTAAACATTTATATCACTCCTTTTTGATTTCTATGTTTACAGTATAAATTGAGATTATGAAGTTATTGTGGAGATAAAAAATTATTTTCTCCATAGAAACTTCATAATGATTTGATATATTTTCAATTGTTTTTAATACATAATCTATATGACAGGGAGTAATAAGTATGTTTAAGAAATGTATAATATTAAGCTTGAGCATAATTTTAGCAATTGAAGGTTTCATACCATTAAATGCTGGAGGAAGCATTAATGATATAAAGAATAAACAAGAAAAAATTCAAAATCAAATAATTGAATACAGGAATCAGGCAAATGCATTAAAAAGTGAAAAAAATAATATTCAAGCAGATGTAGACAGTTTGCAGTTGGAGATTAATGCACTAAATTTAGAAATGCAAAGTTATGAACTTCAAAAACAAGAATTAAATATGCAAATTGGTGAAAATGAAAAAGAAATTAATAAGCTTAGTGAAGAATTAGAAAACAACAATGAAATTCTGGAACAAAGATTAAGAGCAATGTACATGAACCATACTTCCGGATATATAGAACTAATTTTAAATGCTGAAAATTTAACTGATGCATTGACTCGTGTAGATAATGTCAAACTTATAGTTGAAAGTGATGTGGAACTGCTAAAAAGCATAGAAGAACAAAAGAAAAAGGTTGAAGAAGTTAAAATTGGCTTGGAAAATAAGAAATTTGAATTAGCTACTGTAATAAATAATTTAAACGAAAAGAAAAAAGTTGTTGAATCTGCTTCCAGAGCTAAATATGAATATATTTCAAGCCTTGAAGAAGATATAGAGTCTCTTGAGCTGTTAATGGCTGCTGAAGCTGCTCAATCAAATCAAATTGAAAGAGACATTTTATCCTTACAGGGTTCAGATGTATATTCAGGGGGTGAAATGCTCTGGCCATTGTCTGGATACTATAGAATATCTTCTTATTTTGGCGGGAGAATAGATCCTATAACAGGAGTATGGTCTAATCATCGGGGAATTGATATACCTGCTCCATATGGACAGCCTATACTTGCTTCCAATGATGGAATTGTTATATTTTCAGGATACCATTACTCTTATGGCAATTACGTAATTATTGACCACGGTGGAGGAATATCAACTCTTTATTCTCATGCCTCTAAATTATTGGTGAGTAAAGGACAAGCAGTGACTAAAGGCCAAACAATAGCCTTAATAGGATCTACAGGTTATTCTACCGGAAATCATGTTCATTTTGAATACAGAATAAATGGTGCACCTCAAGATCCTCTAAAATATGTAAATAAGTGAGGTATATAATGAAAGAATTATTTAGTATTGGACCGTTTCACATATATTTTTTTGGACTAGCTGTGGCTTTAGGTATAGCTGCAGGAACGATTTTTGCTATAAATGAAGCTAAAAAAAGAAAAATTAGTTCGGAAATAATTACTGATATAATAATTATTTTAGTAATATCAGGAGTTGTTGGAGCAAGATTATTTTATATTTTATTTTACAATCCCGCAATATATTTTAATAATCCTATAGAAATATTTAAAATATATGAGGGAGGATTATCTATCCATGGAGGAATTTTTACAGCTGTAATCGCAGGATATATATATGCTGTTAAAAAGAAAATATCATTTTTAAAACTTGCAGATATAATTGTAACAGCGTTGCCGTTAGCTCAAGGAATTGGAAGAGTTGGATGTGATGTTTTTGGAAAACCTATGATAAAATTTATGCCATGGGGCATTAATTATGGTGGTCAGATATTACATCCAGCACAAGTTTACGAATTTATTTTAGATTATATATTATTCATAATATTATGGAGAAGAAGCTATAATAAAAAATTCGAAGGTGAGTTATTTGCAATATACTTAATTTCATTTCCAATCATAAGAGGAATTGTAGAATTCTTTAGAATAAATCCAATTATATGGGGACCATTTTCGATTTCTCATTTATTAAGTTTTATTTTAATGATAATAGGGATATTTGTTTATAAAGCGCTATCAAGAAAAGGTGCTGAATATAATAACATTTTAACCAAAGATAATGTTAAATTAAGCACATCAATACTTTATTTATTAATATTAATTGTGGTATCGGCTTTTGTTTTTTATTATATTCAAGGATAAAAATACAATTTATAATTTATTCTCCACAAGAACTTCATAAGTAATCTTTAATATGTAGTTAGAAGTTAGAGAATAGGAGGAATTAATATATGGAGTTTCTGTTACAGAATGGGTTGTATATACTTTTATTAGGTTTTATGGGATTTATGATGTTTAAAGGTGGAGGATGTTGCGGAGGACATTCACACGGCGGACATAACAACGAAAACCACGACCATTCAGGTCATAAGGGCAACGATATGCAAAATGGTAATCAAATTCAAATGGCGGTTGATCCAGTTTGTGGCATGTATGTAAATCCAGAAACATCAATAAAACAAAATGTCAATGGAATAACATATTACTTTTGCAGTGAATCATGCAGAAGAAGTTTTCTTGAAAATCAAAAAGCTTAAAGTTTAGTGATAATGGTTGATGTTTTGGTTTAATCATCTGATACTCTTGATTAATTTTGGTTAAAATATTAATCAAGAGTATTTTTATATAAATTAAACGTTGGGAGTTATTTGATGGATATTAATGAAAAAATTCTAAGAAGATATGACAGAGCTTCAAAGTTTAGCAAGTTATCCGGAGGATGGAACTAATATGTTTGAGTACTTTCAGAAACTAAATGAATAAAACAAGCAAAAACAAGAATTAAAATTAAAAGAGAGAAAAAAGTGTAAAGTCAAGTTGATAGTATTTAAAAATAAGTAAAAAAGAGCATGGCAAACAA
>JBFXKO010000049.1:0-14473 GCA_050173715.1 Sedimentibacter sp.
TTAGAATAATGCTTGCATAAAAATATAAAAACCGTGGGGCACACGGGGATAGCTCGCTTATGCTGTAATCATTAGATTACTCGAACGAGAAGCCCCCACTTCTATAAGTGGTGGGAGTATGTCACTTAAATAAATACTAATAGTAAAGGTGAAATTAATATTTGAATAATGCGTAAAATATACATTATGGAGGAGAAATTCATATGGTTAATGATATTAAAATTGCTTTATTAGGTTTTGGTAATGTTGGAAAAGCATTTGCTAAGTTGTTGCTTAAAAAACACGAAGAAATAATTGAAAAATATAATTGTGATGTAAAGGTAATTGCTATTTCTACAATATCTAAGGGGTGTTTAGTCAATGAAAATGGCATTGACTTAATAAAGGCATTAGCAGATGTAGAAAAGTTAAATCACTTCGATGAAAAAAGCAATGATTATAAAATTACAAATTCAATGGAAATAACAAAAGATGTTGATTATGACATCCTATTTGAACTGACACCTCTAAAGATATTTTCAGGTCAGCCTGCAATTGACCATATTTCTACAGCTCTTAATAGAAGAAAACATGCCGTTAGTGCCAACAAAGGACCAATTGCATGGGCATATAATACTTTAAAAGAATATGCAGAAAAAAATAATGTATTATTTTACTATGAAACAACCGTTATGGACGGCACTCCAGTATTTAATCTTGTTGATGAAACACTTAAAATGTGTAAGGTTATTGAAATAAAAGGTATATTAAATTCAACCACCAATTTTGTGTTAGAAGAATTAGCAAAGGGCAAAAAATATGATGATGTAATTACAGAAGGAAAAAGAAGAGGCTTTGTAGAAGAAGACCCATCTATGGATATAGAAGGATGGGATGCTGCAGCAAAAACAGCAGCTTTATTAAATGTTTTAATGAAAGCAAATATAACTCCCAAGGATGTTGATAGACTTGGTATAGAAGATATTACATACGATCAAATCAAAGAAGCTGAAGCAAAGGGTAAAGTAATAAAGCTAATTTGTAATGGAGGAATCGAAAACGGTAAAGTAGTTGCAAGAGTTAAACCAGAGGAAGTAGATAAAGGTTCTCTTTTATCAACTATAACAGGAACAACTTCAGTAATAAGCATAACCACGGATTTAATGGGAACAGTTTCTGTTGTGGAACATGAGCCCGAAATAGAGCAAACAGCTTATGGTGTTTTCAGTGATTTAGTAAGAGTTTTAAGTAAGATGGAGAATTACTATGAAAATAAACACTGTAATAGAAAATAGAATTGAAATTGCTATTATATATAGCAACGATATACTAATAACAGATGTTCAGTCTGCATTGGATTTTATAGCAACAGTAGATTATGAAACAGGCTGTAATCGTGTAGTTTTGAATAAGTCAGCAATATGTGAGGACTTTTTTAATTTAAGTACCAAGATAGCTGGGGAAATATTACA
Organism: Sedimentibacter sp.; assembly: GCA_050173715.1. Taxonomy (GTDB): domain Bacteria; phylum Bacillota; class Clostridia; order Tissierellales; family Sedimentibacteraceae; genus Sedimentibacter. Next base: position 1,452 of record JBFXKO010000049.1, read on the forward strand.
AAAGTTTATAAATTACCGAACAAAAATAGCAATTGTAGGAGATTTTTCTGAATATACAAGTAAAAGCTTGAAAGATTTTATTTATGAGTGCAATAAAGGAAAAGATATATTTTTCCTATCTGATGAAAAACAGGCTATAGAAAAACTAAGTATAGTTTAATATCTTATTAAATGAAGACCATAAGTAGGTGATAATAATCATTTTAAGGTCCGTCCCCAGAATCGTCTTGGTCTAATATAGTAAGAAATTTATTTAAGGGGGAAATAATGAAACGAAAATCATTTATTTTACTATCAATTGTATTAATACTGTTTTTTTTAGCTGGTTGCAATGAATCAGGCGAAAATAAACCTGAAAAGACAGCTGAAATATTTTTAACTGAAATTTATACGGTAGATTTAAAGGAAATCGAAAATTATAATAGTTTTTCAGATTTACAGACAACTGATATTCAAGGGCTTATTGAAGCTATTGAATTAAATGATGAAGAAATTAAATCATTAATGACAGAAAAAGCATATAATGTCCTGGTTATGAGCAGACAAAATTTAATGTTTACTATGTACAGTGCTATGAATGATTACACTATTGAGGTGACAGACATAGTTTTAACCCAAAGTGCTAAAGAAGAAAATGAAGCAGATTATAATTTTGAAGTTAACTTAAAATTTGTATCAACTAAAGATAGCAGTCTTGATAAAACAGATATCGGTAAAGGAAATTTAAGACTAATCAAAGAAAATGAGGAATGGAAAGTATCGAACTACAGAACAATTGAATTTCCAAAATATATTGTACCTGCGGGCGAATCAGCTCGACCAGAAGAATGACAAAGGGACGGGATTATTGACAGCTTTATGATTGACAAGATTATGACATTAACCCCGTCCCCTCGTCAGACGTCCCCTCGTCAGATGTTGAAGGAGGTTGGGTTTCAAAGAAGAAATCCATCAGGAGGTTCAAGCCATTATACATATACATTAAATAGAATGATTTTAACGATTCCATATAAAAAACCATATATTAAAGAGATATATATTAAAATGGCAATTGAATTGCTTGATAAATTTGAGTAAGAGGAGGTAATTAATTTGAAAGACTTAAACTATTATATTAATCTAAAATATCCATATCATATTGATACAATAAATGAAAATGAGGGTGGAGGATTTATAATAACTTACCCTGACTTACCGGGTTGTATGTCAGATAGCGAGACATTAAATGAAGTAGTACAAATGGGTGAAGATGCTAAAAAAGCATGGATAGAAACAGCTTTAGAAAATGGTATGGAGATTCCCGAACCTTATTCAACAGAAAATATGTACAGTGGCAGAATTACTCTGAGAGCCCCCAAAAGTATGCATAAAATGTTGGTTGAACAAGCAGAATCAGAAGGTGTAAGCTTAAATCAATATATGATATATTTATTAAGCTCTAGTGCCCGTTCAAAAAACAAAGAAAGAATTGAAAATTGATAAGTAACAGATGTAATAGATTAAAATACTAGCATATATTAAGCTAGTATTTTTTCATAAAGTTTTAATAGCATACGTTTTCAAGCATTTGAAGTCAAGGAATGTTACTAAACCTTTTATAATTAGAATAAAAATCAATTGAAGATCCATAATCAGATTTCTAAGAAGCAAGACATGTTAAACAAAGAAAAAATTATTTTTTGCAACAAGGTCAATAAAGATGTAAGAACCATTTACTGTATATTGCATAATATAACACAAGCTTTTGGAAAGGGGTGATATTATGTATTGGTTGCCATGGTTTGTTCTTGGTATTGGATACGGCAGATGCTCTAGACCCCGCAGGAGAAGATATTAATTAGAAATAAATAAAAGACGCGAAAGCGTCTTTATTTTTTGGTTAAGCTGTTTCTGTTGATTTTTTAGTTAATAATTTTTTTGCAGTTATTAAAACTGTTATAAATATAATAGATGATGCAACAATCCAAATACTTGGAATAGAAATATATTTTATCAGTATGCTATACAATAGGGAGCCGGTGAGTCCGCCTATTTGCATTGCTAATGAATATACTGACAGCACTGATGCACGAATTTCATTAGGTATTTCGCTGTTTAAAATTGCTCCTTCAGGCACCATTGCCATTCCAAAGAACAAATAAATGGATGCATATAGTCCTATAAAAACAGGTACGTTCGTTTGAAGTGCAGTAAGTATTAAAAAAACAGCCAATAGAATTCTAAGAATCAAGTACATTTTTTTTAGGTCAAACTTATATTTTTTAATTATCCTATTAGATGAAATGCTTCCCACGGTAGCAGCTGCAAAATATAAAAATGCCATTATTCCAAGAAGTCCCATGGAATCATCGCTAGGCAGCAGGGTGATGAAGTGAGGTTGCCAGTAAGTTTCAAGACTGCTTAGGAAAAATCCTGTAGCAAATACAGAAATAAAAATACATATTATGGTGCTGCTCTTAGATACTATCATGGAGCTGTTTTTAATATGTTGCTTTAAGCTTATTCGTTCGTCCTTTTCATAGTTTTTATCTTCTTGTATAAATGCAAAGGACAATATGGCGACAATTAAAGCGATAATTATTCTAATAATCAAATTTAAGTCATACATACCTATGGATGTAAAGTATGTGCTTGATACTTGAGGGAAGAAGCCACCTGATAAAGCTCCTGCAGACATTCCTAATGCTTCAAGAACTGAAAGTCTGGTTGTTATGTTATGCAACTTGTCCTTGCCATATGTATCAATATAATAATCAATAAACATTGCATCAAATGAACCGGAAGATAGAGCACGACCTAATCCATAAAGCATCATTGCTATACATAAAAAAATAAATCCATTGCTGAATAAAATTGTAACTATGCTTATAATTGATATGATTATAGACAAACAAAAGGATTTTTTTCTTCCGAATACATCTGCTATGATTCCGGTAGGCAGCTCCAATACAATCACCGTAAAGGCATATAAGCCTAATACAATTGATAAATTACTTAAAGATGCCCCTTTGTCCAAAAGAACTAAGCTAAGTATTGGTGTTATAATTCCAGTTAAAAAAGAATTTAAAAACATTATTAAAGAATAAATTTTTAATTTCATAAATAGTCCTTCCATTTATATTTATACTATGTTAACATTTCTATTATAATCTGATTAGAGCTTTTCAGTCAAGCAAATAGTTTCTACAAAAAAAGACGCCTAAGCGTCTTTTGCTTTTAAATACGATTTTATTATTTGTGCAATATGGGTGATATTCTTTTGTAAATTAACAGTGTCATACATGAAACTACTATGCCTTTAAATATGTTGAAAGGTACTACCGCATACAATACTAATGTTTTTAAATCTGTAATAGCAGGGTTTAATGCATTTCCCATGCCTACGAATGCTTCAATAGGTGCACCATAAACCTTTGCATATACAGGAAGCAACAAATAATAGTTCATCAATGAGCCAACTGCAGCTAATGCAACTGTGCCAACCAGCATTGCAATAATTGCTGTTTTAAAAGATTTATTATGTTTGTAGATTAAGCCTGCAGGTATTATGAATGAGCATCCCACAACAAAGTTTGCAAATTCTCCAATACCTCCTGTATCTGTTCCGTTTAATACGAAGTTAATTAATATTTTTACAAATTCAATTGAAACTCCTGCTATGGGTCCTAAAGCAAATGTACCAAGCAGAACTGGAACCTCACTGAAGTCCAACTGATAAAAATTAGGAGCAAACCATAATGGGAAGTCAAACAACATCAATATTGTTGCTACTGCTGACAACACTCCTACCTTTGCTATTACTTTTGCATTACCTCTTTGATTTACTGAAATTTCACTTTTCATACTTTCCTCCAATTTAATAAGATTGTCAGAGATATTATTGTGTGTGGATGGGGGTTAGAGCATACACAGAGCATACAAAAATACCTCTGAAATCTTCAGAGGCTTAAATTCGATAGAAATAATTGCTCAAAATGAAGCAAGTAATCTCTTCTACCATCCAGACTGTACTGTCGGTATTGGAATTTCACCAATTCAACCTTTCGGCTCGCGGACTTTACCGCCGGTCGGGAATTTAACCCTGCCCTGAAGATGTTTACAATGCAATTATACCACTATATTTCTATTTGTAAACACCTTTTTATAAAATTGATGAAAATTACTTAATACTTAATTACTTAATAACTTAATTGTCAAAAATTACTCGAAAATTTAACTGCTATTGATGTCCTAAGATGAGATTCTTCGGCTGCGTCTCAGAATGACAGACTCAGCACTTGTTTTAATACTGCTCTTAATTGTTATATAAAATTATATATATCAAACTATCATAATTTTATATATTCATAATATTATAGATTAAGAGGACAAGATGGAGGATAAAACAAATGAATAATATTTTAAAGCTGTTAAGCAGCAACTTAAGAAACATTGTGTCCAAGCAGTCCTTGTCGTTGGGAAGTGATGTGGTAGAAATAAGACTTAGAATAAATAGCTCCATAATGATTAAGAAGATAAAGTCTGAGATGTTTCTTGAAGAAAATTATAAAATTACCAAAAGAGATATTGATGACACTGTTGCAAATCTAACCAGAAATTCAATTCATGCTTTTGAAAAGGAAATCAGGAGCGGTTTCATAACAATTGAAGGTGGGCACAGAGTAGGTCTTGGAGGTGACTGCATTTATGAAAACAACATTTTTAAAGGTTTTAAAAATATTACTTCCTTAAATATAAGAATAGCGAGGGAATTTCCGGGATGCTCAGAAAATTATATAAAATATTTTATAAGCTCCAGCAAAAATATTTACAACACATTGATAATTGGCCCCCCACTGTCTGGTAAGACAACATTCATAAGAGATTTATGCGCAAGTTTAAGCGATGGAAGTAATAAATTAAATTTATATTTTGAAGGCTCTGATGTGACTTTAATTGATGAAAGAGGGGAGATTTCTGCAATTTATAACGGGGTTCCTCAGATGTATGTGGGTAGCCGCACGGATGTATTGTCATATTGTATGAAAAAGGAAGGCTTTGTAATGGGAATCAGAGCTCTTTCTCCAAAAGTAATAATAGCTGATGAGCTTGGTTCAAAGGATGATTTTGAAATTTTGCAATATGCATTAAAAAGCGGAGTGAAAATAATTGCAACAGCTCATGGGTTCAGCCTTGAGGACGTGAAAAGAAATCTGTATATGAAAACAATCATAGAAAATAACTTCTTTGACAGAGCAATAATTCTTAAAAACAGCTTTAAGCCATGCATTGTAAAAGAGGTTTTCGATTTTGAAAGGAATAGGGTGATATTTAATGATATGGGTTAAATCTTCATTATTTGTGATGACCATTGTCACAGTGAGATTTATTTTTAAGTATATAAATGACTTTGGTGACAAGTGCTTGAACAACATGAAAGAGCTTTTAGAATTCACTGACTATTTGAGAATTTATTCCTGTGACATGAAAATGTCCTTTGAAGAAATATATTTGAAATACAGCTTTAAAAGCGACGAAATAAATAAAGTTATATCAAGACTGCAGGAAGAATTAAACAGCCGTAAAAAAAATAAACATGAATATGAAAACTTCATGAAATCAGAGTTAAATACGCCTGATGAATTCAACATATATTTTTCGGACATAATCGATTATTACGGAAGCACATATTCAGATGTCTTGGATAAAAAGCTTCTGTTTACTATAAGAGAAATGGAAAATTCAATTAAAGAATTTGAAAAGTCTCACAGGGAGAAAAAAAATCTTAACAACAGGATTTCAATATTGGTGGGATGCCTGACTGCCGTTATTTTAGTTTAGGAGGTAAGTATGGATATTGATTTAATTTTTAAGGTTGGTGCAATTGGAATTGTAGTAGCGGTTTTTAATCAGATTTTATCTAAAACAGGAAGAGATGAACAAGCAATGTTTGTAACTCTTACAGGGGTAATTGTTGTAATGGCACTCATAGTCGGGATGATGAATGATTTGTTTATGGAGGTTAAATCAGTATTCAACTTGTATTGATGAAAGGAATGATATGTTGCTGGCAAAAATTATATTTATTGCTTTAATCACAGTTATTCTAGGCATTACAATTTCAAACTTCAACAAAGAGTTCAAGGTACATATCACAGTCATATTTGGCATCTTGGCAATGCTTCTTTTGTTCAAAGAACTGAAGGGATACATACAGGAATTTATAAATATATTTGTGAGATACAATATAAAAATAGAGTATTTCTCTACTATATTGAAAATCGTAGGAATCGCATATATTTGCGACTTTATATCCCTTCTTTGCAAGGATTTAAACTATGAATCCGTAGGCAAAAAAGTTGAAATATCAGGAAAACTGATAATTTTAATTTATTCAATTGACGTGATAAAAATATTCCTTGATCAAATACTGCTGCTTGTTAACGGGTGATGAGATGAAAAAAAAAATAATAATATTTTTAATATTAATTTTAACTTTTAATATGAGTGTATATGCAGCTACAATTGATGATGCTATTGAAAAAATTCCTGTAGACAACTTAGAGGATTACATCAATCAAAACAATTCTTATTTCAAAGATAACAATATAAATATAAGAGATTTGATTGTAAATGCATTTAAAGGAAGGCTTGATATAAGTTTAAAGGATTATTTACTGTATGAGCTTGAAAATGAGCAGGGTTTCTTCAAAGATATTATGAAGACAGGCGTTAACATTTTGGTAATATGCATGGTATTAACCATAATCAAATATTTCTCTGACGAATTTTCAACTCAAAGTGTTTCTGACATAGTTGTAATGTTTTCGGTGATTATTATTTTCACTATAGTTTTAAAGGATGTATTGAGCATAAAAGGCTTGCTTAAATCTGATTTTACGCAGTTTAAAACAATAACTGAAGACATAAACGCAGTGTTCATGGCAGCAATGCTCACCTTTGGCAAATTAAGCATTTTACAGTTTTTTTATACATCTCTCAATTATGTAATAGGAATTACAACACAGTTTATATACTCATTCACTGACATTATGACCATAATTTTGATTGCAGTGATTTTAATCAACAACATGAGCACGTTGATAAATGCCAAGCTCATGTATAAATTTTTAAAGAAGGCAACTTTATTAATTTTGTCCGGATATATGATTATTGTAGTCATAAATTTTTCTGTACAAGGATATATATTATACAAGACGGATAATATTTTTATATCTTCCATAAAAGCAATGTCACCTTCTGCAATGCCTATTATAGGAAATGCGGTTGGTAATTTCTTTGGAGTGTTTTTAAAAAGTGTACTAATGATAAAGGATGTGCTGGGAATAGTAATAATAATTTTCATGTTTTCGGCATTTGGAGGAACACTGATTAAGATTGCTCTGGCATTGGTGTTGTATAAGGCTGTGGGTGTTCTCTCAGAGCCATTTAATGAAAATATATCCAAGCTTATTTATGAAATGGCTGATATGTTTTACATATACCTGATTTGTTTGATGACACCGATAATAATCGTAACTGTTTATTATTCAATTTTACTTAATTACATGAATAATATCTTTGGGTAGCTTATGAAAAATATAATAATTAACATACTAATTTTAATATTGATGTTCAACATCATTATGATAGTTTTTCCGGAAGGGAAGACTCAAAAATTTTGCCGTATTACAATTAAAATTTTTATCATGATTTATATTCTGGATAATATATTTTTAAATGGAAGAATGGATTTGGATTTGCTAAATGACATACCATTAAATAATGCTTCCTATGAAAGAGAAGTAAGCATTACAAGCATTGATGAAAATTTTATTGATTCCATAAATGAAAATCATTTTGAAGGAGATGATGTGATAAAAAACATTACCTTAAAATTCACCGATGACATGAGCTTTCAAGCGGTGATTACATTAAATAAACTGCTCAGCACGGATGAAATCAATAGTTTAAAAACAGATGTGGCAGAAATCTTTCAAATAAGTTCAGATAACGTTAATATAGAATAATGGGGGCACATATGAATAATTTCTTAAATATGTTCAAGGAAAACAAGAATTTAAAGTACGCTGTAAACATCTTTATATTACTGGTTATTGTTTCATTAATTCTTAAGCTGGACACCTCAAAAATAACTGACGCTACACCCAATATTGTAAAAAACAGCAATAATAATCAGCAATCAGAAGAAAACTACGTATATTCATTAGAAAAGAGGCTGGAAGAAATACTGGGTAAAATTGAAAACATGGAAAAGGTAGATGTTATGATCTACACTAAAAACACTCCGGAATTGAAGCCTGTTTATGATGAAAATACCAGCAATGAAACAAATATTGAAATCAATGGTGATGGCACGAAAAGAGAGGTGAAAAGGGAAACCAAGCAAAATCAAGTAATATTAGGCGGTGATAATCAGGTGGTTGAAAAATATTACCAATACCCTGAAATATCCGGAGTCCTGGTAGTGGCAAAATATAATGGAAATAAAGAAATTTATACGATTTTAATGAATTGTGTAAAAACTTTATTAGATATCAATTTAAATGATATTGAAATCGTATTGTCCAACAGATAATTTCTATATCTATTTAAATAGTATTTTATGTTTATCTGAACATAATTTTTCAGATGAGCAAATAAAATATTGAAATCAGCTTTTTCTTAATGGAGAGAGCAATTATGAGTTTAACTTAGGGGGTAATGATGATTATGAGAAAGGAAACATTAGTATTTTTAACTTCTTTGGCAATTATTTTTATAATAGGTTATGTTAACATGACTATGACGCCGGAGAATGTATTTAATGAAGAAGATTATGCACAATTTGAAGATGAATTGCAAGCTGATGTCATGGATAATGATATTGCACAAATAGTTGAAGGTGAAGAAGAACAAGGCGGAATACAATTAGTGGAAGTGTTAGAACAAATGGATACAACTGATATACCAACAAATACTGAAAGTGTTCCAATAATAGCAGAAGCCGAAGACATGGTTAAGGGTGTTCATGAGGAAGTAGCTGAAGAGCCTGAAGAAGTAGCAGAAGTTGAAGATGTAGAACAAGAAGCTGCAGTTGCTGAGGTAGTTGAAGAAGAATTAGATTATGTAATATTAGGCGACATAACCAATATACTAGATGATGATTCCGTAGTGGCAAATGCCAATGGAGTTATTGATATGCTGAATTCTAGCTTTGCTAACTTCAAACTCAACAAGGAAAAAGGCAATCAGGATGTAATTGATCACCTTGAAGAAAGTTTAAGCAATGAATCAATTTCAGCCGACACTAAAAATCAATTTGAAGCGCTTCTGATAAACAAGACTGAGTTTGTTGAAGCAGAGCAGAGCATTGAACTTATGCTTCAAACAAAGGGGTACAACGAAACTGTAGTAATCGTAGATGAAGATATGGTTAAGGTTGTTACCAATGATACTATTGAACAGGCAGATGCAACCAAAATACTAGATGTTATTGTATCAGAAACAAATTATGAACCATCACAAATAAAAATAGTTAAATTTGATAATATTGATTTGTAAAATTTTACAACTTCTGATATAATCATTTAAGGAGGTGCAAAAATGGATAACGAAAATTTAGAATTCGGCCAGGTAAAAATATCTGATGATGTGGTTATTATAATTGCAGGAATAGCAACCAGCGGAGTTAAAGGCGTAAGTACAACTCGCACAGGCGTAGCCGATGGTATTTCAAATTTATTTTCCAAGAATAACTATTCAAAGGGAATCAAGGTTGAAATAAACGAAAACACTGTTGTTTTAGACATTTTTATAAATGTTGAATACGGCTATAAAATAAGCGAAGTAGCTAGAGAAGTTCAGGCTGCTGTAAAGAAAGAAATTGAAACAATGACTGACATGATTGTAGCTGCAGTTAATGTTCATGTACTTAACATAATACAGGAAAAAGAAAAAGATAAAGATAAAGAACTTATTGGAACTGACATAGTAGATTAAAATATAAAATACTAATATAGATTGACAATTCAATATTGTCAATCTATAATTTATGTATGGCAATTGCTGTACGGAGGAAATATGAAACGAAAAGAAACAAGAGAAGAAGCAGTAAAAATAGCTTATTGCATGGATATTAACAAAGAATTTGACAAAACACTGCCTTGTAAATATATAGATCATTTTGAAATTGAAGGTGCAGACACTGACTATTTAAACAAGACAATTGATGACCTAATAGACCATCTTGATGAAATTGACAAATATATTATAGAAAATTCTAAGGACTGGAAAATAAACAGAATTGCCAAGGTTGATTTGGCAGCGCTTCGAGTTGCAATTTCAGAAATTCTTTACAATGAATCTATACCATCATCAGTATCTATCAATGAAGCTGTTGAAATCAGCAAAAAATATTCCAATGAGGACTCACACAAGTTTATAAACGGAATATTGGGAACTGTTGTAAGGGAAATTGAAAAATGACAAAGTACATACTTGGTATTGATACAAGTGCATATACTACCTCCATTGCTTTGACAGACGTGGACAACAATGTGATAATAGCCGATAAAAGAAAAATTTTAGCAGTACCTGAAGGGCAAAAGGGATTAAGGCAGCAGGACGCTGTCTTTCAGCATTTAAAAAATTTTCAGGAGCTTTACCAGGAAATTGAAGCTGACTTAAAAAACATAAATGTTGTTTCAGTTTCTTCAAGACCAAGAAATGTTGAAGGCTCTTACATGCCGGTATTCACAGTTGGACAAAATTATGGAAAAGCAATTGCAAAGACTTTAAACTGTAAATATGTTGAATATTCTCACCAGGAGAATCACATTGCTGCTTCCTTAATCGATAAATATAAAGAAACAAACGATAATATTCTTGGAATACACATATCCGGAGGAACTACCGAATTCTTGAACGTAAAAAAATCTCATAAAGGCTATGAAACTGCAATAGTAGGCGGAAGTAAGGATATTACATTCGGTCAACTAATTGATAGAATAGGAACTCTTATGGAATTTAATTTTCCTTGCGGCATGCACATGGAAAAATATCTGGAGCATAGACATAACATAGAAAATATCAAATTGCCTGCAATTTCAGGTGAATCTTATATAAATCTGTCAGGAATGGAAAACTTCTATAATAATTTGTATCTTTCAAATAAAAACAATAAAGAATCCATTATAAATTCCCTGTTTAAATATGTTGCAGACTGTATTTTACACATAATAAACAACATAAAGCTTGAAAATAACTTTAAAACTGTAATAATTGCCGGAGGAGTTGCATCCAACAGCATTATTAGAAATTCTGTTTTAGAAAAGTTAAATAATGAATTTAAAATAATTATGCCTACAAAAGAAAATTCATCTGATAATGCCGTGGGAGTTTCCATGCTTCCCATTATAGACAGGTGGTACAATGAAATTAAAACCAATTAAGGTATCAGTTTTAAATCAGTATATAAAAAAATATTTAATGAGCAACTCAATTTTAAACAACTTAAGAGTAGAAGGAGAAATATCCAACTTAAGGTTGAGCAAGACCGGATACACATATTTTTCTCTCTGCGATGAAGTTTCATGTATTAATTGTGTTGCTTTTTTTGCTGACAATATTTCTAAAAACGGTGACAAGATTATTGCAGAAGGAGAGCTGTCAGTTTATGAAGCAAAGGGAACATACCAGCTCATAGTAAGAAACATAGAAAGAGTGGGGCTTGGGAAAATCCTAGTAGATTTAGAGGCTTTAAAGGAAAGGCTAAGAGCTGAAGGAATGTTTGAAAAACACAGGGATATTCCATTATATCCTGCAAAAATCGGAATTATAACATCCAAGACAGGAGCAGCCATCAAGGATATACTAAAGACATTTGAAAGCGTCAGAGCTGATTTTGAAGTAATAATTTACAATACGCTGGTGCAGGGTGAAAAATCCAAGGACAGCATTATTGATGGTCTTAAATTTTTCAACAATAACAATGCAGATGTAATTTTAATATCAAGAGGTGGAGGAAGTTTTGAAGATTTAAGCGTATTCAATGACATAAAGGTAGCTGAAGAAGTTTATAAATCAAAGGCACCTGTGGTAACAGGTATAGGACATGAAACAGACAGAACTTTGACAGATTATGTGGCAGACATTTACTGCCATACACCTACAGCAGCAGCTGAAAGAATAATAAGCGGCTACAAGGACATAGAGGAAAGACTTCAAAGCTATGTGTACACATTGCGGCAAATCACCTACAATAAGCTCATTATAAAGCAATCCGAATTAAAATCATCGAAATATATATTAAAAAGCTATCTGCCCATAGAAAAAATTTATAAATTAAAAAATGAAACGGAAAATTATAAAAACATAATTAAAAACAAAGCAACAAAACAGTTTAAGGAGCTTATTCACCAGCTAGAGCTGCTTAACGAGAAATTAAACAGTCATAACTACAACAAACAGCTAGAAAAAGGATTTGCACTAGTTTCTGACAGGGACGGAAATATTGTAAAAAACATAGATCAAATTGAGGTAAATGATTTGCTTTCTATTAGGTTTAAAGATTTTAAGGTAAAAGCAGAAGCAATAATAATAGAAGAGGTAAAATGATGGAATATGAAAACTTTGAAAGTGCATTTGAGCATTTAAAGAAAATTATACAGGAATTTGAAAGCAATGATAACATTCCCATAGATGCTCTATTAAAAAATTATGAGGATGGTATGAAGGCCTACTCCTTTTGTGCTAAAAAATTAGAGGATACTCAAAAAAAGATTAAAATTATAAATGAAAGTTATGAATAAATAGGCAAAAGAAATTTCAATTTGAATATACATGATATTTATGCATTTTAAACATTAAAATACTACTAAATTATTAAATTATTAATTGATATTTATAAATTGTTATGCTATAATTTTATTGAATTACTCCTAAGTTTATATTGTGAACAGAATATTTATGAAAAATGATGGAAGGGTATTTAATGGAAGATTACAGACTTGATGTATATCTTAAGACATATAACTATGCTG
>JBFXKO010000050.1:0-12965 GCA_050173715.1 Sedimentibacter sp.
TGATGAAAAAGCAGAAATAGCAGAAAATCTTGGCGCGGATTATGTATTAAACTACATAAATACAAATGTAGAAGAATATGTGAACAAGTACACGGACGGTAAAGGATTTGATGTGATTTTTGATACATTTGGAGGACGCAACCTGATTAACAGCTTCAAGGCGGCAAAAGTAGGAGGGCTGGTATTGACTACCAACTCCAGGGTAAACTTAGATTTAACACTGGTACATCATAAATCATTGACGTTAAAAACAATATTCATGGTTATGCCGATTTTAACAAATACAAACAGAAATGAATTGGGCAACATATTAAATGAAATGAAAAAAATGATTGAAGCAGGGCAGCTGACAATTTACCGAGATAAAACCGAATTTAAATTTTCAGAAATATCAAAAGCGCATCAATACTATGAAGCCGGAGGCACAACAGCAAAAATATCCTTGTTAAACGACTTAATATAAATTTCATTCTGGAACATTAGGAAAGCGGATTATGCACATCTAATATTGAGCTTTTCAGCATGCTTTTAGAAGATGAACAAAATGAGCTAATTTCCAAATTTAAACACATTAATTTCAAGAAAGGTGATATAATATTTAGAGAATCATTTGGAAAATAAATTTAAAAATATAAATTATTGATTTGAATCATATTTTTATGGTATAAAAATAATTATAATAAGTACATAATAAATAAGAATACACTCGTTAATGCAATCAAAGATGGCTGGCGGGTACAGGATAATTAATTTATAACAACTTAGGAGGAAGAAATGAAAAAACTTGTAAAAAACAACGTTTATTGGGTAGGAAAAATTGACTGGGAGTTGGAATCCTTTCACGGAGCTGATTATTCCATAAATCATGGCTCAAGTCAAAATGCATATTTGATTCAGGAGGAAAAAACAGTACTGATTGATACAATATGGAAGCCACATTCTACAGAATTTGTGGATAATCTGGAATCGGAAATTGATTTAAACAAAATTGACTTTATTGTGGCAAATCATGGAGAGGTAGATCACAGTGGTTCATTGCCGGCTCTCATGGAAAAAATCCCGAATACACCAATATATTGCACCGCAAACGCAGTTAAATCACTGGTAGGACAATACCATCATCCTGAGTGGAATTTTAATGTAGTAAAAACAGGAGATTCTGTAGATATAGGAAACGGAAAGAAGCTGGTATTTGTAGAGATGAGAATGCTTCATTGGCCTGATAGCATGGCAACCTACATGACTGGCGACAATATTTTGTTCTCCAATGATGCCTTTGGTCAGCACTTTGCAGTTGAAGAGCTTTTTAACGACAAGGCAAATCAATGCTTTTTGTGGGAAGAGGCAATGAAGTATTACGCAAACATACTTAATCCGTTCTCACCATTGGTTAAGAAGAAAATTGAAGAAATATTAAGCTTGAACCTTCCAATAGACATCATTGCAACAAGCCATGGCGTTTTATGGAGAGATAATCCGACACAAATAGTTGAAAAGTACTATGAATGGTCACAAGCATATCAGGAAGATCAGATAACAATTGCTTACGATACAATGTGGGAAGGCACAACACAGCTAGCACATAGGATCGCTAAAGAGATATCTAAAATATCACCGGACACACGTGTGAAAATATTTAATATTTCAAAAACAGACAAAAATGACATCATGACAGAGGTGTTTAAGTCAAAAGCAATAGCAGTTGGCTCACCTACAGTAGGACAGAGTATTTTATCATCAGTAGGCGGATGGATTGAATTTTTGGAAGAATTGAAATTTAAAAACAAGAAGGCAGCAGTTTTCGGATGCTATGGCTGGAGCGGAGAGTCACCAAAAATCCTTAGAGAAAGATTGACTAAAGCAGGTTTTGATGTTGTTGAACCAGAAATAAAATGCAACTGGAATCCAGAAAGCTCAGATTTAATTAAAGCAGAAGATATTGCAAAGGCACTTTGCCAATAAACATAACAGCCGGACATTTGTCATAAATATCCGGCTGTTTTCTTAAGATTTGTTAAGGAAACCTTTTTTATAATTTTAGAACCACCTCCGTTGGCGCCTCCTATTTTTTTGTCCAATAAATTGAAACCCAAAATCTTTTCAGCAGCCTTTATCATTTTGAATGCCTTTGAATAGGAAAGATGCATGCTTTTAGCGGCAGCATTCAACGATTCAAATTTTTCAGTCAACTTCAAAAGATTTGATACCCCGGGACCAATAAATGTATCTTCTTTGGTTAATTTAATTTTTATATTATAATGCAGTTCATCCATAACTTTACCCTCTAATCGTTAATATATTCTAGTGAAGAATCTTAGCTTTTATAAATCCACTCTACCAGTTCTGAAAGTTTCTATCATTTCACTGGTTAAGCTAATATTTAAATCAGCAGGAAGGATTTCATCTCTTTAAGTTCTCTTAAGTTATTTATTTGATTCATTATATCATAGATGAAAAGTTTTTTATTAATTATATTCAAAATTTTTTATTTGAGATATTCTATAAAATATGTATAATTAATATAGTAAATGACATTATAAAATAATTTGATGAGGTGATTTATGAAATACAATTTTGATGAGATTATCGATAGAAAAAATTCCAATGCAATGAACACAGACGGATTCAGGGAATATATTTTTCATGCAGATGATAGCATGAAATTTCCATTTAAGGATGATGAATTCATACGTATGTGGATAGCAGACATGGAATTCGCAACACCTCCATTTATTATAGATGGAATAAAGAAAAGATTGGATAAGAGGACTTTTGGCTATACCAAGGTATTTGATTCTGAATTTTATAAGGCATATGCCAGATGGACTAACAAATATTACGATTTTGAATTTAATAAAAAGGATATTGTATTTTCCCATGGAATAATACCAGCACTGTATGAATTAGTGGAATACATATGTAAGACAGATGAAAAAGTACTTATATTGACACCTTCATATGCATATTTTAAACATGCGGCAGATTTCAATAAAAGAGAATTAGTTTGTTCAGATTTAAAATATGAAAATGGAGATTATTCAATTAACTTTGAAGATTTTGAAGAAAAGGCTAAAGATGAAAAAACTACACTTTGTATCTTTTGCAATCCTCATAATCCATCTGGAAGAATGTGGACTAAAGATGAATTAGAAAAAGTAGGTAATATTTGTTTAGAAAATAACCTATGGATTATTTCAGACGAGATACATTGCGATTTAATAAGAAGTGACAAGAAGCACATTCCTCTTGCAAAAGTATTTCCAAGCTATGACAAGATAGTGACTTGTATGTCAACCAGCAAGACATTTAATACCGCAGGATTGATGTTTTCTAATATAATAATTCCTAATAATACCTTGATGGCTATTTGGAAAAAAAGGCATTATGGATTTGAAAATCCACTTAGCATTGCTGCTGCTCAGGCTGCCTATGAAGAAGGTGATGAGTGGCTTGCACAGTTAAAGGAGTATCTTGACGATAGCTTCAAATTCGTTAAGGATTTTCTCGAAAAAAATCTTCCAAAAGCAAAGTTCAAAATCCCTGATGCCACATATTTAGCGTGGGTTGATTTAAGTGAATATCTTAAAGGAATAGATGATATACCGTTGTTTTTTGCTAATAAGGCCGGTGTTCTTCTTGAAGGCGGAAACATGTTTGTAAGAAATTCAGAGGGTTTTGTCAGGTTAAATCTCACCTGCCCAAGAAAAACTTTAGAAGAAGGATTAAATAGAATAACAAAAGCAGTAAATGAAATTTAACATAAATTAGTAAAGACTACAGATGATAGAACTAATCAATCCCTAATGATGACTTATTCATCGTTTATAAAGTATTGGGATTGTTTGTCTATACGGATAATGAAGGTTTTGGAGGAGTCATCAAAGGATCAGCTTGTATGCTCCTTAAGTCTTGGTATTTCTAAGAGCTATACGATTACTAAGCTTATAATTCCAAGTAATTTAAAATATATAATGACATCCTTGGGATTAAGTATTGTATTTGCAATGGGAGCAACTGCACCTGTTATGTTTACCGGAGCTGTTATAGTAGCAGGGGTTCCATCTAGGCTGTCAGATCCTATAATGTCTTTACCCTACCATCTATATATGCTTATTAACGAAGGGCTGTCAGTAGAAATGGCTTATGGAACTGCTTTTATTTTTGCATAAGTTAATGTATTGATTCTGAAACTTTGCATTATATATTACATTATAATCAGGAGGTAAAATCATGCTGACAAGTTTAGCTTTGATTTTTTTAGTAGGTATGGTAATGGGTTCAGTTTTTAAAAAGCTGAAATTACCCAGTTTATTAGGAATGCTCTTTACAGGAATTGTCTTGGGGCCACATGCATTAAACTTATTAGATGTGAAAATTTTAGATATATCCGCTGATTTACGTAAACTGGCATTGATAATAATTTTAGTAAGAGCTGGATTGTCATTGGATGTAAAGGATTTAATAAAGGTTGGAAGACCTGCTGTCTTAATGTGTTTTGTTCCTGCTTGCTTCGAAATAATTGGCATGATTTTATTGGCACCAAAACTCCTGAACATTTCTATTTTGGATGCGTTGATAATGGGAGCTGTTGTTGGTGCTGTATCACCTGCTGTGGTAGTCCCTAAAATGCTAAGTTTAATGGAAAATGGTTATGGTACTAACAAAAGCATACCCCAATTGATTTTAGCAGGAGCATCTGTTGATGATGTCTTTGTTATAGTTATGTTTACATCATTTACAGGTTTGGCACAGGGTGACAAGATAACTGCATCAGGTTTTTTACAAATTCCAATATCAATTGTTCTGGGACTTATTGGAGGTTTTCTGGTAGGATTTTTAATTTTGGAATTGTTTAAAAAATTTAGTATGAGGGATTCAAGCAAGGTTATTGTAATATTAAGCATTGCATTTTTGCTGGTTGCAGCAGAAGACCAATTGAAAGGAATAGTTCCATTTTCAGGATTGCTGGCAGTCATGAGCCTTGGCATACTGATACAGAAAAACAATAATATTTTATCTGAACGTATATCTTCAAAATTCTCAAAGTTGTGGGTTGCAGCTGAACTCATACTTTTTGTCTTAGTAGGTGCAGCAGTTGATATTGAGTATGCAGCTAAAGCCGGGGCAAGCTCAATTCTACTAATACTTGGGGTGTTATTATTTAGAATGATTGGAGTTTACATCTGTTTATTAAAAACTCAGCTTACAAAAAAAGAACGACTTTTTTGTATGATAGCATATACACCTAAAGCCACTGTTCAAGCAGCAATCGGTTCGGTACCACTTGCAATGGGATTAGCATGCGGTCAAATAGTTCTTACTGTTTCGGTTATTGCAATTTTAATAACTGCTCCATTGGGTGCCTTTGGAATTGATGTAACATATAAGAGGTTATTGTATCATAATCCAAAGCAATAACATATATAATTTTAAGGGAGGCGAAAACATGAAACAAATATTACTGCCAATTGACGGTACCAAAAGGAGCATAAAATCCATAGATTTGGCTAAAGCTCTTTATAAACCAGACCAAGTAGATATTTCAATTATATTTGTTTTAGAAGATGATGGAATAAGGTCCAAAGCTGACTATAACCAAATGAAAGAAGATACAATGCCCTTTTTGGATGAAGTTGCAGCTAAGCTGGAAGGATATAATGTTAAAAAGTATGTAAGAGTTGGAGATCCAGGAGAAGAAATATTGAAATTTTCTGAATCGGATGAAACGGATATTATCATTATGACAAAATCTACAAGAAAAGGCTGGACACAAATGATAGGATCCGTTACTAAACATGTAGTCAAATACGCAAAATGCATTGTCATGATAATTCCGGAATAAATTGAAGATATTAATCAGTTTTCATCATTCATTCTGCCTTATTAACAATATATTTAAATTTACCCTAGTAATATTTATTTAAAAATCAATGAATTTATTATGTCAAAAAAAGCTAAAAAGATAAATACAGCTATTTAGCTAATTAAATGCATAATTTTTAATGTAATTGACAATTTTCTTAATAATATTTTTAAAATAAATGCATTTTGTTGCGATTATTTACTACTTTTATAAGATTTACCTAAAAATGCATATATTTATTAATAAATTACATAATTATAAATTTAGGAATGATACAATGATTAAAATAGGAATCTATAGTAGTGATACTAAACAAAAAAAGGAGATTAAAAGTAAACTGGAGCAGTATTTTAATGATCTCCAAATTGAAGCGGAAATAACTACCCTGAGGACTAAAATGGCAGTACTATAAGTTTGAGTTGGCAAGATAAAAGAAGCACAAATAATTGGGCTAAAGGTTATATGACAGAATTGGATGCAGGTAACTTGATGGAGATATGTGGTTTGAAGTAAATTCGTATAATGGAATGAATGAGTAAGGAATTAAATACGAGCGCTGTTTTAACTTCCCATTATGTTTATAATTTTTACAAGCACATTGTAGTAATAATGATCAGTTGAACAATTGGTATGGCATGGGTATATGACATGGGTATGACATGGGGACTGGGTTGTTGACACTTAATTACAAATTAAAATTTATAATTAACATGCTCTGTACCAGTTAAAAAGAAGTTGAAATTACAATGCATAAGTAAAGCAATCAGTTCGTGCCTTGCAGGGTTATTCGGTTATTAATAAGTTCGTGCCTGTCACGGTTTCACGGTTAAGATATATTTTGTATAATTAATTTATATTATTAACATATAAAAATGTTTTCATGGAAATATAAATATATATATGCTATAATACAATAAATACTATTCTAACTTAGAGGTGCAATATGTATAATAAGATTATTTACACGCTGTGGTTAAAAACCAGAAGATTTTGTGTAGTAGCACTTATTGGATTAATAGCATTTTCATATATATATAATTATTTTTTGAAATAAGGAGGATGTTTTGGAAAGATATTATTTTGATGAGACATACAAAAGAAATCTCATCAGCAAGGTATTGACAGAATTTTTTGTGCTGTTGCTCATATGCACAATAGGAATGGTCTTTGGAAAAATGTTTGTTCCGCCGCAGTTTGCATTTCTTGCAGGCATCGGCTCAATAATAGTATTGATTGTTGCGGCAATTACCAGAAGAAGCCAAAACAAATCATATTCAAGAGTTAACTGCTACTCTGTAGCATTTTTGATGGGCATAAGCACCTATCCGGCAATATACTACTATATTTCAAGCATCGGTTCTGAGATGGTTCTCATTTCCGTGGGAATAACAACAGCCATATTTGGTGGCATTGCATTGTATTCAGCAAAGTCAAAAAGAGACTTTTCCTTTTTGGGAGGAACTTTGTTTGCCGGACTCATAGCTTTGATATTAATCGGTATAGTTGGGTTATTCTTAAGGTCAGATGTATATCATCTGGCAATGTCATGGTTAGGAATATTAATATTCAGTGGATATGTACTCCATGACGTTTCAGTTATAAAAAACAGCTCATTCACAGATGAAGATGTTCCCGGGTTAGCACTGAGCTTATTTCTGGATTTCATAAATATTTTGCTTTATGTTTTAAGGATTGTATCAAGATTCAGCAGTAGAGATTAAGAGATCAAATGAAAATTAAAGAAATCCCATCTACGTGCATTTACGTGGGATTTTTTTGTGCGAACGAAAGTAAGCAAACAAATTTGTAGCATTCCTTGTGATTGTAGTGTTTCTAAAACCGTATAACTTTCTGATAAGCAACAATGATTTCAATTGCTATAAATATTTGCTGAAATATTTTTTAAAAAGAATATCCGTGTATTCATCTACACCATTGCACAATTTATCATAAGCTTCCAAAAATTCAATGCATTCAGGTGTTAATTTAGAACCACCTCCGTTGGCGCCTCCTATTTTTTTGTCCAATAAATTGAAACCCAAAATCTTTTCGGCTGCCTTTATCATTTTGAATGCCTTTGAATAGGAAAGTTGCATGCTTTTAGCGGCAGCATTCAAGGATTCATATTTTTCAGTCATCTTTAAAAGATTTGCAACACCTGGACCGATAAATGTATCATCCTTGGCTAATTTTATTTTTATATTATAATGCAGTGCATCCATAACTGTACCCCCTAATCTTTAATACATTCTATCAAAAATAAAACAAAAAATAAGCAAAATATTAGAAAACCCCTTAATTGGGGCTTTTATTATGTGCAAACTACTTGTCCTTATCTTCTCTCACAAGAATATTATCACCGTCATATGAAAGAAACAAATCATGTGGCTCTGCTTTTTTATTTTTAAAACTGTTATGAAATACTTTTGGCGCTATGTCTTGAATCATAATTTACCTCTTAAGTTATGTATTTGAGTGTATTATACCATAGTATGAGAGTTTTAACATTATTCTTTTTTATTATCTTCAAAATTTTACATAATTTATAAAAGCCCTTTAAATTTAAAATTTAAAGGGCTTTTATGTTAAATTTCTATACCACCATCAACACGAATAACTTGACCGTCAATAAATGATGAGTCATCAGATGCCAAAAATAACGCAACTGAGGCTATTTCTTCAGGTTTACCAGCTCTCTTTAATGGAGAACCTGAAATTAATCCTGCTCCAACCTCATTAATGTCGCCGAGACTAGCAACCATAGCAGTATCAATTAAACCAGGTGCGATTGCATTTACACGAATTTCTGGTCCAAGCTCCCAGGCCATGGATTTTGTTAAACCATTCATAGCATGTTTTGAAGTTACATATGCAACAGTGCCTAAATGTGCTGAAAATCCTGCTACAGAAGAAGTGTTTATAATGACCCCTTTTCCTTTAGCTTTCATGATTGGTGCTACGAGCTGAGCAAGATACAAAGCTGATGTTAAGTTAACATTAAATACCTTGTTCCATTCATCAAGCGATACATCTTGCAATGGAGTAACGCTTAACGCTCCTGCATTATTAAATAAAATATCAATTGTTCCATATGCTTCAATTGCTTTATCAACAAGCACCTTAACATCTTCAACATTGGAAGTATCCACGATTACATACATTGCCTCCAAACCTTCACTCGTTATTTGATCTACCAATTCTTTTGCCCTTTGTTCATTTCTTCCTGTTACAACAACCTTGGCTCCTTCACGGGCAAACAACAAAGCTGTTGCTCTTCCCATACCCGATGTTGAACCAGTTACTATTGCTACTTTATCTTTAAGTTTCATATTTTCTCCTTTTGATTTAAAATTATGTTTATATAATTATATACTTATTTAATTACTTCTAAACATGGTTTAAAATAAAAAAATTCCGTGTGTTGATTCAAATGAATATCTTAAAGGAATAGACGCTGGTGTTCTTCTTGAAGGCGGAGACATGTAATGTTCATTAGTTAATCATTGACTAAAAAAATTATATGTGATAATATAACTATTATAACAAATAGTAACTAAGTAACATAAAATACACAAGTGAACATTAATAATTGCCAATAATGATTATTAAAAATTAGGTGGTGAGTAATATAGAATCTGAAAAATATCATATGTGTCCAAAATTTGAAAATGCGTTTGAATTATTGGGAAAAAGGTGGACCGGCTTAATCATAAGGACATTATTGAGCGGACATAAAAGATTCAGTGAAATAGCTGAATCTATTCCTAATATGAGTGCTCGTATGCTGACTGAGAGATTTAAGGAATTGGAGAATGAAGGGATTGTTATAAGAAAAGTATACCCTGAAACTCCGGTACGTATTGAATATGAGTTAACTGAAAAAGGTATTGAATTGCAGTCTGCAATGGATGAAATTCAAAAGTGGGCAGAAAAATGGAACTAATAAAAATATAATAGGAATCTTCTTCGAAATATCGGGAGGTTCTTTTTTTATATATTCCTTGACGTTAAGGATAATCGTATGAAAAGGTATAAAAAAGTTATAAATAGGAAAAATAGTATTGACAAATTGATATGGATATGTAATAATTAAAATATAGTTAGTAACAAATAATAACTTAATAAATAAAAGATAAAGGGTTATTATTTGTAAGTAAAATAAATATAATTGAAAATGGAGAAATAAAAATGGATAAAGTTTTTTACACATCATTAAAAGAAAGACGTACATTTTACGGAATTAGCAAAGAAAAGGTAGTTTCAGACGAAAGAATTAAGGAAATTGTTGAGTATAGTTTAAAATACGTACCATCAGCCTTCAATTCACAAAGTTCAAGAGCTGTATTGCTTCTAGGGCAACAACATGACAGATTTTGGGATATTACTATGGAATCTTTAAGAAAAATTGTTCCTGCAGACAAATTCCAACCAACTGAAGACAAAATTAATTCATTTAAAGCTGGATATGGTACAGTATTATATTATGAAGATCAAAATGTGGTTAAATCTCTTCAAGAACAATTTCCTTTATATGAGGCAAATTTCCCAAAATGGTCTGAGCAAACAAATGGAATGATACAATTAGTTGTTTGGACTGCACTGCAAGATGAAGGATATGGCGCATCATTGCAGCATTATACAGAACTTATTGAAGATAGTGTAAGCAAAGAATGGAACGTACCAGCAAGCTGGAAGTTAATAGGTCAAATGCCTTTTGGCAAACCAACATCACAGCCAGACGAAAAACAATTTAATTACTTAAATGAACATTTTAAGGTATTTAAATAATTATCATTAAATAACAATAATCATAGCCACCGGCTCAGCCGGTGGCTATGATTTGTAATTGTAAATTAATCAATATTAAGTTCCTTTAAAAAATGCAGATATTTATTCATAATATACATAATAAATACAAAATGGATGATATTATGATAAAAATAGGAATTTATTGTGTAGACAAAGCTCAGAAAAAGGAGATTACAAGTATGCCTGAAAAAGGAGGCTCATTCCACAATGTTTCAGAAGATTTTTCAACTGGTACAACATCATAATGACCGAAAAGTAAAATAGGCTTAATATTTTTATTTCTACCTTCCCATAAATATACCGGTGAATATTTATTTACAATTTCTCTTCTGAAAGTCTTGTGAACATTAGGATATGTATTTTCTAAAAATACTAAAAATTCATCAAATGAGTGTTATTACTATTACAGTTAAGAAATCATCACCCCACAGAACCTCAACAGGAGCCGTAAACCACCTGTAAAATGGGTAGTTTTGTTTTTTTATATATTCAAAAGAATTTATATCAATTGTTTCTCTTCCTTCGACAATAATTCTGTCATATTCTCCCGGCGGCAATATCCTTGTCAGCATACCTGACGCTATCATAAGTACTAACAAAATTACTGCAGATGATAGAGACGTTTCATGCTTATTTGTATTCCTTGGTCTTCCTTCTTCATAGACGCCTCCATAACTAACTTATTCTAATATTAGTATATCAAATATAGTCACTATTTACAATAATTGTATAAAATGGGGAAACTCAAAATAAAATAATATTGACATTATATTGCGGTAATGCTATAATTAATTAAGGTCTATTAAAGTACATAGGAGGAAAATTATGGCTATTTTGGTTTCTGTAATAGGTCCACCTGATTTGGTTGATAGAATTATTGAAGAAGGAAAAAATTATAAAGATATTGAAATGGTTGGTTATATGTACAAGGATGTTACTGAAACAATGACTTTAATTAACCAATGTATTAATAATACCGATTTAATTTTGTTTGCAGGTCCAATACCATATAATATTGCCAGGAAAAATGAAGAGGGTGATATACCCATGCTTTATGTTTCATATTCTGGGACAGCCCTATACAAAGCTTTATTTAATTATATAAATGAAGAATGTTTAGCTAAGAATAAATGTTTAAGATTCAGTGTTGATACAATACATAAAACTACTGTCGAAGAAATGCTTAAGGAATTAAACTTAACTAATTATGAAATATATGTAAATGATAGTTTTACGATAAGTTCTAAGGAGCTTGAAAAGTTCCACACGGATTTATACAACAGCGGAAAGACGGATTTCATGATTACGTGCTTAACTTCAACATATGATAAGTTGAAAAGCAATGGAATGTGTACATATAGAATTATACCTACAATCAGTTCAATAAGAGAAGCATTAAATATGGTTTACCTTGAAGCTCAGAATATTATTTCAAAAAAAGCTCAGCTATGTGTTGGAATTATGAAAATTATTAGTTTTAGCAATAATGAAGGTTATAATTTTTCTAAATACGAGCAGAGTAGAATAAGATTAGCAGTAAGTGAACAATTCATTGATTTTTGTGAAGAAGTTAAAGCTTCTATGAAATTTGACGGTGGAGATGAATATATATTTTTTGCAACCAGAGGAGCTATTGAAAAATTAACCAATTATTACAGGTTTATGCCTATAATAAGAGAGATAACAGAGCAAAATTCAATAGATGTTTGTGTCGGACTGGGTTATGGTTATTCAGCAAATGAAGCTGAAAAAAACAGCAGGGATGCTCTTAAATATGCTATTAATCATAAAAAGAACTGCTGCTACATAATAATGGAAGATGGAAAAGTGAGGGGACCACTTCAAAGCGGTAGGATTATAGAGTTTTATTCGAGCTCACAAGATTCTAATATTGCATCCATAGCAAAAAAAACTAATTTAAGTGTAATGACAATAAACAGAATATTTGGAGTTATAGATAGTTATGGAAAAAATGCCATAACAGCAAGCGATGTTGCAGAAGTTTTAAATATAACCAAAAGAAGTGCAAGACGAATAATGAATGATTTAGAGCAAGCTGAAATTGTAAAAGTAATAGGGGAAGAACAGCCTATAGGTAGAGGAAGACCGAGAAAGGTATACGGTATAAATAAATAGCAATTGATTACGTAATTTATAACTAATATAATGATTATAACCCATAAACTATGGATTTTAAAAAATTAATTAGTAAAAATAATTATTATTGAACCTTGAAAAGTTAATATTTCTAATAAATGGTTATAAAATAAAGAAGATAAAGCTTCTTTGGCTG
>JBFXKO010000051.1:0-12700 GCA_050173715.1 Sedimentibacter sp.
GCAAAAAAGTTTTTGAAAATTTATAATTATTAATTAACACCTGCAATTTTTGGGGGTGAGTCCAAAAAATCAACCTTTATCTATTGCAGTTAAATAAACACTTTCAGAGTTTCTGAAAGTACTATTTTATAATATGGGAGGTATAAAAATGACTCGTGTAATAAATGGCGCTAGGGCAATTAATGAAGCACTGAAAGAAGAAATGGCTAGAGATAAGAGCATTATTTACTATGGCGAAGATATAAAGGTAATAGGCGGACTTTATGGTACAACTAAAGATTTAGTTGAGATGTTTGGTGAAGAAAGGTGTTTTGAATTTCCAATTTCTGAAATGGCTCTTGTAGGAAGCGGTGTAGGGGCAGCTATATCTGGGATGCATCCTGTAATAGATTTGATGTATGCTGACTTTTTCCAAAATGCAATGGATGAAATTTGGGGTAAAATGGCAAAATGGCGTTATATGCATGGAGGAAGAGTAAATGTTCCTATGGTTCTTAGGATGCCTACAGGTTTAGCAGGTGGATCCGGTCCTGAACATTCTCAGTGTCCTGAAGCTTTGTTTTTAGGATGTCCCGGTGTCAAGATAGTAGTGCCTTCTTCGGTTTATGATATAAAAGGGTTATTAAAAACTGCATTAAAAGACCAAAATCCTGTATTGTTCTTTGAATCTAAAAATATGTACTTTGCAGAAGGCGAAGTTCCTGAAGAGGAATACTATATACCGTTTGGAGTTGCTGATGTTAAAAGAAAAGGAGATGATGTTACAATTGTAGCAACTGGCGAGATGGTAAAAAAATCTCTTGATGCTGCTAATGCGTTATCTAATGAGGGTATTGATGTTGAAGTAATTGATCCAAGAACTTTGTATCCATTGGACAAAGATACTATACTTGAATCTGTTCGTAAGACAGGTCGATTGGTTACTGTTTATCAAGCTCCTAAAACAGGAGGGTTTGGTTCGGAAATTGCTGCAATAGTTTCTGAAGAAGCTTTATTTGACCTTAAAGCACCTATAAAACGTGTTGCAGGGGAAGATGTTCCTGTACCGGCACATGTTGTGCTAGAACAAATGACCATTCCTCAAGTAAAAGATATAATTAATGGCATAAAAGAGGTTATGAACTATTAGAATAACTATAGGTCTTACACATTGCATAAGAGAGGAGTGTTAAAATTTGAAATTACTGAAGTTACCGGCACTTGGAATGGGTACTAGAAATGGAACCATTGTAAAGTGGAATAAATTTGAAGGTGAGTTGGTAAAAGATAAAGAACCACTTTATGAAATGGAAAGCGATAAATCAAGTATGACTGTTGAAGCACCACACGATCTAATCATCAGAAAAATAATACATGAAGAAGGAAAATTTGAAGTTGGTACTGCAATAGCCATAATATCACTTCCTGAAGAAGAATTTGATCAGAAGGAGTTTGACTCTTTGCTTGATGAAGTTACTAAGTTAGGAAAATCAGCTGAACTTTCTCAAGCTTCTAATAAGAATAATCCTCAAAATATGCCTAGTGCACAAACCACTGCAGGCGGAAAGGCTAAAGCAACACCTGTAGCAAGAAAATTAGCAGCTGATCTTGGAGTTGAATTAAGTGATGTAACAGGAAGTGGTCCTGGTGGATTAATAACTGATAAAGATATAAAAACTTTTGCAGATAATATTAAATCTGTTGGAGACTATGAAGTTATAAACCTTAGTGGTTTTGTAAAGGTGTCAGCAAGACATCTTACTGAAGGTTGGAAGAATGTTCCACATATAGTCCAGCATTTGGAGTTTGATGCTACTAGTTTAATCAATGCAAGAAATAAATTGAAAGAAGAAATGAAAGTTACCTACACAGATATATTGGTTAAGCTGGTTCCTATAGTTCTAAAGAAACATTCTAGATTAAACGCAACAATGGAGAATGAAGACGAAATAAAGATATGGAAAAATGTAAATATGTCGGTTGCTATTGAGACTGATAGAGGATTAACAGTTCCTGTGGTTAAGAATGCAGATCAAATAGTTATAGGTGAAGTACATAAAACTATTGCTACACTTGCAGAAAAATCCAAATTAAATAAGCTAACTCCTGACGATATGAGCAATGGAACCTTTACTATATCAAATTTGGGAGCATATGGAACCTATATTGGTAATCCGATAATTAATTCCCCTCAAGTTGCACTACTTTATGTTGGAGCAATAAGAGAAAGGCCTTGGATTAAAAATGGTAAGATAGAAATAGTACCTATCATAAGCATGTCTTTAGCTTGTGATCATCGTGCAATTGATGGTGCTGTTGCAGCAAGATTTAGTATGGATTTACGTGAAGTAATTGAAAATGCAGGTCAGCATTTGCTCTAGACTATTATGATATTTTACTATTACGGTCTAATAAGGAATCAAATTGGAAATTCTAATTAGATTCCTTATTTTCTTAAAAAAAGAATTCTATCTTTATTATTGTATCAAAAGAGTACAATTGTTGTCTTAAACATTAATTATAATTTATTGAATAGTAATGAGATAGATAATAAGTATTTGAATTTTAACATTTATAATAGTTTTATGAGGAGATTTATTTTGGCATATATATTGCTATTAGATTTTTGAGATTAAATAATGTTTTGTATATATCTAGGGGGGGTTAATATGGCACTAAAAACAGGAAAGGAATATATGGAAGCTCTCAAACAGTTGCATCCTACAGTCTACTTTAAGGGTGATAAAATTGATTGTGTAGTAGGACATCCATTGATCCAGCCACACATAAATGCTGCAGCTATGACTTATGATATGGCACATGATCCAACATCTGAGGATTTAGTTACAGCAACTTCACACTTAACAGGAAAGAAAATAAGCAGGTTTACACATATTCATCAGAGCACTGATGATTTAATTAAGAAAGTTAAAATGTTAAGAGCTATTTCTCAGAGGACGGGCTCTTGTTATCAGCGTTGTGTTGGATTTGATGCTTTAAATGCAATATATTCAACAGTATTTGAAATTGATGAAAAGCTTGGAACCGATTATTTCAAATGTTTTTGTAAATATTTAGAATATATTCAAGAAGAGGATTTAATGATAGCAGGCGCTATGACTGATCCAAAAGGAGATAGAGGATTATCCCCGGGGCAGCAGGAAGATCCAGATATGTTTGTACATATTGTAGATAAAAACGATAAGGGTATTGTTATTCGAGGCGCTAAAATGCATATGACAGGTATGGTAAATTCATTTGAAATGTTAATTATGCCTACTACTGCTTTATCTTCTGAGGATGCAGATTATGCTGTTTGCTGCGCAGTACCAGTTGATGCAGAAGGGGTTATTCATATTTTCGGAAGACAAACTAATGATGAAAGAAAATGGGATACCATGGATCAAGGAAATGCTAAGTACGGTGTGGTTGGGGGAGAGTGCTTAACCATATTAGAGAATGTATTTGTTCCTTGGGATAGGGTTTTCATGTGCGGGGAAACAGAGTTCGCTGGGATGTTAGTTGAGAGATTTGCTTCATTACATAGGCAAAATTATGGTGGTTGTAAGGGCGGAGTTAGTGACATAATTATTGGCGCAGCTGCTTCTATGGCAGATTACAATGGTACCGCTAAAGCAAGCCATATTAAGGATAAAATTACTGAGATGGTGCATTTGACAGAAACCTTATATTGTTGTGCATTAGCATGCTCATGTGATGGGTATCAACTACCTTCAGGAGCATATTATGTAAATCCATTGCTGGCTAATGTTGATAAGCAGAATGTAACAAGATATATATATGAAATATCGAGACTTTGCCATGATATAGCTGGTGGATTTATTGCTACTATGCCATCAGAGCAGGATTTAAAGGATCCAGAACTGGGTAAATATATTGAAAAATATTTGCGTGGCTCTAGCGAATATACAACAGAAGTACGTTTCCGTATGGCAAGGCTTATTGAAAATATGACAGGTGGAACTGCATTAGTTGAAAGTATGCATGGAGCTGGCTCTCCTCAAGCACAAAGAGTAGTTATGGCTCGCCAAGCAAATGTTGAACACAAGAAAAAGTTAGCTAAGCGACTTGCAGGAATAGAGGAGGAATAGCTATGTTTGATTTGACAGGAAAGGTGGCAATTGTAACAGGAGCAACTAAGGGAATTGGTTACTCAATTGCCATGTCATTGGCAGAATCAGGTGCGGATATTGTTGTAGTAAGCAGAAATGAAGGGGATTGCAAAAGAGTAGCTGAAGAAATAAATAATAAGGGAAGAAAAGCTTTAGCATATGCTTGTGATGTTACTAAAAAATCAATGATTGAAGATTTAATTTTAAAAACTGTAGATGGATTTGGCAAGATTGATATTTTAGTAAACAATGCAGGTATTGCAGTAACTAAAGCAGCAGTGGATTTGGCAGAAGAAGATTGGGACAGAGTAGTCAACACAAATTTAAAGGGTGTTTTTTTAGTAGCACAAGCAGTAGGTAAAAGAATGATTGAGCAGAAATCAGGGCGTATTATTAATATTGCTTCTATGTTTGGATTGGTTGGTGATAAAAACATATTGCCTTATTTGTGCAGCAAAGGAGGAGTAGTTCAGCTAACCAGAGGTTTGGCTTTAGAATGGGCAAAGTATAATGTTTTGGTAAATGCAATTGCGCCGGGATATGTAATAACTCCAATAAATGAAAAAGAATTAAGCCAAGAAAAGGTACAAAACTATTTATTAGGCAAAACTCCTATGCGCAGATTCGGAACTTCAGATGAAATAGCTAGCACCGCAGTTTTTTTGGCATCTGATGAAGCAAGTTACCTAACCGGAAGCGTATTATCAGTTGATGGGGGTTGGACGGCACAATAATATGTGTGTCAAAGACAATATAAAAGTAAGAGTTAAGTTATGCGGCAACTGTAATCCTTTGTATGATGTAAATATACTGCTTAAGGATATAAGACAAAAGCATCCTGATGTAAATTTCATTTATACAGATGAAGATTATGATTTATATATGATTATAAATGGTTGTCAAGTTTCTTGCGTTAGCTTTCCAGATATAAGTTGCCCAAAAATATTAGTATCTGGCTACACAGTAAATAGAAAGAATATAAAAGAAGAAATATTAGTTGATTATATTATTGAATCTATAATAAAAACAATAAACTTGAGGTGATATAATGAGAGATGTAGTAATTGTTGGAGCAAAGAGAACTCCAATTGGAGATTTCTTGGGATCTCTAAAGAATTTATCAGCAGTAGAACTTGGTGTTATAGCAGTAAATGGTGCTTTAAAGCATGCTAATGTAGAACCGCAAATGGTAAATGAGTTATCATGCGGAATGATTTATAAGGCAGGTGTTAAAGGTAATCCAGCAAGACAAATACAATTAAAATGCGGCATGCCATCAGAAGGCTATGCATATACAATAGATCAACAATGCGGTTCAGGAATGAAAGCGGTTGAACTATTATATCAATCAATAGTATTGGGCAAATCTGACATTGGAGTAGCAGTAGGTGTTGAAAGCATGTCCCAGGCACCATATATTATAGATAAGGCCAGAGAAGGCTTAAGAATGGGTAATGGAGAAATTAAAGATACTATGCTTAATGACGGTTTAGTTTGTGCTATGATGGGATATCACATGGGAGTCACTGCAGAAAATCTTGCAGAACGTTATAATATTACTCGCGAAGAGCAGGATCAATTAGCCTTATTAAGTCATGAAAGGGCAGTTAATGCTATAAAAGAAGAAAAGTTCAAGGATGAAATTGTGCCTGTACTAATAGAAACAAGAAAAGGAACAGTTGTTGTTGATACTGATGAACATCCAAGGTCTGATACAACACTTGAAAGATTAGCCAAAATGAAGCCTGCTTTTAAGAAAGATGGAACTGTTACAGCCGGTAATGCTTCAGGGATAAATGACGGTGCAGCAGCTTTGGTTCTTATGTCTTTGGATAAAGCTAATGAGTTGGGTATTAAACCATTGGCCAAAATTATAAATATTGACAATATAGGCGTAGAACCTGAAATTATGGGTATTGGACCTACTTATGCAATTCCAAAAGCTATTAAAAATGCTGGGTTGACATTTGATGATATAGGTTACTATGAGATAAATGAAGCCTTTGCAGCTCAGTTTTTAGCAGTAAACAAAGAGCTAAAGCTTGATATGAATAAGGTTAATGCAAATGGTTCAGGTATAGCTTTAGGACACCCGGTTGGATGTACAGGAGCAAGAATAATAGTATCATTGATTCATGAAATGATAAAGCAAGAAGAAAAATATGGAGTTGCTTCGCTATGTGTTGGAGGCGGTCCGGCAATAGCCTCAGTAATTCAGATTCTATAATGATATGTGAGGTGATTTATATGTTTAACAATTTGTTAATCAATTATGAAGAGTCTATAGCAATTCTAACTTTTAACAGACCAGATTGCTTAAATGCATTAAATACTGCTGTTTTAGAAGAGCTAAATCAGGCAATGGAAATGTTAGAAAAAGATGAGTCAATAAATGTAATAATAATAACTGGAAACGGAAAAGCATTTGTAGCCGGTGCAGATATTTCAGAAATGAAAGACAAGACAGTTAGTGAAGCAAAAGCTTTTTCAAATTTAGGTTCTAAATTGTTTAGAAAAATTGAACTAATGAACAAGCCAGTTATAGCTGCAGTTAATGGTTATGCTTTAGGCGGTGGTTGTGAGTTAGCCATGGCATGCGACATAATAATTGCATCCGAAAATGCCAAGTTTGGG
Source organism: Sedimentibacter sp. (assembly GCA_050173715.1). Taxonomy (GTDB): domain Bacteria; phylum Bacillota; class Clostridia; order Tissierellales; family Sedimentibacteraceae; genus Sedimentibacter. Next base: position 6,747 of record JBFXKO010000051.1, read on the forward strand.
CAACCAGAAGTAGGTCTTGGAATAATTCCAGGTTATTCTGGAACCCAAAGACTTCCAAGATTAGTTGGAGTGAAAAAGGCCAAAGAATTAATATTTACTGCTGAAACTATCAATGCAGTAGAAGCTGAAAAAATAGGTCTATTGAATAAGGTTGTACTAAGTGATCAACTTATAGAAGTTTCTTTAGAATTAGCAAGAAGAATTGTATCAAAAGGACAAACTGCTGTTAAATATGCAAAGAATGCAATTAATTGTGGCATAGAAGTTGACATAGATACAGGAATAAGCATTGAAGAAAACTTTTTTGCTTTATGTTTTGACACCAATGATCAAAAAGAAGGGATGTCAGCTTTTTTAGAAAAAAGAAAACCAAATTTTAATAATTAAATTTCTTAAAAGGGGTATGAGAAATGGAAATATATGTGTTAGGTTCCGGAACAATGGGAACTGGTATTGTACAAACTTTTGCTCAGTCCGGGTTTCAGGTTATAATGAGAGAGAGAACATCCGGCAAGGGAATGAAGCCAATTATAAAAGGATTAGATAAACTTGTTCAAAAGGGAAAAATGAAAGAGGAAGAAAAGGAATATATATTATCAAATATTTCAACAACACAAAATCTTGAAGATGCAAAGGATTCGGATTTAATTGTTGAAGCTGCAGCTGAAAATATGAGTCTAAAAAAAGAGCTTTTTGCTGAGTTAGACCAAATATGTAAGCAAGATGCAATTTTTGCTACTAATACTTCTTCACTATCTATTACAGAAATTGCTGGAGCTACAAATAGACCTGATAAAGTTATTGGCATGCATTTTTTCAACCCGGTACCGGTAATGAAGTTAGTAGAAGTAATTAAAGGTATATCCACATCTGAGGAAACTAAAAATAAAGTAATTGAGTTAATAAAAAAAATAGAAAAAACTCCTGTTGAGGTAGTAGAAGCTCCCGGATTTGTTGTAAACAGGATGTTGGTTCCTATGATAAATGAAGCGATTGGAATTTTATCCGATGGCATTGCGACAGTTGAAGATATAGACGAAGCAATGAAGCTTGGAGCAAGTCATCCAATTGGGCCACTTGCATTAGCAGATTTAATAGGCCTTGATGTATGTTTCGCTGTTATGGAAGTTTTATATACTGAATTTTCAGATTCAAAATACAGACCGCATCCTCTTTTAAGGAAAATGGTAAGAGGTAATTTGTTAGGTCGAAAAACTGGTAAAGGATTTTATGATTACAGCAAATAATAAAATGAAAAACGAAGGGGTGTACTTGTTCCACCTTCGTTTTTGTTTATTAGTTTAAAATTTATTCAGCCATTATTTCAGTCCATCTCTCTGAGTATAATTCAATGAATTCCTGAGGGTCTCTGAACATTTCCATTTTATCTATATCTTCCTGTGGAATGTTGAAAGCAGGATTATTTAATAATTCTTCATCAACTTCTTTGATAGCTTCGGTGTGTACTGTTGAATACCATACTTCGTCGATGTTTCTTAATGTTGATTCTGTCGAACATAAAAAGTCAATAAACTTTTCGGCTAATTCCTGATTTTCGGTTGTGGAAGGAACGAACATGGCATCTATCCAGATGTTGCTTCCTTCCTTAGGGATTACAAAGTCTAAATTTTCATTTTCAGCCATTGCAGAAACAGCCTCACCAGACCAAACCAATGCCATGTCTGCTTCTTCGTTTATCATTATATCCGGTGCTCCATCTGTTATATAAGTCATAACAAGAGGTCTTTGTTTAATCAAAAGTTCCTTGGCTTCATCCAGTTCTTTTTCATTTACTGTGTTCAATGAATATCCTAACAGCTTTAAGGCTGCTGCAAATGCATCTCTTTGAGAATCCATCATGATTATTCGTTCGCTGTGATTTTCATCCCAGAGCATTTCCCAGCTATCAGAGGAAGCATCAACAGTATTTTTATTGTACAATATTCCTAATGTTCCCCAGAAATATGGCACAGCATATTCGTCGTTTGGGTCATAAGGCTGGTTCTTGAAATCTTCGCTTATATATTTATAGTTAGGAATGTTATCGAAATTTAATTTATTAACCATTCCTTCGTTAATCATACGTTCAATCATGTATTCGCTTGAAATTATCAAGTCGTAATTAGATGCACCGGCTTTTGCCTTGATATACATTTCTTCAGGAGTTGAATATGTGTCATATTTAATTTTTACATTATTTTTTATTTCAAATTCATTAATTAAACTTTTATCGATATAGATATCGTAGTTCAAAATGTTCAATGTTTGTTGTTCCTGAGAACTGCAACCTGTTGCTGCTACTAAAATAATACATAGCATTGCAGCAATCAAAATAAGCTTTCTTTTCACTCTTATACCTCGCTTTTTATTCTTTTTTTGGATTTTTCATCTGTATTTGATCTTTTATTTATTAATATCATCAGCAATAAGACAACCGAGAGCATTATTGTGGATAATGCATTGATTGTAGGGCGCACGCCCCTTCTTGCCATTGAATAAATAACAATAGATAAGTTTGTAACACCTTCGCCTTTAGTGAAGTAGCTTATAATAAAATCATCTATTGACAAAGTGAAAGCCATTAAAAATCCTGCTACAATACCAGGCTTTATTTCAGGTATTATAACCTTTTTTAAGGCATACATGGGAGTTGCTCCTAAATCCATTGCAGCTTCCGTCATGTTCACATCCAGCTGCTTTAGCTTTGGAAGGATAGACAATATTACATATGGTGTATTAAAAACTATGTGTGATATTAAAATTGTATTAAATCCAAAATCTATATTAAAGGATATATACAATATCATAAGTGAAATACCTGTTACTATATCAGGATTTACAACCGGCAGATAATTCACATTGAGCATAATGGATTTTGTTTTACCTTTCATGCTATTGATGCCTATGGCTGCAATTGTTCCTAAAATTGTTGATATTACTGCAGATATTATTGCAATTGTTATTGTGTAATAAAATGCCTGCCTTATATCTTGATCCTGAAAAAGTTCAACATACCATTTCAATGAAAATCCAGTCCAGTTGCCTCGCGATTTTGATTCATTGAAGGAAAAAACTGCAAGGACAACAATTGGTGCATACAAAAATAAAAATATTAAACCCATGTAAATTTTTGAAAGATATTTGCTTACCATAGCCTTGCCCCTCCTTCCTTATCAACATCAAATTTGTTCATGATTGACATTGAAATAAGAATGATTACCATCATTATTATTGAAATTGCAGAGCCAAAATTCCAGTCCCCATTTAATATGAATAATTTTTCAATTAAATTACCAATCATCATATTCTTGTTTCCGCCTAAAAGCTGGGGAATAATAAATGTGCTAACAGCCGGCATGAATACCATGACAATCCCCGATATCACACCAGGCATACTGAGTGGAAGTATTATTTTTCTGAATTTAATATATTTATTGGCTCCCAAATCATCAGCTGCCTCCAATATACCTTTGTCCATTTTGCTTAGAGCAGTATAAATAGGAAGTATCATAAATGGCAGAAAATTATATACCATGCCCATGACTGTGGCACCTCTAGTGTAAAGCATATTTACTTTAGGAAATCCTAAAAGTTCGAATAGGTTGTTTAAAATGCCGTTGTTTCCTAGTATGGTCATCCAGGCATATGTTCTTAAAAGCATATTCATCCACATAGGCAGGATGCAAAGGAATAAAAGAGAGTTTCTCCTTGATATATCAGCTTTAGAAATAATGAATGCAGCAGGGTATCCCATAATCAAACAAATTGTTGTTGAAATAGCTGCAAGGAAAATGGAATCCCATAATATGTTCATATACAACGGGTCAAAGAATTTATTGAAGTTTTTTATAGTAAACTGTATAGTAGTTAATCCGTTTGATTCCTTTGTTGTAAGACTGTATAAGAGCACTAAGAAAGAAGGAAATACAATAAATATAATCATCCATACAACATAAGGATAGGCAAAATATTTTGTTCTGTTCTTCAACGCTAATCCTCCTTTTCCATAATGTGAATATCATCAGGAGTCAAGGATAAGCCCACAGTTGAACCTACCGGAGCCATGTCTGTTGAGTGAACTAAAAAATCATAGTCTCTTACCATTATTCGCATTTCATAGTGGACACCTTTAAAGGTAACTGATTTTACAATGCCTTCCAGCATTCCTTGACCTTGAGGGGTCAAGTCTAAATCCTCAGGACGTATTACAACATCAACCTCTTCTTTCTTTCCAAAACCAAAATCTAGGCATTCAAATTTAGTACCCAGGAATTCTACCAAATAATCATCATGCATCACACCATCTAAAATGTTGCTTTCACCAATAAAATCAGCAACAAAGGCATTTTGAGGCTCGTTATATATGTCTGTGGGGGAGCCCATCTGCTGAATAATGCCATCATTCATAACAACTATCGTATCTGACATAGTAAGAGCTTCTTCCTGATCATGAGTGACATATATAAATGTTATGCCTATTTGCTTTTGCATTGCCTTCAGCTCATGCTGCATTTCTTTTCTTAATTTTAAGTCAAGAGCACCCAGAGGCTCATCCAAAAGAAGCACCTTAGGTTCATTTACCAATGCTCTTGCAATAGCAATACGCTGTTGTTGCCCTCCGCTTAATTGATCTATTCTTCTTTTACCATAATTTTTTAAATTGAACAGCTCAAGCATTTTCTCAACCTTGCTGTTTATAAGTCTATCATCCATTTTTTTTATTCTAAGTCCGAATGCGATATTTTCAAAAACATTCATGTGCGGGAACAAAGCGTATTTTTGAAAAACAGTGTTAAGCTGTCTTTTGAAGGGAGGAACATCATTTATTAAATGTCCGTCAAAATAAACTTCGCCCTTAGTAGGAGTTTCAAATCCACCTATTATTCTAAGGGTTGTTGTTTTTCCGCAGCCGCTTGGTCCTAATAATGTAACAAATTCATTTTTCTTAACGGATAAGGTAATATCATCAAGAACTATTTCACCGTCAAATTTCTTGGTAATATTATTCAATTCGATTATTGCATTGTCCATTTTTTACTCCTAAACTTAAAAATTTGGTGGAGTGCAAACCCATATTACTTTTGCAGGGTTTTTACTCGTATTTTCAATAAAATGAGTTTTATTTGTTTTTATGTAAAATGATTCCCCCTTTTTAACCTTGTATGTCTGGCTTCCATAATAAAGTACTATTGTTCCTGCCAATACATAGCCAAATTCTTCGCCTTCGTGGGGCTCATCCTCTTTTGTTCTGGCATTGCTTCCAAGCTCAACTAAAATGGGTTCCATTTTATTTTTTTGAGCATTTGGAATTATCCAGTTAATTTTGTAATTTTGATCTGATTCCTTCACAAATACATCTTCTTCTTTAAACACAATTTTTTGATCGATTGCTTCATTAAAGAAACTTGCTAAATCAGTGCCTAAGCATTCAAGAATATCCGTCAAAGTTGCAATAGAAGGTGATGTTAAATCTCTTTCAAGTTGTGATATGTATCCCTTGGTGAGCTCACACCTGTCAGCTAGCTCCTGTTGAGTAAGAGAATTGGCAATTCTTAATCTTTTTAAATTTTCACCTATATCCATAAAAACCTCTTTGTCTTGTTTATATTATTAAACTTTGAGTTTAAAATTATTAAACTTTTTTATCGATTTTTATTATACACACGTGCAATTGTAATGTCAATATTAAATTATGAAAAAATGCGAGAAATATAAAGTATTAACACACATTATTTGATTCAAAGTTTAATTTTACTAAACTTTTTATTAGAAAAAGTATAAAAAATGGAAAAGTGACTTTGACAAGGGGACGTGACAAGGGGACGACGTGACAAGGGGACGCGTGACAAGGGGACGGGGTTGTTGTCATACATGGTATGACAACAACCCCGTCCCCTTGTCACGCCCCCATGTCACGCCCTTGTCAAAATGCTTGTTAAAAAATAGGGTTAGCC
>JBFXKO010000052.1:0-11417 GCA_050173715.1 Sedimentibacter sp.
AGATAAATTACTAAATTTACATCATTTATTTCAGCTTTATTTTAATCATTACGCCTATGCTTTTCAAGGTTCAATAAAATTTATTTACCAATTAATTACCATGTTTTTGGGTGACAATCATATTATTTCTATATTTTTCCCAAATAAACAAACAAAAGATGTATAAAATAGAAGGATATAGAAAAAATATATAATGTTCAAAAAATGTATATTAAATATATTTTTAATATGAGGATAGACGCTTGGTAAAATTATATTGATTAATTGGTAATTTTAATGTAAAATATAAGAAACAAGCAGAAACTATTAGGAGGAATAAGCAAAATGAAAACGTATAACACTGACCAAATTAGAAACGTTGCCTTACTTGGCCACAGTAATTGTGGCAAAACATCATTAATGGAAGCACTTTTATTTAAGACTAATGTTATAAATCGTATGGGCAAAGTTGAAGACGGAAACACAGTTTCCGATTTTGATAAAGAAGAAAAAGATCGACAAGTTTCTATTAGCACATCAATCATACCTGTAGAGTATGAAAATACTAAAATTAATTTTCTTGACACTCCTGGATATTTTGATTTCGTAGGTGAAGTTTATGGAGCCCTTAGGGTTGCAAGCAGCGCCGTTATAGTAGTTGACGCAAGCTCGGGAATAGAAGTTGGAACGGAAAAAGCATGGAAATATGCTGAGCAAAGAAATTTGCCAAGAATTATTTTAGTTAACAAAATGGATAAAGAAAACGTTAAATATGACGAATTACTTGAAAGCTTAAGAGATAAATTTGGCAAGAAAGTAGTTCCATTTGCAATTCCTCTTGGAAAAGGCGATAATCACGACGGGTATATGGATATATTGACAAGACAATGCTACATTGGCTCAGAGCCTGTTGAAACCTTGCCTGACACTGCAGAAAAGGCTGAAAAAGTAAGAGCATTGCTAATGGAATCTGTTGCTGAAACTGATGAAGTCTTGCTTGATAAATTCTTTAACGGTGAAGAATTTACAGACGAAGAAATCCATGATGGATTGAAAAAATCAGTTTTAACGGGTGAATTGGTACCTGTTGTTTTGGGTGCTGTTACAAAGGGATTAGGTTCAAGTCTGCTTATGAATACAATAAAGGAATATATGCCTACAGAACAAGATGCTGAACATGTGAAACCGGAATCAGACCCAATGTCAGCTTTTGTGTTTAAAACAATCGTAGACCCGTTTGTAGGTAAAATTACATTGTTCAAAGTAATGTCCGGAACTATCAAGAAGGATTTGGATATTTATAATGCAAGAAGCCAGGAAAATGAAAGATTGGGAAGTGTATTCTTCTTAAGAGGCAAGGATCAGGTTGAAGCTTCTGAAATTAAGGCAGGAGATATTGGTGCAACTTCAAAATTGCAGTACTTTGTTACCGGGGACACTATGTCAACAAAATCAAATCCTGTTGAATTTGAAGGAATAGATTTTCCAAAACCATGCTACTTCATGGCTGTTGCTGCAAAAACAAAAGATAATGATGAAAAAGTCGGATTAGGTCTTCATAAACTAAATGAGGAAGATCCTACCTTTACAATAGAAAGAAACGCAGAAACAAAAGAACAAATAATAGGTGGTCAGGGAAATATACAGCTTGAAGTAATAGCTAGCAAATTAAAAAATAACTTCAAAGCTGAAGTAAATCTTACTCCTCCTAAGGTTGCTTACAGAGAAACAATCAGAGGAAAATCTGACGTTCAAGGCAAGCATAAAAAACAATCAGGTGGTGCTGGACAATATGGTGATGTCCATATCAGATTTGAACCAACTGAAGAGGAATTTGTGTTTGCTGAAGAAATATTCGGAGGTTCTGTTCCAAGAAACTTCATACCTGCTGTTGAAAAGGGACTCAGGGACTGCTTAGACAAAGGGGTTCTGGCAGGCTGCAAGGTTGTTGGAGTTAAGGCAATATTGTATGATGGTTCATATCATGATGTTGACTCAAATGAAATGGCATTTAAAATTGCTGCAACACTGGCATTCAAAAAAGGTATAACCGAAGCAAAACCAATACTCCTTGAACCAATTGCCAAGGTTGATATAAGCATTCCAGACGAATATCTTGGAGACATCATGGGTGACATGAACAAGAGAAGAGGAAGAATCCTTGGTATGGAACAACAGGCTGACGGCAGCCAGCTGGTTATGGCAGAAGCACCTATGGCTGAAATGTACACATATGCTATAGAGCTTAAATCCATGACACAAGCAAGAGGAAGCTTCACAATGGAATTTTTAAGATATGACGAAATGCCTTCAAACATGTCAGAAAAGGTAGTGGCTGATTATAAGGCTAAGAATGAAAATTAAAGGTGTAGTTTTAAAAGAAAGTATGAACAGTTAAAGAAGTTTGGCTTAAAAAGTTACATGTATTATAGATAATCAATAAGGGAGTAGTTAACACATATTGTGTAATAAAGTCAACATACTGATAAAATTATCTGGCTTTATTTTAAATAACGAGACTTATCTGCATTTAGAATGTAGAAAGTCTCGTTTTTATTTAGATATTAAAAGAAGAGAGGAATAAATTGAGAACATATGAATTGCTTATAATAGCAATAGGTTTATCCATGGATGCTTTTGCTGTTTCTGTTTGTAAAGGATTATCGTTAAATAATACAAATATTAAAAATTCTGCTATAGTTGGATTGTACTTTGGTACTTTTCAGGCTTTTATGCCTCTAATTGGGTATTTTATTGGGATACAATTTCAGGATTACATAACTGCAATTGATCATTGGATTGCATTTATACTACTTGTGGCAATTGGACTTAATATGATTAAAGAGTCCACAAAAAATACTTGCGAAATCAATAATGTAATAAGTGAAGATAAAATAGAATTAATAAATAATAGTGTTGTAGATGAAAAATTAATAAGCAATGTAAATGAAACCATAATTACAAAGAAAGAAGATAAGGTTGATGCAGATAAAGAGTTGCAATTTAAAGCAATGATTTTATTGGCTATTGCAACAAGTATTGATGCTTTGACCGTAGGAATAACCTTTGCATTTTTACAGGTTAATATTTTTTCAGCAGTTTCCATGATTGGCATTGTTACTTTTATATTTTCGTTTATTGGTGTAAAAATAGGAAGCACTTTTGGAATGAAGTTTAAATCTAAAGCTGAATTAGCAGGCGGAATTATCCTAATTGTAATGGGAATTAAAATTTTATTAGGACATATATAAAGGAATTATTAAAATAAGAATTAGTAAGATAAGATATAAAATTTTATAACCTTGAGGACAAATTGTGGTTACAGTTATTATTATTATTACTATTCACCAATCAGCATAAATCTGCAACTATTCTATAGAAATTAAGAATTCAGTTTAATAATTTAATCCTGGACTTTTTTGAAGTTTTATGATATATTATGTATTATCAATGTAAAACCTTTACGGATTTTAAATGTTGCGGATATAGGCAGATAAGGTGAGGATAAGTTGACTGTTTAACAAAAGAGCAAAACTTTTCTTGACATTGACGAACATATGTTCTATAATAAAGACATAAGTAATCCTGGACATTTATTTCAAAATATGATAGAATATGCTTAAGGAGGAGTTAAATTGACATATGCGATTGATTTATTTTGTGGTGCTGGTGGAATGAGCGAAGGTATCATTCAAGCTGGCTTTCACATACTTTTTTCAAGTGATATAAATGAAGACGTCCAAAGGACTTATATGAATAGACATACTCAACTAGGTTTGGTTCAAGGAGTAAATACTTTTTTTCATAGAGGAGATATACGCGAACTAAATGGACAAACTATAAGAAATAGTATTGCCGGACTTGAATTATTTAGAAATTTGCCTATACCTGAAATAGATGCAATATTTGGAGGACCACCTTGTCAAGGATTTAGCAGAGCAGGCCGTAGAAATTCAAATGACCCCAGAAATATGCTTTTTCGCGAATATTTGCGAGTAATTAATGAAATCAGACCTAAATACGTAGTTTTGGAAAATGTCACCGGATTTATGGATACTAGATTTTATGGATTTACTGGTGTTTTAGGACAACAATATGAAGATGGTGAATTAGTTCCTAACATTTTAAGAAGTGAATTTGAGCTATTAGGATATAATACTTTAGAACCAAGAATCTTAAATGCAGCTAATTTTGGCGTCCCTCAAAGGAGAAATCGTGTTATTTTTATGGCTTATAGACATGATGTAGTACCACCTGTTTATCCTAAACCAATTATTGATGATGAAAATGTATTAACCATTACAGATGCAATAAGCGACTTGATTAATGATGAAGAAATTCGAAACGTAGTGCATAATAATTTATCAGATTTTCAAATTGCTTCAAGAATGGGTAGAACTCCAAATATAAATGGCAATTTCATGGCTAGTGATGATACTATTTATAATAATGAATTATCAAGGCACTTACCTGTAATAATGGAAAGATTTTCTTTGTTTAAAGAAGGGGAAGATGGAGAGGGATTAAGAAAACGGGTTATAAATGAAGGTATAGATATAACTGGAAAGACTGCATTAATTAGACTTTGTGTTGAAAATTCATGTTATACAGAAGATGAAATTGTTAATAAGTTTATTAATAGAGATGTTGATGATAAATTAGTTAATTTGTTATTAACTAAGAAAAATATTCGTGCAAGATTGGATAGATGCAAACCGTCTGCAACTGTTATGACAATAGCTGACGATTACATATCTCCATTTGAAAATAGAATATTTACTGTAAGAGAATTGGCGCGACTTCAGTCCTTTGATGACAGTTTTGTTTTCTTAGGGAAGAGAACTACTGGTGGATTAAGAAGACGAGTAGAAGTACCACAATATTCTCAAGTAGGTAATGCAGTACCACCGTTATTGGCAAAGGCAATAGCAAGATCAATTATTGAAGCAATAGAAGCAGGACGTTAAAAATCCTGATTTCTTTTAATTTATAATCTAAAAAAAGAATATTCTGAATTTATTTTTGGAATTTCAGTAGCAATTGTAGTTAGGTGGTTTGATGCATGACCAGTTCTAAGATTTCTATCCAACATTTCCTTAATCGAGCTAGAAACATTTGTAACACTTGGAAGTCCCCAATAATTACCGCCACTTATATTTGTCACTCTTTTTATTGCTGTTGATGTTGGAAGTAGCTTAGCTACATTTACAGTAGGTACTGTAACAAAAGAATAAGTGAATCGTTGAATATCATTTATTGAGTATCCATTTCTTCCAACAGTTATATCAGTTCTAAATGTATTAGCTGAGTAAATCATATCCCAAAGCATTGGTATCTGAGCGTTATCATTCCAATTTGTTTTGCATTGAATAATATGTATTTCTATTTGATTAAAATCACGAGCAACTAATGCGTTTAGTATTCCTTTGAGGTTGTAACGCTTTCTTATTGTAGTTGGAACCTGCAAGTTGTTAATATCCAAAATAGAAATATCATCTTTATCAGATAAATATTCTATGGTGTTCGGGAAAGTTATAGCAACTAAATCTGATTCTGTATTAGAAACAAAATTCCTATAATTAACTGTAATAGCATCAGCTATTGGATCTGGAATTAATTTTTTTGAATGCTTAATTACAACAGTTCGTCTGCCAATTAAACATAAATTTAAATACCAACATACTAACGCTTCCCAACTTGAACCACCACCTGAAACATCACTTTGACTCCTTGTCGATGTGTTGGTTGTAAAGAAAATATCTTTTAAGTGATCACCTAATCCAAGCACTTGATGTGGAGTTAATGCTGGAGCTAGGGTTCTTATATATGGAGCCCACGTATTCCAACTTGAATTAAAACCACTAGTTGCAAAAAGATTCTTAATTGATTCTTCACGCAGAAATTCAACAATATTTTGGCTCATAATTTTTGTCCTTTCAAAAATATATATGCTTATAAATATTATATCAGATATTTCGTTAGTATAGTAGATATATTTTGGTTATTTGATGGAAGTCCAAGTCTTAATGTGATTGAATTAAAAGAAAAAAGTAAATTAATTATAAATACAGATAAAATATTTTATAAGTCTTTTTTGAAAAATATTTTCCATATTCCATTTGGAATAAAGTTTTGGGATGGAGAGGAAGAAAAATATGGAGAAGGTGACAGTAAGTTTAAGTTAATTTTTAACTGCCCTTTATCGAAAACAAAATTATTAAATGATCCATCTATGGCATTAGGTGAGGCTTATATGACAAATGAGATAGATATAGATGGTGATTTGCAAAATATAATAGAGTATTTATATCAAAATAATAAATCCATTTTACATAACAATTCTAATAAAAATATAAAAAATAATATAAAAAATAGTAAAGATAATGTCCATTATCATTATGATATTGGAAATGAATTTTATAAATTATGGTTAGATGGTAACATGACTTATTCATGCGGATATTTTAAGTCTCCATGTGATTCATTAAACGATGCTCAAAAAAATAAAATAAGTCATATTTTAAGGAAGCTAAATTTAAATAAAGGTCAAACGCTATTGGATATAGGCTGTGGATGGGGAGAATTGATTTTAACAGCAGCTAAAGAGTATAACGTTAAGGCAATGGGAATAACATTAAGCTCTGAACAATTTAACAAAATTAAAGAAAGAATTAGAACGGAAGGGCTAGAAAATCTTGTAGAAGTTGAATTGTTGGATTATAGGGAGATAAAAAACAAAAAATTTGACAGGGTTGTCAGTGTAGGTATGATTGAGCATGTTGGCAAGGACTTCTTACCTGAATACTTTTCACAAGTTAAAAATTTATTAGATGAAGATGGAATTTCTTTACTTCATTGTATAACCGGTATTAATGGTGATGGAGTGAATTCTTGGATAAATAAATATATATTTCCCGGTGGATATATACCTACAATTAGAGAATTGATTACATATATGTCAGATGAAGAATTTTATTTGATAGATGTTGAAAGTCTTAGAAGACATTATGGAAGAACATTGGAGCACTGGTCTATAAATTTTGAAAATGCATTACCTGAAGTAAAGAAGAAGTACGATGATAAATTTATTAGAATGTGGCGCTTATATTTGAACGGATGTGCTGCATCTTTTAACAGCGGCAATATAGATATCCATCAATTTTTGTTTACTAAAGGTGTTAATAATAGCTTGCCTTGGACTAGAGAATATATATATTTACAATAATTATATTTTTCAATATGATTCTCTTATAATATTTATCTCGATGGAAGTAGATATGTCTAACCCTTAAAGGAGGTTTTTATTTAGTTTATGTCAATAATATCTTTCATGGATAAATTTGGGTATAACAATATTAATAAAACTAATGTAGGGAGAAATTATGAATCATAAAATTTTAATATTTTCAGATTATGCTTGACCATTTTGGCTTGACCATTTTGTTATGTCGGCAAAGGTATTGTTGATGAATTAAAAAAAGAATTTAATATAGAGGATGATTGGATACCGTTTGAACTGCATTCTGAGGTTCCAAAGGAAGGCCAAAAGGTTTCTGAATTTTTCCCTGAAGTTTCGGCAAAGGATATGTTTGCTAATATAAATAATATTGGCAATAAGTATGGTGTAAGCTTTGCCGGTGCTGATTTAATGCCAAACACACATATGGCTCTACTTGCAACCGAATATGCAAAGGGAAAAGGAAAATTTCATGAATTCCATAGTAAAGTATTTTATGAATATTTTACGGAAGGAAAAAATATAGGTGATATTGAAGTTTTAAGAAGCATAGCAAAAATCATCGGTCTTGATTCGAATGAAATGATAACGAAAGCTCAGGACGGCATATATGAAAATAAATTAAACGAAGCAAAAAAATAAGACCTCAGCCAGGTCTTATTTTTTATAGGTTATATTTTTCAGGGAGACATTATATTTTTCAATAAATATCTTATAACTATAATAATCTATAATTATGAAGAAATTATGGAGAAAATATATTATTCATATAAATTTTCTTTGTAATATTTATATTATATATATGTATTAGATATACTTAATTAATGAAGCAATGTTATAGCACAATATACAAGTAATAATGCCATTACAATGTTGACAGCCTTACTGTGATTTACAAAGAATTTTTGCAGTATCGAGCCAAAAAGTGACCAACAACAAGTTGACACAAAACCAACAAAAGCAAGAATTGCAGAAAAAAACGCCAGCATTAGCGCGGAATTATAGTAAGGAATAATAAAAGTTGAAACGATTGTAATCCCGTAAAGAATTACTTTTAAATTAACAAACTGCAAAATAAATCCTGCAAAAAATGTGTTTGTAGACTTACCATTTTCTTTATTGCCGTGAGGTTCACTTTTATATGTTTTCCATGCAAGCCATAAAATATAGGCAACACCTATATAAGTCATAATCGGCTTTATAGATGGAATCAGATTAAAAAGCGTTGCACTGAAGAAACTGCACAGAGCAATTATTACAAAGAATCCGAAAAAAACACCAACGTTGAATGGCAAACTTTTTTTAAATCCGTATTTACTTGCATTAGTCATGGACATTATGTTATTTGGACCAGGCGTAAAAGTTGTTATTATGACATAAGATAAAAAAGCTGAAAAATTTGGCATTTAATATTTACCTCCTAAAATTTATGCTATATAATATACATATAAGTTAATATATCACATATATGCAATAAATAATATCATTTGTGCAGTATGTTGTCAATAAACTGGAGGATAATAATTTGAATAAATTAAATATTATTATTGGAGAAAATTTAAGAAGACTTCGTGAAGAAAGAAAATTAAGTCTTGACAATGTAGCAAAGCTTTCAGGCGTCAGTAAAAGTATGCTAGGTCAAATTGAAAGAGGAGAAGTAAATCCTACAGTTTCGATAGTTTGGAAAATTTCAAATGGGCTGAAGATATCATTTACCCAACTTATGAATAGACCAGAAACTGATATCGAACTTGTATATAAATCTGAATTACAGCCTCTTGTTGAGGATAACGGAAAATTTAAAAACTTTCCCATATTTCCTTTTGATAGTAAAAGAAGGTTTGAAATGTATTCACTTGAGATTGAAGAGGCAGGTCATTTAAATGCAGAAGCACATCCACAAGGTACACAGGAATTTATTACTGTATTTTCCGGTGAGGTTAGCATTAACATAAATAACGAAAACTATATTGTAACTTCAGGTAATTCAATGCGATTTAAGGCTGACATCCCACATGCTTATAAGAATATTGGCGGTGAGCTTTGTATATTAAGCATGGTTATTTACTATCCCCAGTAGAATTTTCATAGCTAAAAATCTAATTTAAAATATAAAGTGAAAAAATTAGTGAAATGAATTTTCTTTGTATTATTCATAGATGTTATATAAATTTAGATTCAGCCCAGTATTATATAAATTGTTATAGTAACTCAACTGCATACGTTGTATAATTAGGGTAATTTGTAATCATAAAATATTGTGGTGTGGTCAATTATAATGTAAAAATACAAAATTTAATATAGAGGAAAAATAAATGAATAATAAAGAATCAGATAAATGTTGTTGCGAAAATATAATAGAAGAATCTAATTCAACGGATAAAAATTTATGCCCCAGATGTAAAAGACAAGGTAAACTTGTAGAAAATTTTACAGTAAAACATATGGTCTCTAAAGAGTTAATGGAACAGGTTGGAGAAGATGATTACTACTTATGTATGAGTGAGGATTGTGACATTACTTATTATAGCCCAAAAGAATGTGCTGAATTTAGTAAGCAACAATTAAATGTTCCAATATGGTTTAAGAAAGATGCTAATCCTAAATATGCTTGCTATTGCAGTAAAGTAACAGAGGAGCAAGTTATAAATGCTGTAATAAAAGATGGGGCTACAAATATGCAAGAAGTTTTGAAGATTACAGGAGCAATGAAAAATTCAAATTGCCGGAAGAATAACCCATTAGGGAAGTGTTGCCATCAAATAATACAAAGTGCAATAAATAAAGGTTTATTCATGAAATAATTTTTATTTTTACTTTTTGTAAATATAATAATTCTAGGAACAATTTGAGGTGGGCCATGGAAAAAAAGATATTCGAAGAAAATTATAAAATTATAAAAGCATTGTCAGATGTTAACAGAATGATGATAATAAATAATTTGTCTGGTGGAGAAATGTGTGCATGCAAGTTGTTAGAAAAGTTTAATATTACTCAACCAACATTGTCACATCATATGAAAATTTTATTAGAGTGCGGTCTTGTAAATTCAAGAAAAGAAGGAAAGTGGACTCATTATTCATTAAATATGGATAAAATTAAACAGTTTCAAAACTTTATTTTTAATTTAACTAATAAATAAAAAGAAGGAGCTTAGTCCTTCTATATTAGATACTATAAAGAATTATTTGGTATCTTTGACTTTTTTAGCGTTATAAAACTTTATTAGATTATCAGGTATGATGTAATCTTGTTCCTCTTGCTTTGCATTACCACCACCATAAACTTCTTTTAAAATAGCTTCAATTATCATAGCTTTTGGCGGCTTTGTGTATTCTTTTCCTTCATAAATCCAAACTCGACAGTCTACGTCATCTCCGCATAGATCTCCACAAGATTCGCATAGACTTTCTTTAAAATCCATTTGAATATCATTTCCGTTAATACGAATGGTTGGCGAAGTTACAAATTTATATTTTCTTGCAAGTTCTTCATTTATTACATTGATTTTATTTACTGTTACATCTACGTCTGTAGCTTCAAGAACCTTTGAAACTTCTGATATTGCTTCATCTAAACTATTATCTGTTCCTTGGCATCGTTCACATATTGTAACATCAAGATATAAAAAATCGATTACAATATTTTTTTTGTTGAAATTTTTGTTGCTTGGTGTACTGCAGCAATTTGAACCGCTACAGCATGATTTAGTATTATTCATTTTCATTTAAATATCTCCCCTTTTTTACATCTATAAAGTTGCTGCATTTAGATTTTCAAATATCTGGTATATATCAGACAAATTGCTATTTTACTTTTTCAAGTATTTTAATTATTTCATTTGTTTTTAAAACCTTTCCGTAGGATACTACCTTTTCATCAATTACTAAGGCAGGTGTTTGCATTACACCATAGGATACAATATCCTTCATATTTTCAACTTTAACTACTTCTGCATCTACTCCTGTTTCTTTTAATGCTGTTTCCGCATTTTCCTTTAGAGCCACGCAATTTTTGCATCCTGAACCTAAAATTTTAATTATCATCTCAATTCTCCTCTTATTTTTTATAAATTATATGATTATAACCCATAAACTATGGATTTTAAAAAATTAATTAGTAAAAATAATTATTATTGAACCTTGAAAAGTTAATATTTCTAATAAATGGTTATAAAATAAAGAAGATAAAGCTTCTTTGG
>JBFXKO010000053.1:0-11139 GCA_050173715.1 Sedimentibacter sp.
CTCAAATTTGAAGAGTTTTTAATGTTTTTCCATAATTTTCTATGGAGGCGGTGGGAGTCGAACCCACGTCCGAAAATATTTCCACAAGACTTTCTCCGAGTGCAGGACATAATTTAAGTTTCGCTTTGACTACCGCCTATGTCCGGGCTGTAATCTCGGCTATCTTCAATTGTTCAGCTTGAGGTCGAAGAACCCCTCAAGCAGTTCCCTGCTTTAGATGATGCCCCGGTTTAGACTGCAGGTCGTCTAAGCGGGACAAGCAAGCAGCTTACGCTGCGAATGCTAAATTATTGTTTTCTTTTGCGTTTATTGTTTTTGCCACTTTTAACGTTGTTCAGCGCAACGACTCGCTTATCTTCCTTCTATACCCCCGTCGAAACCATTTACGCCCCCGTAATTGGTTTAATCGTCTCGTCTTTGAATACGGCGTTCGGCATCCTTTTTGGCAATGTCCTGACGTTTGTCATAATTCTTCTTGCCTTTTGCTACAGCCATTTCCATTTTAACTCGACCATTTTTGAGATATAAACTTAATGGTATTAATGCATAGCCTTTTAATGTTACCAAGCCTATGAGTTTCCTGATTTCTCTTTTGTTTAAAAGAAGCTTTCTAGGTCTTAGGGGATCAACATTATATATGTTACCTTTTTCATAAGGACTTATATGCATATTATAAACATAGGCTTCACCGTCTTTTATGTTTACATAACTATCCTTTAAATTAACTTTTCCCTGTCTTATAGATTTTACTTCTGTACCTACAAGAACAATCCCTGCTTCATATTTATCTTCTATAAAATATTCATAATATGCTTTTTTGTTGCTTGCAACATTTTTAAAGTTCTCAGCCATGTTTTCACCTACCATCGAGTGTAGGATGATTATAGCATTAAACTTTTAATATGTCAAATGTCAGATATTTTAATAAACATACAAGTATTAATTTTTTATGCATATTTTAGCAAATATGATTCTGTATTTCTTTACTGTAATTTAGGTTATAGTCTGCTTTATTTAAAATGTCAGGAACGGCACGGGGTCGTTCCTTTATCATTATTGTATTATGCTAAGCTTAAAGTTTGTTTAAGTTTTATTTGGAAATTCCTGCGAGCTCTTTTTCCTGTTCTGTTGATTCATCAATAGTAAATTCATCTATTAATACAAAATCAATCATTGCTCTTGCTATGCTGACACTTTCAACTCTTATTTTAACCTTGTCGCCAATCTTAAATATTTTGCCGCTGGTATTGCCGTACAATTCTCTCTTTTCATTGTTGAAAATATAAAAATCATCAACCATATTAGATATGTGAACAAGCCCTTCAACTGAATTTTCCAGCTCAATAAATATTCCAAAGCTTGTTACCCCTGAAACTACGCCGTCATATTCATTTCCGATTTTATCTGACATATATTCTGCAATTTTGATTTTATCACAATCTCTTTCAATTTCATCAGCAATTCTTTCCATTGTAGATGATTGTTCTGCAACTATTGCAGTTCTTTCAGCCAATCGATGATAATTTTCCTCTGAAAATTTCCCATTGAGCTGCCCTTTTATTATGCGGTGTATCTGCAAATCTGGATACCTTCTTATGGGTGATGTAAAATGGCAATAATATTGTGCTGCTAATCCAAAGTGCTCAGTGCTTGAGGATGAGTAGACTGCTTTTCTCAAGGAACGAAGCATCATGTTATTTATTAAGCTTTCTTCTTTTGTGCCTTTTATTTTAATTAATAGCTGCTGCAGCTCCTTTGGATGAACCTCATTGTTAACACCCTTCAGCGAATAACCAAGATTATGAATCAATGTATTAAATTCATATATTTTTTCTTCGTCAGGATCTTCGTGTATTCTGTAAACAAATGGCATATTCAGCCAATAATAATGCTCGGCAATTGTTTCGTTGCAAGCAAGCATGAATTCTTCGATTACTTTATTGGACACGCGTCTTTCATACTTTGTCACATCAACTGCTTTGCCTGTTTCATCATATATGATTTTAGTTTCCGGAAAATCAAAGTCTATAGCTCCTCTGATTTCTCTTTTCTTTCTTAATAACAAGCTCAGCTCTTCCATTGCCTTAAGCATTGGATATATTTCCTTGTATTTTTCAATTAACTCTTCGTCATTGTTTTCAAGTATATCTGAAACGTCTGTATAAGTCATACGATAATGGTTTCTTATAATACTTTCAAAAATTTTATAATCAACTACATTTCCTTTGCTATTAATAACCATCTCGCAGGAAAGTGTGAGCTTATCTTCATTAGGATTTAAGCTACACACTCCATTTGATAGCTCTTTAGGCAGCATAGGAATAACTCGATCAACCAAGTAAATGCTGGTTGCTCTTTTTAATGCTTCCTTGTCTAGCTTTCTGTCTTCCTTAACATAGTGGGTAACATCTGCAATGTGTACTCCCAGCTTGTATTCGTTGTCGTTGATTTTTTCTACATATACTGCATCATCAAGATCCTTGGCATCCTCTCCATCAATTGTGATGATAGGAAGTTCCCTTAAATCAGTCCTTCTTTTGTATTCCTGTTCATGAATACCTTCGGCTGAAACTCTGATTGCTTCCTTTATAACATCCTCAGGGAAAATTTGTCTTACCTTTTTGCTTAATAAAACTGCTTCTATATGTGTCTTTGTATCATCTATATCTCCGATTACTTCAACAATTTTACCTTCAGGATTTTTTCGTTTGTCAGGCCATTCAGTAATTTTAACATTAACCTTATCGTTTGTGTTGGCTCCGTTAAATTCTTCTTGAGGAATAAATATATCAAAGGCTATACGCTTGTCATCAGGAACTACAAAGCCGAAATGCTTGCTTTTTTGAAATGATCCTATTACATATTCATTAGCCCTCTCTATAATTCGTATTACCTTACCTTCCGGACTTTTAACCTCTTCCGAAGACTTCATTGGTCTCACTATTACTCTGTCTCCGTGCATTGCTCCGTTCATATCTGCCGGGGAAATGAATATGTCATTTATATCTTTATCATCAGGTCTCAAAAACGCAAAACCTTTTTGATTACCATCAAGGGTACCTGTAACAAGATTCATTTTTTCCGGAATTCCGTACCTCTGAGATCTTGTAAAGATTATGTTTCCTTCATTTTCAAGCTCATTGAGGGTTTTTAACATTTCCTTTTTCATGCTGCCTTCAACTTCAAATGCTTGCATCAATTCATTAATTGTCAAAGGTTTATATGCTTCTTCCTTCATGAATGCTAATAATTTTTCTTTAAAGTTCATATGTCTCTCCTTTAAACTTAAGCGGCATTACCCGCACTTAGTGCTTCGCCATTATGAAAAATCAGGCGGGTATAAACCCGCCCCTTTTAATTTTTATTCTTATTTATGTTTTCCGCTGCTTCCCATCTTATTCAACAAATCTATGTCATAAGAAATAATATTTCCTATTCTTTGTGTTTGATGTATTTCTGCAAATTCAATTATCTTTGACACTAAATCAGTAAATGAAACCCCCATACCTTCCCAAAGATAAAATGCTATAGAACCAGGAATTGTATTTATTTCATTTACATATATATTGTTGCCATCATAAAGAAAATCTATTCTTGCATCACCGCAGCAATCCACTGCTTTAAATGCTTTTTTAGCATAATTTTTAATTAAGTCTTCTACTTCCTTATCTATGTCAGCAGGAATTCTTCGCTTTGATTCTGAAGCATCTTTCTTTTTATTTACATATTTATCTTCATATGTGAGAAATTCCTTCCATCCGACAGGTTCTTCACACAGTGACGCTGTAAGGTCATTTTCATATCCCATAACCGCACAGTTTATTTCTCTCACATTTTCCAGGCACTTTTCTACTATTATTTTTCTGTCATATGCACAAGCCACCTGTATTGCAAACAACAGCTCATCAAGATTTTTAGCCTTGCTTATTCCCACACTTGAGCCTAAATTGGCAGGTTTAACAATAAGCGGATATCCTATTTTTTCGATAGATTCCAGTATTTCTTTCTTTTTATCTTCAAAGCTGCTTCTAAAAAACCATGTGTAATCTACCACAGGCAGGTTGTTGCTCTCGAAAACCTGTTTCATTACAACCTTATCCATTCCTACCGCAGAGCTCAAGACTGAACCAAATGCACATGGCACTCCGTTCATTTGGAACATGCCGTGAAGAGCTCCGTCCTCCACATTTGTTCCATGAACTGCCGGAAATACAACATCAATTTCATATGTAGTTTGTTTTTTGCCGAAAAATCCTTGTTTAATATCAGGATGGGGGTAAAGAATCAGCTTATTATTTTTAAAACCAGGCAATACTTCATATGCATCATCAAATTTCTTTACCTTGTAGTTATTAATGTCATGGAGGCTGTTACCTACATACCACTTTCCATCCTTTTGAATATAAATTATCCTAGGTTCGTATTTTGTTTTATCTATGTTGTCTAAAACCTGTAGGCCAGTGATTATTGAAACCTCATGCTCAACAGATTTTCCTCCAATAACAATACCAATTGATTTTTTCATATTAACCTCCATATTTGATTTTTAATGTTCATTGTATGTGTCCGGAAGATCATTTTCAAATAAAACTACATCATTTATTTTTGTCAATGATTTTAAAAGTTCAGTTGCTTCATTTAATGAATTAACCACATACAAATTTTCTTCATTAAATCCTTTGTTTTTCATCCCATTGTATATTGGCGCAGTGCGTTTTTTCCCTACTAAAATTGCAATATCACATACTTTTGCAATATTTTCGCCGAATTTTTCGTTTTCTTTTTCCTCTAAAATGCCTAGTTCAATCATTCCGGGAGTCACAATGATTTTTCTAAAGCCTTGAAATGAATCCAAAACATCCAATGCTGCTTTTGCTCCATCGGGGTTAGAATTAAATGCATCATCAATGACAATTACTCCTGTTCCAGGGTCAATAAGCTGTAATCTGTGTTCCACACTTTCAATTTTAGAAATACCTTGTGCAATTTCTTCCAAATTTAATCCAATAACCTTAGCTGCTGCTGCACCTGCAAGGATATTTGAAATATTGTGCTCGCCTAAAAGTTTGGTTTCACAATCAATTGTTCCAAGACCGTTAATGCATAATGTGAATTTAGAACCAGTGTTTCCTACCTTAATAGCTGTTGCAAACACATCTGTTTCTTCAATATTTTTTATACCATACAGTATTTTTTCCTTAAATGTTTTATCAGCAAGTTTTTTAACATATTCATTGTCATAGTTAAAAATTGCAACTCCATCAGCTGGAAGTCTCTCAATCAGTTCATACTTGGTTCTCATTATGTTGTCAATAGACTTAAATGTTTCTAAATGGCATGGCCCAATAGATGTTATGATACCTATTTCAGGACTTGTTAGCACTGCAACCTCATCAATATCACCAACCTTGGTTGCACCCAGCTCTGCAATAAAGACGTCATGTTCATAAGTTAATTTATCATTTATTATTTTGCTGATACCCATAGGCGTATTATAGCTTTCAGGAGTATTTAATACATTGTATTTCTCTTTTATTATAGTTGTTGTTGCAAACTTTGTGCTTGTTTTACCGTAGCTTCCTGTAATTCCTACTGAAATCAAGGCTCCTTCCATATCTTTGATTTTTGCAGATGCCTGATCGTAATATTTCTTGTTTATATTTCTTTCAATAGGTTTAGCAATATAATTAGCCCCTAGTATATAATATGAAGAGAACAAATAAACTACAGCTAAAATTCCTGCCCATAATGGAAAATATTTTATTATATCTTTTGTGACTAGGTGTACAAGACCAACCAATATTGCATAGTCAGCCAACACAAGTAGTAATGCAATAAATATTAATCTTTTCGCTCTTTTAGTCATTACAAGCGGTTTTTTTGATTCATATTTTGCTCTGTGATTTATTATTAAAAATACTGATGTTATTATTGAGCAAGCCATTGAATAAGAATATAAATTTCTTCCTTTATCAGATGTAACAGCAAACATAAAAGCTACAGTGTTTATTATAGATAAAACTGCATAAATTCTATCCTTCTGAGTGAATAATTTATCCTTGTGTGTTTTCATCCATTCTATGTACTTCTCATTGTTGTATCCTTCTATTTGAAGCATATGAAGATTAAATTTTAGTTTAATTGCACAAAGCATAAACCAGCATACTGAAAATAATAAAATAAGTGATTGCATGTTAACACTCCTAATTATTGAATTCGTCTTTCAAAAATACATTAATAACTGCCTTAAATTGGTCATAACAATCTATGTATGAATAATGACCTGCGTCCTTTAATATTATTAAACCGCTGTCATGTATCTTTTCTTCCATAATTTTTCCCATATACAATGGTGTATCCTGATCATTTTCACCCCATATCAACAATGTAGGTGCTTTTATTTTCGGCAGCAAATCTATTAAATTGTCATTTATTACCTTTACCATTGTCTGCCGCATTACGCCCTGTGATTCTCTATAATCTGTGGAGCCGTATTTCTTATAAAATTTTTCAAGCTTTTCTGCATTGCTGCCACTGGCAGTTATAGAATAAAATTTCTTTAACAACTTAAAGGTATATACCTTTATGTAATATTTTAGCTTTCTTTTAGGAATAATTCCTGCGCTATCAATTAAAACAAGTTTTTTTACGAAATCGTATTTACTTGACAGTATGATTGAAATTCTTCCCCCGTGTGAGTGTCCAAATAAAATTAAACTTTTTATTTCCAAAGCATCGATAAATTTTTTAATACAATCCGCATAATCATATGAGTTCCACGGACTATTTGGCATGTCGCTTTCACCAAAGCCCGGAAGATCCAAAGTTATTACTCTGCACTTATCCTTTAATATGTTTAATATAGCCTTCATTGTCTGAATGCTACCTCCCCATCCGTGAAGAAGCATTACGGCATTTCCGGTTCCTTCATCTATGTAGTTGATATTTAATCCGTCAATATTTATGTGCATTACTTAGAATCAATCCCTCCATTTTATTATTAAAACATTTAGAATTTGTGCTAGCACAAATTCTTTCCATAATTGTTCATTGTTCAATGTTCATTTCTCTTACTATTATATGTTAATTTATAGAAAACTGCAACAAAAAAGACCTCTCTTAATGAGAAGTCTTAATATCGTATATTATTTTTTAGAACAATCTTAAAAGTATTCCGCCGTATTGAGCAATCATAGGTCCAAATACAAGTGAAACAACTGTCATAAGTTTAATTAAGATGTTGATTGAAGGACCTGATGTATCCTTGAATGGGTCTCCAACTGTATCTCCAACTACTGCTGCTTTATGAGCTGGGCTTCCTTTTCCGCCATGTGTTCCGCCTTCGATATATTTCTTTGCATTATCCCAAGCACCACCGGCATTTGACATGAATATAGCCATTAATACACCAGTAACCAAAGCACCTGCCTGCAATCCACCAAGAGCTTCTGTGCCAAGCAATAAACCAACCACTAATGGAACTACTACTGCTAATAAACCAGGTACAATCATTTCTTTTAAAGCTGCAGCTGTAGAAATATCAACACATCTTCTGTAATCTGGCTTTTCTTTTCCTTCCATGATTCCCGGCATTTCTCTGAATTGTCTTCTTACTTCTTCAATCATAGAGAATGCAGCCTTACCAACAGCGCTCATTGTAATAGCTGAGAATAAGAATGGAAGCATACCACCTATGAACAAACCTGCTATAACAGTAGGTTCAGTTAAACTTATTGATGTAATTCCAACAGCTTGAGTATATGCTGCAAACAATGCAAGTGCTGTTAATGCTGCTGAACCAATTGCAAAGCCTTTACCGATTGCTGCAGTTGTATTTCCAACTGAGTCCAACTTGTCAGTGATTTCTCTAACTGAGTGTGGTAATTCGCACATTTCTGCAATTCCGCCGGCATTGTCAGAAATAGGACCGTAAGCGTCAACTGCAACTGTCATACCTGTCGTTGACAACATACCAACTGCAGCAAGAGCTATACCATACAAACCTTTAATTGAATCTACTCCATTTGGAGTATATCCAGCTATCATATATGCTCCGATGATACCAATTGCCAAAACAACAATTGGATAAGCTGTTGATCTCATTCCAACAGACAACCCGCTGATTATTGTTGTTGCAGCTCCGGTTTCTGACTGGTCAGCAATTTCTTTTACATATTTATAATCTCCGGAAGTATAAATTTCTGTTATCTTAGCAATAATTAAACCTACAGCTGAGCCAAATACTATTGACCAGAATGGAAGTATACTTCCAAGAATAGATTGGCTTAAGAAAAATGCGGCAATCATTACCACCAAGGAACTCGCATATGTACCCATGTTTAGTGCTTTTTGAGGATTAGAGCCTTCTTTTCCTCTAACAAACAAAGTGCCGACTATTGAAGCTAAAATACCTACTGCAGAAATTAACATCGCAAATAATACTCCGTTATCTCCCTCATATGCTATAACACCTAATGTTATTGCTGATACTATTGAACCAACATATGATTCAAATAAGTCTGCACCCATACCAGCAACATCACCAACATTGTCACCTACATTATCTGCAATAACAGCCGGGTTTCTTGGGTCGTCTTCAGGTATTCCAGATTCAACCTTACCAACAAGGTCTGCTCCAACGTCCGCAGCCTTAGTATAAATACCACCGCCAACACGTGCAAACAATGCTATTGAAGAAGCTCCAAGTGAAAAACCTGTTAAAACACTAGCTTCCTCAAACATTATCCAGAATATCCCTAAGCCTAATAATCCAAGACCAACAACTGTCATACCCATTACTGATCCACCAGAAAATGCAATATCTAAAGCCTTGTTCATACCTGATTGCATTGCTGCATTAGTTGTTCTTACATTTGCTTTTGTAGCAACTGTCATTCCAAAATATCCTGCAAGTATTGAACAAGCTGCGCCTGCTGCAAATGCCAGTGCTGTTGACCAACTGATTGCTACTCCTAATATTAAGAATAATATTATTGCGAAAATTCCAACTGATTTGTATTCTCTTGCTAGAAATGCCATTGCTCCTTCATGAATATATGACGCAATTTCCTTCATTCTGTCGTTGCCTGCATCTGCTTTGTTTATAACTGATGCTTTATAAAATGCAAACAGCAACGCTACAACTCCTACTATAGGAGCTATCATTAAAGTACCCATTAAATTATTTCCTCCATTGTTAATTAATTTAGTTGTAAGCGGACGGCTGAGCCGGACACTTTGCATGCAAATATATTCTAAATTCATTTAGAATATAGAATATTATAAAAATATTATTACCAAATAATTACAAATTATTACTGGATAGCTACTAGTATAAGTGAAGCAATTAAGAAAACAATTGCTGATATGGCTGTTGCTTTTTCAAGCTTTCCTTCATAGCTTCTTCCTTTATTCTTACCCCAGATAGATTCTGCTCCTCCTGCTATTTCACCTGACATTCCTGCTTGTTTGCCGGATTGAAGCAAAATACTTGCAATAAGAAATAAACTTGCAATTATTAAAAATACTCTAACTACTGTTTCCACTATAACACCTCCTGTCTACGTCTTATGAATAACATGAGAATTATAACATTAAAAGGTTATTTAATCAACAAATATTTTAGAACAATAGCTAAACAATTCAACTAATAGTATAATTGTTTAGCTAAAGTTCATTTGTTGATTCAAGTTCGACTATCGCTTAATGTTGTAAAACACTTCTAATCCATTGTACTTTGCTGCAGTACCCAGTACATCTTCTAATCTCAGCAATTGGTTGTACTTAGCCACACGGTCAATTCTTGACGGTGCACCCGTCTTGATTTGTCCTGCATTTACTGCAATAACCAAATCAGAAATAGTTGTGTCATCAGTTTCTCCTGAACGATGTGATACAACTGCGGTGTATCCTGCTCTTTTTGCCATTTCAATAGCATCTAATGTTTCTGTTATTGTTCCAATTTGATTTAATTTTATTAATATTGAATTTGCAACTTGAAGCTCAATTCCTTTTTTAAGTCTTTCAGTGTTGGTAACAAACAAATCGTCTCCTACAATCTGTACTCTGTCTCCAAGTCTATCTGTAAGCATCTTCCAGCCTTCCCAGTCTTCCTCGTTCATGCCGTCTTCTATAGATATAATCGGATATTTATTTACTAAGTCAACATAAAAATCAACCATTTCTGACTGAGTAAACTTTCTTCCCTCGCCATCCCAGGTGTAAGCTTTTGTTTCAGGATCAAACATTTCTGTAGCTGCAACATCCACTGCAAGCATTATATCCTTGCCCGGCACGTATCCTGCTTTTTCTATGGCTTCAACTATGGTTGATAAGGCTTCTTCATTAGATGATAGATTTGGAGCAAATCCTCCCTCATCACCTACAGATGTATTTAATCCTTTGGATTTTAATACACTTTTCAAGCTGTGGAACACTTCAGCACCCATTCGGAGTGCTTCCTTAAAGCAACATGCTCCTACAGGCATTACCATGAATTCTTGAATATCAACGTTGTTGTCTGCATGTTGTCCGCCGTTTAATATGTTCATCATTGGTACAGGAAGAACCTTGCCGTTAACTCCTCCTATGTATTGATACAATGATAATCCTAATGTATCAGCAGCGGCCTTTGCAACAGCTATTGAAACTCCTAAAATCGCATTTGCTCCAAGCTTACCCTTGTTAGGAGTTCCGTCAAGTTCAATTAATAAATTGTCGATTGCAACTTGGTCTAAGGAATCTCTTCCAATTAATTCTGGCGCTATTATATTGTTTACATTGTCAACGGCATTCTGAACGCCTTTTCCCAAATATCTAGTCTTGTCACCATCTCTAAGCTCTACAGCTTCAAATGCTCCGGTAGATGCTCCTGATGGAACTCCGGCTCTTCCGTATCCACCACTTTCTGTTCTCACTTCAACTTCTATTGTCGGATTTCCCCTTGAATCTAATATTTCTCTTGCGTAAACATCTGATATAATCGTCATTTATTATTTCCTCCATTATTTGATTATAGTACTTTCAGAAACTCTGAAAGTGTTTATTTAACTGCAATAGATAAAGGTTGATTTTTTGGACTCACCCCCAAAAATTGCAGGTGTTAATTAATAATTATAAATTTTCAAAAACTTTTTTGCA
>JBFXKO010000054.1:0-8862 GCA_050173715.1 Sedimentibacter sp.
TATCATCATTCCACTCACAAGCATCAAATGGACATCCTATTATTGCACGCTCTACAATAGTAGGGGAAGGACCTTGATTTGCTTGTTTAGCTGCATCTTGATTAACTATCATATTTTGAATTCCATAAATTGGGTGATACAAATAATGAGTAGAAATTTTACCTCTTTTAGATCCAAAACCTATACCTACATTTTTTAAAGCTCCACCATAAACCCCCATTGGATGACCTTTAAAGTGTGTAACAACGATTACTGCATCTAATTCAAGAAGTTTTTTGCCCATAAAACTATGTTTCAGATAAACTCCATTAGGTACTTCCACCTGTACATCATCAAAACCATAATCCCCGTCACAAATCCAAATAGGGCATCCCATGGATTCTTCATTAAATCCATGAATAGATGCCGTTCTAAGATGATCACTTTTTGTTGCACGTGAAGAATAATCGCCAAATGTCATTGTGTTGCAATCAACAATGACAGGTTTACCGCCCAACCTTTTAACCTCATCAACTACTGAACTTACCCAGTGTGGTCTTAAATTTAGAGAATTGCCGTATTCCCCTAAATGAACCTTGATTCCAACTGTGTCACCAGCTTTAAACAATGTTTCAAGACCTGCATCTCTCAATAATTTTACTGCCTTAAATGGTGTGCTTTCTTGAAGACTGTTTGCACGGTCATTCATAAAATATACTTTTGATTGCATTTTGTTCCCCTTTCTATTTTTTATTTTTTAAGCACTACATAACACATTTAAATCAAGTCATAACCGAAGCTTTAGTTGCAATGATTTTAGCCAAATTTTCTAATTTCATTAACAAAGTATAGGATTCATCTGAAATAGTTTCGTTGTTGTCCAGCATGCTCCTGAACACGTTTGCAACATCTAGACAGCCTTGTGCAAGATCCGTCCCTTCCTTTGAACGCAACCAAACTTTATTGCGGCATTTTTTTGCCCAATTTAAACTTTCATCAACCTCTTTTCTTAGTGTCAAAAATTTTGCTTCTGCATAATTTTCTTTTCTGTCATCCAATGTTTCGGATATTCCTTTAATAGTTTTGTAGGTTTGGTCAATTATTTCTCTGCCGTCTTCCATGTATACTCTCCTTTGAATTATATTTGACTTTCGCCATTAGCAATGCAATTATGAAAACTTTCCTGATATTTTTTTTCATCATCAAGACCTTCTCCAATTAAAACAACAACACTTTTTCTTTCTTCACCACTTTCCCAAAGACGATCTGCTTTTGAATGAAAAGTTTTTCTAACAGCTTGGAATTCATATCTGTAATCAGAATTTAAAAAATTTAAAATACCTTTACTTCGGAGTAAATTCATACCTTCAGTAACAAAAAGATTTTGAATCCATCGATTTGTTTTTTCTTTATCCATAGGACTATTTTCACTAAGCACAACAGTTTTTATGTTATCATTCAATATATCATCATCTCCTTGTGGCGAATTGTGGTTAATTTCATACAATTGCTTATTAAGGTCCACGTTCAAAGTTTTACTTAGTTCTACTTCTCCATATGTTGTATAGAATATTTTTGCATAAGAATTTATCTTTTGAATCCTATATGTAAGTTTTTTTAATTGTTCATCGCTTACAAGATCTAATTTATTAATTATAATCATATCTGCATATGCAATTTGTTCAATAGCAACAGGATACTCATCCAAATTTAGTTGTCCATATTCTGCATCTACAATTGCAATAAAACTATTAAGACTATATTCCTTTCTCATTTTATCTAAAAAGAATAACTGCACCAAATGTTCAGGTGTATCAAGACCGCTTAATTCCATCAGCAAATGGTCAAACGCAGTGCCTTTTGATTTTTCATGTAGAGCATCTAAATAACCATAAAGCATGAGCTGTGGATCATGGTGAATTGAAATACCTGGAAAAACATGTATATTCCTTTTATCTAAGTGAATAAGCATATCATCAATTGAAACCGAACCGAATTCTCTGACTAAAACATCGACTTTTTCAGTTGTCTTAGAAATAATATTATTTACAACAGAAGTTTTTCCAGCTCCAAGAAATCCTCCTATTATTGTAATGGGAATTTTTCGTGAATCTAAAATATTTTGATTCGCATGGTTACAATGATGATCATGTACATGATGATGATGACTTAAATTATTAAGCATTGGCACTCATCTCCTAATCTTTTATCTATG
This sequence comes from Sedimentibacter sp., assembly GCA_050173715.1. Classification (GTDB taxonomy): domain Bacteria; phylum Bacillota; class Clostridia; order Tissierellales; family Sedimentibacteraceae; genus Sedimentibacter. The sequence continues at coordinate 2,195 of JBFXKO010000054.1, forward strand.
ATCTTAATAATTTTCTTGTAATAAATTTATCGCCTCCTTTTGTATTCTTTTATTACATATAAAGCATTAACTGTGCCAATAAACAAAAAATATCAATTTCTTATTTTTTTAATACTTTATTAGAAATAAAAACATTGCAAATATGCATTTATATTGAATATAAAAAATAAACAGAAATTTTTCCCAAATAAAAAAAAGAAGTCTTTCAACTTCTAAATCCTGTACATATATTGAACAGTCTCTTGTGATATTTATACCAATCAAATAAATTAAGTAAATAATCATAATTTTATTTGATTGTTCATTTACCTTACACTTAATTGCATTGTTCAGTATCTTTACGTTTTTTTAACTTTGGCATTTCATTTATTTTTTTATATAAAGTAGTTCTGCTAATACCAAGCCTTTTAGCAGATTTAGTTAAATTGTAGTTTTCTTCTTTAAGCACAATCTCTATTATCATTTCTTCGCTTGTTTTTAAAACATTGATGTTTTTATCTTTATAGTCTATTTTATTTTCAACTTTCTCTTTTAAACTTTTATAGCTATAAGATTTAATAATTTTAGATGGAAGATTTTTAACCGTTAGCTTACCATCATCATTTAAAAGTACTGACTTCTCTATTACATTTTTTAGTTCTCTAACATTCCCGCGCCAATAATAATATGTTAAAGCTTCTAAGAACTCCTCATCAACTTCCATATCCTCTACATTTGCTTGCTTTAAATAGTAATCAATAAATTTTTTTGCAAGAAGTGGAATATCATCTTTCCGCTCTCTCAGAGGAGGTAAATATATACTTATAACATTAATGCGAAAATACAGATCTTCACGAAAATTACCTATTTCAACTTCAGCAAGCAAGTCTTTTTTTGTAGCAGCTATTATTCTTACATCAATAGGGATTTCATCAATGCCACCGATTCTGCTTATTTTATTTTCAGACAGAGCTCTAAGCAATTTAACTTGAACATTTAATGGCATACTTTCAACTTCATCAAAAAATATAGTTCCTTCAGAAGCAGCTTCTAACATCCCAATTTTAGTGCTTTTAGAAGCTCCCGTAAATGCTCCAGGTTCATATCCAAATAATTCACTCTCAATGAGTTCAGAAGGAATAGCGCCACAATTAATAGCTATAAATGGCTTATCATTTCTATAGCTTTCATTATGCATGGACTGAGCAAACAACTCTTTGCCAGTGCCGCTTTCTCCATGAATTAAAATTGCAGAAGATGTCTTTGCTGCTCTTTTTGACATATTTACTACTTTTCTAATTTCAACACTTTCTCCTACAATATCATCAAAGTTATAGACAGCACTATTTCTTCCTATTTTACCCTTTAATAATTTATTTGTATCATTAAAACTAAAAAGATAACCTTTTTCTAAAATACCATTAACTCTAATTTGTTTCATGGAAACTAAATAAGACTTAAGCCTGTTATTTATTTTTAAAACAATTTCTTTATTCTCAATATCTTCATTATTTTTATAAGCATCTATTTGAAATAGAATCTTTTGAAAACTATAAAATACTAATTTCGAATCATCAGTATTTATAATTTCTAACATATTTAAAAATGTTCTATTATACTTAATGTTATTGCTATCATCTATATAAACTGTTGCAGATGGGTTATGTTCTATGATAGCATTTAAAATAGCATTTGATTTTGAAAGCTCAGATAACATATAATCAATCTTCATTTTGTTTTCAATTATATATGCAATGCTTGTAACTAAACCCAATGTTTCTATGGTATGAATTCTTGAAAAGCCACCAATGTTTATAATATATTCAATTTTCCCATCGCGATTATGTATTGGAGCAGCAGAACAGCTTCCTTCCGTATAGCAAAAATGTTCCTCACCTAACAATTGAATGGGTATATCGTGTTTCAAAGCTAAATAAACTGCATTAGTACCAAAGACGTTTTCTGATGTATCCCTAGGAACGCATGTTTTTAAATTTTCTGCTAAAGCTATAATACAATTAAGTTTACATTGTGAATCAAAAATAAGAATGGATAATTTCATATCTATTGCAATATCCATAAACATTCTCGATATATTTTTATGAAAATGTGAATCCGCACAATTTGAATAATTAGTTAATTCATTCGCTGTTAGATAGTTATCTTCATATAAACCAAAGGGATCAAGTCCATATTCAAGACTACGCTTCCAAGATTCATAAACAATAGGGCGTATAATATTTTCATCAACCTTTTTACCGGTAACCATATTAGTCCATTGGTTTCTAAGAGAAAGACTTTTCAAATTATTCATATTATTTCCCCCTAAATAACTTCATAATTTTAGCACCTTCATATTGTTATATTAATAATACAATAAATTTTTAAATTATTCAATATAAATAAATTTAGGCTAAATCTGGTTAGCTTAAGGGGGACATGGGTAGACTTATGCCTTTGCTGAAGTGTTTTTCATATATGCTCGGATTGAATAAATTAATGTAGGAATAAATATTAACTGAATAATGATTCCTGGTATGCCTGTTATAATTGCACCTTTAACAAACATTATAGCATTCATTTTTACTCCAAATAGCTGTACTAAAACAGCAACAGTTAATCCTGCAGCAATTCTTCCTGCTACCATTGAAATAACTAATGATGGAATCGGAGATAATTTTAACTTTCTTGTTGCTAGTGATGCAGTCAACCCATATGTTCCTAATTCAAAAGCCATTATTACAGCCATGGGAAACATCACTGGCATTCCTGTCAGCAATCCGCTTATTACCGGAGTAATAATGCCCAATGCTAATGACAATTGAGGTGATAATAAAAATCCTCCGACTAATACAGGTATATGCATTGGTAAAGCAATTGGTCCTGTCATTCCAAACATGTGAAATATCATTGGAAGTATTATTCCACTTGCCAACAATAATCCGCTTAAAACTAATTCTCTGGTCTTGATTTTTCTATTCACACTTTCCTCCTTAATAATAAGAACCGCCGCACAACCCAATCAAAGATTGCTGTTGGGTTCCGTAAACTTGTTGTGTTAACAATAAAAAAATAACCATAAAAGTTTCATACTTACTAAACCTTCATGGTTATTTTTCTTCTAATATTATTTTAAACTGCAGATTTTCAAGTCTAATTACATCAATGTAGTATTTTCTCCAGTAGCTCCTTCATGGGCACCAGATTTTAACATATTGGAAGTTGCTTGAGAATTCATTCTCAATGCAATGCTAGAGCCTACAAGCTCATTTATATTCTCTTACTAAAAGTATACTGTAAAATTATATAAAAGTAAACACCTATTATTTTCTTATTTTCGACAGGGAGGCAGTAATCTCAAATAGGTTAATTTACGCCATTATTTCTTTCCTCTTACCTCATCTAAGTAACTGTAAATCGTAACTTTAGATAAACCTAGCCTTTCAGCAACTTTATCAATGGCACCCTTTACTAAAAATACTCCCTTTTCATCCATAAAACGTATTAGTTCTATGTTATCTTTTCTTTTTAAGTTATCCATGCCTTTATTACTTATGATATTCTCAATCAACACATCTATAATAGTCATGACATCTTGGTTTGGAACATCCACCTTAGTAGGTATTTCATCCTGGGTAAGCTCTGGCAGGAAACCAAGAAATTCTTCCTTTATACGATATGATAGTGTCAAGTCATAGTTTATACAAAGCATTCCCACCACTTGACCTTCCGGATTACGAATGAATGCTGAAGATGATTTGATTTTTTTGCCATTATCTGCTTCAAATAATTCATTGGAGATATAATCATCTTTAAACTTTTTACTTAACAAAACTTGACGTACTAGCTGGTCATAGGATTGACCTTCTTTTCTGCCGGTTACTGTACCATTTGCAACAAATACCACTAAACTTCCAGGCTGCGTCAAATCGTGGATTGATACCTCGCAGTTTTTCCCAAATGTCTTTGCAATTATATTTGCAACTGGAATATATGATTTTAGAATAGAATGCATTTTATTTCCTCCAATTACATTTATATAAATTTTTATATGTTTTTATATAATTTATTATATAGTAATATATCACGCAATATTTACACTGTCAACATATATTGAATCAACCACCTCTTATTTTAATAAAGCTTTGAATTTATCTAGTATTTCAACCATGATTACTTAGCTTTTCTATAAGCAATTTGAAGTTCTAATTTACTTTTTTACCCCTTTCGCCAAAACATATACTTGTTACATTTGAGTAATATTTAAAAATATAAATTGACGTATCACAAATTTAGTTGTATATTATAAAAAATAATTATTACAAACTTTAAATTGTATGAGCATTTATTAATTTTATTTAACATTTAGGAGGGCGCCATGACATACTTACAAAAAATACTTGATGATGTAAAAATTAAAAATCCCAATGAAGCAGAATTTCACCAGGCTGTAGAAGAAATTCTGACAAGCATCGAACCTGTTTTAAAAAACAACAAACGCATAGTTGACGCAAAAGTTGTTGAGCGTCTAGTTGAACCAGAAAGACAAATTATTTTCAGAGTTCCTTGGGTTGACTCAAAAGGCGAGCTCCAAATAAACAGAGGATTCAGAGTGCAGCTCAACAGTTCCATAGGTCCATACAAGGGAGGATTGCGATTTCACCCCTCTGTAAATTTAAGCGTAGTAAAATTTCTTGCATTCGAACAGACATTTAAAAATGCATTGACAGGCTTAGCAATTGGAGGAGCAAAGGGAGGATCTGATTTTGATCCAAAAGGAAAGACTGATTTAGAAATTATGAGTTTTTGTCAAAGCTTTATGACAGAGCTTTACAGACACATAGGACAATTCATAGACATCCCTGCAGGTGATTTAGGTGTTGGAGAAAGAGAAATAGGTTATTTGTATGGACAATATAAAAGAATATCAAATTCTTTTGAAGCTGGTACAATGACAGGTAAAGGATTGAGCTACGGCGGTTCCCTTGCGAGAAAAGAAGCAACAGGCTTTGGTCTATTGTATTTCGTAAATGAAATGCTTAAAAATCACGGACACAGCATTGTTGGCAAAAAAGTTGTCATTTCAGGTTCAGGAAATGTAGCTCTTTATTCCTGCAAAAAAGCAATCGAGCTTGGAGCTGTGGTAATTGCCATGAGTGACTCAAATGGCTATATTTACAACAAAAGCGGATTGAATTTTGACACTGTCCATATGATTAAGGAAGTTCAAAGAAAAAGAATAAGTGAATATGTAAATTATCATCCTGATTCTGAATATGTTGAAGGAAAAAGAATATGGGATTTAAAATGCGACATAGCACTTCCCTGCGCAATGCAAAATGATATTGATGTAAAAACTGCGGAAACTCTTATTGCAAATGGATGTATAGCAGTGGGAGAAGGCGCTAACATGCCAACTACCAACGAAGCTATAAAGCTTTTAATTGCAAACAACATTTTATTAGCTCCTGCCAAGGCTGCAAATGCAGGAGGCGTAGCAACATCTGCTCTTGAAATGGCTCAAAATAGCTCAAGATTGTCCTGGACATTTGAAAAGGTTGACGGAATTCTAAAGAATATTATGACAAATATATTTGAAGAAAGTAAAAATGCTGCCATTGAATACGGTCAACCTGGTAACTATGTAATGGGAGCAAATATAGCAGGATTTATTAAAGTTGCCAATGCGATGATTGCATTTGGTGCAGTATAAAACATATCAAAAAACTGCCTTTATTGGCAGTTTTTGATACCTTACAAAGGTAAACGCACAAGTTATCATCTCCCCCAATTCAAAGAAATGCAAAGGTTAAGAATATGGGAATGTTGTCTATAAATGTATATTTTTTAAGCTTTTTATATTTAAATATTAGACCTTTGGGTTTTCTTTGATGTATCATATCCCAGCTCATAATAATGATTGTTATTAAAGTCAAATGGTTTAATTATATCGAGCCCAAGTTTCTTATTATGTGCATTCATGGATCTATGATTTATTTGATTAATGAATGTTATTAAAATCGGAAATCTTTCTTTCATCTGCAGCCTTGAAAATTCAAATAAATTAGGCAAAACTTCACTACCTCTATATATCCTATCTATACAGACTGGTCCATACTGATAGAAATTATCCACTGACAGTGCTGTATCTAAATATTTTGTACTTGGCAAATCCTCTATCATTTTCTTAAACAACGGCCAAGTTGCCCAAAACTGCCAAGAAGCCGCCATAGCATAGGCAACTACCCTATCACCATAACACGCTATGGCTAGTCCATTTTCTTTTTCTATTAGCTCTTTAAATTGGTTTTCAGAAAATAAAGTTGTAACAAAACCATCAGGCTTGTCTTCCCCGCTTATGGTATTTATGTGATACCTTTTCTGCAATTCAGATACCGCAGAAATATCACTCAGCCTTGCATTTCTATATTCCATAAATCTTTCTTTCCCTTCTATTATGATTTATAAAAAGCTATATTTATATGGAAATATTCTCATAATTATAGCCAGTTAACTTCATTTGGTGCTATATAGCAAAAAAACAAGAAATGTATTAATTTATTTCTTTAGTAGGTCAAGGGGTTTACACCCCTATGCCCCTATTCAAAACCGTACGTGCCCTATTAAGGCATACGGCTTTTCACTCTATATTCATACTTTATCTATAAAACAAACTAATCTTGATATTC
>JBFXKO010000055.1:0-8729 GCA_050173715.1 Sedimentibacter sp.
CAAATGCAGATTATATAATTTAGATAATAAAAAAAGCAAATTATATTAAACTTGCTAGATAGTTGGAATGCTTTAATTTGAATTTTTTATTTGGTTTTTAGTTAATATAAAGTGACCGCTAACAATTGATGAACGAGACTGGAATATGCCTTTCTCATGGGTAACTAGAAGTGTATTAAAAAATCTAAATCATGAGAGGTATGAAAGATGGAAAAACAAAGTAAAGCAACAAAGAACATGAGTTTCGCGGGTGCATTTGCAGTTGCAAGTGTGCTGTTTGGCTCACATGCAGGCGGAGGCTTCGCAACTGGAAATCAAGCAACACAGTATTATGTGCAATATGGGTGGTTTGCACCTTTTATGGCAGTGCTTGCAATGGCATTATTAACATTGACTATTCGTGAATGCATAATTATGTACAATTCCAGAGGTTTGTCCAGCTACAAGGAACTGTTTCAAACACTGTATCACCCTTTTGACAAAATGTCGGTATTATTTGATATTTATTTCTATACCATGGTCCTTTGCGCAGTAGGAGCTGTAATTGCAGGAGCCGCATCTTTGATAAACAAGACATACAGCATACCATACATCTATGCAGTGTTATCAGTTGGAGCAATTTTACTTGCTTTGACAATTTTCGGCGCATCAATGGTTGCTAAAGCATCAACAATCATGTCTGTAGGAATTTTGAGTTCATGTGCAATAATATTTATTTTGGGAATCAATGCTAAAATGCCTGAAATTGCAAACATATTTGCTGTAAGAGAGGGCAGTGCCAATATAGGTACAGGAATTTTAAAGGCATTTACGTATGCAGGTTTTCAATCAGTAGTAATTCCAACAATGATATCCTGTGGCAAGTCATTGAAGAACCCAAAAGAAGTTTCATACTCCATGCTGTTTGCATTCATAATAAATTCAATTGCTTTGGTGTTGTCAGTAATAATGCTTTTGGGATGGTATGCAGAGTTTACTCAAGCAGGCGAAACTACATTGCCATCACTGTATGTGACTACGCAATTGGGTAAAGCTTATGTATTCTGGGCATACAACATCAGCTTGTTCCTGTGTTTAATTTCTACAGGAGTAACAACTATATACGGATTTGTTGAAAAATTTGAAAAAGCAAAAATGCTTTCAAAAATAAATGAAGTTATAGTGAGAAGAATTATAGTATCAAGCTTTATAATGTTTTTATCAATGGGAATTTCCATGGTTGGGCTTGACAAGATAATAAAATACGGTTACGGATACATGGGGTATTTGGGAATTGCAATTATTATAGTTCCGTTTTTAACTGTAGGAGCTTATAAAAATAGAAAATATATAAAAGAACAAAAAAGCGAAAAAGCAGTATCTACTGTAGGTGATAATTTTACATTAGCTGAGAAAACAGAGTACTAATATTTAAGTTTTGCAGGCAATTGCTTCACATCTCAGTCCCCACCTTTTTAAAAGGTTGGGGACATCGACCAATCATTATAATAATGCTGCTATTAAAAGCAGCTCAAAATTAAGAAGGAGCAAAATTATGAAGACACAGTTATTTCCAGGTTATTCAATAGGATCTGACGCATATAAAGAAGTAGCAAACATATGTATTCCATATGGTACAAAGGCTGTTGTAATAGGAGGGGAAAAAGCTATGAAAGCAGCCAAAAATAAAATCAAAAAAGCAATTGAAGAAAGCAACCTTGAAATCACAGGATTCTTTCAATTCGGTGGAGAGGCTTCTGTAGAAAATATTGAAAGATTGAACGCAATTCCTAAAGTTCAAGAAGCAGATATGATTTTTGCAGTAGGGGGAGGAAAGGCCATAGATACCGGAAAGGTATTGGCTCAAAGAACAAACAAGGCATTTTTCACATTTCCAACAATTGCCTCCACATGTGCATCCTGCACAAGTCTTGGCATTTTATACAATCCCGATGGCTCTTTAAGAGAATACTCATTCTCAAATATTCCGGCTGTCCATATATTCATTGACAGCGAAATAATTGCTGAAGCACCTAATGAATATCTTTGGGCAGGCATAGGTGACTCCATGGCAAAATATTTTGAAAGCTCAGTTTCAAGCCGTGGAGATGAACTCAATCATTCCCAGGCCATGGGTGTGTTTATTGGCAATATGTGCAGTGATCCCTTTATTAAATATGGTATGAAGGCCTTGGAGGATTGCAAAAGTAATACAGTATCAGAAGAGTTGGAAGAAATAATATTAGGAGTAATAATTTCAACAGGATTTGTTTCTAATTTGGTTAGCATCGATATAACAACAGGCCTTGCTCATGCAGTATACAACGGATTTACGGTTATTCCGCAAATAGAGAAAAATCATCACCTTCATGGCGAAATAGTGTCCTATGGAATTTTAGTTTTATTAATAGTTGATAAACAAAAGGAAGAATTTGAACGTATTTATAAATTCAACAAGTCAATAGGACTTCCAACCAAGCTTTCTGATTTGCACTGCTCAATGGATGATGTAGACAAAGTCATTGAAAAGGCTTTAAAAGGCATAGATGTAAGACACTATCCTTACAAGGTTACACCAGACATGATAAAAAATGCAATTGAATTTTTGGAAATATACAGCAAAGATAAAATAAAACAAGTGAGTTAATAAAAGAAGGTCCTTGAGAGAAAATATCAAGGACCTTTTGTATATACATTAATTTTATTTAATTTAATCACCCACTTTAAATCCCCTTTGATAATCAAAAATAATTGTTGATTTCTTAACATATAAAATATATAATTCTTATTATTAAGAATACATTGATTTGCAATGCTCTAATAAATTAATAATATATATGAGGTAAAAATGATATTCATACAAAAAATATCTAAAAAGGTTAATTGGTTGGTTCAAGAAATTGCAAAATTAAAAAAAGTCAGTGATGAAGTATTTCATAAAAGTTTGGAAGACAATTACTGCCGTATATATTATGTATCTATTGTTGCAACAGTATTATTTTTGATGCTGACAGTGTATTTCGATTATTTTATTAAAGCTGAAACAGCAATTGAATTACTTTGGAAAAAAGGTATCCATACTACTCATATGATTTTATTTGTATTGTTTCTTATAATTTTCTTGTTTACTAGATTTACTAAGGATATTGTAAATTCTAATATATCAATGAAATTGATACAAAATCTGACGATTGGGACACTTATGGCAGGCTCAATTGTGATTACTTCTTTTGAGCAGTTGGTATCTGAAGACATTATGCCGTTTGTTATGTTCAGCATGGTAGTAAGTTCAGTATTTTTAATACGACCATTGCATGCTTTGGCTATATATTCAATAAGCTACATAGGATTTCTTTATGGGCATTACTTGACAGCTGAATTTACAGCTAATATTTCTAACGGTCTATCAATTACTTTTATTGGTTTTTTAATTTCCTTTATTAATTGGAGAAACTATGTTACAACAATAATGCAGGATAGCTTAATAAGAGAACAGCAAGCAGAGCTTGAACAAATGGCTTTTTTCGATACTCTTACCAATCTTCCTAACAGGCGTCTATTTGACGAGTTAGTAAAGAAGGAGATGGATATCATTAATAGCAACAAAATCCAATCATGCATCATTATTGCAGACTTAGATCATTTTAAGAAAGTTAATGATACCTACGGACATCCTGTAGGAGACTGCGTTCTGCAGCAATTTGCAAAACTTATTAAAGATAATTTAAGGGCAAGCGACATTGTAGCCAGACTGGGAGGAGAGGAGTTCATTATACTTCTTCCATCAACCAATAAAGAAAATGCAGCTATTGTTTCTGAAAATTTAAAATCAGTTGTTGAATCTACGGCTTTTAAGTGTGGAGAGAATACAATATCTATAACATCAAGTTTTGGTGTCAGCGAACTTTCCTGCAATCCAACACATTCAAATTACTATCAAAATGCTGACAATGCATTGTACATGGCTAAGCAAGATGGCAGAAACAAGGTTATTGCATTGTGACAGTTTAACCCTGATGAAAAAATCAGGGATTATTTTTTTATTTTTGGGGTATATAAATAAAAACAAATAATGTAGAGGAGTAAAAAAATGAGTATAGAAAATTTAATGATTCAAAAACAATTAAATCACAAAACAATTCGCGAGTTTAAAGATGAGAGTATACCAAAAGAGATTTTTGAACAATTGATTGAAGTAGCAAGGCGCACACCAACAGCAAACGGAATGCAGGCTAGCTCAATTATTCGAGTTACAGATCCAGAAAAGAAAAAACAAATATCAGCTGTATGTAAGCAGGAATATGTTGCAAGGGCACCAGAGCTGTTAATTTTTGTTGCTGACCAATACAGAAACTATAGAATTGCTGAAGATAAGGATTGCCATGAACCAAGCGCAAAGGATATGGACAGATTTTTCTCGGCATTTACAGATGCATGCCTAACTTCACAGAATATTGTAAATGCAGCAGAAGCTATGGACCTTGGCGTAGTATATCTTGGCAGCGTATTAAATGATGCAGAAAAAATAATTGAGATTTTAGAATTGCCGGAGCTTACAATGCCTGTAGTAGGACTTGGATTAGGCTATCCAAATCAAAATCCGCAGCTTAAACCAAGAATGGAAATGAAGCTTCGTGTATTCGAAAATACATATAAAAAATTTGATGATTATTTAGAAGAAGTAAATGATTATGATAAGGAAATGCAGACATACTATGATTTAAGAGATGCAAACAAAAGAGTGGATTGCTTCAGCGACCAAGTTGTCAGCAAACTTAAAAATCCTATTCCAAAACGTTCCGAAATGTTAGAAATAATGAAAAAGCAAGGATTTGATTTGAATTTATAGGAGTGATTTAAAAATATGTTGATACCCCTGAGCAGCAAGTGAGCATAGCATTAAAAAAGCAGGAATTAATCCTGAAGAAAGCTATAGCATGGAAAGATTTGAGGTAGTAAGGCATAAATGAGTGATAAGAAACCAACAAATGTGGATACAGTTTATAAATTAGCAGACGTTGCGAGAAAACAGCTTAGTTATGTATATGAAGGAAATGTATAACATTGAAGAGGACAACTACGCTGTCGCATATAATAAAATACTTAAGAGCAGAATTTAATTCTGCTCTTTTTATATTGTTTATATTAAAGAATGTGTTTATAATATAATAAAGATTTAATTAAGGAGTGTATGAAGTTATCATGGACAACATAAAAATAAAAAAGAACATATTTAATTCAACACCTGATGAAGAAAGATTTCAAAAAGAACTGGACACATATGAAATGCTGCAAAAACTAGAAATACCATTCACAGGCATAGACCATGAAGTTGCCATGACCATGGAAGGTTTGCAGGAAGTAGAATCAATGTTGGATATAAAGGTAAGCAAGAACTTATTGCTTTGCAATTCTCAAAAAACAAAATTTTATTTGCTCATAATGCCGGGAGAGAAGAAGTTCGCCACTAAAAGTTTATCTAAACAAATAAACAGTGCAAGGCTTTCCTTTGCTGATGGTTCATACATGGAGCAGTTTTTAAACATAACTCCCGGTTCATTGAGTGTGTTCGGATTAATGTATGATAAGGACAATATGGTTAATTTGTTAATAGATAAAGATGTATTAAATGACGAGTACTTTGGCTGCCATCCATGCATGAATACAACAACATTAAAAATAAAAACAGAAGACTTGCTAAATAAGTTCCTGCCATTTACTAATCATGAACCAACATTTGTAGAGATGTAAGTTATAATAGATTTATATTGCAGCTTTATTACATGGTAAACTAATTCAATGTCACGTGTAAACTTTTTTGTTATATTTGAAAGTATAAGTCATATGAATAAAATATGTTATTGTTATTAAATTAAGGTAGCTTTTTAGTTACCTTTTATATGCAGAAGAAGCTTTCCACCACTTCAATCATTTAATCACCACCAATTCGAAGTATATTATATAATTACTAAATTATAAATCACAGATTTTTTCAATGTAATTTTATAAGTCATTATATGGACAATAATACATAAAGCCAATAAAAGCCATGTGGCATTTACAACATGGCTTTCACAGATATTAGATATTAAACATTAATTAAATGAGTCTTTATTCGTGCGTCAGCACTGATATATTATTAATTATATGGAAACCTTTTCTATCATAGAGTATAATATTTATCAGATATTAATTTCATTATTAAAAATTCAAACGTATGAATGGGAGTGGTGCAGTAAATTATTAATTCATGATTTAAGTAAAGAAGATTTTAATGATTTACTAGGGACTATTAAGGAGGATGTATTGGTTATTGGTGATAATAACATTGGGGTAATAAGCTTGAAGATACAAAGGGGGACATATGGATAAACAATTCGTAATAAAAATTGCTCAGGAATTTGTTAGAAATTCAGATTTTAATTATATTTCAAAGAATATTGCATTAACTGAACAGCTCACTGGAATGAAAATATTTGAAGAGCCCATATTTGCCTTTGGTTCTGCAGATGATGATGGATTCAATGCGTTAAAAGAACCTTCAGCTATGGGAGAGCATTTTTTACTACCAAAAGAGTGGCTACCAAATGCTAATACAGTGATATCATATTTTTTCCCGTTTACTGATGATATAATAAAAAGCAATAGATACGAAAAGCACTGGCCGTCAAATGAATGGCTGCATGGTCGTATTGAGGGACAAAATTTTATTAAAGAGTTTAGCCAGTATTTAAATTCAAAATTAATTGATTCTAGTTATGATAGCATAGTTCCTACATTGGACATGAAATTTTGGTCTTCAAAAGAAGAATCAGAAATACATTCTTTCTCCAGCAATTGGTCTGAGAGGCATGTGGCATTTGTATGTGGTCTTGGAACATTTGGATTATCAAAAGGGATTATAACTGAAAAGGGAATGGCTGGAAGGCTGGGTAGCATTGTAACTCAGTTAAAATTGGAACCCGATAATAAACGCTACACGGGTGTTTATGAATATTGCACAATGTGCGGTGCTTGTGCAAGAAAATGTCCTGTTAATGCAATATCTTTAGACAATGGTAAAGATCATAAGAAATGTTCTGATTTTTTAGATATAACAGCAGAAAAATATAAGCCACGATACGGATGTGGCAAATGTCAGGTATCAGTTCCTTGCGAAAGGAAAATACCATAGAAATATTTTCTATAATGTTGTTAAATCTATAAAATTTGTTTATAATAAAATAAATTTTAAAATTAGGAGGATTTATGATTATTTCCACAACGCCAACATTGGAAGGTAAAAAAATAAAAGAATATAAGGGGATTGTATTTGGTGAAATAGTATCTGGAGTTGATTTTGTAAAGGATTTTGCTGCAGGTCTCACTAACTTTTTCGGCGGAAGATCAAATTCTTATGAAGGTGAACTTATTCAGGCGAGGCAAAATGCGCTAGATGAAATGATAAGTAGAGCATATCAGATGGGAGCCAATGCAGTTGTAGGAGTAGATATTGATTACGAAATATTAGGTAGTGCAAATAACATGATGATGGTAATTGCATCAGGAACGGCTGTTGTAACAGAATAGAAATTTGTAGAGCTGTAAGCCATGTGAAATTTAGCTTGCAGCTTTATATGGTAGTCAGGATTTCAGGTGTATAAGGTAAAGTAAATAAATGTTCCAATATGGAGGTAACATGATTCAATCACATTTAGGTGAAATATATTCATTTATTACAGCAGTTTGTTGGACCATTACTGCTATAAGTTTTGAATTAGCAGGTAAAAAGATAGGTTCATTGTCTGTAAATTACATAAGATTAGTAATGGGGTTTATATTAATTAGTATATTTACAACATTTTCAAGAGGTATGTTTTTACCATTAGATGCAACTGCTAATGCATGGACATGGCTAAGCATATCAGGCCTTATAGGTTTTGTTATTGGAGATTTATTCTTATTTCAAGCATATTTAGAAATTGGCTCAAGAATTTCTATGCTTATCATGGCTTTAGTTCCTCCAATTACAGCTTTATTGGGATTTATAACAATGAGAGAAATTATATCATTTTCTGATTTTTTAGGAATGGTTATAACAATAGCAGGTATATGTGTTGTAGTATTAGTGAAAAATCCCGAAGGCAATAATTTTCAATTCTCTCGTTCTATTAAGGGCATAGTTTATGCTTGTGTTGGTGCACTTGGCCAATCATTAGGATTGATATTAAGCAAGATAGGAATGGGAAACTATAATCCATTCGCAGCAACTCAAATACGCATAATCGCAGGTATGATTGGGTTTACAGTTGTTTTTATATTTATGAAAAGATGGGACAAGTTAAAAGAAGCTATAAAAAATAAGGAAGCAACAAAGTATTTAGTACTAGGGTCGCTATTTGGTCCATTTTTAGGTGTATCCTTCAGCCTGATGGCTGTACAATATACAACCACTGGTGTTTCTTCCACTATAACATCTATAATCCCTGTGCTTATTATTCCACTTTCAATATATATTTTAAAAGAGAAAGTATCTCCGAAGGAGATTATAGGAGCAATTATATCAGTTATTGGTGTATCTATTTTGTTTGTGTGACAGTGGGACCAGCCCTCAATTGTGCAGACTGGGCACTTCGCAAGTGCTAAAGAAGAGTAAATATATTAAAATATTCAAGTTTGATTTATATGTTGGTAAAATGTTAATAATAAAATTACTGAAAGTATTTGCGTAAGATAATAAAGTGAAATACTGACGAACAATATTGAAAGTA
>JBFXKO010000056.1:0-8394 GCA_050173715.1 Sedimentibacter sp.
AACTCAACAAAAAAAGACTTTTTTTGAAATATATATCCCATGTGAAAAATGGCGGAAAAATCCTTCAACAGGAAGAATTCTTCCACCATTAATTTTTAGTTGTCATTTTTGGCTGTGAATAGTAACATTTCGTTCTATAGTTCTTATATTTTTGTTTGCTCATTTCTTCTTGAGTTATATATTGCCATTATTATTTAGTATTTGCTAGCAACAAGATCAATTCCTCCATGATAGTGAGGGTTGCCATGACTATCATCATATTCATAACTTTCAATTAAGCTTAATATTTTAAAATCAGAAAAATATTTTTCAATCTCCTCCTTAGTAAAGTAATGAATATATGTATCTCTCTCATTAATATAAAATGTATTTTCTTCAACCTGTTCATTGCTATCTTGTAGTGATTTAAATCTTGGATCCAATATTGAGAAAACGCTCAAGTAAAGAACTCCTTGTTCTTTTAAACCTCCTTTAATATTCTCAATAATAGCTTCTATATCTTCTCTTTTAAAAAAATTCAGTGCATTAGCAGCAATAATCAAAGTATAATTACTTTTCTTTATATTATAATTTCTTAAATCAGAATTGAATAAATTAATATCAGCATCTAATTCTGAAAATATCTCTTTGCATCTGGTTAATGCTGTCTCGGAAATATCCACACCATCAATATTGAATCCCGAAAGTGCAAATGGAATTGAATTTCTCCCCTCTCCAATTCCTAAATCCAGTACATTTCCCTTTTTGATTTTATCAAAATATTGTATCAGTTTTAAATCCGGCTCTGTACCCCATAGTTGTTTTACATTCTTGTAGCTATCTTCCCATGAACTGTTAATTTTCATAAATCCTCCAACTCATATAATTGGCAATTAGCTTTTCTTACTTGCCTTCTAATTCCAGTTTAAGAGTTTCAAAAAATTCATCCATAAACTGTATTCGTTCTTTACCTATTTCTTTTGCTTTGTCAGTATATAATTTAAGCTAAATATTCCTCTCTTAATATGTCCATATATACATCATCATAAAATTTACCTCTCAAAAAATAGGACTGCCTTCTTCTTCCTATTTCTTTAAAGCCAACCCTTTTATAACAGCTTATAGCTCTATCATTAAAAGAAAATACTTTTAACATTATATTATTTAAATTTAAATAATTAAATCCATAATCCAACAATAGATTAAGTACTTCCTGACCGTAGCCTTTACTTCGATTTTCTTCATCTCCTATAAATAATCCTACTTCTGAGCATTGTCTTAATGGATCAAGTCCATGGATGCTACAGTTACCGATTAATTTATCATCAGTCAACCTTACTATAGCAAATTGATATTGACTTGAATTTTGTGACATCCATTCCTTTTCAAATTCCAATGACGTTATTTTATTGGACGTTCCAATACCGTCTGTAACACTGAAATCATTAAGCCACTTAACGTAAATTTCAGCATCCTCAATATTCATAGGTGATAAATAAACTTTATTTCCCACTAATTTTTTATAATACTTCATTTTCTTCACCTCTCTATAATTTATAAATTAACCCAATATCTTTGGATAATTTCTGAAGATGTAGGACTTGGAACTTCACTTTCCAATATACCATCATTATTTTGTATAACCTTGGCAGAACCTATATTGATTTTATCGCAAGTAATCAGAACTTTGTCTAATTTTAATTCTCTGCATTTATCCAAAGCTAATTTTAACATTAATGTTGCATATCCTTTTTTTCTTTCAGTCGGTCTAATAGAGTATCCTATATGGCCACCTTCGATTAAAAGACCTTCATGTAACTTATGACGTATATTAATCATTCCTATAATTTTATTATCTGATGTTCTAACAAGAAAATATGTACTTGCAGGTACTCGTCCTTCTTGAATATTTGCAACATCTAAATCACCCTTAACCTTTAACAACCATTCGTCATAGTTGTCATATCTTTGAAGTCCACCTGAACCGTTAATGTGTGATTTGTACTCTAAAAATTCTTCTATGTATTCACGTGCCTTCTTCTCATAATCCTTAGTAGGATATATTAACATAAACTCATTCATACTTAACCCTCTATAATTACAAAGTTTTATAATTGTAATTTTCTACATAAAACCATATGCTAACTCTTTAAGTTCTTGATTAGCTATTTGTATATATCTTTCCTTGATTTCTATCTTTATGTTTACAATAAACCCACTTTCCATTATATTTTGCAGCAACAACTGCAAATTTTAATAAATTATCATCAACATTATCGTAAAACTTAACATGTACCATTGTTAAAACCACCCTTATAAAATTACTCGATTCGGGAGAAATCTAAGCCCTTGACTCATAATAAATTTACTCCATTCTTCCCCATTTCATTTCTTCACCGTGCATGTCATATTTTTTTCTTTTAGCTGTAATCTCTTCTATTTCTATTTTATACATGTTAATTATTTGTAGTCCTGATTCAATTGCTAAGTTAAAATAGTCAATCTTTGTTGGAGTATATTTTTCGCATATTAGTTTTATAGATTTTAATTTTTCTATTTCATTCTCTACTAATTTTATTTTTCCTTTTACAATTGCTGATTCATACTCAGTTGTAAATACTTTACTTATAAGTGCTCCTGCCTTGGACTTATCATTTACCATTTCAGCTAATTCTTCTTTAGAAAAATTCTCCGGAATTTTTATTTGTCCCACAAAGACTACACTAACAGTAGGATTTTTCTCGAATATTTTTACCTTTTTACCATCTAATGCTGAATGAAAATATAAATTGTCTCCATCTCTAACTATTGAAAGTGGTATTCCATATGGTTCATTATCTTCATCAATCATAGAAACTACGCCATAACTAGACTTATCAATAACCTCCAGACCAAATTCCCTGCCCATTTCCCTGTCTCTTCGTCTCATTTTTAACCTACCTCATCATTATTCATATTTAAATTTCTTTAAAATAAATCTGTTTACTTCCTCTTTCTTAATACTCCGAACTGCTGTAACCTATTATAGCAATCTTCATCTCTATCTTTAGGAGAATTTTCTACTTATATATTTTTATATAAGCATAGCATAGTTGTTTGTAATTTTCTACCAATTTATTAATTAGAAAAAAATAAATGCATATATATATGGATGAAACTAATTAATAGAAAATTTAATAAGGAATAAATTGAAATTATTATGAAACAATAAAAATATATGAATATATGCAATTTGTAATTTATCTTATTTTTGAAGGAGTAGCGATATGGAATACCCAAGGAATTCATATTGGCATGAATCTGCTGATAATAAAATTGATGTAATTAAAAATAAAGAAGAGTTAAATGA
Organism: Sedimentibacter sp.; assembly: GCA_050173715.1. Taxonomy (GTDB): domain Bacteria; phylum Bacillota; class Clostridia; order Tissierellales; family Sedimentibacteraceae; genus Sedimentibacter. The sequence goes on from JBFXKO010000056.1 coordinate 3,329, forward strand.
TAAAAAATTTGATATTCTCATAATTGGAGCAGGAATTACCGGGTTAAATACTGCTTATTTATTAAAAGACAGCGGCTATAAAATAGGAATTATTGATGGAACAACAATTGGCTATGGCGTAACCGGTTATACAACTGCAAAAATTACAGTGCAGCACGATGTTTTCTATGATTATTTAATAAACAGCTTCAGTCTTGCAGAAGCAAAGCAATATTTAAAAGCAAATGAAGAAGGCTTAAAGCTTATAAAAAAAATCATTGAAGAAAATAACATTCAATGTGACTTTAAGGAACAGACTGCATACGTGTATGCCACGGATGACACTGAATTAAAAATGATAAAACAAGAGTTTGAAGCATATAAAAAGCTTGGTATAGATGGATTTTTTACAGAAGAAATTCCTTTGCCTAACAATGCATTAGGAGCCATAGGTATAAGAAATCAAGGGCAGTTTAATCCATTGAAATACTTGTATGGTCTATACAATATTCTTAACAAATCAAATGATTGTGATATATATGAAAATGTGAGAGCATTAGACATAAAGCTTCACAGCGGACATATTGATGTTGAAATTGAAGATGGCACAATACATGCAGACAAGGTTATTGTAGCATCCCACTATCCATTTGATAACAGCTTTGGGCTTTACTTCTTGAGGCTTTATCAGGATAAATCGTATATTATTGCAGCAAGAACAAAGGAAGACCCATTTGAAGGAATGTTTATTAATATAAACGACCCTGTTCATTCAATGAGATATCAGTTTTCAGCAAAAGAAAACTTGCTTCTTTTAGCCGGCGGAAACCATCGTTCAGGTGAAAAAGAAAATGAAGATGATTCATACAAAGAATTAGAGGGATTCCTCAGCACGCATTTTAAAGGAGCAGAAATAGTTTCGAAATGGTCAACTCAGGACTGCATGACCTATGACAAAATTCCTTATATAGGACTTTACTCCAAAAGCGTTGATAACTTATATGTTGCAACAGGCTTTAAAAAATGGGGTATGACTCATTCTGCAGCCTCTGCAATCATCCTAAAAAACAAAATATTAAACATTGAAGATGATTTTTCTGAAATTTTCAATCCTTCACGAATCACGCCCACTCAGTCGGCAAAAGAATTTTTCTCTTCAACAAAAAGCATTGCAGCCGGATTCTTGAAAAGAATTGCTCCTGTACCTGAAGAATTGCTTGCAGTTGAAATGGGAAAGGGAAAAATTATTAACTATAAAGGCAGGAAAATCGGCGTTTATCAAGATGATAAGGGAGATTATTTCTGCATAAACCCGGTTTGCTCTCATTTAAAATGTTCACTGTCCTTTAATGAAGCAGAAAAAACATGGGATTGCCCGTGCCACGGCTCAAGGTTTGATATAAAAGGAAATATACTAGAAGGACCAGCAGTGAAACCACTGGATAAGCTACATATAAAAAAATAAATAAAATGAGATCCTTCGCTCCACTCAGGATGACAATGCCATAGTTTGTTGTCATTCTGAAGGCATAGCCTGAAGAATCTCATTTTTTATTTTTCCATTCCATATATGTCATACACATCTTTTGTGTAATTACCGTCTTCACCATAAATATATAATGGTGGATCAAATTTAAGCTCAGGATTACCGTTTTTGGAAGCGCGAATTAAAACCATGTTTGGCTTAGCAGCCGCCTTAGGATGTACAAAGCGTATTTGCTTTGGTTCTAATCTATATTTTCTAAGCAAACACATTATATCAGCAAGTCTGTCAGGACGATGAACCATGTAAAAGCGACCATATTGCTTTAACAATGCAGCAGCTGTCACTATGACATCCTCTAATGAGCATTTTATTTCATGTCTGGATATAGCTTTTTTATCTGTAGGATTTATTATTCCACTGTTGGTAAGCTTGTATGGTGGATTTGAAATCACTGCATCAAAGGAATTTGGTTCAAGATGATTTAATGCTTCCTTTAAATCTATATTAAGTATTTCTATTTTATCCTGCAAATTATTCAATTCAACGCTTCTTCTTGCCATTTCTGCTACTTCTTCTTGAATTTCTATGGCATATGCCTTTGAATAATTTCTTTTTCCACTTAAAAGTATTGGTATGATTCCAGTACCGGTTCCTAAGTCAACTATTTTAGAATTACTTTTAATATCACAGTAATTGGTCAATAAGACTGCATCCATGCCAAAACAGAACCACTTTTTATTTTGAATGATTCTTAATCCATTGCACTGCAAATCTTCAATTTTTTCATTTTCCTTTAATTCTACTTCCATAGTTACCCTTTCTTATTACCATTCAATATGTTATTAAGACAAATGAAACGTCACGTGTATCTTAATTAATAAAACGCACTTTCTATTAGTCTTTTAGTATATTCTTCCTTAGGCTTCAGCAGAACTTCCTTTGCAATTCCTGACTCAACAACATTGCCCTTGCTCATAACTAATATGGTGTCTGACATATAATTTACTACTCCAATGTCATGAGAAATAAATATATAAGAAATATTCAATTCCCTTTGCAGCTCTTTTAATAAATTAAGTATTTGAGCTTGAATTGAAACATCCAAAGCTGAAACGGGCTCATCACATATTATTACCTTTGGATTTACCACCAATGCCCTTGCAATGGCAGCTCTTTGGCACTGCCCCCCGCTTACCTCTGATGGATATTTGTTTTTTATGCTGTTATCAAGCCCAACTCTCTTTAACATTTCAGAAACCGGATTTTCAGCATCATTTTTTGACTTTACTATCTTCAATGTTATAAGCGGAAATGAAATATTGTCACCTATTGTATAGTTGGGATCCATGGAGCCCTTAGGATCTTGAAATATGAACTGAACATTTTTCCTGTATTCTTCATATTCAGCCTTTGAAAGCTCAGCAATATTTTTTCCATAATAAAATACACTCCCAAATGTTGGCTCTTGCAGCCAACCGGCAATTTCACCTGTGGTTGATTTGCCGCTTCCTGACTCACCTACTATTCCAAGCGTCTGTCCTTCTTTTACTTCAAAGGAAACACCTTTAACAGCAACAAGTTTTTCCTGAACCTTTCCTGTTATAAAGTGCTTTTTTGCAACATATTCTTTTCTAATATTTTTAACTGATAATATTGTATTATTAGATTCCATATTTTCCTCTTATTTCAATAAAGGCTTTGCACATCATTATAATAACACAGAGAACAAGACTATCCCATACTTCATTGGAAAAATAAATTTCACTCTAAATTGCACTTGTAATAATGACCGTTATTTTCATGCTCCTCTGCATATTTTGAACATACGTCCATTGCATAAGGACATCTTTTAATAAACAGACATCCCTCTGACCCTCTTCCTGTTTCCTGTACATAACCTGGGATTTCTGCCAAGGGTTCATTCTTTTTTATTTTAATTGAAGGAATTATCTTTATCAAAAGTTGAGTATATGGATGCTTTGGATTGTTGAAAACTTCCTCAGTATAGCCTGATTCTACAATTTGACCTGCATACATAACAGCTAAACTTTGGCTGTAATGCTTTACCAAACCCAAATCATGAGAAATCAAAAGTAGTGATATGCCCATTTCCCTATTTATGTCAGCAAACAATTCCATTACTTGTTTTTGTATGGTGGAATCCAGAGCAGTGGTTGGTTCATCAGCAATTATAAGCTTCGGGTCATTCATGAGCGCCATTGCTATATTGACTCTTTGTCTCATACCTCCTGAAAGCTGCCATGGGTAAAAATTAAGAATGTTGTTTGGGGTTTCAAATCCAACTTTTTTAAATAGCAATGAAGCCTTTTCCAAAGCTTCCTTCTTGCTTTTCTTCATATGATAAATATAGCCATCGCATATTTGATTTTTAATTTTAATCATGGGATGAAGGTAAAAAACTGTGTTTTGAGGTATATAGCCTACATTTTTGCCAATATGCTCTCTTTTTTCATCCTTTGGAATATTTAAAATTGATTTGCCTGCTGTGTAAATTTCATCAGCAGAAAACTTCAAATCTTCAGGAAGCAAATTTATGATTGATTTTGCTGTCAATGACTTGCCAGACCCTGATTCTCCCACCAAACCAAAAATTTCCCCATTTTTTATTGTTAAAGATGTGCGGCTCACAAGAGTGTTTTCACCATCTTTTATATTAAGGTTTTTAAGCACCACAGTTTCATTCATTTCCCAACCTCCTGTGAATTAAAATGTCATTTAATCCGTCTCCGATTAGGTTAAAGCCAAGCACAGTTATAATGATTGCTATGCCAGGAGCAACTGCAAGGTATGGGTAAACAAGAAAAAACTGTCTTGCTTCACTGAGCATTAAGCCCCAGCTTGCAAATGGAGGTTGTATTCCCAGTCCCAAAAAAGAAAGTGATGTTTCTATCATGACTGCCGAGCCTATGGCAGAGCTGTACTGAGTAATCAATCTGGGAAGCATGGCAGGAATAAGGTGTCTTGTAAATATGGTAAAATTAGAACTGCCATAGCTTTTTGCAGCCTTGATATACAAAAGATTTTCTGTATCTAGTATCATTGAGTAAACCAATCTTGAAAATACAGGAACCATAAAAATGCTTATAGCAATAATTGAACCCTTTATTCCTCTTCCTACAACTGTTACAAGCATCAATGCCAACAAAATTCCCGGAAATGCCATTAAGCCATCCATGATGCGCATTATTAAGGTGCTTGCAAATTTTTTAAACAATGCAGCAATAGCTCCAAGTATTATTCCAAGGACCGTCCCCAAGGTTACAGAGCCTATACCCACTAACAGGACGTTTCTGGAGCCGTACATAATCCTTGACAGTATATCTCGTCCAAAATTATCAGTTCCTAAAATATGCTCCGAGTTAAAATCCGTCTTCATAAAACGCTGAGAAATATTCATTTCGTTTGGCTGGTATGGCATGTATACAAAAGACAGCAACCAAACAGCCAATATTATTAAAACAAGTATTATTCCAATACCTAGACTCAAATTCTTTCTCATTATTCTCCTCGCTCAACAGATTTTATTCTTGGGTTGATAATCATTATGAGCACATCAACCATCAATGTTATAAAAATTACC
>JBFXKO010000057.1:0-7613 GCA_050173715.1 Sedimentibacter sp.
TGAGGAGGGATCCGATTTTTGCTTGAAGATCTACTCAAGCCAAAGTCCTATCATCGTATCTGAGCTTGCTCGTGTAGAGCTTCTTTCTGCTCTCTATCGTAAACATCGCGAAAAACAGCTCAATGCCACTGCTGTCCCATAGTTTTCAAAGCAGCGCCAGTTGAGGATTTGGCAATGCTTTCGGTGGCTTGAATAACGTATCCAGGTTTCTTCGTTCGAACAGATTCAGCTGTAATAACCGTAACATCTGCTGCATCGTGATGGTGATCTTTGACATGAACTTCAGCCAGGCCAGCACTAGGTACACGCAGAGCGCTATCCAGATCTGCGTCAGCACGGCGTTCTCCGAGGTACCGTAAAACGCCTTGATCTTCAGGTTCTGCTTGATCCACTTGAAGAACAGCTCAATCTGCCAGCGCTCCTTGTACAATTCGGCCACCAATACTGCAGGGATGTGGTTCGCGTTGGTGACGAAGCGGTACTCGTTGCCATCTTCGGCAATGAAGTGAACCAGGCGGAGACTGCCCTTGATCCCTTTCAGACTGATTTCCTGATCGGTGAGCACTCCCTGTGACCTGCGGCCCGGACGCTTCTTGAAGTACTCAACCAAGGCGTTGTCCTTGAGTCGGGCAACAAAGAAGATGCCGCTGTCCATCAGGGCCTGATACCAGACGTAGTCGGTATAACCGCGGTCAAAGACCACAAAGGAACCGGTGGGCAGCTTGAGCAGCCTAGCCCAGTTGATCTCATGCTCTTTGCCGCTGGTGACATCGAAGAACTCCGGCAGATAGCCGTCAGCGGATAGACCGACATGCAGCTTGATGGCTCCCTTGGTCTTCTGGTAGCTGGCCCAGGGAAACATCTTCAAGCAGAGGTTGATGACGGTGGCATCCAGCAGGTACAGCTTGGCGTCCAGCTTGAACCGGTTCTTCGGCGCGATGGCCTGGCAACGGCCCAGCAGCTTGTGAAAGAGCTCTTTGTACAACTGATGCGGTTGCTCTTCATTTACCCGGGACAGTGTGGAGCGGGGTACGTCCCTAGTCCCCAGGTGGTAGAGCTTATGGCCCTGGGCTTTGAGGTTATCAACCAGATCACGCAGGCTTTTGCGGCCTGTCAACTGACCAACCAGCATGGCAGTGAACTGGCTCCAGCGTGAAAAAGAACGAAATTGCTGCCCAACGTGGTGCTTGCGGGCGAGGGTCTCGAATTCATGTCTCTTGAAAAAACGAACAACTTGACTAAGGACTGTGTTACTATGCGCCACGGCTCTGTCTCCTCGAGGTTATTGGTGTTTTGGCGAACTCAATATACCACAAGTAGCTCTCAGAGCCTCCTTTTATTCAATCAATTTATGGGACAGCAGTGCCTGTCACCTTTAATGCCCCCCAAAAGCGATATATGATTGACAAAAGACAAATTTCATTGATTTGGCTTGGCACTATGATCGGAGCCAGTTCTGTATTTATAATAAATATAATTATAGCAAGATCACTTAGTGTTAGTGAGTTTGGTACATTTTCTACGATTTACTCTATAGCGACAATGTCTAGCATTGTCGCTAGTTTTGGCTTCTCGCAATTTCTATTAAATGTTTTCGGTAAAGATGGTTGGGAAGCACTTAATTGGTTGCGGCCATTTTTCAAATCGCAATTTATATTATTATCAATTGTATTACTAACTATATTTATTTGGGCCTATATGGGACCAAACGACAAATCAACACGATTACTTATAGTTATTATGAGCTTATACGGTGTTTCACAAGTAATGACAGAAATTACTGTATCAAAACTTCAGCTAGAAGAAAACTTTAGTGTATTAGCACTTACGCAAGCTACACCAAACTTATCTCGCCTTATTATATTTGTTGTTTTGTTTTATTTCTCAAATATTACTGCTAGCGTGTTAAATGTTGCTGTCGTTTATGCGATTTCTAGCATCGCTGTAATCATATTTTGCTTTCATCAAATAAATCGCTTTAAAGGAAATAAACTTAAACTTAAAGGTCATCTGCAAAGTGCCCCAACCTTCAAAGAAAATTATTCTGTTGAAGCTGTTTTTAAAAAAACATGGCCATATGGCTTAGCTTCATTATTTGCATTTATATATGTTCAAATAGACATTATGATGGTTAAATACATTTCTGGAAGTAATCAGGCTGGTTTGTATAGTGTAGCATATAATTTCTTTGCCGCAAGTACATTATTGCCAAATGTTTTATATCAAAAGTATTTGTTGCCTAAATATCATAGGTGGTCAAACTCTGATATCGACAAACTGAGAGAAGCTTATAAATATGGTTATAAGGCGATGCTTTCTTTTGGTATCGGAATTATGATTTTGATAGTAATTCTTTCAAATAAGTTAGTTCCGTTAGTTTTTGGTTTTAGATATGCAAATTCTGTAGTATTAGTTAATATTATATCTATAGCTATTCCGATATCTTATTTGGCTTATAATGCTGGAGCAATACTTGCAACAGAAAAATATATAAAAGTGAAAGTTTTTATAATGGCCATAACCGCAGTAATAAATATGTTATTGAATATTATTTTGATTCCATTGTTATCTGGAATTGGAGCTGCGATATCATCAATTATTAGTTATTTAGTTTTATTTGCCATGTATTCGTATGTAGTACATAAAAAAATATTAAGAATGGTTTAGATTTATATGTATGATAAGTACGAGTCTGTAGAAAATTATTTATTTGATAATAATATATTCTTTTATAAAGACTATACTATAAAGTGGGATACTTATTTTAAGTCTGGTGGTAAAATTAAATTTTATGTATTACCCCAAAATACAGATGAAATGAAATACTTTATTTCATTTTTATCAGCAAGTTCGATAGATTTTAAAATTATTGGATTAACTACAAACCTACTTTTCTTTGATGAAATTTATTATAGCATTGTTGTGTCGACTAAGAACCTAAAATGTATATCTTTCCCAGATGATCAGCATCTGTTAGTGGATTGTGGTTATCCACTCGAGGATTTAGTTAGGATTGCACTTATAAACAACCTTTCTGGTTTTGAGGGGTTGGAAGGTATTCCTGGTAGTGTTGGTGGGGCTATTTTTATGAATGCGGGTGCGTATGGGTTTACCATATCAGACAATATAGTATTTGTAGAATGTGTCGATGAATTTGGTGAAATCTTTAGCTTAAAAAAGGAATTATGTTGCTTTGAGTATAGAGACTCGGTTTTCAAACAGAAGAAACTATATATTCTAAAGGCATTATTTAAATTACAAAAGTGTGAAAATAAATCAATTTCAAATGAAATTGGTATTTATCATAGAGCTAGGCATCTCTATCAAGAATATTCATATCCGAATTTAGGAAGTATGATTTCTGTATCAGGCGATATATATTATCATATTTTTAAACATGACTTTTTTTACCTGTGTGTTTATTTTATTATAAAAATAATTCTTAAGAATCCATTGAGCAAATTCTTTTTACGCAGAAATCCAAACAATTTAATCTCTAACAAATTATTTAAAGCCTATCTCAAAAGACAAAACAATGAAAATATAAATTTTAATTTATCAAATAAGTCAATCAATATACTTATAAATAATGGCAAATCATCATCTGCTGATCTAATAAAATATGTTTATTTAATATATAATATTTTACACAGGGAATTCAAAATCGAAAATGAATTTGTTTTAGGGCCTTATATTAATGATGAAAAATCTATTTCTCAATTGATTGATTATTTAGATGGGAAAAAATCATATGAAAATTGCTCTTATAACAATACACTCTGCAAATAGTTATGGCGGTATTTTGCAGGCATATGCAACACAAACGGTTTTGTCTGATTATGGAAATGTTTCGATTATTGATTATTCTACGCCGCATTTGCAAGATACAATGCGTGTCGTCGCGATGCCTAAATCTGGCCGCGGGCTATTAAGATTTGCAAAGAATGCGTTTCGTTTTTTTCCTCGTCGTCGCTTATTGGCAAAATTTAAAGATTTTCAAGGCAGGTACTTCAATTTAACTCCAAGGATGTCCTCATGGTTTGACTTGTGTAAATTGGAAGACGAATTCGATGTTTTTGTCTGCGGAAGTGACCAAATTTGGAATCCTAAAGTTACAGAGAAATTCGATCTTGCTTATTTTTTGGGTTTTATTAATAAAAAAAAGAAAATATCGTACGGTTCAAGTCCAGGTTCATACACTTTCAATGCTGAAGAATCGAAAGAGTTGATAAGACATTTAGGAGGGTTTTCATTCATAGGTGTTAGAGAAGATGACATGAATGAATTTCTTTCTTATTTATTAAAAAGAAAAGACATTACAACAGTTCTTGACCCAACACTTCTTTTATCTAGAGAGCAGTGGCTGTCAAGCCTTAATGTAAAAACTGATAAAAATTGTTCACCATATCTGCTGGTATATGCATTAAAAATTGATTCACATTATGGTGGTGTTATTAAAAGTACCGCTGATAAATTAGGACTGCGTATAGTGTCAATTGATCAAGAACCATTCCCACGGTATCCTGTAGATGATTATTTGAATGATGTAGGACCAATTGATTTTATTAATTTGATCGCAAATGCATCATTCGTTGTAACAGATTCATTTCATGGCACAGCATTCAGTATTAACTTTAATGTTCCATTTGTTACACTCCCACCTTCTACTGGCAGGAATCGAGTTATAACTCTACTGAGGGCAGTTAACTTGACCCAAAGGTTAATAGATGTAAATACCGATATTGATCTTAATTTGTCATTTGCTGAATCTAACATCTTATTAGATTTACAACGTGAAAAATCATTTTCTTTTTTAGATAAATCATTATTGAAATGAAGTTAATTTTAAATTTCAAGTTATTTATCTGTCTGTGTGTAATATGCTTACTACCAAGCTTTCTATTTGTTGCACTTTCATTAAGTTCTTTGACGCCTGGCCTTGTTGTCGCAGCGATGATTGTTCTTGTTTTTAATGCTAAATATTTGACTTCTTACAAAGTCAAATTATCAGATCTATGCATTTATTTTACAATATGTTTAATTATCTTAATTGCTTCTTTATTTAAATTACTTGCTTTAAATATATATAAACCAGCTTTTAGTTTGTTTGCTATTTTTCTCATATTTCTATCAATTATAGCATTTTCAGAGTTCCTGAAAAATATTCCACTTCTAGTTATATTGAACACTGTATATGTCTTTTTGCTGATTTTAATATTCATTGGTTGGGTTAAACTTTTTGCCACCCCAGAACTTTTAAACTACGGTCTTCATTCAAAAGCGGTATTTCCGTTTTCAGAAGAAAGTCACTATGCTCTAATTCTGGGGCAATTATCTATTTTTTATGTTTTATGTAATAATTCAAATAAAAATTACCTAATAATTTTAAATGACCTAATTTTATCATTGATTTTTCCTAGCTTGTTGTTAATTGTCTTTGCTATGCTAATGATATTTTCTGTAATTGTAATAAAAGGAAACAATGTAGCTAGAATAATAATTAATATATCACTTGCTTTATTTTCTATTTCGCTGTTGTTGTTGATGATTGATACAAATTATTTTTTGACAAGATTGATAATTGTTGATACAAATAACTTAACTACTCTTGTTTTTTTACAGGGATGGGAGTTGGCATATTTAAATCTCATCGCAACAAATGGTATTGGTCTAGGGTTTCAATCTTTAGGTGGTTCTCAAACAATTTATGGCTATTTTTCTGATTTAATATCTAAGATTACTGAAAATAATATAATATTTAATGCAAGTGATGGAGGTTTCTTGGTTGCTAAGATCATAGCTGAATTTGGATTTGTTGGGATAATCATAATTTTAATATTTATTGGCAAGTTACTATATCTCGTTGCTGAAATAAAAAAATATAATAAAACGAAGTCTGTAATTATTGAAAATAATGTATTTATTAAATGTGCTATTTTCCTTGGACTTTTGCCAGAAATGTTTTTGCGGGGGTATGGATATTTTTCACCTGGCTTATTTTTGTTTTTATCTTTTTATATATATTCAAGCAAGAGCAATTCGCGGGCAAGATCAGAGATCATAAAATGCGCATAATTGTTTTGAATGATTATGGATCTATTACAGGTGGGGCTGCACAAGTTGCGGTAACGAGTGTTCTTGCGCTTGCAGAATTTGGTTTTGATGTAACTTTTATCACAAGCGTTGGCCCAATAGATGAGCGCATTAACAAAAATAATATCAAAAATTATAACTTTAATTTTAGTGATTTGTTAAATTGCGAAAATAGAGTTAGTGCAGCGATATGGGGGGTATGGAATTATAAGGCATCTCAATGCATTGGAAAGATCTTAGAAGAATATGACCCTAAAGATACTATTATTCATCTACATACATGGGTTAAATCTTTGACTTCAAGTGTAGTGCATGAAATTATAAGTCGTGGATTTAAAATAGTTTGCACATTACATGATTATTTTTCTGTTTGCCCTAATGGTGGATTTTTCAATTATAAAAGTGAACATGTATGTAAATTGAAACCTATGTCAATTGAATGTATTTTAACAAATTGTGATTCAAGGAGTTATGGACATAAAATCTGGCGTGTTGGTAGGCAATATATACAGGAACATTTTGGTGGTATTCCAACGGAAATAAAGCACTTTATTTCTATTTCCGATTTCAGTGAAACCATACTGCGCACATACTTACCACCATCGGCGCACTATTATCGTGTTAATAATCCGATTGAAATACTTAAAGATGTTTACGCAAAACCTGAACATTCTAATATTTTTACGTTTGTCGGAAGGTTAAGTCCAGAAAAGGGAGGGCATATTTTTGCGAAAGCCGCTAATGAGGCAGGTGTTAAAGCATGTTTTGTTGGCTCAGGACCAGAAGAAATAAATTTAAAGCTATTGTATCCTGAAGCCTCTTTTCTTGGTTGGCAGAAGCGTGATCAGGTTTTTGAGCAACTATCTAAAAGTAGAGCTCTAGTATTCCCTTCTTTGTTATATGAAACACAGGGATTGGTTGTTCTGGAAGCTGCTTCTTTAGGTTTGCCTTCCATAGTCTCTGACACGTGTGCCGCGCGTGATAATATAATTGATGAAGTAACAGGATTATCGTTTAAAGCTGGAAATGTCGCTGATCTCAAGGTTAAGCTCGTTAATTTAATAAATAACCCAAAATACGCACAACAACTTGGAAGCGCTGCTTATTTAAAATTTTGGGATAAACCATACACACTCGAAAATCATGTTAGAGAACTTGATTGTTGTTATAATAAAATCTTAATAAATGAGACTAAACCATGAATGCAGTTATTTGTGTACCCACATTTGATTCTGGTGAAAATTCGATAAAATTAAACAATTCGTTAATAAAGCAAAATTATTCCCACAAATGTATAATAATTGATTCTAGCTCTAATGATAATACTGTAGAAGTCTTTAAACAATTTGATGCATATATTTATGTTATCGATAAAAAAGATTTTAACCACGGCGCCACCCGCCAACTTGCATTAACGCTCTGCCCTGATGCCGACATAATCATCTACATGACGCAGGACGCTATTCTCGCCTCACCAGATTCCATTAAAAACATTCTTACGCAGTTTGAAGATGAAAAGG
>JBFXKO010000058.1:0-6850 GCA_050173715.1 Sedimentibacter sp.
CCTTAATGTCTGGGGATTCCTTCCTATTAGTTTTGCAAATTCCCCTACTGTATAATATTTCAATTATATCACCTCTGAATTTATTATAATACTTACACTATATAATTTCAATAAGGTTGTATAACTTCTTATAATATTTTGTCAGCTGTTATTTCCCCCTCAAAAAGTTAATGACAGCCTTAAACTTTGATGTAATCTTTAAGACTGTCTTCATAATCTAATTTAATTCAATAAGGGCTTTGCCCGTCATTCAACGATTTCGTTATAATAATTCTTCAAGCTTGCTTCTATTAAATCCCACTACTGCTTCATCATCTACAAATATTATCGGAACTCCCATATATCCCATTGCCAAAAGCTCCTTTTTAGCTTCCGCATCCAAGGAAACATTTTTTTCTTCGTAATCATATCCCTTTTCTTTTATAAATTCCTTTGCTGCTGTACAATTTGCACATGTTGAACTTGAATATATTTTTATATTCTTCATAAAAACCTCCTGAATTTTTTTTCCTATTATACATGATTAACTCTTTTTCTCCAATAATTTTAACATAAATTTTATTAAATCACCATAAATTTTTCACAATTTATAATGAAGAGAATAATATAAAATATGCAGTTAGGTAAATCATGAAAGGAATGATAGAATGAAAGAATGTACTATATCCATAAATGCCCCCGAAAAAATTTTAAAAGGAGCAGGCATACCAAACACTTCATTTATCCCAGCTTACATATATAAACTAAATATTGAACTTAAAAATACCGGCAGCGATGCAAAATTGTGTTCCTTCAGTTCCACTCTAGGCAATGGAATCCGCTATTTAAACAATATGGAGCATTCAGGACCTGACTTAAATATGCTTGAAAAGGTCAACGTTGTTCAACCCCTTAATGAGGTAGGTAACAATAATGTAATAGTCTTTGCAAACAACATAAAGCTTTCGCCTAATTCAAGTAACATGCTTACCTTTGACATTGCTCTATGCGACAAGCTGACAACAGAAAGCAATGAAAATACAGGCGATAAAATACCCCATAAAAGCAAAGTAAACTATTATGCTCATTTAATCTGCGAGGATTATGTTGACTCATGCAATGCTTCATCTGTAGTTCTTGATTATGAACTTATTGTTAAATGCGACAACAAAACAATCAAGAAGGGGGAAACAACTAAATATTACATGCACTGCAATGCAGGGCAATATGACGTAGCAAGGAGCGTCTATTTAAGAAGCATTTTAGACGAAGGTTTAGAGTTCATAGGAGATTCAAGCAATTTACAGCCAAGAAACATATATAACTTTAACGGAAAAACGATTTTGAAATGGGATATTGGAAGCCTTCAGCCTGCAGAATCCAGAAGAATAGGATACATGGTAAAGGTTAAGGAAAATGTGGAGTCTGGTTACATATTAAAAAACAAACTTAATTCAAACTGCGTCAATAATTCAGAATACACACAATGTCCGGTAAGTTGCGAATATAGTTTGGTAGTTGAATAGAAAGCGGAACGACATATGTCGTTCCTACTTTTTGTTAAATACTATTTTATAATAGTCATAATCTAATATCATTGCTGACACCTTAAATTTTTGTTTTACCTTTTCACTAATTTCAGTTATGTATGAATCATCAACCATAAAGCCATTTTGCATGGTTACCTGTCCTGTTTTTGCATTGAAATACGCTTTGTCTGTTATCCAGCTTCTGTCCTGAAACATAACCAGTGGCTCTGTATCAGAAAGAATATCCGTTCCCATTAATAGTCTTGAATCATAATCTATTCCCATCAAATTTGAAAGTGTAGGTATAATATCTAAACTAGAGCTAGTCTTACTGATTTCTACTGGCTCCATTCCCTCAGACCATAAAAGAAATACACCCTTGTACAATTCAAAATCCGAATCCACCTCATGACCTGCAAGCTCGCTGATTTCTGCTTTGGTCAATCCATAGGGATAATGGTCAGGGCTTATGGCAATTAGGGTATCATCAGCTATACCAGCTTCCTCTAGCCTTGCAATTAATTTTTCCATTGCTTTGTCAAGCTCAATATTGCATGCCAAGTATGCCTTTACATTATCAGAATATTCTAAATTTTCAACAAGCATTTTATTTTTCGCGGCAATGTAATTACCTGTAAATGTGTACTGCAAATGACCACTGACAGTCATGTAATATGCATGGAAGGGCTGTTTATTTATGTATTCATCAACAGTCAGTTCAATCATTTCAACATCAGACTCAGGCCATGTCTCAGTAACATCCAAGCCATTTCCCAGTCCCTTGTATATATATCCCATGTTAGGATGTGATTTATCTCTGAAATAATAGTTATAATAATGGTTGTGGTATGCATAGGTTTCATAGCCCACATTTTTCAGTTGATTTCCCATACTTAAGGGCATGTAATTTTCAGATGACTTATAAAAACTCCATATTCCTTCCTTAGGCAAAAGACCGGTGCAGGCTACATATTCTCCGTCAGAAGTGCTGACTCCCCACAGAGGTGTATAAAAGTCAGTAAATTTAAAGCCCTCTTCATACATTTTATACAATGTGGGAGTAAGCTCCTTGTGAACAGCATAAGGAGAAAAGCCTTCAGCTGTAATTAATATTAAATTTTTGTCTTTGAACATTCCTGTATATTTGTTTTTCTTAGAAGGCTTGGCATTTTTAAAATACTCATGCAATGACCTGATACCTTCTTTTCCTTCATTTGCAATCAACTCTTCATATGGTATGTCCAGTAAATTGTATTCTTCCACCACCTGCTCAACAGTCTCACCCATTTCAACTTCAACTTCAACTTTATCTTCATCTTCCCTAGATTCTAATATTTCAATAGGTTTGGACTCACTGGCAAATGCATTTGAATTTTTTAAAATATTTTTTATATCCAGTCTTCCTGTTGTCAGCAATCCAAATTTATCAATAGAATCCTTAACTAAAAATGCATCCTTGTATAAATATGAAGCACTCAGCATGCCTTCATCAGATGAAAGGACTAACATAACAGCTGATAACTGCATTGCAGCTGCAAATACTGCAACCTTAATGATATAGTTTTTTGATATTTTTCTAATATATACTTTCTTATGAAATACGGCTACAGCTATTATTGGAAATAATATAAACATTAAAGGTAATAAATTGTTTATTATGGCATCGATTAAGACTTTATAAAATTGTGCTGCTTTACCAGCACCTATAATGAAATATAATGAGGCAAAGGTTGAAAATATCTTATAATAAATCATTTGTCCTGCGTAATATATTGTAAGGCAGCTTATCAGCGCTACAAATAAATATTTATTAGTTTTTTCACTGAAGCTTGTAACCAGCAGATTAAAGAAAAGTCCAATAGGCAGAGAAAACAAGCACATGAAAATAAAGCCTTCATTAAACACTGTATCATATACAACAGCTTTTAATACCGTTTCAAAATATATGATTAACAAAGGCATAAAAAGTGCATAAAGTATTTTTTTTAGTTTTGTGTTCATGATATATCCTTTATCCCGAGAATCTCTAAACTGTTATAAGTATTCTCTCAAGCTTTTTATGGTTGTGTTGTTTATTCCTGTAGTAGTTTTTGCGTGATACATGGAGCTGATGATGGATTCCTCAACAGATTCCCCTACTGCCTTAAACACTTCCTCTATAGCATTTTCTTCTATCATTTTTATGTCTATTACTTTAGTATTAGAATAATGCATGATTTTATTAGCAGTTGTAAAAGAAATGCAAATATCACCACTGCCGTTGCCTAAATATGAACCTGTTCTGGCTAAACCAACAACTGCCCTTTTTGAAATGCGTTTAAGCTGTCTTTCACTTAACGGTATGTCCGTTGCTACAATTATTATAATGGAGCCTTGATCCCTATCCATGTTGTCTTTCTCCGCAATTCTTTCTCCTATTTTATCTCCGTTAATGGTCAAATATTTTTTCGAACCAAAGTTAGACATAACAAGAGTGCCAATAGTGTACTCCTTGTTATCCAACTCTATAATTCTTGATGAAGAGCCTATTCCTCCCTTTAAACCAAAGCATACCATTCCTGTTCCTGAGCCCACAGCTCCTTCGTCAAAATCAGTCACAGCATTTTTTATTGCCTCCGGCACATGCTCCCCCTTCACATGAAGACCTCTTATATCATTTAATCTACCGTCATTGCATTCTGTAACAATGCAATTTACTGTGCCTGTGGTTGTGCCTATATCTTCATTTTTATCAAGCATGTAACGAATCAAACCCTCTGTAGCTGTTCCCACGCTTAAGGTATTGGTCATAATTATAGGTGTTTCTATGCTTCCCAGCTCTTCTATCTGAATCAATCCCACGCTTTTTCCAAAACCGTTGATAACACAGGAGGATGCCATTACCTTTTTCTTAAACAAGTTGCCTTCATGTGGTAAAATTGCAGTTACTCCCGTCTTTATATCACCATCATCAAGCGTTACATGCCCCACCTTCACACCTTCAACATCAGTGATTAAATTCCTGATACCCTTTTTTAATTTGCCAATATTTATACCGCTGTTTTCATTTAACCCCATTATTCCTCCTATGCATGAGCACATCAATCATTACATTCAATAAGGGCTTTGCCCTCATTCAACGATTTATATTACTTCATTAATAAGTTTTTCATTTTCAATAAAATTTCTAATATTTTGTAAAATAAGTTTTTCCCACCTATTCTTGTTTTCCTTCACAAGACCACAAGCATGAGGTGTCAAATATACATTATCCAAATTCCAAAGCTCATCATCCAAAGGCAAAGGCTCAACTTCAAAAACGTCAAGACCTGCATAAGATATTGATTTATTTTTTAAAGCTTCCTTTAAATCATGCTGATTTATGATGCTTCCTCTAGCAATATTAATAATTGAAGCAGTTTGTTTCATAAGCCTTAAATTATCCTTGTTGATCAAATGATATGTGCTTGGATTTAAATCAGCGGTAACAATCACATAGTCAGCACCGCTCATAACATATTCCAATCCTTTTTTGCCTGAATAAATTTCATCAAAATATGGCATTGTCAGCACAGGTGTTCTTTTATGTCCTATTATTTTAACGCCAAAGGGTTGAAGCCTTTTTGCAATTTCTGTTGCTATGGAGCCTGTTCCGATTATTCCTATGGTCTTTTCACTAAGATCATTCCTTTTCAATTGGTTATCCCAAGTTTTGGTTTTTTTGTTTTCAATATATTTTATAGCATTTGTGCTGTGCATCAATATTTTGCATACCACATCCTCTGCAATAGGTATTGAAAATATGTCCTTGCCGTTTGTAAGCTTAATCCCTCTTTTTCTTATGTAATCAGTATCAATCATATCATAGCCGGCTCTGAACAATTGAAGCCATTTAAGCTTGGGAAGCTTCTCTAATATTTCAACCTTCATTACTTCAGGCTGACCAATGAGAACCTCAGCCTCCAGGCATTCTTCAGGTTCTTTAAAAAACTCAATTTGAGGAAATGATCTTACTGCAATATCATAAAAATGTTGGTCTATTATTATTTTCATAAAATGGCTCCTTTCTTGATAAGCAAAAAGGCACATTTTGCGCCTTTTTATATTTTAAAATTAAGAGATGCAATATGCTACAATATTATAATCAGATGGTATTTCGTATTCCTTATCTGGCTTGCCAAACTTCCAATTCATCTTAAACAATGTATTATCAACAATTAATTGATAATAAAGCATTACTATACCAGTATCAATCTTATCCTCATATTCGCTTATTTTTTGATCATATCTCATTGCAAGTACTACAATGCCATCATCATAAATGAATCTCCACGGCTGTCTGTTGTTTGTTGAAGGTGCCAGCCTTGCAAAAAAGAATGCTTCCAGAAGTCCAAGGTTTGCCACTTCATCAGGATCTGCATTTTCACCCCATTTTTTCATATATACAACATCACTGATTCGAAGTCTTTCTGATACATTGTCCTCAACTATGCTGACGCTTGCCTTGGAAGGATTGTATTCTGACACATTTTCAACAATTGATTTATTTTTGTTGTCATCAAATCCAAGAGCGATGATTGCTGTAAGCTTCTTGTCAGATTTTATATTTAATCTTTCCTTTGTTTCTTCTTCGTTGCTTATTGTAATAAAGCATGAACCAACGCCCAGCTCATATGCCTTAAGTCTTGTATCCTGTGCAGCATAGCCTACATTTTCAATGTAGTGGTCTTTTTCTTCCGACAAGAATATCAGGTAATGTGGAGCATCCAGCATAATGTCATTGTATCCAGCATGATTTTTTAATTGTTCATATACTTCATCCCTGTTTTTAAGCATTGTTTCTATTTCTATATCCTCAACTAACCTTTTACTCTTGTGATAGTAATCCCCTAGTTTTTGGATAATTTCAGAGCTGATTGCATCCTTTTTATAATTTCTTACTGATTTCATTCTAGCTATTAAATCTTTATATTCCATATAATTCCCTCCACATATTTTATAGGTTATTTATACCCACTTTTCATATATTTTAACAATTATTTGAGAATATTTGTTATCATGAAATAAAATCTTTTATCAGTTTTAATTTATTATGAAATTAAATTCTTTAATATATCTACTTTTACCACTCATTATTTCTATAATTATAGCAAATATTCTAACTTTAGGCAAATAAAGTTCTCAAAAAATGCAAAAACTTCATTTATATTTTCTGGTTCTCATTAATATTATCCTCGTGACATACTCCCACCACTTATAGAAGTGGGGGCTTCTCGTTCGAGTAATCTAATGATTACAGCATAAGCGAGCTATCCCCGTGTGCCCCACGGTTTTTATATTTTTATGCAAGCATTATTCTAAGT
>JBFXKO010000059.1:0-6697 GCA_050173715.1 Sedimentibacter sp.
GCTTGTTTGCCATGCTCTTTTTTACTTATTTTTAAATACTATCAACTTGACTTTACACTTTTTTCTCTCTTTTAATTTTAATTCTTGTTTTTGCTTGTTTTATTCATTTAGTTTCTGAAAGTACTCATAAAAATTATATTTTTGCTTTTTTTAATTGTTATTATTCTGCAAATAAACCTTGGAATATTCTGTCTTTTCCAGGTTGAGGTGCTGCTGCAGCAGTATCTATGGCTTCTTTAACCTTATTTTGAGCATCTTCTTTAATCTTTTTGTCTTCTTCTTCTGTTATATAATTTGTTTCTAATAGTCTAGCATACGCTCTGTCTAAAGGATCATTTTTCAGCCATTCTTCTACCTCTTTAGGATCTCTGTAAAGACTTCCATCTTCTCCAAGAAAATGGCCATAATGTCTGTAGGTTTTAACCTCCATCATTGATGGTCCTTCGCCTCTTCTAGCTCTTTCAATACATTCCTTAACTGTTTCATAAATTGTAAGAGGATTGTTGCCGTTTTCAATATAATATGAAGGAACGCCAAAGCCTTCTGCTCTATCAGCAATATGTTCTTTTCTTGCAGAAACATTCTTTTCACTTACAGAAACAGCATATCCATTATTTTGTAATATAAATATTACAGGAAGCTTCATAGCACTGCATACATTTATAGATTCTTGCCATGTACCTCTGTTAGCAGTACCGTCACCATAAAATACAACAATAACTTGGTCTGTTTTACGGCATTTTACACTAATTCCTGTTCCAGTTGCCAATGGGAAGCATCCACCAAGAGTACCGCTTTGTCCTAAAATACCAAGTGATGGCTCTATCATATGAATTATACCTGCCCCAAAGCCTCTTGTACTTCCTGCCATAGTGCCTAAAAAGTCACCAAACAAATCAACCAGCGGCAATCCTCTTGCAACTTGTGCATTTACTCCGCGGTGATGATAGTATAAATAGTCATCATTTCTCATTGCAGCCATGACTCCTGCAGCAGGGGCTTCTTCACCTTTACCAGGGTGGTGTGCTCCAGTTCGCCCTTCTTTAATAAGTGTGATAATAGCATCATCTACTGCTCTTTCTAATACCATGGTTTTATAAAAACCTAATACTAAATCTTTAGGGTACTTGCCCCAATCTTCTAATGATTTTACAACTTGACTCATTGTTAAACCTCCTTATTTCTAAAATTTGATTAACTTATATTTCAATAGTTTATATATTTATGGTCTTACCATAACCTTTATAGATTTATTTGGATCTGCTTGTGTTTCAAAAGCTGTATATTTTTTTCCGGCTTCAATAGTATGTTCGTCTATGAACCTTGCTTTTTCATAAATTACCTCAATGCTATGTGCCTTCATTAAATATCCAACACCATTTACTAATGTATTTACAGTATTTATCTTTTTATTTCTGAGTTTTTCAATATCTATTTGATATTGATTTAAAATACCAAATTCCTTAACCTTTTCCATGTCATCTATAACGGAAGAAGCATGAGCATATACCTTTGTAGGTATACAACCCCTATTAAGGCATGTACCCCCTAATTCTTTTTCTTCTATTAGAGCCACCTTAGCTCCTAACTCACTGGCTCTAATTGCAGCTGTGTAGCCCCCTGGTCCACCGCCAATAACAATAATATCGTAATGCATTTTATACCACCTTCTTTTGATTCTTTAACCATTTAATAAGCAATAATTGTGCCAAACTATTAATATGTTATTTTTTTGATAATAACACAATTTTCGTTATACAGAATTTTCAGTGACTGGAGCATAATGCAACAAATGTTGTCCCAAAAAACAATAATGAATTCAAAAACACTATAATAATTATGGTTAATAATTAAATAGTATTATGATACGCTACAATTTATTTTGTTTTTATCCACACTTTTAATAGTTAAAAAATAAACAGCATACAATTATATAAAAGTATGCTGTTTATTTTTTAGTTTCTCTATTGGTGTAAAATCCAATTGATAGCTCTATTAAAATATTCAATTATCATATTTTTCAACACTTATGGTTTCAATTTCTTGTTTTAATCTAGTTGTAAATTGTTGTCCGAGCATTCCATCAATGAAACGGTGATCATAAGCTATGGAAAAGCCTAATACATTCCCAACAACTATCTCATTATTTTCATTAACAACAGGTTCTTTTCTTATTGTTCCAATGAATATCATTGCACCCTGAGGAGCATTAATAACAGGTGTTCCTGTATAAACAGCTGTAGACCCTAAATTTGAAACAGTTATTGTTCCAAAGGCCATATCATCAGGCATAATTGCATTTTTGGCTGCTTTGTTTGCAAACTCCTTGACTTCGTTTGAAATTTCATGAACAGATTTTTTATCTGCATTTCTTACAACCGGTACATATAATCCAGAATCTGAAACTACAGCAACAGCTATGTTTATATCCTCATATGTTATTAAATCTTCGCCATCAAGGGTACTATTTATTAATGGAACATCTTTAACTGAATTAGCTACTGCCTTTAGTATTATGTCATTAAAGCTTACATTTCCAATTTCCTTTTTAACATTAATAATATTATCTGCTCTTGCCTCAGACATTTGGATCATATGGGGAATAGTGTTCCAATTATTGAGCATGAACTTAGACATATAACGTCTTGCAACATTTTGCCTTTTTTTGTCTTTTATTTTAATTTCATAAGAATTGTTTTCATTCATATAGTATCCTCAACTTTTATTTTCCATCAATAATCCCAATAACATCTCCAATATTAACCTCACCTTGGGATATTAATATGGAATTTAAATTACCTTCATACAATGATGCAAATTCAGTAATAGCAATGTTACTTTCAACAATAAATAGTGGTTCTCCTTTTCTTACAAAACCTCCTTCATGTTTTTTCCAATCTAGGAGATTTACTGACATTATATTCATTCCAACTCTTTGAACTACTACATCTTTCATGTCAAACTACTCTTCAATATATCCTATTACTTCATCTACATTTGCACTGCTGCCTTCTTCAATAACAATTTCCTTTAATGTTCCTGTAAATGGAGATTCAACAACTATTGAGGACTTTTCTGTTTCAATTTCATATAATGTTTCACCTTGTTTAACAATTTCTCCTACTTTTTTCTTCCAACTTACAATTGTAGCGGAACTCATTGTTATACCCATTTTTGGCATTGTTAGTGTCTGCATATAATCACCTCGAAATTTTGATATTTTATTTTATTGTTGATGTATCTTACTTAGCAGATTGGAATTCAACCTGCTAAGTAGTTATTGTATTTTTTTATTTTAATGTTTCTTTAACAGCAGCTATTATTTGTTCCTTGCTTGGTATCATCATATTTTCCAAATGAACACTATGTGGGCAAGGAACATCAGGACTGCCTATTCGCTTAATAGGAGCTTTCAAATCAAACCAAGCTTCTTCAGCTACCATGGCAGCTATTTCTGCTCCAGTTCCACCTGTTTTAGGTTCTTCATGTACTATAACTAATCTTCCTGTCTTTTTAATTGATTCGAATAATGTAGCCTTGTCGAAAGGAATTAATGTTCTAGGATCTATGACCTCAACACTTATACCTTCTTTAGCTAATTCTTGGGCTGCTGCTAATGCAGTGTGAACCTGAAGAGAAGTAGCAAGAACAGTTACATCTGTTCCCTTTAATTTTACATCAGCTACACCAAATGGGATGAAATATTCTTCCTCTGGAACCTCGCCAGTCATGCCATATAGTCCTTTATGTTCAAAGAACAATACCGGGTCATTGCCACGAATTGCTTGTTTTAATAAGCCCTTCGCATCATAAGGAGTAGAAGGAACAACAAGATACAATCCTTGAGAATGCATGAAAAATCCTTGAGTGCTTTGAGAGTGTTCAGGTCCTGCTCCTCCTAACATTCCTGTAGGTAATCTTAGGGTAATAGGCATATCAAAACATCCCCCATGCATCCATTTCCATTTACCCATTTTATTTAATATCTCATCAAAAGCTATCTCAGCAAAATCTGCAAACATAAGTTCAGGAACAGGTTTTAGTCCACCTAATGCCATACCTACTGCAGCACCAACAAGAGTATTCTCAGCTATTGGAGTATCCTTAACTCTTAAATCACCGTGTTTATTAAATAATCCGGCAGTAACGCCATAGCAACCTCCAAAATAACCAACATCTTCTCCAAACACTACAACTCTTTCGTCAAATGCTAATTCTTCATCTAAGGCCTGATTAATTGCCTTTAACATAGTTATTTTCTGCATAAGAATACCTCCTTACCTTCACTAAATAAACCTTCAAATAATCGTTCTCTCTCTGGCAATGGATATGTATCAGCAATTTCTATTGCTTTTTTATCTTCTTCTCTAACTTTTTGTTCCACAGCATCAAGTTCACTTTCTGTAGCAATATTAGATTCTAATAGCGATTTCTTTAGATTATTAATAGGATCATTTTCATTTTTAAACCAAGCTAATTTTTCCTTGTCTATATAAATAGTAGGATCTCCTACAAAGTGTCCTCCATAACGGAAGGTTTTAGCCTCTATAAAAGTTCCGCCCTCACCTTTTCTAGCTCTATCAATAGCAGCATCTGTTACTTCTTTCATGGCCAAAACATTATTTCCATCCACTACTACACAATCAATATTATTAAAACCGGTTGCCTTTTCAGCTACATGTTCCTTAATTGCATTTGCTTTCAAATAATGGTTCGATAATCCATACTCATTGTTTTCGCAAACGAATATTACTGGTAACTTCCATAATCCAATCCAGTTCAAAGCGCCATAAATTGTTTCACGAGCAGCAGTACCATCTCCAAAGTAGCATACGCATACTTGGTCTGATTTTCTATATTTTATTGCATAACCAACACCTGCTCCAAGAGAAGCATTAGAACCTATAGTACCTGGTTGACCAAGAACACCTTTTGACGGATAAGCACTGTGTATTATTCCTGCACCAAGCCCTTTGTTTGTTCCATGAACATTTGCAAAGAAATCAGCATATAGTTCATCAATTGAAACACCTTTTGCAATCATTTCATTGCAACCTCTATGCATATAAAAAATATAATCATCATCCCTTAGCTGTACACAAGACCCTGCAGCAATTGCCTCTTGTCCAGCTCCTGCATGATAAAAACCTTTTACCTTTCCAGAATACACCATACTAACTATGCTTTCATCGAAAACTCTCTCTTGAAGCATTACTCTGTAAAGATTCAACAACAAATCCTTATCATATTTCCTAGGATCTGGTTTTTCAGTAAATAACCTTAATTCCATTTTATACCCCCTAAATTTATTTATTTCCGTTATACACGGCAATATTTTTTCAACAACATTATAAGCAAAATCTATGCCAAAATTTTAACTATTACTATGCACCCAAAAATCAATATATTCGGATTAGTGAAAACATGAATAATGAAAAATACTGTAGCAAAGTAATACACTTGTTGTCCCACTTTATATAAATAATTACCTTGAAGTTATATTTTTAGTAAAACCATACTTATTGAACTTTCTGTATAGCGTGCTTCTTGCAACACCTAATTCATATGACACTTTAGTAATATTTCCTTCATATTTAGCTAACAATTCTTCTATTCGTAATTTTTCAATATCATCAAGACTTAAATTATCATTTCTTGTTGCTTTGTTATATGATTTATTATTTATAGATGCGAGAATCTCTTCCGGAACAAAATCTGATTCTAATAATCCATCCATAGATAGGTTAACGCTACATTCAATAATATTTTGAAGTTCTCTAATATTTCCGGGAAAATCATATTTACTTAAAATGTCCAGATAATTTTTAGGGATAGGATACTCTTTTTTGTTCATATTGCTTATTAATTGTTTATAAAAAAAACTTACAAGCTCAGGTATATCTTTTTTTCTTTCTCTTAGCGGGCATAAATGAATGGTTATTACATTTAATCTATAATATAAATCTTGTCTGAACCTGTTATTTTTAACTTCTTCCGATAAATCCCTGTTAGTTGCTACTATAATCCTAACATCAATAGGAATAACATCTTGGTCACCAATTCTTGTTATTTTTCTCTCCTCTATGACTCTTAACAAATTTGTTTGCATATCTAAGGGCATGTCTCCTATTTCATCTAAAAAAATAGTCCCGCCATCAGCTAATTCAAACTTTCCAACACTGCCTCCTTTACGTGCACCAGTGAATGCTCCTTCAACATATCCAAATAATTCACTTCCTATTAACTCTCTGGGAATTGCTCCACAATTTATTGCAACAAAAGGCCCGTTCTTACGATTGCTGCCATTATGAATCGATTGAGCAATAACATCCTTACCTGTTCCGCTTTCACCTAAGAGCAACACTGTTGAATCAGATCTTGACGCTCTTATAGCAATTTCTATTGTTTTTAAATAATTCTCACTGCTACCTATTAAATTATCAAAGGTTAATGAAGCCACTGCACCTGAAAAATTTCTAGCCATTTTTCGAACTCTTTTTATCTCATCAATAATAAGCACTATGCCGCTACATCCACCTTCTCCGTTGTTAATACATCGAGATGTAATATTAAATTTAGCCGTACCTCATTGAGTATTAATATTTATTTCCTTATCAACAATGAAACTCATGTTGTTTATTATTGAAAATATCGTTTCGTTATTTTCGGGAAGCACTTCATAAATGCTTTTATTATT
>JBFXKO010000060.1:0-5044 GCA_050173715.1 Sedimentibacter sp.
ACTTGTAATAACTTTTATTCATTTTTTGTATGAACAATTTTGTCAAGCAATTCTCTGTCTTCATCAAAATAGAAGCCTCTGCTACTATACTTTTCCTTAACATCATCTGATATTGACCATGCAGTAGGTGTAGTACCGTACCATTGCCAGCCACCTGAATTAGGAACAAGTTCATTACCTGCTGCTTCTACCATTCTTAATAAAGGTTGAATGCACTCTATTGTACATCCAGTTCTGATACCTGTCATAGAAGATACTTCCTCAGGAGTTTTTGCTCCACTTAATAAAGATGCCGCAACTTCTTCTGCTCTAACGCCTACACAGTAGCATAATACTTGCTCAGGGTTCAAATGAGCTTTTTCGCAAAGTTCTCTAATTTCGTCTTTGTCAAATTTCGAAACATCCACACCAATTTCTAATGGTATTTCTCTTTTTACCATTTTAACGGCATAGAATGGACATCTTTGTTCGCAATTAGCACAACCACGACAAGCATCAGCGTCAACAACTGCTTTTTTGTCCACTACCTTTATTGCCAATACAGGGCAGACTTTTTGACAAGTTTTACAACCCGTGCAAATATCCTTTTGCACTTCTGCTAATAAAGTAACTTTTTTCATCTGGATTACCTCTTTCTATTTATTTTTTTGATAATTCATACGCAACATCAACAATCATATCTTCTTGTCCGCCAACCATTTTTCTTTTTCCGAGCTCTATTAAAATGTCTCTCGGATTAAGATTAAATTTCTCAGCAGCTCTATTTGTGTGTAATAAAAAACTTGAGTAAACACCTGCATAACCCAATATTAATGATGATGAATCAATAACTTGTGGACGATGCATTAGTGGTTCAACTACATTTTGCGCAAAATCCATAATTCCATATAAATCAACACCAGTTTTATAGCCTAGACGCTTAAGAACTGCACACAATACTTCATTTTGCGTATTACCTGCTCCTGCTCCAAGTCCTCGGCATGTAGCATCTATATAAGTTGCACCTTCTTCTATGGCAGCTAAAGAATTAGCGACAGATAGACCTAAATTATTATGAGAATGGAAACCTATTGGCAAGTCTATTGCATTTTTAAGTACGCTTATTCTTTCACGCACATCACTTGGCACCATAAATCCTGCTGAATCCGCAATATTTATATAATCAGCTCCGGCATCAACAAAAATTTTAGCTTGCTCGACTATTTTTTCCGGTGAAGCCATATGAGACATCATCAAAAATCCTACTGCCATCATACCTTTGCTCTTTGCATATTGAATATGTTGTATTCCAGTGTCAGCTTCCGTCACATGAGTTGCAACACGAACTGCCTGTGCTCCATTGCTTCGTGCTTCTTCTAAATCTTCTATAGTACCAATACCTGGTATTAATAATACTGCTAACTTTGCATTTTTAATTACACTGCTTGCTGCTTTTATCATTTCCATTTCTGAATCTTTAGAAAATCCATAGTTTATTGAGGAACCAGCAATTCCATCACCATGGCTGAGTTCAATAAATGGCACCCCTACTTTGTCTAACCCCGATGCTATTTCTGTTGCTTGTTCTACTGTGAAACTGTGACTAACAGCATGGCTGCCATCCCTTAATGTCATATCAACAATATTAATCTTTTTATTTTCCATGGCATTGCACCTCCTCATGTAATATTTTACCTGCAACTTTATTTGCAACCGCAACAGCTGCTTGATTAATTATATCTAAGTTTCCAGAATATTTAGGAAGGAAATCTCCTGCTCCTTCAACTTGTATAATTACTGTAACTTTATCTCCATCAATTATCGGTGGAACCTTAAGTCTATATCCGGGAACATATTTTTGAACTTCTTTTATAACTTCATCTACAGCTTCTTTAATTTTCTTTTCGTCAGGATTTTTTACTATTGTATATACTGTATTAGTCATTATGATTGGTGGTTCAGCAGGATTTAATATGATGATTGCTTTTGCTTTATCAGCCCCGCCTACTACTTCCAACGCTTTTCTAGTAGTTTGTGTAAATTCATCTATGTTAGCTCTTGTACCAGGTCCTGCGCTTTTAGAAGAAAGACTTGCTACAATTTCTGCATAACTTACATCTGCTACCTTATTGATTGCATATACTATTGGGATAGTAGCTTGCCCGCCACAAGTAACCATATTAAAATTATCAACATCTGCCAAGTTATCAAGATTAGCACAGGGCACTACATAAGGACCAATTGCAGCTGGAGTCATATCCATTACAATTTTGCCGGCTTCTTTTAAAATTGGTGCATTATGAAAATGTCCGGTTGCATTTGTAGCATCAAATACAATTTGAATTTCTGGGTCTGCAGCAATTCCTACTGCACCGTCAGTGGATATTTTAAATCCCAATCCTTCAGCTCTTTTTAATCCTTCAGACATATGTCTTCCTGCCATCATATGCATTTCTAAGTTTTCACTTTTCATTACCTTGTACATCAAATCGGTACCTATATTACCAGGACCAATGATTCCGACTTTAACTTTTTTCATTACTTCGCTCCATTCTGTCTCTATTTAAATTTTACTGTTAAACTACCCATTCCATAAAAATTTACTGTGAAGCTATCGCCTCTTTCTACGGCTTGTGCCGCAGTTAATGCACCAGCCATTACAATACTTCCTGCCTTTAATTCTATATCAAATGCTGCAAGTTTATTTGCAATCCATGCGACAGCTGCTGCTGGATTGCCTAAGACTTCTGCACAGGTACCACTATTAACAAGTTCACCATTTTTTTCCAATGTCATTCCAGTTAATCTCATATCAACTTCAGATATTGGTGTCATTTTGCTTCCCAAAACAAATTTTGCACTGGAGCCATTATCAGCAATTGTATCACACAACCTTATCTTCCAATCTTTAATACGACTATCTACAATTTCAATTGCAGGAACTACCCACTCAGTTGCATTGTATACATCTGCAATTGTTATGCCTGGTCCTTTTAATCCTTTCTTTAGACAAAAGGCTAATTCGCCCTCTACCTTAGGTTGTATCAATTCATCAAAAGGGCAAATTCCCCCTTCTAGCAGCAACATTTTATCAGTTAGGTGTCCATAGTCAGGTTCATTAACATTAAGTAGGTTTTGCATGGCTTTACTTGTTAAGCCTACCTTCATTCCAATTACATTTTCTCCTTCTTCTACTCTTTTTTTAATATTTAATAATTGAATTTCATAAGCATCCTCCACTGTTAACTCAGGATATTTTGTTGTTGGCGCATCAATTTGAATACAGGATTTTTCTGCTTCATACAACTTTTGTGCAATAAACGAGTAATTCATATATGTTTATTCCTCCTAAAAAATTATTATTTATCATGATGATGATATTCTTTATGCATAAGTTTTTTTGCTAATACTTCTGCTATGCTGCGAGCCGTGGTTTCTTTATCAAATCCTTTGTTTATAGATTTGATTAATGCTTCTGATGCTATTCTAACTTCATCATTTGGACCGGGAAAAGATACTAACATTGAAGGCCCAACTGTACCAACAGCAATTCTTACTCCATCCTTAACATGACGACCTGTTCCTTTTTTAAATTTTACTATATAAGGGGTTGAAGCCTCTGAGTCGATCTGTAATATACTTTCTACGGTTTTATCTTTATCTTCTGCACCAACTCCACCAGTTGTGATTATTAAACCATATGCACGAGATATTGCATCCGATAGTTTAAACACCATATCATCAATATCATCTTCTATTACGTCACCGACTGTAACCTTATACCCGTTTTGTTCCAATAGCTCTTTCAAATAAGGAGTATTAGTGTCTTTTATTAGATTTTTTTTAAGTTCAAAACCAGTTGGAAATATAATAGCTCGTTTAGAAATACGCTCAGTCATTTCACTGACCATATTATTAACTTTATTGCTTATTTCAACAGGGTTCTCTCCCTCCAAGCATATTAGTCCTAATATTCCATTTGAATGTATGTTAGAATCATCAGTCAATTTTACGCCATCTATTTTAGAAACCGCATCTAATATTTCATTCTCTTTTCCTATTATATTTTCAACTGGAATATCTTTTTCTAATATATCCAAGGTTATATGTTCATTTCTAACATCAACTACTAAAACTTTATTTCTGTCAATCTTTAAAACATTTGCCACTGTTTCTGCAATTAATGTTAAATTTGTGTTGTTTAGATAAATGTTATTTATCCATAGCTCTGTCTTTTCCAATAGATTTAATCCCATTCACAGTACTCCTTTCATTAAATGAGGACATCCAACTTCATGTCTAAAAGTAAAGCATCAACAATATCTTTTCCAATACATACCGCATCAATATTATATTTGCATATCATTTCTATCTGTTCTAATTTAACTCCTCCAGAAAAAGCTATTTGAACATCATTTCGTTTTTTTAGTCTTTCAGTAATATCTATGCATTTTTCTAAATCTTGTAAGTTACCAGTATCCACCATCAGAATATTACAGCCGTTTTCAATTGCTTGTTTTGTTTCTTCCTCAATAGAAAACTGCTGCCCCTTAATCTGTATAACTTTAACTAATTCGGTTAGGCTTTCTACAGATTTGAGAGCTTTTGGTATAGAACCTAGCATTTTAATGTAATTCTTATCTAAATAAACCATTGGTGTAGTGCTTATTCTGCATGATGCACCTCCGCTTTCTATAGCTCTTCTGACACCCATCTTTATTTCTGGAGGCATTTTTTTTATTGAACCAGAAACAATTCTGCTCCTTCCATTCGATAATTCTACTGCTTTACGCGCTGCTGTTGAAATACCTGAATATTTACAGAGATTTCCTATTATCTTTTCTTCAGCTATCGTTATCTGTTTAGGAGTACCAATAATTTCACAAATCTGTTCTCCTGCTTCAATTGATTCTCCTTCATTACGAAAAAAGTTTATTTCTACATCAATCTCAGCTGCAATTTTTTTAGCTTCTGCTACACCTGATAGACAACCATCTTTTTCAGTAGAAATTATTGCTTTAAATCTTTCTTCCGAAATTTCTTTGAAAATAATATCTCTAATATC
>JBFXKO010000061.1:0-4768 GCA_050173715.1 Sedimentibacter sp.
GCACTGATGCCCCAATTTAATGTTCCATATCTTCTTCCGATGCTTTAATAACATCATAGGAAATACACCCATCTTTAGGGCATGGAAGGCTTTTACTTCTATAGCAGCAAAACTTGCAATATGCATTACAATTATGCTCTATCATACATTTGTTATCACATTCATCATAACAATTGCTAGAAATACTATCTATTATTGACCAATATGCTGATGCAGCTATTTCAGCTGATAATTCAGGAGCTATTTCGTTACATAATTCACTTTCTAAAAAATTAGCAAAACTATTTATAAATTCAATATAAAAAAAGTTTAGATGTATTTCCTTTTATAATGCAACAGGAAGTTCCTCAACATTAAACCCTTTATCCCTTAAGGATTTGAAACTTGCACTTTTTTGCGGTATCTGTATACAACCATATTCACAATTTAAACATCCATTATAAAATTCTTTAGCATAATGATATAATTTCTTAAGTAAGTCTTTATATACAATATCATTTGTGCTATTGAATATATGCAAAATACTGCCTGTCATATTTAATATTTCTAGTAATAGCATATCAAAATTAATTAATGGATATCCTGAGATCTCAATATATTCATTAACAGAAAAATACTCATCCGATATAAGCATAGGCTGTTCAAGTAAATATTTTATGTGCTTTTTCTCCTCATCCTTTTTCATGCAGCAATTTTTATATTTTTTGCCACTGCCACAGTAGCATGGATCATTCCTGCCTAATTTAGGCGCCAAATTTACTATTTTAGACTTTTTCTCTTTATTAATTATAAAATTATTGTTATTCATTATTACCCTCATAATTTCACTTATCAATCTTGTAAATATCTAGCAAGGCATAGTAATTGATGATTCACATATCCTATAATCACCTTTTTTTCCTGCAATTTAAGCCCTGCATATTTGCATCAAATTAGATAACCAAATGGTCTCTAATTATATTATCTGGTTTAATATCTCTGTACCACACCTATTTTCTCTAATTGATATACTATTTGCATTAGGCTCTCAGCTAACCCAATTGCATTGTATATAGACAGTTTGCCTTTTTTTAATATTTCGCTAAGTGTGTTACCATCTATAAATTCCTCAGAATAATTTCTATTTTATTATTATGTTGTGAATAAAAAATATAACATTCAGGTTAAAAATTTAATTAACGAAAACATCTGCCGCTAAATATTTATGTATATTTATAAAAACTAATTTCGATGAAAGTACCAATTTTGTCAATGAAATACCTAATTTTATATAAAATCATCTTAAATATTCAAATAAACATTTATATTTCAACATTTATTAATTTTTAAAAAATTGCAGATATTTATGCAGTATTCGAATGTATATGCTTCGCGTAGAAAAGTAGTTTAATAATATCAATATACAATTTTTTATGAATTCATTTATTGTTTTAAGCCCTAAAGTACAGTTAGAAGTGGTAAAGTCACACATTAACGTAATAAACTTATATTGTCAATAAATCTCTTACTAAAATCGGATCAAAATTATGTTATTATCCCATACTTAGGTAATAATTCATTTTTAACATAAAACTTATGTAATGTTAATGCATCGTGGAAATACTTCCAATCAGATGTTTGAAAGTTCTCTTTTTTATCATATATTTGTAAATCTTTATCTATAACCTCTACTGCTTCATAAAACCACTCTCTATCTTTATATTTAATATTTGATTCAAATCCAAAAAAACCTTCACTAATCCTATTTTGCCAAATTAATTCTCTTTGTTTTATAGATTCTCTAATAGAAAAAATTTCAATCAATTTATCTTTTATCTCATCCCATTTTACCGGTTCTTTTTCAAATATATAGGAAATATAATTTTTAACTTGATTAGATAAAAACAAAAAAATATGAAAAGCAGTCAAAAATAGAACACTAATTATGCATTCCACTTTTTAGCAGATAAAGCAAAGCAATAGAACGTTTATGCTTTTTTGTCTTCATTTCTAATATATTCTGCTTTATTCTCTTTAAAATTTAAGAGTGGTATTATTAGCGGAGGATATCCAGATCCCACAGTAAGATTGCTTATATATGATCTCATGTATGATAACAGAGTAGCTGGAGCATTATTCTCCAATAACATCCCTAAAAATTCTTTATCAATACTTTTATCCCACTCAAAATTACCAACCATAGTTATATCAATATAAAAAGGAACTTCATTATTGTTGTATGAATCTCTATCAAATACAATCAATTGTAAAGATACAATTGCATTATATTCATTTTTTAATATCTTTGTTTCTGTATATATTTTCATCTTTATGGGAGTAGATTTCTTTTCATAAGTATCATTTAATTCATAAGTTAATTTTGTTAATTTAGGCATATTAAACCTGAATATGCTTTCTTTACCTTCAACCATAGCTTGTCTCCTATACAGCAAAATCTAAAATATATATGTTATTATTCTCGCATCCATATTCTATTTCATAATTTCCACTTTTTCTTAGTTCCACTACTAAATCTAAACCAAGTTTTTTTGAAATATTAAATAAAAACTCCACACTTGGATTATAATCTCCACTTTCAATTTTAGAAACCATTGCTTGTGTTATTTCTAATTTATCAGCCAAGTTTTTTTGTGTTAAATTGTTTTCCATCCTATAATTAATTATCTCACAAGATAAGTTAACTAATAAACTGTCAAGTTCTATCTGATTTTTTAATTCATCATCTATATCATCAAAGAAATCGAAAGGATCATTTAACATATTATTATTTACCATTTTATTCTCATATCCTCCTTATTAAAATTATTTACCCCTAAATATTTTTGTTATTCTATCATATGCAACTAATATACCTTTTGAATAATCGATTGCATCTTTTTCTTGAAAAACATTCAATAAAATCACCTGTTCTTTATCATGTATTTCTTTAAAAATGAAAATTATTCTAATATTTTTACTACCAATAAATCGAATAGAATATAAATCATTGTCTACATTTTTCAATTTTTCGAATGATGCTATTTCTACACAATTTTTCTTTAGTTTCACTAAAAATTGCAAATTTCTGAAATATTTTCTTGAAAATTCTTTTTTATTACCGCTTTTCTCGATAAGTTGTTTAAGTTCAGAATTAAGACTACAATATGTTTTTATATAATTAAAATCGTATTCTTCAGGATATAGAATTTTGCTTAAGAATTCGTTGCTTTCATCTTTCATAATACATTTTCTCCAGTAGTATAATAATTATACAACCTATAAGTTATATTTTCAAGTATTTTTTAAAAACTTTATTTGACAGTATATTTATATAACCATTTTTGAAATAAATAATTTTATATAAGTTCAGTTATCCAATTTTTCCACTAAAGTACTTATAATAATAATAGGGATATTTTTTAATTATTCTTTTAATGCTATCCATTTTATCCAGTACGTTTTTCTTAAATATAACATAATTTTACATATCCTGCAATATACGCGCCCTTCAATATAGAAATATTCTATAAGAATTAAACTCAAGAAGGTAAATACATTGGTGAAATTACAATATTAAATGAAGGAAAAAAACTAGTTGTTTCATTAATAGATAATAACAAGGACAACCCTTAGCATTTTTTAGATGAAAATTTAGGAAATATAATAATTTGATTATATCCAAAACATAAAAAACATAAAAGCCAGCATTATAACTAAATATAGCATGCAGGCTTAGTTTTAATATTACGTTGAATTTATTATATGCATAAGAATAAGTTACAAAAGAAATATTTTGTTGCCTATTTAATAACTTTCTAATAAAAATATTATTAACAATTCAATACTACTTAATGAGTAATATACTTATCTTGCTTTATAAGGTTGATGATTCTCTTTTGAGTATCATTGAGCTTAATAGTTTTCTCATGGACATTCTCACGGACATTCTCATGGACATTCTTACGGGCACTCTTTACAGGGAAACTAACCTTTAAAAAATTCGAACTAAATTTGAATATACTTCTATCATATGCTTTTAGAATTCTCTGTACTCCAGAACCAAGTTGCTCCACCAATTTAACGTCTTTGAATACTCTCATAAGTTCCTTATTCCTAGGTGCAGAAATTCCATCAAAAAATTCATCTTGACTTAATTCTTGTGGCAAACCTCCTGATGATGTAATAACAAATCTATCAGAGAATATTTCAAAAACCGGAGGTATTCCATTAGAATAATCATTGTGGATTATTGCATTTATAACAGCTTCCCTTAATGCTGTAGGATCAACAAGACGCTTTTCTTTTCGTACTGTTGGTGTGATTTCAGTCTTTGTGATATTTTCAATATCTAATTTATTTAGGATATTCTCTGTCGCTTTTATCAATGAACAATAACCAAATTCAGCATTCTCAATTAAGTCAACCTTATCGGCTTCTAAATACTTAGCAACCTTCATAGAAATGCCATTATCATCAGCTAATAAGTATGCTGCGTAATTAAATTTGTTATCTTCATTGTACAATTCTAGATTATTTAAAAACTTATCATTCAAATCATAACCGTTTTCTTCATAATAAATCTTAAGTTGTTTAAAAGTTAAATCTTGTCTAGGTGATATAAGTTTTCCTAAAGAATTTCTAATGCGTCTAGAATATAAAGAATCAATCATTTCCATGGTCATTTGTTGAACTGTAGTGCCTACCCTCAATAAACAACCATTAGGAGACATTCCGTATTTTTTGATATAATATGGTTTTTCAGGACCACTTGATATTATATACTTGGTAG
>JBFXKO010000062.1:0-4673 GCA_050173715.1 Sedimentibacter sp.
GGATAGCAAGAGCAAACAAGATGGAAATGCTCATAACCGGTGAAAGCCTTGGACAGGTAGCAAGCCAGACCATGAAATCTATGATTGTCATTGAAAATGCAATTGAAATGCCCATATTAAAACCGGTCATTGGCATGGACAAGACAGAAATCATTGAAAGAGCAAGAGAAATAGGAACCTTTGAAACCTCTATACTTCCATATGATGATTGCTGCTCTGTCTTTGCTCCGGCTAATCCATTGATAAATCCAAAATTAGATAACATATTAAAATCTGAAAGCAAATTGAATGTGGAAGAATTGGTTGAAGCATGTATTTCGACATTGGAGGTTTAAAAAATTATATATTTTATATTATCCATTCACAAAATTATTTCACGGGCATATATTAAGTCATAACGAGGAGTATAAATCTCCGTTTTTACATATGACGGGTACAATACTAATAGAAGATTAACAACGACTTCCTCGTTGAAGAGCTTTTAAAATAAAATCTTGTATTAAATAAGAGAGGTGAAATATATGTCAGATGAAGTAAGAGCAACAAATTTTGGATGCTGTGACCGTGTTGGCGGCATTGGCGGAGATAATGATTGGCTGGAATGGATTGTAATAATATTCATTGTTTGGTGGTTGTTTTTTAGCGGCAATAACTTTTTTAACAGAGGTTGCTGCAGATAAATTGTACTTAACTAAAGGTCATATACAAGAAATTGTATGTGGCCTTTATTGTGAGCACGACAAGGTTCTCAGGATTTTTTTTTCTTGATTTTAATTCGTTTGGGCTGTATACTAAGACTCATAACTTAAATACGGGAGGACGAAAAAATAATGAATAAAGTAGCATTGTTTTGTAAATTACCGAAAGAAACCATGAATTTATTTTCAGAAGAAAAATATGAAATAATTGAAGAAGAAACAACAGATGTTGATGGAATAGTGATGCGCAGCATGGATATACATGACATGTCTTTTTCTAAAAGGCTAAAGGCTATCGCAAGATCTGGAGCAGGAGTAAACAACATACCCATTGAAAGGTGTGCTGAGGAAGGAATTGTTGTATTCAATGCTCCTGGAGCAAATGCAAATGCAGTGTGTGAATTGACATTTTTAGGGCTTTTAATTTCTTCAAGAAAGGTAATAGACAGCATTGATTGGACAAAGAATATTGATAAGAATATTGTTGAAACTGTTGAAAGAGGAAAATCGAAATTTGTTGGACCGGAATTAAAGGGGAAAACTCTTGGAGTTATAGGGCTTGGCAATGTTGGACATTTGGTTGCAAATTTGGGCATAAAGTTGGGCATGGAGGTTATTGGCTACGACCCATATATATCAGTTAAAAATGCTCTTGGTTTATCATGGGATGTTCAATATACCAGCGACATAAATGATTTGTTCAGAAGAAGTGATTATATTACTATCCATACACCTTACAATGATGAAACAAAAAATTATATTAACAAAGACAACATAAAAATAATGAAGGACGGAGTTAAAATATTAAATTTTGCAAGACAAGGCATAATAAATGAGGATGATTTAATTGAAGCATTGGAAAGCGGCAAGGTTGGATACCATGTATCAGACCTTCCTAACGAAAGACTCCTCAATGTTAAAAATGTTGTATGCATACCCCATTTGGGAGGCTCTACTTATGAGGCTGAAGAAAATTGCGCTGAAATGGCTGTAACAGAGCTTACAGAATATTTGGAAAAGGGAAACATAATAAATTCAGTTAATTTTCCGGACTGCTCAATGGAAAGATATCCTGGCACTGATAGAATTGTTGTATTGAATAAAAATATTCCAAATATGATAGGTAAAATGACAACAGCCCTTGCAAGCAGAAATATTAACATCATAGGCATGGTTAACAAAAGCATGGGAGAATATGCTTGCAATATAATTGATGTTGTGGGAGAATTAACTCAAGAAGAGTTAAATGAATTAGAAAAACATTACGGAATACTGAGGGTAATGTTAATAAAACAAAAGGTGGACAAATAATGAAAAATGTCAACATATACTCAGATGAAGAGATAAGCATTCAATAGATTAACTTAATGATTGCATAAATTTAAGAAACATTCATTACCTCATGAATATTATAGAATAACAAATTATATTATGAGGTGATTATATAATGATTTATAGACAAAACCAAAATGAGGTTCAATGTCCCAACAGATATACTATGCCTTATGTAGTTCAACCTGGTGATACATTGAATTCAATAGCAACTAGATTTGGAACAAATTTAGTTGGCTTGTTGGAATTAAATCCAACATTAAGGCTTAGAACCTTAACAGTAGGAATGTCATTGTGCGTTCCGAGAGTACCGGAAAGACCACCATGCATCAACGGTGCTTATTATATAATTAGAGAAGGAGACAGCTTCTACAATCTAGCCCAGAGATATGATATGCCGTTAAACTTATTGTTAGAAGCTAACCCTGAAGCTAATCCATATGATTTGAAGGTAGGTCAGGAAATTTGTATTCCTAATGTTCCTGCAGGATGCCCATTTGGTACGGTTGTTACAATACAAGAAGGAACTAGATTAAGTGATATATTGATAAGCTATAATTTAAGCTTAAATGAGTTAAGGGATGCAAACCAAGAATTTAACTTCAACATAATAGTTCCGGGAACAGAACTTTGTATACCTGCAGAAGTTTATGAGCCATGTTCACAAAATGCAACAGAATATATAATTAAAGCAGGAGACAGCCTCTCAACAGTAGCCATAGCTAACAATATGACACCATCTCAGATGTTGATAGCAAATCCAAGCTTAAGACCTGCAAACTTTTTGATAGTAGGAACAAGAGTATGCATTCCGGCTCCTGCTGCAGCTACTACAAGTGCAAATTAGGAGAAAATATGAACAAAGGAGTAAAAGTAGGAATTGTTTTAGAAGGGTGCACTAATGCAACCTCATACATACAATTCCTCAATTGATTTAGAAAAATTCAGTGCACCCAATTTAATTGGGTGCTTTTTTTTAACTTTAAGCTTCGAGATGCGACAAGATAATCAAAATATTTCTTATAAAAACATTTCACTTCTAAGAAAGTTACTCATAAACTATATGGAGGTGATTGCTATGAAGTATGATGACAAGGTATCTGTAACAGGAACTTATCAAGGTAGATTAATGTTATTCATAATGGAATTGCGGGAAGAAGATTATATTTGTGAAAAGGCAGTTAACTTAGGAAAAGAAGATAAGTTAGCGGTGCATAGCATAATAAATTCCGGAAATTCAGTATATCTGTCAGATTCATACAATAACAAAATTTACAAGTATGATTATACTTTAAATGAATTGTATGAAGAAACCGTAGGCAGAGATCCGCGGCATATGTGCATAGTAAGTGACAAT
Organism: Sedimentibacter sp.; assembly: GCA_050173715.1. Classification (GTDB taxonomy): domain Bacteria; phylum Bacillota; class Clostridia; order Tissierellales; family Sedimentibacteraceae; genus Sedimentibacter. The sequence continues at coordinate 3,388 of JBFXKO010000062.1, forward strand.
ATGTATGTTGCTAATTTTGAATCAGACAACATATCTATTATTGATATGACTAATTTTGGGTTGACGGGATCAATTCCGGCAGGCATAAAGCCTCATGATATTTTATACAGTGAAAATAATGATAAGCTGTATACGTGCTGCTATGAAGAAAATGAAATTATTGAATACAGTGCAGCTCAGGAAATTAAAAGGCGTTTTACCACTGACGGAAAGCCTATGCACATGTTTGTACATGATGGATGCATTATTCTTATGTCTTACTTTGCTAATGGAAATGTTCATACCAAAATAAATTTTATAAATATACAAGACGGAAAAATTGAAAAGGTTATCGTAATTGATGGTCTTGCTTCGGATTTTGATATTGATTATAAAAGAAATTTGCTTTATGTAATAAACATAGAGGATAAAAGATTGTATATAATTGATTTAACAAAAAAAGAAACAGTTAAGACTATTTTTTTGGGAGGATACCCAGAGAGCCTGACTGTTGGAGAAAAATACGTATATATAACCAATTCCAAAAAAAATCAGATTATTTCAGTTGACTCTGACAGCTTAACCATAGACCGATTAATCGACCTTAACTTTACGCCAAGCTGCATTAAGATAATTATTGAGGATCAGAAGTAAGTGTTTTTATGATGCTTGCAAAAATTCCTTCAGGATTAGAATCCCATTTTTTGCATATATGCTTGGCAAGTTCTTCATCAGGAACATTGATGCTAAGGCTGAAAATTGAGGATTCATTTTCCATTACCTGAAGAGAAACTATGAATTCATCCTCTTGTTTTTTGTAATAATGACCCAGCAATTCTCTGTTCTTTTTTATTTCCTTTTTTAAATTTGAAAAATTTTGTTCAACCTGCTTGATAAAATAATCAGGAAGTTTATCACCAAACATGTCTAAAACATTTGTACCTTCATCGGATATTGAATAATATTTATTGCCGATTTTTAAATTCTGCACAACAAAATTAGAATCACATAAATCCGCTAGAAGTTGCTGCAAGGTGAAATAATCCATAATGTTGTTATCTAATATGAAATTGGTTAATTCAATATTAGTTAAGGGCATATTGATATATTTTAATATGTATAACAGCTTTAATTTATCCTGCGCAATTTTATTACCACTCAATTTCAACCTCCGTATATAAATATAGTACTTTCAGAAACTCTGAAAGTGTTTATTTAACTGCAATAGATAAAGGTTGATTTTTTGGACTCACCCCCAAAAATTGCAGGTGTTAATTAATAATTATAAATTTTCAAAAACTTTTTTG
>JBFXKO010000063.1:0-4190 GCA_050173715.1 Sedimentibacter sp.
TTCAAGTATAAATTTCTTTTTCATTATTAAATCCTCCTAAATATTATTTGTAATTTTATTTTGAATACTACAAGTCTTTTTCAAATTTTCTTGAAGCATTGCTCATTTGAAATGAAGACTTAAATATCTGCCCAAATATCTTCAAAAAATATTCTATTCTACCGCATTACTACTTCTCGTTGATATGAATTAGACCTTGGTCAAATATTTCTCTTACATGATCGTCAACTAACGAATAATATACTACTTTGCCTTCTTTTCTGTTTTTTACTAAATTAGCTTGTTTTAAGACTCTCAGCTGATGGGAAATTGCTGATTGTGTCATGTTAAGTAATACAGCGATATCACAAACACACATTTCAGATTCATGTAAAGCCCATAGTATCCTGATTCGTGTTGAATCTCCAAATACTTTAAATAATTCTGCTAAATCGTAAAGGCTTTCTTCTTGAGGCATTTTATCTCTAACTTGATTTACAATATCCTCATGAATTACATTGCAGTCACATCTTTCAATTGAATTAAATTTTTCAGTCATATTATCACCTCTTTTTAAATCATTTCATCTGAATACTTGAGCAAACATTCATGCGTTGTGTATTTATTATATTATTGTTTTTCTCATATGTCAATAGTTATATGAGCATTTATTCAAGTGTTTTTTAAATATGTTTCTGAAATATTCCATAGTACTTCATCAGCAGTTAGGAGAAATATTACTGCAAGGTAGCTTTGCAATCCATCCTCTATATCAATATCTTGTTTCTGAATTGAATGATAAAATCTTCCCTCGTGGTTATGATTTAAAAATAGTTCGCCAGAAAATTTGCTACTTTTAATACCTCCTTCACAATTAAAATGATTATTAATGACTATTCCACTTCTTCTTTGAGGAAAATTAGGTGCCAGCATCATCAGCTACTCTATCCCTCCCAGTGATGTACCATACATGAAATATCTTGACATTGTTCTCAGTCCATTTTTCTATTAGTTTTTGAAATAAAAAAGAGACGAAGCCTATCGATCATAAGTTGACCGAAGACTTCGCCTCTTAGAATTTCTATATTTAGTTTTGGATTTATAGAAAAAATATTAATTTTGTTACAGTTCTAACTTTATAAAGCAACTTAATACAAAGAAATTATTTCATGGATAATCCCTTATCTATTGCATCCTGAATTATTTTATGGCAGCACTTACCTAATGGATTTTTCTTCTGACATTGTGAATTTCCCATTGCACCCGTAATCTTTAGAACCTCTTTCATATTATTAGCACCATCTTTTATGACAGCATTTATAACTTGTTCCTCCGTTACTTTACTACAGTAGCACGCATATTTAGGATTAGCGTCTTTCTTAAACCATATGGGCACTTTTAATTGTTGTTTATTAAATTTGATATTAGATTTTGTATTGTAGTAAGTAATATCACATTCCTCACTCATACACAAAAAATAATCGTTGTCGCTAACTTGCTCCGTTAGCTCGTTGAGTACCATATGATTTACTGTAATATTTTTTACAAGAGTTCCTTGTTTTTCACATACAGGGCATAGATTATTTTTTTTTGCTATGGTTATAGATTCTGATTCATTTCCACAGCAAGACATATTTGGATTATTGCCTTCTTCTTTTTCAATCATTGATTGTCTTCCTCCTTTACTTATTCAGCACAACAGCTAAGTTTTTTCATATCCCTATCAAAGGATTGCGCAACAAGTTTTATTGCTTCTGACATAGTAGGGTATACGTGTATAGTATTTGATATATCAGTGCTTGTGAGATTAAATTGTAATGCTAAGGTTGCCTCTTGGATAATATCTGCCGCTAACTCACCTATAACATGAACCCCCAGAATCTTTTTAGTATCTTTGTCAATAATCATCTTTACAAAGCCTTGAGTATTTCTAATTGCAGCTGCTTTTGGGACTAATCCCATATCTAAAGTCCTACTATTAACTTTTAATCCTAACTCTATAGCTTCAGATTCCTTAAGTCCTACAGATGCCACTTGAGGGCTAGTAAATATTGCATGAGGAACTGCTTTATAGTTAGGCTTTCTTATATTGTTCTGAGTAGCATTTTCACCCGCTACTGAACCTTCATGGGCATTTACCGTAACAAGCATATAGTTTCCAATAACATCACCAGCCGCATAAACATTAGGATTTGATGTTTGTAAATATTCATTAATTTTTATAAAACCTTTTTCATCTACTATTACTCCTGCCTTTTCCAGCCCCATGTTATCAGAGTTTGGAGTTCTCCCTGTGGCTATTAGTAATTGGTCACCTTCAAAAGTCTGTTCATTCCCGTCTTTTATAACAGTTACATACTTTCTATTATTTTCTTCATACACTTTTTGAAATGAAATATCTGTCACAATATTTATTCCATGGTTTTTTAGTGCTTTTTCTAAGGCATCAGAAATTTCAGGCTCTTCATTTTTAACTATTCTTCCGCTTCTTTGTAGAATTGTAACCTTTGAACCAAACATAGAAAACATTTGAGCAAACTCAACAGCGATCCAGCCACCACCTATAATAATTAATTTTTCAGGTAACTTATCTAACTCCATAATTTCAATATTGGTTAAGTATTTTACACATCCTAAGCCATCAATCTTAGCAATAGAAGACCTAGAACCAGTTGTAATTATATATTTAGAAGCCTTATACTGTTCTTCATTTATCTGTATGGTATCTTGATTAATAAATTCAGCCTTACCTTTAAGTAAGGTAATATTTTTATCATTTTCATAAATATCGATATATTTTTCTTTTCTTAGCTCTGCTAGAAGATTATCTTTTTGCATAATAATCTCTTTAAAATCTAAACTCACTTGTTTCATATTGATGCCCTCAAAAGGGTTCTCTTGTCCAAAATGATATATTTCTGCTGCTCTTAGCAAGTTCTTGGTAGGCACACATCCTACATTTAAACATGTTCCTCCAATTACTCCACTTTCAACAACTGCAACCTTTTTATTAAACTGAGAAGCCTTAATTGCTGCGGCAAATCCTGCCGAGCCACCTCCAATAATAATTAAATCAAAGTCTTTTGCATTTTCGCTCATTTCATCCCTCCTTGTTTTCGGTATACTTTTCATTTTTTAATATTTCACAAGTACATATTTTATCCGTATTTCCGTCAGCTATAGATTGACCTAATTTAACAAGTGCTATCACTCTTTCATCTGAAATAGAGTAGTAAATATTCTTTCCATCCTTTGACGATTTCACATAGTTGCACCATTTCAAGCATTTTAACTGCATTGAAATAAGACTTTGAGAACACCCAATATCCTCTGTTAATTCTCCCACATTTTTAGGACCATCTATTAAGGAAAGTATAATTCTATATCTTGTAGGATTTGATAATCCATGAAAGAATTTAGTATATACTTCAATTTGTTCATCACTAATTTGCATACTTTACCTCCTAAATAAAACATGATGTATAATTAGCCCAACTAAAGCTATTGTCATACTCCACACAATTGTTCTAGTATTTTTTGAAACATTATCGTTTCTTACAATAAAGTAAAATTCATCCTTAATAAGAATAAACATATCAATATATATTGATATGTTTATTCTACCACAATATGAACATGAGTACAATAGAATTTAGCAGCATAGATTCTATCAACTATACATAATTTTCTACTGACGTACATTATATAAAGTTTCCTCCAGCCCATCAGATTATTATTCCATGTTTCCATACTTGTTTTCCTATTTTTTCCCTATCATCACTCAATTTATCTAATGTCATCTATATTTTTGCCTATTTTTAAGGGTCAAAAAACGGTGTTTTTTTGCTCTTTATTCGCTCAAAAACTGTCCTCAAACCACTATATGTTGTGGTTGAACTCTATTATTTCTTCTTCGAGCCACAATACGTCATCAGAATTATACTCTCAACGTGCTCTGTTCCGGGGAACATGTCAACTGGGGTGGCATTTTTCACTTCATATCCTCTATTGACAAGGTAGAATAAGTCTCTTTCTAAGGTTACAGGATTGCATGAAATATATACTATTCTTTTAGGGCTCAACAAAATCATAGAATTTAAAAATTGCTCAGTGCTGCCTGAGCGTGGTGGATCCATGAAAACTACATCAACAGATTGTTTTTCTGTAGCCATTTGTTTCATGAATTCACCAGCATCCTGATTATAGAAAAA
>JBFXKO010000064.1:0-4044 GCA_050173715.1 Sedimentibacter sp.
ACTATGTTTACACTTGTTTTACATCGAGTTGCAGTTGAGCGAATTTGTCGAAAGAAGTAAAAGCAATGAGGCGTTAGCATTAGACAATAATTTTCATTTTCAAATAAAAAATAAAATTATTTGGCTATTTATAAGTAATTTATACGATTATCCATCCTTTTTTATTGAGAAAAATGATATTTTATAAAATTTTATTTAAACACCACTAATTTTCTTATATTTACAAAAAGATACACATATCGTATCTAAATGCAATATAAAACAATGAATACAAGAACTACATCATATGGATATTTAGAGAAATTTTTAGCAGATATTCGTTCAAGAGGCAGGTATGCTTTTACTCTTGAAGAGCTAATGAAGGAATTTAATCTCCCTTACTTAACAATTAAACAAGGGCTGTATCGACTTAAATTAAAAAAAATAATTTTTCAAGTCAGACAGGGGTTTTACACAATTGTCCCACCCGAATATTCTGCTCAAGGGATAATTCCTCTCTATTTTTACTTGGATGATTTGATGAAATATCTTGGGAGAACTTATTATTTAAGTCTACTCTCAGCAGCCGCTTTACACGGAGCAGCTCATCAGCAACCAATGGAATTTTTCGTAACGATTCAACATCCTGTTCTTAGAAGCATTAAGAACAATAAGGTGAAAATAAATTTTATCACAAAGAACAATTGGCCGGAAGATGTAATAGTTAAGCATAAGACAAGTTCCGGATACATAAATGTATCTTCACCAGAGTGGACAGCATTGGACCTTCTGGCAAATTCGAATAGGTTTGGACTAAATCGAGTGGTAACTGTCATCCAGGAATTGGCATCAGAAATTAAAGTCTCAAATCTTGCCAAAACTGCATCCAAATATGATAATATCGCTAATTTACAACGTTTGGGATACATACTTGACAAAGTTTCCGGAGAAAAAAAATTAGCCGATTCGTTGCATAAAGTATTGGAGAAAAAGAAATATAATTTAGTTTTACTATCTCCATTAAAAAATCGAAAAGGAGAAATAGATGAAAAATGGAGAGTGATAAAAAATATGGAAATTGAAAGTGACTTATGATTCCACAAAGATACATAGAAGAATGGAAAATTTCTGCTCCGTGGCCTAATGATGCCCAGGTTGAGCAGGATCTGATAATATCAAGAGCCTTAGTCGAAATTTTTTCCGATGACATGTTAAGGGAATCGTTGGCATTCAGGGGTGGTACAGCTCTTCATAAGCTCTATTTGCAACCTCAGATTCGATATTCCGAAGATATTGATCTAGTGCAAATTAGGCCAGGACCCATAAATCCGATACTTAAAAGAATAAGGGAGCGACTTTCATTCATGGGGTCAAAGAGAACCGTAAAACAACATATTCACAATAATACTATTGTTTACAGGTTTGAAACAGAAATTCAGCCCATTATTAATATGAGATTGAAAATCGAGATCAATACGCGTGAACATTTTGATGTCTTAGGGATGAAACTTATTCCATACCAAGTTAAAAACGGATGGTTTTCGGGTGAATGTAATTTGAATTGTTATGAATTAGAAGAGTTGTTAGGGACAAAACTAAGGGCATTATATCAAAGACGCAAAGGAAGGGATTTGTTCGATATATATTGGGCTTTGAGCAATCATAAAATTGATGAAGAAAAAGTTATTCGATGTTACAAAACTTACATGAAACACTCTGTGAAACAACCACCTACTCAAAAGCAGTTTTTAGCAAACATCGAAGAGAAGATGACAGATATTGAGTTCACACAGGATATTCATATAATTCTAAAACAGGGAGTTGATTATAATAATGAGACGGCTTGGTCATTAGTGAAAGAAAAGTTGAATAGTAAAATATAAAAAATCAGTTAATAGGTATTGTTTTCCTACAACTTTAGGGAAATCAATGAAATTTATAATATGGAATATTTCTGATTACTTTGAAATGATATGATTATTACACAAAAAACAATAGAAAAGCTAAGAAACTTAATAAATGAGGAAACAGAATATCGTTCAGGACCGAAATTGGTTGAGTTTTTTAACCAATATGGGTTCAATGAACGCTATCCATATGGGCAAGGAGGTTTCCCGTCAAGATGGGAGTATACCGATATTAAACTGAGGGCCATAAATGGAACTCCAGAATTAGATAAATGTATAAAAGACTTATTTGCTCCTGTAAATTTCATCGAAAGATTCAATGATTTGGATAAGTTTATATCAGATTTTAATCAATATTTAGAATTTGACGGTTGGCGAGTTGTAAGAAAAGGTAAAGAAATCATATTTGAAAAATCGAATGGAATCGACATTGATGCTAAAATTACAGCAACCAAGGCAGATAAAGAGACCATTACAGATTTTCTCACACAGGAATTTAATGACATATCAATTGTCGATTTACCCATTGATGGATCTCTTACATTGTTTCTTGAAGCTCGAATAGAAGAAATCAGAAAGTGCCTAAATACAAAAGCCTCATTATCTGTAATTTTCTTGACAGGAAGTACGTTAGAGGGAATTTTACTTGGAATAGCATCAAAGAATCCTGTAGTCTACAATCAAGCAAAATCTGCTCCTAAAGACAATAATACAGGTAAAGTAAAAACATTTAATGATTGGACACTTAATAACTTTATTGATACTTCGTGCGAGATAGGATATCTTAAAGAAGATGTAAGAAAGTTTAGCCATGTATTGCGAGATTTCAGAAATTATATACACCCATTTCAACAAATGTCTATAGGATTTCAACCGGACGAGAATACAGCTAAAATTTGCTTTCAAGTTCTAAAAGCTGCAATTTCCCAAATAAAACAAAAAATTTAATAAATTATGAATGAACTATTTACTAATAGAACGGGAATTAATATTCCTGTAGCTGAAATAATAGTAAGGAACGACGCCCCGGAAGCTTTTAGAAGCTATTTGCTTGTAATTATGAAACAATTTTGTGGATTAAAGAGAATACGAGAAATAGTATGTGCGGCAACTAAAGAAGCTCCTGATTCCGGAAATTGGAGTGAGAATGATTTTATGAATAGTGAAATACAATCAGTTGTTCTTAATTGTTCTTGGTATAGAATTTATGATATTATTGAACTGTTTTACAATAAAATAGAAATCAGCCAACGTGCTCAATTTGAACAAGAAATCAACGATTATTTCGTTGAAAAAGGCATTGGATGGAAAATGATTTGTGGTAAAATAGAGACCAGAGGGGATGAAGCCTTTGAAGCAGACTTAGTAGAAGCAGAAACAGTTCTATCAGAAAGGAATTTGTCAACATCAAAAACAGAAATGAAAGAAGCTATTGCTGATTTGTCAAGAAGACCAAATCCAGAAATAACAGGAGCACTACAACACTCTTTGGCAGCTTTAGAGTGTGTATGTAGAGAAATAACTAGTAATCGTGGAATGACACTTGGAAAATTAATAAGCAAACATCCAGATATAATACCATCTCCATTAAATATTGTGATCAATAAAATCTGGGGATTTTCTTCAGAACAAGGACGACATTTGCAGGAAGGAAGAGTGCCTGAATATGAAGAAGCAGAATTGGTAGTACATCTTTCAGCTGCAGTATGTTCCTATTTATGCAAAAAACATATTAAGTTAGATGATACTTGGTTCCCGGAAAAATAGTTCTTTAGCTGCAAATTTTCTTTCTGTCTTTTCTTTTATAAGCTTTTGTAGTGGTTAATGTTTCCTCAGATTAGTGCAAGGTGCAAGTATATATCTATATATAGCTTGCACCTTGCACTAATCATAAAGTACTGAAATAAAAAATTTTGGAATTTCTAAAAAGAAGAGTAATTTTGACCGAAGCGAAAAAACTATTTACCCAAATATTTCTTCCTGTATATAAAAAAAGCAATACAAGCAAGAACAGCAGCTAATACACCCACAGTAGAGGAGAGCTCATTGGAAAGCGAAAAACCTTCAGGGGCAAAAAGCAGGTAAGTAATAATCACAGCTGTCATAAATACCGCAGGAATCAAAGTCACCCAATAGAATTTCCGTTCCTGGGCAAGGT
>JBFXKO010000065.1:0-3932 GCA_050173715.1 Sedimentibacter sp.
TTAAGCTAATTTATCAACAAGGTTATGAAATGTCAAAAAAGTTTTAATAAAAGTGAGTAGCAATTAGCAATTAAATCATAAAAATACGTTTATTATGATTTGTTAGTTTTTGCAACGCAAATAATTCCTTATTAAAAGCTGTTGACATGTTTTAAAGTTTATGTTAACATGATAGCGATGTCATCAAAAATTTAAGGAGGATTCTTATGAGAGGATTTGCAATGAAGAAAATCGGTGAAACAGGTTGGGTAGAAAAAGAAGTACCAAAGTGTGGACCACTTGATGCAATTTGCCGTCCATTAGCGTTAGCTCCATGTACATCTGACATACATACTGTTTATGAGGGTGCAGTAGGTGAACGAACAGACATGATTCTTGGACATGAAGCAGTTGGCGAAATTGTACAAGTTGGAGAGCTGGTTAAAGACTTTAAAGTAGGAGATAAAGTTCTTGTACCTGCCATTACACCTGATTGGGGTTCCTTAGAAGCACAACGTGGTTTTGCAATGCATTCAGGTGGAGCTCTTGGTGGTTGGAAGTTTTCTAACTTTAAAGATGGAGTATTTGCTGAGTTTTTCCATGTAAATGAAGCTGATGCAAATCTTGCATTATTACCTGAAGGTTTAAATCCAGCTGAAGCAACAATGCTAAGTGACATGGTACCTACTGGATTTCATGGAGTTGAGCTTGCTGAAGTTGCTTTTGGAGAAGATGTGTTAGTTATAGGTATAGGTCCAGTTGGTCTTATGGCTGTAAAAGGCGCCGCTCTAAGAGGTGCTGGAAGAATCTTGGCTGTTGGAACTAGACCTAATTGCGTTTCTCTTGCTAAAGAATATGGTGCAACAGATATTTTAAGCTACAAGAATGGTTCTATTGATGAACAAGTTATGAAATTAACAAACGGTAAAGGCGTTGATAAAGTTATTGTTGCAGGTGGAGATGTAGATACTTTTATAGAAGCAGTAAAATCTGTAAAACCAGGCGGTATAATTTCTAATGTTAATTATCTAGGCAGTGGTGACTATATAAAGATACCTAGAGTAGCATGGGCAGTAGGAATGGGTCATATTAGAGTTGTTGGAGGGCTAATGCCTGCAGGTCGTATGCGTACAGAACGACTAGCAAATCTAATGATGAATGGCAGACTTGATGTTTCCGGTATGCTTACACATAAGTTTGAAGGATTAGACAGTATACCAGAGGCTTTAGAACTTATGAGAACTAAGCCACAAGATCTAATCAAGCCGGTTATTACTATTAAATACTAGGCAGTGTAAATAATTGTTATTTTGCTCGGCCTCTTGTGGGCCGAGCTCAAATTCCTATTGTACATTTTCATTTTCTCTTAATTCTCTCGTATCCTGCCCTATAAGCCCAACATGTTCTTAACGGCTTATCATTTCTTTCTTTGATTTATATATTATCAAATAAATCAAATATGTTTTCCTGCTGAAATGTTTGATAAAGTATGCTGATAAGCTGCTTACTCTGATTGATGTCATTCATCATTTGCTAAATCATACAATGTTTTTATTGCTATTTCCCCAACTTCATCTACCCTATCCCTTATGACTATATATCGATTCAATTGTCTGTTGCTGGCTGTTGGAGAATAGCGACCCGCTTCTATAACTTGCCTTAATTTATCCTGTTCTACTTGCTATTTGTAATCCTTTAAATTTTATACTTTTTTACTCAGACTTATCAGCTACCATTGAGTTAGGTAATATGAAAGATATAAATACAACCATTATTAGCGGTATTATCAAATAAGAAGTGCTATTGATTAGTCCCTGTATATCTGCAATTTTACCATATAAGAGCATAACTAATCCTCCAAGCCCTCCTGAAAGACCCATTATTAATCCTGTAGCAGTGTTTAAATTCTCAGGCATAAGTTCATATGCCATAACTATATTAGCTGTATTAGATCCGCTTAAAGCCAAGCCTATTAGTATGAATCCCATTACTATTAAAACGCCATCAAAGAGCGCTATTATAATCATACATATAAATAACAATAAATTAAATGATAACATAACTCTTTTGCTGCCAAATCTGTCATTTAGATAACCGCCAATTATCGTACCAAATGAACTTATCAGTAAAAATACAGATAATACTAATCCCGAAATAGTTATATCCACTTGCTTTAACATCATAATTTGTACGCCAAAAGTAATTAAGAAACTACGAATCAACACTTTGCTGGAAGAGATAAAAACAAGGAATGATACATTCTTGACAGCAGCCATATTAAATTTTCCACGTTCCACTGAGCCTTCAGTCTTCGTTTGTTTAATCTCAACTTTATGAAGTTTAGTAATAAACATAAACAACGCAACCAAAATACCAGGAATCATGAAATAAATGAGTACATTTAATCCATAAGCTTTTACCGCAGGAATTGCAACAACTGGCGATACAGAGAATGCAAATCCTCCTATAGTCATAAAGATAGATAAACTTGTACCTCGAGATTTATTAGCCAACTTAACTGCTACAGCCGACCCTAAAGGATGGAATAAAGCAGAAGCAAGTGCACCTAGTCCTGTGAAAATAGCCAGCAAATAATAATTATTTACTATCCCGGAAATAGACATCCAGAACGAAATCCACAACAAAGACAATATTAGCAGCCATGGTTCTCCCTTTTTATCAACAAAATAACCAATAATCGGCTGAACGAAGGAACCACTGCTTGTGATTATAAAAGCAATGAAAGCTTGTTGAGAAAGATTCAGTCCCAGTGATTGAGCAAATAGAAATAAAATAGGCGGAATTAAGTTCATATAAAAATCATTTATAAAATGCCCAATCGAAACTGCTATTAGTTTAATTAAATATGTAGATGATATTTGTTTGCTTTCCATCATTATGAATTTTCCCTTTTTGATTGTTTTGAATTATAAGATTTATTTAAATAACGTTACCACTAAATTATATCTTACAAATTTAAAATTGTATAGTGAATTATGACATCGAAATCCTTCATAAATTTCACTTCCTAAATGAGCAAAATTAAATAAAGCTCCAAAATTGTTCATCTAATGCATATAAAAATGCCCTCCTAATATTAAAATTTCTAGAAATATATTAAAAACTGTATTATGTGTCAAGCATTTTTAAAAATGTCCTAAAAAGTTTCAAACATAAGCACCAAAATCATTAAGATATTGGTGCTTTAACTTTGTGTAATATTTTTCAATAGACAATTAAATTATTGACAGCAGGAACCCATTTAATATGAAAAACAGGCTCAGAGGCAGGTTCCACCATCTGGTCAAAACCGGACCAGATGCTAGAGCCTGCGGCACTCCCGTGCCAGCCTATCATATTAAATCCCTACTGTAAATAAATGAAATGCCGTGAAAAATATTAAGTGAATTTTGGGTACAACAAATACACCTTCAATTCTGTGCATTAAAAACAGATTAAAATATATTAACTAACTTTTTTAGTATGTTTTTGACTTTCTACGAATTTTTCAAACGAAGATTTTTTCCAAGGATGGCTCATTGGAGGAATATACTTTTTCTTTGGTTTATCACTTGATTTTTTAAAATCAAAGTTCTTAGAAGAATGTTGATGTGCTGGAATTTCTTCTAAAGCATATACTTGTTCATTTATGCAACCGAATAATTCTCCATTAAAAGCTTTAATTACTAAGCAATGAGTGCCTTTGTAGTAGAATACAGGATTTCCATTGAAATTAATAGGTTTAAAGTACTTCTTATCGAATTTAATACAATGACCATTATCAACTTTTCTTCCTACAAGAACAGCTAAAGTCAGATTAATTTTCTGAATTAATTTCGATGTCCGAAACTTAGCAACATCAAAGGATACAAAATATTAACAAAATAAAACGCCAGAGAAACAGACAAAAACAACGTTTTCATAAGGAAGAACAAGAAAAAGTGAAAAAAACG
>JBFXKO010000066.1:0-3729 GCA_050173715.1 Sedimentibacter sp.
CTGCTAAGGCTTATCTCCTTTCAACTGGGAAATGAAGTTTCATACGACGAGATAGGAAAGCAGCTTGGCATGAGTAAAAACACAGTCGAAAAATATCTGGATCTGTTATCTAAAGTATTTGTAATTTTCAGAATTGGCGGTTTTTCCAGAAATCTCAGGAAAGAGATTTCTAAAGCGGGTAAATGGTATTTCTATGACAATGGAATAAGAAATGCAATAATTGGCAATTTTAATCCCCTCTCAATTCGCAAAGATACCGGTGCATTGTGGGAAAACTATCTCATTAGCGAGAGGTTGAAAGCAAATTATAACATGGGACTTAACAAAGAGTTCTACTTTTGGAGAACATACGACGGTCAGGAGATTGACCTGATAGAAGAGAGTTCAGATTTGCTAAATGCTTTAGAATTCAAGTGGGGTGGTAAGAATCCTGTTGCTCCAAAAGCGTTTAGGGAAGCTTATCCCGAAGCTACTTTCAGCGTTGTGAACAGGGACAATTACCTGGAATACATTTAAACCTGGTACTTGGTTAACTCCGAGAGACAAAAAATGAGTAAAATAATCTCTTTCTCCAATATATTTATCATCAGAATTCACGTTATCAAAACCTTGAATTGAATCTAATTTTTCATACTCCAAAACACAATTAATGGATTTGCATCCTCGGGTATTTTATTGATTTCAATATAATCTAGAATTTGCCTATCAATAATTAACTTATCACTTGTGAGAACTATTCGAATATATTTCATGACCAAGGATATATAGTAAATATTAAAGTTAAGTGCTGTTCTGAATTAGTTTTCATTTAATCTTCATTAATATTAGGACCGGATTGTCATTATCACTCATTTGGTCTGCAATTCTTTTTAGAGAATCGGATAGTTTGTCATAATAATCAATCAATTGAATGTAATTCACAAAAACTGCTACATAGTTTGGATTTAGCGTTCTACCGTATTTTAGATTACGCCAATCTAAACATTCAAAAAGATAATAATCAACATTGTCTGGTCCCTTTATCTCAATTCTGTCTTCTAATGAGAAGATTTTCTTGGCTGTTTTGTCAAATACTAAAAATTTCTTATTCTTGTTGTCAATATTAAGAGATGGTTGACCAATACCGGCAACATATGTATTAAAAAAAATATACTTGTCCGTCTCCAGACTTGGAAAAACACCTCTCTCTCCGGGATTGGGATAGTTTGTAACATCTATGAATTTTGGCACAATCCTCAATGAGTCATTTATAAAAAAAGTCGTATCAGAAGACAAGGTATAGAAGTAAATCCCACTTTTTGTTGTAAGCAAAGAAGAACGCATTGTTCCCGTAGCCCACAGGTGCATTCTCTCAAAATTTATATCAGGAAAGTCATGAAAAGTCATACTGTCTTTATCTAAAAAACTTAGTGATCGAAAATTAAGAGGGGTACCATATTTATCTCTTGAAAGGATTTTTGCATGAGGAAGGAATAGAACCAACGTGTTAATATTTATATTGTCAATATTATCAAATTTTAGAATCCTATCATTGACATATCTCGATTTAAATCTTTTAAACTTTCCATACATATCATATACTTGTAGTTGCGCTGCCATTTCATCCCAAATAAACACCTCTTCTCTAATTGTATCAACAGCAAAACATATGGGGCCAAATAATTCAGAAGGTCCCCTTCCTTTTTGACCAATTGTATAAAGAGGATCTCCCTCATGATTGTATACAATAATTCTTGGATTATAAGTATTCCCATCAGCAATAAAAATTCTGTCATCAGTAATGAAAACAGATCTAGGTCTTGGCTTTTTAATGAATAGATTGTTCTCACCAAGTTTTAATGGTATGTATGAGATTTCTGCAATATCTTCCAGGTTAAGGTCAATCCTAGGATAGTTTATATTTGCGTCAATTTCGATTACTCCTGTAGTCGATTGCTCGTTTGAACATGAGGTTAACATTGCCAATGAAACAGCAACGATAAAAGTAATCACAAAGAAATGTCTCATATATTCTAAGTTTAAAATTAACTCACAAATATTTCACCACCCCTAATTTATTGAGATCAATTAATTTTCGACTAAATAACCAATACAAGTACTGGATTGCTCTCTTCTGTTATTTGTCTTCCGGTCATTTTTGTAAGAAATTCATATGCTTTATGCTTTTCCGCTTCGGTTGCAGGTGCATCCTGCGGGTAATTAAGTGTTGAAGGATTAAGCACATCTGTTTTTATTTCTCCAAATTGGTACCTTGGGATAAATGTAGATTTAAAACTATCTGAATAGTATAGGTTTGAAATGTAACAATTATTGGTTCCTTTTTCTATTATGTATAACAAGGATTCTTTACTCTTGTCAATGATTCTGGCATAGATGTGTTTATCATCCTCTGCGATATCAATGAGTGCCTCACTTTCTGCAAAACCAGCGAAACCATTGCCTAGTAAAGCAGGATAAAAAGGATCCATAAAACGAAAATCGTAACGGGTTTTTAATTCTCCGGTTTCTTGATCGAAATTGTAAACAATATTACTACAATTAGGGTGCACAATAATATCTCCGCTAAATGAAAATATTCCTTTGGTAACAGTATTCATTCCGGCATCATAGCCCTGCAACGAAAAAGTGGGCAACTCTCCGTAAGTAAGAACTTTATTTTCGTCAAGACTGTATGCATATAAAATCGGGCTTTGAGCTCCGTTGAAGTTGAAAGCAGATATGTAAGAAGTATTGTTTTTTATTAGCATTTTTGAAAACATATGTTTCTCGAGCATATATGAATTAACGAACAATCCGTCGTAATCGAAAACCAACAACTTACCATCCATATTATACAGGTACACATGCCTGTTCTCGCTATCCAGGGCCATTGACATGATCATTGTGTACTCTTGAGGACCATTACCTTTGGCAGAAATTTTTCCAATAAATTTACCATCTCTGTTAAAGTGAAATACTCCTGACGAAGCTGATAAAACAAAAATATTATTGCTGTCAATGGCCAGGCCCCATACGTCTGGCACAAAAGAATTGAGAGTAGTCTCTAATGCGATAAAAGAGACTGATTTACCTAATGTCTTGAAAGTTGCAGGAACTGCTTTTTGCTTGATCTCTGAAAAATCAAAAATATTTACCTTTTCTTGTGGTGTGCAAGAACACGTTAGAAAAAGGAATAAAATAAAGAAGAGTTTATAGTCTTTCATACTCGAATGATTGTTAAAGTAAGTGATTGATTTTGATTATCGACTAGTTATCTTTCCAAATAAGATTATGGGATTAACAAAGGTACCATTCCTGTCAAATTTCAAAATCTTATCGGGATTTATAACCACGATATGTTTATCTGTTATGCATACCCTTGCATTTCCACCAATTAAGCTTTCTTGATTGGTTTCCAATTGAACCATTTCGTAGTTACTTAATAATGTCGATAGTTCTAATCCAATTAGTCCTGCAGGTGCATCAAAGTCAATACGGACCGGCTTATCCGAATCCTGCTTACAGCCGATAACCAAAAGAAAAGCAGCAAACAGAATCAACAACTTGTTTTCTAATCCATCGTTCATGTGAAAAAATTGATATTTAATATTATGTTAGTGACCTTACCATATATACAACCCAAACAGAACATAAATACCCTCTCTGTCATTGCTGAGCGTAAATATATAATCGTCGTAATTTACATTAAGTTTCTTAAAAAAAGAGGGAGAAATTACTCTTTCTGTATAA
>JBFXKO010000067.1:0-3409 GCA_050173715.1 Sedimentibacter sp.
CTACTGCATGGTCAATATCAGATGATGTTAAGGAAAAGTATAGTAGCAGAGGCTTCTATTTTGATGAAGACAGAGAATTGCTTGACAAAATTGTTCATACAAAAAATGAATAAAAGTTATTACAAGTGATGGCAATGTAACTATCTAAAATTTTAAAGTGAGGTAAGAAGATGAATAAAGAAAATATGATTTATAAGCCTATTAAACCTATTACTGCAAAAGCATCACAGTATGGAATCGATCCAACATTAGTAAAAACCAGAGCAGCTGAGTTACCAAATATGGTATCAGTAAAATTACGGGAGTTATTTCCGGATTTACCGGATATTATTTATCCCTCTGAAGAAGGAGTAGATGGAATCACTGAAGTTTATAAAGCAGCGGTTAACTCTTTGAGAAATATTGATATGAGCAAAATTAAGCCTGAAGATTCAGTTAATATTTTAGCTTCTCATCACGGGTTTACTCTTTATGGAGGGCAGCCTTATGCAGAACTGTTAAAAGCGATAAAAGATGTGGTAGAAGAAAGGACAGGATGCAAAAACATTCGTTTGCGTGCTGGAGTGGGCATGAGATTTAGAGAAACTGAAGAATATATCAAACGCTATAATCTAGACACATACTTCAAAGGCAAGGCAATCGGTATAGCACCTGTTGATGAAGGGATTCCAATAGAAACTGAAATTGGAACTTTATATGGTTTGAAAAAGGCATATGATGCTGATTGGATTATACATGCGCATCATACGGACGTAAGAGAAGTTCATTTCCACAGACAAGTTGATAAAGCAGTTAAACCTTTCGGTATGTCTTATGCGAGATGTGAAACTCGTAGTACATATCATCAAAATCTTGGACCTAGAGCTGCAAACTTTACTGCAAGAGCTATTTTTGACTCAGAGTTTGTTCAAAGCAAATTTGCATTTGCATCATTCTTAAATGTAGGACCCCATGGAATTATAGATGTGGATTCTGATACGGATTTGTATGCATTGAATGATCGTGCCACTTTCTTAGGGTGTCAATATTACGGTAAAATAATGACATTGTTTGGAGAAATTGATGAATGTATAGCTGTTTTGGACTTTCCGTGTCCAGTTCCATATGTATTTTCAGCTGGAGTTATATACGCTAATTTTACTGGCGCAAACACAGATTTATATGATATGGAAACTCCTTTGCCACCGTACACTTGGTACACAGAAGCATTCTATAATAGGACAGACAAACCGATGTTAGAAGATATACCACCTATGAATCCTGCGATAAAAATGTGTGTTCATAATTATGCATGGCTTGGATATCCATCTGCCTTCTTTTCAAAACACATACCTACGGTAGTTGTTGGTAAAGAGCAATCAGATTTATTTGATACTGATCCATTAAATATGGAATATATGGATTATGCTACAGTGATTAAAACAACAGAAGGAGCTATGAACTTTGCATATAATGTAACAGGAACAGACAAGGTTTTAATATTTGACGGAGCAATGGCAGGCATGAATATTAGTCGTTCTTTAGCAGATTTATTAATTGAAAAGGCGCCTGAGGTAAGCGAAAAAGTAGATAAAGTACTTCTTCCAAAATGGTTAAAACAAAGAGGCGTTGATATTTCAATTTTGAATAAATTGAAGAAGTAATTCAATTATCATTATTGTATATTATACAATAAACCCCCGGCTATGCCGGGGGAACCAAAACGCTTTAGCTTCAAGTAGAAAAATAAAACCTCCAATGTTAAAATAATGTAGGTTTGCCAACCACATTACAACAGAGGAGGATCCAATTGGATAAGAATACTTTATCACATACAACATGGGAATGCAAATATCATGTAATATTTGCGCCAAAATATAGACGACAAGTAATATACGGAAAAATTAAACAAGACGTAGGGAAAATATTACGAAATTTATGTGAAAGAAAAGGGATAGAAATAATTGAAGCTGAGTTATGTAAAGATCATATACATATGCTTGTGAGGATACCACCAAAATATAGCGTATCAGAAATAATGGGATATTTGAAAGGAAAGAGTTCCTTAATGATATTTGATAGACATGCTAATCTAAAATATAAATATGGAAATAGACATTTTTGGTGCAGGGGATATTATGTAGATACAGTAGGGAAAAATGCAAAAAAAATTGAAGAATACATAAGAAACCAGCTTCAGGAGGATATAGCAAATGATCAAATAAGTTTGAAAGAATATATGGACCCGTTTACGGGTGAGCAGATAAAGAAAAGCAAGTAACCAACCGCTTTAGCGGTGGTGAGTAAATATATGCGGTTGGCAAACTATTCAGTGAGCCTTAAGGCTCAAGCAGGTAACATGCCCTTATAGGGCTAAAGCAAACCACCGGCTGAGCCGGTGGTCATGATTCATATTTCATGAATGAAATATTGAAGGGAGACATTATTATGAGTGAAGTTACAAAGAAATCAAGTATTATTGAAAAGGGTCCTGGCTTTTCTTCAGGATTAAAGGATTTAAAGAAAAACCTTAACACAAAAACAATTACAGCAGGATTTGTTGCAGCAGTCTTCGGTTGTACCGGACCGGCACTTGTAGTTATTAATGCAAGTGCAGCAGCAGGCTACACAACAGAACAAACGATTTCTTGGTTATTTGGTATTTACTTTTTTGGCGGACTAATCAGTTTTATAATGTCATTATATTATAAGATGCCAATTGTTGGTGCGTATTCAATTCCAGGAGCATCTATGCTTGCAACAGCATTAGTTGGTTTTTCATTTAATGAAGCTGCAGGCGCATTTATTATTGCCGGAGTAATTGTCCTTATATTAGGGCTGACAGGTTTTATTGGCAAAGCTATGAAGTTCTTACCACTTCCAATAGTAATGGGTATGATAGCGGGAGTAATGCTTAGATTTGGTACAGGTATTGTTACTTCGACCATGGCTTTACCAGTTATATGCGGTGCAGCATTATTAGGATTCTTTCTAATTCGAAAGGTATCAAAAAAATTCTCACCGATACTTGCTGCGTTAATTTTCGGAGTAGTAGCAATGGTAGCAACAGGTGGATTTAATGCGGAATCATTTGATATTAAATATGTAGCACCACAATTAGTAATTCCTGCTTTTAATGTAGCAACAATTTTATCTGTTTCTGTTCCACTTGCTGCATTGGTAGTTGGCGCTGAAAATGCTCAGGCTATAGGTGTATTAAGAGGACAAGGTTATAAAGTGCCTGTTAATGGAATGACAATCATAAGCGGAATTGGTGGAATTCTTGCAGGGTTAGTTGGAGCTCATAATGCTAACATTGCAGGACCTATGACAGCAATTTGTTCATCATCTGAAGCAGGTGATGATAAATCAGGACGTTTTGGAGCTGCATTTGCAAACGGAGTATTCTTCATGTCATTTGGTTTAGTTG
>JBFXKO010000068.1:0-3290 GCA_050173715.1 Sedimentibacter sp.
GCTGGAAGCTGATATAATAGCAGAATAGATAATACGGTTATTTATTTACCAACAGCTCCTTATTTACTGTGAGCACTTCAGAAACTGAGCTCCTAACGGAAGCAGGAAGGGACTCTGACCAGGGCAGATACTGTTTAAGTTGCTCTTCATCATTTAAGTTATCCAGCTGCGGAAGAACTGTAAGCAGATATTCAATGTACTTGAATATGTTTAAGTTATTAATCCCAGCAGACTCAACCAATGAATACATTACCGCATTGCATACGGCCCCTGCAGGTGTATCGGCAAACAGCCAAGCCCTCCTGTGGACGGCAAATGGTCTTATTGACCTTTCCACTAAATTTGTAGTTAACGGTATTCTCCCGTCATTTAGGAATTGACCTAGCTCCACATGTTGGTTTTTAATATACGTTAATGCTTCTTTGAGTTTTTCATTGGTTATTATTTTCTGGGATGTTTTTTCATGCCATGACAAAATTTCCTCATAAATTGGTCTTGAAAATTTATTTCTATTTTCAAGCCTTTCATCATCAGGCATATTTGATAGTTCTTCTTCTATTTCGAACAGACGCCTTACATACTTAAGCCCCTCTTCCGCTGCTGTTCCATTTATTGGCTTCTTATTTTCACCCAAGGGAATGGAGTCCAATAGTTTTCTCCTAAGATGTGCCCAGCATTCGGCGTGCAAAGCTTCCGGAACAGCATTGTAACCGCTGTACCCATCTGTTACAAATATCCCCTTGTAGTTTTCAAGCATGCTTTTGGCCACTTCTGAGCTTCGGCTTGGACTATACTTGAATATTACCCCTCTTTTTTCTTCATTTTCTCCAGAGTGCAATACCCACATAAATGAATTTGTACTTGGTGTTCTTCCCTTTTCCTTATTACACTGCATTCTGGTTTCATCCACTAACACCAATTCATTTTCTGCTAAGATTTCTTTATGCATTAGATCTCTCACCGGTTTTAAATAGTACTCTGTAAACTTGTTGCACCAGCTTGCCATTGTTCCCCTTGGCAATGCAAGTCCTAAGTCGTACCAAAACTTTTCCTGCCTGTTTAATGGCATTCCCATGAAATACTTCTGATATATTATCTGTGATGCCAATGAAGCTGATACAAAGGAATGATTTAATAACGGTCTTGGTATTGCTGCTTTTACAAAGTGGTCGTTTATGTTTTCACTGTCCTTATCTCCGCAGCTTGTGCATTTATATGTATTTTGATAAACGCTTACTACCGCAAGTTTTGCAGGTATATATTCTACTCTTTGCCTTACAAGCTTGCGTCCTACCTTTACAAGGTTACTTTTACAAATATCACATTTTTCTTCAGCGTCTATATCATATTCTTCTATTTCAAAATCAAAGTCCTTCAGTTTATCTTCCCTTATTCCTGCTTTATTTATTTTTCTCTTATGGGGCTTTACTGTAATTTCTTTTACAGCTTCTTGTATCTCTTCTAATGTAAGCTTTTCCTCTTCATCACAAAACAATGATAATTGGTCCGATTCGTATACTGAGAAATTCTCAGGTGTACGCTCTCTTCCTGGCCCAAATATCATTTTTCTATATTTATTTAAGGTAAGATTCATATTTTCAATCTTAATATCTTTAAGTTTATTTTCTTCTTGAAGTTGTTTTATTTGTCCTTCAAGTTCCTTTATTCTTTGTTCGTAATCCATCGATTTTCCTTTGATTTTCTTGATATTATTATACCATAAACTGCATGAATGCGCAACAAAAAATATCTTAAAAACGTTAGAATTCTAATGTCCTTAAGATATTTAAAAGCTATATTTCTAATTAAAAAGCAACTTCATTTTTGTTTAACTTATATTTTTTTAAAGCAGTTTTTTGATCAATATTTAACCCCTGCAAAAGCCATTTTACTTGTTCAAATGTTATGTCCATTACTTCTTCTTTATTTCTTGGCCATTGAAATTTCATTTTATCTACATCAATCAATTTCTTGTGTGCTAGAACAAATCCGTTATCTTCAAAACGGAGAACTTTAATTGCATTTCTTTTTCGATTGCAAAAAATGAATACGCTGCTTCCTGTATATGGATCTAAATTGAATTTATCTATTACCATTGCACATAACGTATCCATCTGCTTTCGAAAATCTGTTATGCCACAAGCTATGTAAATATGTTCTGCTTCTCTAATGAAGGTTTCAATCATAAATCTTTTACCACTGCAAGTATATTTTTTAATGTCACTTGATTAAATCCATCCGCTATTTGAAGGGCACATCCATTACAGGCTAAAACTATTGAAGGGATAAATATCTGATCATCCGAATTCGCAATCAACCTATCCTTCTTAATTTCCACGAAATTTGAATCTGATTCTTCTGCTGCATTGCTAGGTTTATTTTCATCCTTCTTTATCCATCTTAGGATGTTAACTGCAGAAATTTCATTATCTCTACCAAATTGCGCAGCTGTCTTTCCGGATTTTTTAAACCTTATGATAATTTCTTGTTTTTCCTTCTGACTGAATTTCTTTCTCAATTTAACATCACCTCCGTTTGCTTACTTTAGCATTTTTCTTGTGATGTTTCACTACGGCATTTTATTCAGCGCTTACTTATATTTTAACGATATCAACCGAAACATTTTAGAATGTATTTTTGTATATTTCGAGTAACTTATAGGAGGATGGATAGTCTACTTTCCATAAATTTCTTCATTTATAATATCCCTTCTAATATCTCCAAATATATATGATTGTATATACTTCCCCCTGAGATTATAATTCAAATGATAGCGTTTGCTATCAAATAATAATAAGGGGAGCATATATGACAAAACAGCATAAGACATTAATTAAAACCATTTCATTTGTACTAGCTATTCTAACATTGTTTAATATTGTTAGTACTTCTTTTGTTTATGCAGTATCAACTCAACCTGAAAAGATATCACCTAAAAAGTTGATTAGTGCTGATATTGGTGAAATACCCGATAAATTACCAAAACAAAAGCTTGAACTGAAAAGTAAAAGAACAGAATATTCAACCCGTTATTTAAATCCAGATGGAAGCTTCACGGAAGAAATCTTCCTGGATGCCAAATACTATAAGGATTCAGATAATCAATGGAAAGAAATTGATAACAACCTTATAGAAAGCACAAAAAATGCAAATAAATTAGAAAATAAGGCAAATAAATTTAAAGTATCATTTTCTAAACAAACAGGAAAAGAAGAAATTGCTTCTATTGAAAAAAATGATATGAGCATAGGTCTTATACCTGTAGATGCTTCTAGTGTAAATTCTTCTGT
>JBFXKO010000069.1:0-2942 GCA_050173715.1 Sedimentibacter sp.
TTTCAAGATAAATTACTAAATTTACATCATTTATTTCAGCTTTATTTTAATCATTACGCCTATGCTTTTCAAGGTTCAATAAAATTTATTTACCAATTAATTACCATGTTTTTGGGTGACAATCATAATATTAATGATTATAAAAATTAGAACGTATATTAGAAATGAAAAAAATGAATTGCTTTGAATAGCGACAATATCAATATAAGGAAAACTCATTAATATAGCTCCTGCAATTATGTCTCCTATTCCAAATGTAACATAAACTAAGGTAGAAATAATAATTGAGCTTGTTATGGTTCTTCTAAAACATATAATATTTAATACAACTAATAGAACATAATTAACTAAAATATTATAATTTTTAAAATACTTATATGAAATAAAGCCAACAATGCTAAATAATATTAAAAATGATAATTTACCTCTACTAGTAAAAATAGCATCATCAATATTGATTTTTAATAATAAGTACAAAAGTATAAAACTACCAATAAAACTAAAAATGCATAATTGAAATATGTTACTTATCATAAATTTCCCCCTATTTATATATGCTTATAAAAACATATAGAAATTATATAACGTAAAAACAATTTTTCATTTTTAAATTTAATTCAATTTATACATATATTACCAAAACCTTTTCATATCTTTCCCAAATATTATATCAGATATCATGAATTTAAGCAAATAAAGTTCTTCAAGAATATGGCAGAATTTGGTCGATTTATGGGGCATGAAAAAGGGCGGTTATTGTCACGCTGCACGTTCTAAATTCATGCTTCTCTTTTTCTATTATTTATATCAGTATGGTTAATAGTTCTTCAAAATTATCTATAACATAATCATATTCTTCAACATTGCCAAAGCCATATCTTGCATATACAAATGGAATTTCTGCCACTTTTGCTGACTCTGCATCTGTATTAGTATCTCCTACATAAATTGGGCTCTTCAACTCATTTCTTTCTATTATAATTCTGTTGTTTTCTCCTTTTGATAATCCAGTTACTCCTGAACATTCAAAATCAGTAAAATATTTATTTAATTTATGTGCTTTAAAGAAGCATTGTATGTAGCCATCCTGACAATTACTAACTATAAATAATTTGTACTTTTTAGACAACTTTTCAAGAGTTTCTTCTACTTTAGGGAATAACATTCCACCATGTTCTCCTAGATAAATCAACTCTGCATCACTGCATTCTTTCATTAATTTAACTTGAAAATCCTCATTTAAATCTGGAAATAATTTTTTGCCTATTTCATTTATTTGAAGTCCCATACAACCTTCTATGTCTTTAGGAGTGACCACTTTTGTTATGTTTGGATAATTTGCTAATATTGTTTTCCATGTGCCACAAACCCCTTCTATTGAATTCCATAAAGTGCCATCTAAATCAAAAATAATACTATCAATATTCATTTTTACCATCCCATTAAATATTTTCAAAAACATTTCCAATACTTTCATTTATAACCAAATCAGCCATTCTGTCCATTGGTGTTGAAGATTTATTTATTAAAACTAATTTATTGCCTTTGAAATAGTTTATGAGCCCTGCAGCTGGATAAACAACCAATGAAGTACCGCCAATAATTAACACATCTGCATTTCTTATGTAATTAACTGATTTCTCCAGTATTTCTTCATTTAAGCCTTCTTCATACAATACTACATCAGGTTTTACTGTTCCACCGCATGAACATTTTGGTACACCTTTACTTTTTACCATGAATCCTGCATCAAAATATTTACCGCATTTCATGCAATAATTGCGATGAACTGAACCATGCAGCTCTAAAACATTTTTACTTCCTGCCATTTGATGGAGATTATCTATATTTTGTGTAATAATTGCTTTTATCTTGCCCTGTTTCTCTAGCTCTGCAAGCTTAATATGAGCCATGTTGGGTTTCGCTTCCAAAAATATCATTTTATTTATATAAAAATCATAAAATTCCTTAGGATGTCTCATGAAAAAGCTATGCGAAATTATTGTTTCTGGAGGATATTTGTATTTTTCATTATATAAACCGTCTACGCTTCTAAAATCAGGAATTCCACTTTCAGTAGAGACCCCTGCTCCTCCAAAAAACACAATATTATTGCTGCTTGATATAATATTTTGCAGTTCAGTTATCATAATAAACTCCTTTTCAAAAATTATACTTTTTATTTTTATCTAATTAAATTTGATAATTCAATTTTATCACAAAGTATAACTAGGTACAATGTGGAATAATACCTAAAATTAATAATGAGCTATTAAATGTATAATTTTAATGTTTCAGAAAAAAATAGTAGTATCTTGACAACAGAAAGGAAAATATATGACTAGAAAAAATAAAATAGCTCCTGAAGCTCTACAGGCTTTAAATAATTTTAAGATGGAAATGTCTGATGAATTAGGTATTCATATAGATAATAGCATGACTAGATCTGAATACCCTGCTTATATGAATAAATTTAATTCAAAGGACAAAAATAATAAAAACTTAAAAAGTAAAATGCATAACCACGATATTTATTGAAATAAGGTTAAAGTACAAAGCTGTGATTTCATATCCCGAGTCACAGCTTGCTTTTCTTTTCATTTATTAAGTGGTGATTATACAAATGCGACGCTTAATTTGAAGATTACGTCTTACTATTACTTTTATTTATTCTTATTCAAATAAGTTATACACACTTTTATAAAAAGTACATATGCTATAAATTTTGTAATTTCAAATACTATATTAAAAATAATCGATACACCGGCAATACCCCAGGTCATAACTTATCACCCCTTTATTATATTTTTTAGTTGTCGAGTAGGTAGGGGACTTTTCAGCCCCTTTCCCCTCTAAGAACCGTACTTGTGTGTTTCCACACATACGGCTCAAGCCGTCCTTTATCTCTAAACAAATTGGTATTTGAATTTCTTAAGTTCACT
>JBFXKO010000070.1:0-2763 GCA_050173715.1 Sedimentibacter sp.
GGTTAGCGTTTTTATTAATTCCTATTACAGCAATTATTGAAAATGCCTAGTTAATAGATAGATAAAAGGTGTTGGTAGAAGATTCTACTTAACACTTTTTTGTATATTAAGATTAGGAATTATCTCTAAGTTTTTTATTATTTTATAAAGGGCAGTAGATAATATCTTACTCTCTGTGTCTACTCCATTGACTGTAAAGCAGCTGTAACGTGGCTATTAACATAACCACGTTACACGCGATGAAAAACTAAACTTTGAAAACCCTAAAAATAGCCTTTAATTTCTTGTTATTTTTTGTATTTATTCATAATATTACACACAAGTTTTGTTAACAAGAATGCAGTCAATAAGTCCTTGCCATCATCATTGCTAATGTTCTTAGAAATTATAGGATTTATTATTTCAAGTTCTTCTTTAGAGAAAGCTGTAAATTCCTTGTCGAATCTCTCGCCTCTAATAAACCCCATTACATGTTCAGCAATGTAATCCTCTTCCAGTTCAAATTGATGATTAAGTAATTTTCGAACAGGCAATTCAAGATATGCCTTTAACGCTAATAACTCAAATTTTGATAGTTTTTCCATTATTACATGCTCCTTTAAAGCCAAAATGTCAATACCTTACCTGCTGATGAAAAATGACCATTCATTCCTGCTTTACCTATCCAGGTCCAGTGTGGAGTTAATGCTTGGTTCCTAGCAACAAAACTCAACGAGTTGGCATTTCTTACTGCAAAATTTGATGCTTGATTCGAATAATTTACAATATTTCCAAATCCTTGCCCATGTATTTTATAGTGATGAACCATTGTTTTAAATGGCGTAGCTGTTCTAACACTTGTACCAGATTGCCATAGTTTTGCAGCTTGTCCTACTTTAATGGCATTCGATGCTGCACCTGTGACTCCTCCAATGAATGCGCCTGTCATGAATCCCGTTGAAAATCCATCAACAAATCCTTCCCAACTTCCTGATGTTAATCCTCCGATTGCACCAGATATTAAGCCTCCTGAAACTGCGCCAATCGCCGCTCCTTTGAAAGCTCCAGCAAGTATAAATCCTACAACTCCTCCTGCGGCACCACCGGTTGCAACAGTTGCTATTGCTAACCCTGCAATTATCACTATACCCGCTATTATTTTCGCTTCATTGCTCCAAGTAAATGGATTCCACCATGTTGGGCTATTTCCGTCGCTATCCAGGTACATCACTGGAGTAATGTGGTTAGGCATAACCGCAACTTGTATAAAAAACTCTAAAATACTTGTAAAAATTAGGCCTTTATCTGAAAATCAACAATCCATACATAAAATCATAGACTTATATTCTCTTAGAATTAGCGTATTTAATAACTAATAATTCAGGGTATAACTTTTCTTTTAAGACGAGTGCATCTTTTTCACTTATAAACGCAATTTCATATTTTGTACCTTTTATATCTTTAATGTGGATTTTCCATGCACCACCTTCTTTTAATGCTCCTAAGTATATTGTAATAAAATAATGTATCCTAAAAGGATAGTAATTCATCGACTGTATTTTATCTACTTCTATTACTTTAATAATTTTTTCTTTTATGTATATGAATATTTTGTTTTTTGTAAACACAAAATACTTTGCTTGAATCACTTTAAAATAAATAAATATAAATGCTAAAACCAAGAATATTACACCTGTTGTTAAAAACATACCAAGGTCTTTTTTTATGTCCATTATTCCACTTATATTAGCGTATAAAATAATTAAATTAATTACTCCAAATATGATCAAGAAAAGTATTGTAGGTAATAAAATATGTCTATTGTATGATTTGATTCTTAGCTTCATATAGTTACCCTTCTTTTCTACATCATTTGTATAATATAATCTATAGGTAAATAGTATATGCCTTTAAATAAATATTCAACTGCTTTATAGACTATTTGATTATCTAAACCTAACTTCTGTCCTGGTATAGAATAAAAACCTGACGCACCAATAAGAAAACCTGTACCGAATGCAAACATAGAAGAAACCATTTGTTTCATCCCTATAGTATATGCAAAATCAGCGTTACAATCATAACCATTATAGTAACAATCAATACCATATTTTCCATATCCAGCACCGTAGTTAACTGCTAAGGATGTTCCAAATGCAATAATTCCCCAACCAGAAGAGATTAACCCTGCGCCTGAAATTATCCCTAATCCTACAGCCAATCCTTGAGCTCCACCTTTTAGAGCTCCACCATATATTCCAGCAGCAATGCTAGTCCCATTTTCTATAGCAATTGATGTTTCATTTACGGCCCCAAAACCAATTCCGCCAGCAACTGACATCATAACTATTCCTGCCGTTCCACCGGTTGAAATAGCTGCGACAACTAAAGCAACAACAATAACTGTAACGACTACTCCAGCAATGATATCTTTTAACCACTCAGGTGCATATCCGCTTATGTCTACATACATCACTGGATTGTTTCCACAATAAGCATAGAGGTTTAACCCCTGTCCGCTTGAGGGATCCAAATAGTTAATCGAATCCGCACTGATGAATCTGCCAATGCTCGGATCATAATACCTTGCGTTCAGATAGTAAAGTCCTGTCCCACTGTCGAACCGATAGCTTCGATAGCGATATGGATTGGCATTGGCTATACCCAATCCACTGTCCCACTGATAGATAATATTTCCCCACGCATCGTATCTGTATTTTGCTACCGAGGTCCCCGATGCATCAACGATCTCTATGATATCTCCCTGAAGGTTTTTGATATAGA
>JBFXKO010000071.1:0-2677 GCA_050173715.1 Sedimentibacter sp.
CAACTAAACCAAATGACATGAAGAATACTCCGTTTGCAAATGCAGCTCCAAAACGTCCTGATTTATCATCACCTGCTTCAGATGATGAACAAATTGCTGTCATAGGTCCTGCAATGTTAGCATTATGTGCTCCAACTAACCCCGAAAGAATTCCACCAATTCCGCTTATGATAGTCATTCCATTAACAGGCGCTTTATAACCTTGTCCTCTTAATACTCCTATCGCCTGAGCATTTTCAGCACCAATTACCAATGCAGCAAGCGGAACAGAAACAGATAAAATTGTTGCTACATTAAAAGCAGGAATTACTAGTTGTGGTGCTATATATTTAATTTCAAATGATTCTGCATTAAATCCACCTGTTGCCACCATTGCTACTACTCCGAAAATTAACGCAGCAAGTATTGGTGAGAAATTTTTTGATATCTTTCGAATTAGAAAGAACCCTAATAATGCGGAACCGCAAATAATTGGTAACGTCATGGTCGAAGTAACAATGCCTGTACCAAATCTAAGCATTACTCCCGCTATCATACCCATTACTATTGGAAGTGGCAAAAACTTCATAGCTTTGCCAATAAAACCTGTCAGCCCTAATATAAGGACAATTACTCCGGCAATAATAAATGCACCTGCAGCTTCATTAAATGAAAAACCAACTAATGCTGTTGCAAGCATGGATGCTCCCGGAATTGAAAACGCACCGACAATTGGCATTTTATAATATAATGACATTATAAAACTGATTAGTCCGCCAAAAAAGTAAATACCAAATAACCAAGAAATCGTTTGTTCTGTTGTGTAGCCTGCTGCTGCACTTGCATTGATAACTACAAGTGCCGGTCCCGTACAACCGAAGACTGCTGCAACAAATCCTGCTGTAATTGTTTTAGTGTTAAGATTTTTCTTTAAATCCTTTAATCCTGAAGAAAATCCAGGACCCTTTTCAATAATACTTGATTTCTTTGTAACTTCACTCATAATAATGTCTCCTTTCAATATTTCATTCATGAAATTTGAAATAATAATTGAATTACTTCTTCAATTTATTCAAAATTGAAATATCAACGCCTCTTTGTTTTAGCCATTTAGGAAGAAGTACTTTATCTACTTTTTCACTTACTTCAGGCGCCTTTTCAATTAATAAATCTGCTAAAGAACGACTTATATTAATACTTGCCATTGCTCCGTCAAATATTAAAACTTTGTCTGTTCCTGTTGCATTGTATGCAAAGTTCATTGCTCCTTCTGTTGTTTTAATAACTGTAGCATAATCCATATATTCCATATTTAATGGATCTGTATCAAATAAATCTGATTGCTCTTGCCCAACAACTACCGTAGGTATGTGTTTTGAAAAGAATGCAGATGGATATCCAAGCCATGCATAATTATGAACACACATTTTTATCGAAGGATTCATAGGTGGTATATCTTCTAACATCGGTTTGTCTGTTCTATTATAGAATGCTTCTGTGTACCAAGTGTACGGTGGCAAAGGAGTTTCCATATCATATAAATCTGTGTTTGCGCCAGTAAAATTAGCGTATATAACTCCAGCTGAAAATACATATGGAACTGGACACGGAAAGTCCAAAACAGCTATACATTCATCAATTTCTCCAAACAATGTCATTATTTTACCGTAATATTGACACCCTAAGAAAGTGGCACGATCATTCAATGCATACAAATCCGTATCAGAATCCACATCAATAATTCCATGAGGTCCAACATTTAAGAATGAGGCAAATGCAAATTTGCTTTGAACAAACTCTGAGTCAAAAATAGCTCTGGCAGTAAAGTTTGCCGCTCTAGGTCCAAGATTTTGATGATATGTACTACGAGTTTCACATCTCGAATAAGACATACCGAAAGGTTTAACAGCTTTATCAACTTGTCTGTGGAAATGAACTTCTCTTACGTCCGTATGATGAGCATGTATAATCCAATCAGCATCATATGCCTTTTTCAAACCATATAAAGTTCCAATTTCAGTTTCTATTGGAATTCCTTCATCAACAGGTGCTATACCGATTGCCTTGCCTTTGAAGTATGTGTCTAGATTATAGCGTTTGATATATTCTTCAGTTTCTCTAAATCTCATACCCACTCCGGCACGCAAACGAATGTTTTTGCATCCTGTCTTTTCTTCTACCACATCTTTTATCGCTTTTAACAGTTCTGCATAAGGCTGCCCTCCATAAAGAGTAAACCCGTGATGAGAAGCTAAAATATTAACTGAATCTTCAGGCTTAATTTTGCTCATATCAACATTTCTCAAAGAGTTAACCGCTGCTTTATAAACTTCGGCAATACCATCTACTCCCTCTGGAGATGGATAAATAATATCTGGTAAATCCGGAAATAACTCCTGTAATTTTACTGATACCATGTTTGGTAACTCTGCTACTCTAGTTTTTACTAATGTTGGATCGATTCCATACTGAGATACTTTTGCAGTAATAGGTTTAATAGGCTTATGAATCATATTTTCTTTATTCATCTTCTTACCTCACTTTAAAATTTTAGATAGTTACATTGCTATTACTTGTAATAACTTTTATTCATTTTTTGTATGAACAATTTTGTCAAGCAATTCTCTGTCTTCATCAAAATAGAAGCCTCTGCTACTATACTTTTCCTTAACATCATCTGATATTGACCATGCAGTAG
>JBFXKO010000072.1:0-2610 GCA_050173715.1 Sedimentibacter sp.
TTTTGCTTCTAACAGCGGTGAGTAATCACCACTTATTGTAATACAAAAAATTAGGTAAAAAGAACAGATTTTACAGGTTATTTTAATGTTAAATCTGTTCTTTTATTTTTTAACTGTGAATAGTAACCTAATCTTATTCATTTTCACTGTTCATAATCAATACAGGACATGGAGCATCTGCAATAACCCTTTGTGTTACAGAGCCAACAAAAAATCTTTTTATTCTGGAGTATCCCCTTCTGCCCATTATAATCATATCGCATTTTTCTTTATAAGTATATTCTAATATTTTATCAGAAGGCTCTCCATGCAATACAACTTTTTCAACATCTTCATCCTTGATACCGAATAATGAAACAAAGTCATCTAAAAATTTTGATTTAACCTGGATTAATTCCTCAGTAATTTTTGGATAATTAAAAGGAACGCTTACTATACCGCCAACATCATATGTATATATACCGCGTGTATCCACCACATAAATGAATATTAATTTGCTCTTATATATATTTGCCAATTCAACAGCCTTTTCAGCTGCCACTTTTGATACAGGTGATCCGTCAACTGGAACAAGTATTTTTTTCATATTCGCCCTCCATAAAATAAATTTTTGTTGCATATTAATTATACCCACTTTATGTTAATATAAACAAAATTAAGAGGCTTAATGATAATAAAACTGCCTGTACTCCAGGCAGTTAGTATTATGCATTTTCAATTATATTTTTAATTTGCTCTTCTAATTGTTTAATCATAAATTCTTCTGTTACTTTTTCTTCATATAGCTTGGACATTGCCTTGTCTATCTGATTTTTAGTATTTTTTACTGCATCTAGAGATTTTCCAATTTCAGATTGCACAACCCAATCAAATATTAAGCCGTCAAAAAAGTAATCAGCAAATGTTTCAAATGTTCCTATTGCAATTTCAGTGCCTGTTATCATTTTAATATCAGACATTTCTCTTTTAAACCTACCCAATGTGCGCTGTGTTTCCTCAGCATGACGTCCTGCTTCGTCTATGTGGTCGTATTTTATTGCAGTAGTGATTAAGCCTCCGCCTAAAATATCTGCAAATCCCCAACCTTCTGCGCTCTCCAGCTCATTTATGGTTTTTTCAATGGATTCTAAGGCTTCTTCTCCTGCTTTAATAGCTTCGTCAATTTCTGTTATGTTAGCCTTCATGTTTTCTTTTCGTCTTATTAATAACTTAAGCTCTTCGCTTGTTACCTTGTCCTCAAAATTAATAGCCTCAAGCTTTTTATTTATTAAATCCTCATATTCTGTTTCACATATTTCAACCTGTGAAAGTTCATCAACCAGTCTTTTTGTTTCTCTGGCATAATAATCAACATTATTTTTGCATTGGTCGTATTTCAACTTGGCTTTTAATAAATCCTGTCTTTCCTTTTCAAGTCTTTCTTCCTTTGCTCCTAAAATGGTGTAAAACAATGAAGTAATATTTGATGATTCCAGTTTTAAAACATCTTCATTTTCCTTTTGAAGCTCATCTGACAATTTATTTAACAAAAGCTTTTCTCTTATCATATCCTGTTCAGTCTGCTTTAAAAGTAAATTTAACTTGCTCTTTTTTTCTATGCATTTTTTTACATAACTTATTCTTTCATTATATTCACGTTGCATAGTTATCTCCTTTATTTGCTGCTAAATGTTCAATTTTTATTCTAAAAATTAACATTTTATTAAAATATCTTAATGTTTTTTAAAATTATATCACACATCATAATTTGATTCAAACAGTATTTAGCCATTTAATGCAGGAATACGTTGGTAATTTTTCAATAAGGGCTTTGCCCGTCATTCAACGATTTTAATGGGAGATTGAACCCTCACTGGTAACCCACCGCCTATAGAAGCCGGGGACATTTAATTTAATAAGTTATATTTATTTTTATTGAATATCTATTTTTTATATTGTATAATGTAGATAATATTTATAAGGAGGCAAATCATGGCTATAACTAAAGATATGGTTATTCGTGAAGTTATACAAGCTAAATCAGAAGCTGCAGAAATATTGATGGCTCATGGTATGGGATGTGTAGGATGCCCAGGCGCTCAAATGGAAACATTAGAGGAAGCAGCAGCTGTTCATGGCATGAATTTAGAGCATTTGTTAGAAGCATTGAACAAATAATAAAATAAAATTAAAGGATGTTTAACATCCTTTTTTTTATAAAAAAACCGGCAATATTCCAGTCCAGATTTCGATATTTTTTGTTTATCCATTTAAGAAATGAAACATTTCAAGAGGATCTTTTAAAATCGAATTATTTTCTTTAGAAAATACTGAACCGCAATAAATGCCGGCTTCTATTTTAAAAGCAACAAGTTATATTAACTATTGCTTATGAACATATTGTTTGCATATTTTTATTTTATAGTATACAAAGATTTTAGCTATTTTAGATAAATATGTTAATAATGCTAAATCTTAAATTCATGTTTAAGCCTTCTCCGATGCCGTTACGTAAAACTTATAAAACCTTATAATAACATTATAGAAGTTTATGTTTACTTCCCTGTTCAATGTGTCCGATTTTATATTCCTATAGGATATACTACTTTCGTTTGATATAACACTCCAAGG